>NZ_JAWOIS010000063.1:0-107407 GCF_046484525.1 Marinobacter sp.
GGTTCCACATCAAGTGCTGGCAACATCGGTCAGGGGCCCCAGCGCCGCGCCCTTCGGGAGCCACTGAGAGCCTTGATAGCTGCGTTGCTCTGACTCGATTTGGAACCACCAAACCTTCGCCATCGCGCCTTGCTCTCAAGGCTCTCAGTGGCTCAGTAGGTCAGCGAATTAACCAGACGGGACACTAGGCAGTCGGGTTCTGATCAGAACAACGGCAGGGTCCAGATTCCGAAAAGGATGAGCAAGGCACCACTGGCTTTCCGGACAGCCTGGTGTTTTTGCAGGCCGCGCACCCAACTGGCGGCATAGCCGGTCGCCAGCATGGAAGGCAGGGTGCCGAGACCAAAGAAGAACATGGTCAGAGCAGCCGAAGTAACGGTAGGCTGTAGCGCAGCCCATCCCAGGGTGCTGTATACCAGGCCACAGGGCAGCCAGCCCCAGAGTGCGCCCAGTGCCAGCGCCTGGCCCGGATGGTGGATCGGCATCAGGCGTCGGGTCAGGGGCGAGAGCTTCTGCCAGACCGGAGCGCCGATCTTCTCCACGTAGCGGATACCCTGCCACCACTGCCCCATGGAAAGGCCCATGAAAATCAGCAGAAGCCCCGCGATGGTCCGCAGCACGATCCCTGCCAAAGTCCACTGGCTGGCGGCCCCGGTACTGAGCACCGCGATCAGTGCCGCGATCAGGGTATAGCTTCCGATTCTTCCGAAATTGAAGGCCAGCAGCATCAGCGACTGGCGAAAGCGGAATCCCCGGCCCACTGGCAGGGCCATGGAGAGGGAGGCACTGATGCCGCCACACATGCCCAGGCAGTGGGTGCTGCCGAGCAGCCCGATGAGAAAGGCGCTGGGATAGCTCAGGTAAAGGTCTGCTGTCATCAGCTCTTCGGCCCGGTACTGTCCCGGTCTTCCTCCCCGGTACTCTGCTCCGGTTCTTCACCTTCCTGTTCAGGTTTGTCGGTTCTGGCTTCCCGGGGAATCATGTCCTTGTCATCATCATAGAGGATGCGATGAGCCGGGCCTTCCACGTCGTCATACTGGCCGTTCTTGACCGCCCAGGCAAACAGGGCAATTCCCACGGCAACCAGAATGAGCATCAATGGCACGAGGACCATTACAATCTGCACGGCACTTACCTCATCATGAAGTGTGTCTTTTACGTTATCAGGACAATGCCCGAGTACCAACCGGTGTTGGTTCCGTCGGGGCCTGGTCGGGGCTGGCGCCCAATCTGAGCGCGTTAAGCACCACAATCAATGAGCTGGCGGACATGCCGATGGCGGCAAGCCACGGGGGGACCAGGCCGGCCGCAGCCAGAGGCAGGGCGCACAGGTTATAGGCCAGGGCCCAGATCATGTTCTGACGGATGACCCGGCGGGTCTGCCGGCTGGTATTGAGCGCTTCCACCAACTGCATGAGCTGGCCATTCAGAAGAACCGCATCAGCTTTCAGCTGGGTCAGGTCGGCGGCACTTCCCATGGCCACCGAGAGGCCGGCTCCGGCCATGGAGGGCAGGTCGTTCAGACCGTCGCCGACCATCATCACATGGCGCCCTTCGCCGGTGAGCTTTTCCAGCACTTCCAGTTTCTGCTCCGGCGATGCCTGCCCAATGGCTTCGGTGATACCCAGTGCCTCGGCGACACGGGCCACGTGGCCACTTCGGTCACCACTGAGCAGAATGGTACGGATGCCCTGATCCTGCAAGGCCCTGATCGTTTCGGCAGCATCCTCCCGGGGCTGGTCGTCGAGCCGGAAGCAGGCCAGCCATTCGGCTTCGGAGGCCAGCCAGATTTCCATTCCGGTATGCTGACCACGTTCCGGCACAGGGGCGTTGGTGTGTTTCGCCACAAAATCCAGATGGCCGATGGCGTAGTTATGTTCCCCGTACTGCCCGGTCAGGCCGCCGCCGAGATGATTGCGGACGCCTTGCATGGCCGTTGCCGCGCGGTCGTGGAAGACTCGGGCGATGGGGTGCTCGGAAAATTTTTCCAGGCCGGCGGCCAGGCGCAGGCAAGTGTTGTCATCGAGGCTGCCAACACTTTGCTGGCCCACCAGGCTCAGTTCGCCCCGTGTAAGCGTGCCGGTCTTGTCGAAGATGACCGTATCGACGGTATTCATGGACTCCAGGGTGTGCCCCCGGGTCGGCAGGAACCCCAGTTTCCGCAGACGGATGGTCGCCGCGGTGATGGCGGTCGGTGTGGCCAGAGACAGAGCACACGGGCAGGTTACCACCAGCACTGAGAGAGTGATATCGAACGCGTTGTCTGCTCCGGCCAGCCACCAGCCGATCCACACAAGCGGGGCCAGGATCAATACCCGGCCAACAAACTTGCCCGCGATCCGGTCAGCCATTCTGGCAACCGGCGGTTTCTCCGACTGGACCCGGTCGAGGACCCGCAGGATGCCCGAGAGCCGGGTCTGGGCGCCGGATTTTTCCACCAGTACATCCAGGGGGTTCTCGCCGTTGATGCTACCGGCGTGGACCCTGTCGCCGGGGCCTCGCGACTCCGGCAGATATTCTCCGGTCAATGCCGCCTCGTTGAGGGTGGATTCGCCCCGAACAATGCTTCCGTCTACAGGCAGGGTTTCGCCAGGCCGCACCCGGACCACGTCGCCGGGCCGGATGTCGTGGGCCGGAACTATATCGGTTTTCTCACCGTTCACCCTCGCCGCAACCGCCGGCTGGAATCCGGCCAGGGCATTGCCGGTCAGGCCGGCCCGGTAGCGGGCCTGGACTTCCACATAGCGACCAAGCAACAGGAAGAAGGTGAACATGCACACCGATTCGAAATAGACCTCATCACCGCTGAATACCGTCACCCAGGCGCTGGCGGCATAGGCCAGACCGATGGCGATGGCGATGGGTACGTCCATGGTGAGATGCCTGGTCCGGAGATCACGACGTGCATTGCGGAAAAACGGCCGGGCACTGTACAGCACCACCGGAGTGGCAACCAGCAGGCTGAACCATCGGAAAAAGGAGACAAATTCTGGTGAAAGATCATTGACCAGTTCGAAATACAGCGGAAACGCCAGCATCATGCTCTGGAAGGAACCGATGCCGGCCACCGCGAGCCGGATGAGCATCGAGCGGTGTTCCGCTTTTAACTGTTGCTCGATCTCATCGGCCTGGTAGGGACGGGCGGTGTAACCGAGCTGGTGGATCGCGATCAGCAGGTCACTCAGCTTCGCCTGATCCGGCGACCAGACCAGGCGTGCCCTTTGGGTCGTGTGGTTCACCGAGAAGCTCTGTACTCCCGGCTGTTTCTTCATGTGGTTTTCAAGCAGCCAGATACAGGCGGCACAGGTGATACCGCCAATCAGAAGGTTTGCTTCCTGACCACTTTTGACGGGCGAGACAAAGGATTGCTGGACCAGCGGGTGGTCCAGCTCCCGCAGACGAGTGAGCTCCGAGGAAGACAGTTCCCGGGGTGTTACCGCCGGTTCTGTCCGGAAGTCGTAGAAGCCGGTGAGACCCTCATTGTGGATGGTCTCGCAAACCGCTTTACAGCCCTGACAGCAAAAATGCCTTGTGTTGCCTTCAAGCTCCAGCGTGATCGGCGGATTCCCCTCGGCTGGTTCACCGCAATGGAAACAATCCAGTGTACTCACCCCTTGACGGGTTTTTCCGCCCGAATGGTCAGGCCATCTTTTGCCGGCAGCCAGGCTTCACCTTTCAGGCGCCACTTGTTATCAGGCCCCTGCAGGTCGTAATACCAGCGGCCTTCAATGTCCTGGTACATGGTGCCGGAGAAGTACCCGCCACCTTCGTTACGGAACTGGATGGTGCGGTCCCGTTCGGCCAGAGTCGGGTGGAACAGATTCAGGATCACATAGGGAAATTGTGCCGGACCCTCCTCGGTATTGAGCTTCAGCGTAACCTCACGCTTGTCAAAGCTCATTTCACCAACCATGCCCATCTCATAGGCCTGCTGGTCACGGGCAATGGCAAGGTTGATGCCTCGCCCTTCCTTGGAGTAGTCATCCGTCACCATGGTGTCCTTCATGTTGCTGGCGACAACGATCATGACGGTACACCAGACGATAGCCGCCAGCGGAAAAATGGTCAGGAACCAGAACCAGGGCTGGCGGTACCAAGGTGCAACCGGAGCGTGTTCACTCATAATGCTTCATCTCTTTTCTAGCCGGTGTGTCGGGGCCAATTCAACAAATCAGCGCGTTGGACCGACAAACCGGCTTTCAGTTTCAAGTTTCAGTGACGAATCTGTTTCGGATACCGCCTGGAACCTGATCTCGTTGTTGGATTCGGAGATGGCTTCCGGTGGAACGTCCACGACGGTCGGTAACGAGCGGTTCTCGCCACTTTCAACGGTTACCCTGGTGTCGGTCAGGATCTGGATGCCCTCAAGGCCGCTCACGGAGATGGAGAAGACCTGAGGCACTTCGGTCATGTTGGCAATTTTCAGGGTATAGGAGTTTTCAATCCGCCCCTGGCCATTGAAGCTGTAAAGTGCGCCCCGGTCACGCAGGGCATCCATCTGGGCCGGCACCCGGGTAGCAATGGTGAAGATGATCGCTGAAATCATCAGTGCCAGCATGATGCCGTAGCCGAAGGTACGGGGGCGAAGCAGCTTGGATTGCTTGCCCTCCAGCTCATTCTCGGTGGTGTACCGGATCAGGCCCTTGGGATAGTTCATTTTCTCCATGACCTCGTCACAGGCGTCGATACACAGGGCGCAGCCAATACACTCGTACTGAAGGCCGTCCCGGATATCGATACCGGTGGGGCAGACCTGGACACACTGGCCACAGTCAATGCAGTCGCCGAGGCCCAGTTCGTTCGGGTCAACGCCCTTCTTGCGGCCGCCCCGGGGCTCGCCACGGTTCGGATCGTAGGAAACCACCCGGGTGTTCGGGTCGAACATGACCGACTGGAAGCGGGCATACGGGCACATGTACAGGCATACCTGTTCACGCATCCAGCCAGCGTTCAGGTAGGTGGCGACGGTGAAGAATGCCACCCAGAAATAGGCCCAGCCATTGGCCTGCAGGGTAAATAGGTCTGCAATCAGTTCCCGGATGGGGTAGAAATACCCGACAAACGTGAGACCGGTTGCCAGAGCAATCAGCAGCCAGACCGTGTGTTTGGCGGATTTCTTGGCGATCTTTTGACCGGAGTTCGGGGCCTTGTCGAGCTTCATCCGCTTGTTGCGACTGCCCTCGATCCGCTCTTCAACCCACATGAAGATGAAGGTCCACACCGTTTGCGGACAGGTATAGCCACACCAGACCCGGCCGAACAGGGTGGTGATGAAGAACAGGCCGTAAGCACAGATAATCAGCAGGCCCGATAGCAGGATGAAATCCTTGGGATAGAAGGTCATGCCGTAGAGGTGGAATTCCCGCGCCGGAAGGTCGAAGTGGATCAGTGGCTGACCGTCGATGGTGATCCAGACGAAAAGGAAGTACATGCCCATCAGCAGGGTCAGGCTCACATTCCGGATACGCTGGAAGAAGCCTTTCACTTCCCTGACATAGATTTTCTTTCGACTCGCATAGAGCTCGACGGTCTCGGCTTTTTTGTTCTTGTTGGAGGAATCAGACGAAGGGTCAACCTGTTTGACCGGAATCTCACTGCTCATCGTAACCTCCCGATGAAATGGAAAAGCGGGGGAGCGGGCCTCGGAGGGTCTGCTGATCTTCTCAAGCCTGTGGCCGCAGGGGCAGACACAGGGTTGAAAAGACCGGGCCAGGGCAGGAGCCCTGGCCGGATCATTCTCAGTTGGACAGGCTGTACACGTAAGCTGCCAGGATCTGGATCTGATCCTCGGACAGACGTCCAGCCTGGGCCGGCATCTGGTTCTGGCGACCGTTCATGACGGTTTCCTTGATCCAGTCATACGTGGAGCCGTAGAGCCAGGTGTTGTCAGTCAGGTTGGGGGCGCCCATCGCCTGATTGCCTTTGGCGTCCGGTCCATGACAGGCTACGCAGGCCTGCTGGAATACCTGGGCGCCGGCCTTGGCTGCCTCGGCATCCATTTCCCGACCACTGAAGCTCAGCACATAGTTTACCACCTGATCGACCTGTTCGTTGGTCATTCCGGGCATGGTACCTTTGGCGGGCATGTTGCCCATGCGGCCATTGTGCAGGGTTGCCAGGATGGCATCAGGCGTGCCGCCGTAAAGCCAGTCGTCGTCGGTCAGATTGGGGAAGCCAACCTGGCCACGTGCAGCAGAGCCGTGACAGACAGCGCAATTGTTGGCGAAAAGACGCTGACCGATCTTCAGGGCGTCGTCATTGGTTGCCAGCTCGGGAACCGGAGTGTTGCCGTACTGGGCATAGATTTCGCCGTATTTCTTTTCCGCCGCGGCCACTTCCGCTTCCCACTGATTGGTGGAAGTCCAGTCCAGCAGGCCCTTGTAGTTGCCCAGGCCCGGGTACAGTGCCAGGTAACCGAGGGCAAACACACAGGTTGCCATGAACAGATAAAACCACCACTTGGGCAGCGGGTTATCGTATTCCTCAATGCCATCGAAGGAATGGCCCATGGTCCGGTCTGTTTCGACATCAGTGGTCTGGTTCTTGCGGGTTGCCCACAGCAGCCAGACACAGCCAAATACAGTACCGAGCACGATCACACTGATCCAGATGCTCCAGAAGGTACTCATTGTTTCTTCTCCGTCTTTTCCTGTTCGAGAGTACGCTTGTCCACGTCTTCATCATCGAACGGCAGGTGCGCCGCTTCGTCATTGGCCTTCTTGCGGTGGGCGCTGTAGGCCCACCAGACGATGCCGAGGAAGACCGCCATTACCAGAAAGGTATGAATGCCGCGTAGCTCATTGATATCCATGGGATCACCGTTTGCCTGAAATCACGGTACCCAGCTGTTGCAGGTACGCGACCAGCGCTTCGATTTCGAATGTACCCTGTATGTCAGCTGACGCAGCGGCAATCTGCTCGTCCGTATAGGGCACCCCGAGTGTTTGCAGGGTCTTCATCCGCTCATCGATGCTGTCATGATCGACACGGTTCTCGAACAGCCAGGGGAACGCCGGCATGTTGGACTCCGGAACCACACTGCGCGGGTTATACAGATGCTGACGCTGCCAGGCATCAGAATAACGACCGCCAACGCGGGCCAGGTCCGGACCGGTACGCTTGGAGCCCCACAGGAACGGGCGATCGTAAACGAACTCACCCGCAACGGAGTAGTGGCCATAGCGCTCGGTTTCCGCCCGGAACGGACGGATCTGTTGGGTATGGCACACGTGGCAGCCCTCACGGATGTAGATGTCACGGCCTTCCAGCTCAAGCGCGGACAGTGGCTCGAGGCCCTCGACCGGCTCGTTGGTCTGCTTCAGGAAGAACAGGGGCACCACTTCCACCAGGAAACCACCACTGATGGTCAGGATGATCAGGATGATCATCAGACCAATATTCTTTTCAATAATTTCGTGTTTCATCTGATCTCTCTCCCGTTACGCCGCCTGAGCCGCAGCATTGTCAGCTGCAACCGCTTCTTTCTGACGAACGGTCATATACACGTTGTAAGCCATCAGCAACATACCGGTCAGGAAGATAACGCCACCGAGGAAGCGGACGAAGTAACCCGGATAGGAGGCTTCCAGAGCTTCCACGAAGCTGTAGGTCAGAGTGCCGTCCTCGTTCACCGCGCGCCACATCAGGCCTTGCATGATGCCATTAACCCACATGGCAACGATGTAAAGCACAGTTCCGACGGTCGCCAGCCAGAAGTGCACGTTGATCAGAGCCGTGCTGTACATGGCCTGCAAACCCCAAAGCTTGGGAATCAGGTGATAGACCGCACCGATACTGATCATGGCAACCCAGCCCAGGGCACCCGAGTGAACGTGGCCAATGGTCCAGTCCGTGTTATGGGACAGCGCGTTGACCGTCTTGATAGACATCATCGGGCCTTCGAAGGTGGACATGCCATAGAAAGACAGGGAGACCACCAGGAAGCGCAGGATCGGGTCGGTACGCAGTTTGTGCCAGGCACCGGACAGGGTCATCATGCCGTTGATCATGCCGCCCCAGGATGGAGCCAGGAGGATCAGGGACATAACCATGCCTGCGGTCTGGGCCCAGTCCGGCAGCGCGGAGTAGTGCAGGTGGTGACCACCGGCCCATACGTAGGTCGCGATCAGCGCCCAGAAGTGAACGATGGAGAGACGATAGGAATAGACCGGGCGGTTGGCCTGCTTGGGGACGAAGTAGTACATCATGCCCAGGAAGCCGGCGGTCAGGAAGAAGCCTACGGCGTTGTGGCCGTACCACCACTGCATCATGGCGTCGGTCACGCCGGCGTATGCGGAATAGGATTTGAAGGCCGTGGCTGGCAGGGCCATGTTATTACCGATGTGCAGAGCCGCAACTGTGATGATGAAAGCGCCATAGAACCAGTTAGCCACATAGATGTGCGGGGTGCTGCGCTTGGTAATGGTCCCGAAGAAGACAATGGCATAGGTTACCCAGACCACCGCGATGGCGATATCGATCGGCCATTCGAGTTCCGCGTATTCCTTGGTTGATGTCAAGCCCATTGGCAGGGTAATCGCTGCTGCCACAATGATTGCCTGCCAGCCCCAGAACGTGAACGCCGCCAGGCCGTCCGAGATCAGGCGGGCCTGACACGTACGCTGTACGACGTAATAGGCGGTGGCAAACAAGGCACTTCCACCAAAGCCGAAGATAACGGCGTTGGTATGCAGCGGCCGGAGCCGGCCGAAGTGGGTAAAGGGCAGGTCGAGGTTGAGGGATGGCCAGACGAGCTGCGCTGCGATCAGCACACCCATAGCCATTCCTACAATACCCCATACCACTGTCATGATGGCGAATTGTCTCACCACCTTGTAGTTGTATGTCAGGTTTGCATTTACTGTGCTCATAGCCTTACCAATGGGTTTAAGATGGGAAATTATGCGGGCGCAAGTATGGAGAAACCATTAGCTGTTTGCAATGACTCAGGTCAACTCATGATATCTGTCAAATTCACCGAAATCAGCGACATGGCGAGCATGTGAATCATTCTCTAAGATGAGGTTGCGCCCCGGGAAATTGCTGCTTGCTCCGGCTATGATAGTCCCTGATCTGGCAGAGGTGAATTCAGTGGAATTGATTAAGAGCAATCACTACGAAAATCAGCCGAAAGTCGTAATGATTCTGGCGCATGGTGCCGGCGCACCGGCCGATTCTCCGTTCATGGAAGAACTGGCCGGAGCGCTGGATGCGGAAGGGGTCGCCGCGGTGCGATTCGAGTTTCCGTATATGCAGAAGCGCCGGCAGGATGGCAAGAAACGGCCGCCAGACCGGCAGCCCCGGCTTCTTGAGAGTTTTCGCGAGGTTCTTGCGCAGGTCCGGACGGAGGCTGGGGAGGTATGCCCGATTCTTGTTGGCGGCAAATCCATGGGCGGGCGGATGGCCAGTTTCCTGGCAGCGGAAGAGAGTGGGATCGACGGGGTAGTGTGTTTCGGTTATCCGTTCCATCCCCCGGGAAAACCGGATAACTGGCGTATTGACCATTTTCGCCGGATTGAGTGCCCCATGCTGGTGATTCAGGGAACCCGGGATCCATTCGGTAAGCCCGATGAGGTGGCTGAAAGACAAAAGGACCTCGGGGCCTGCCAGCTGGTGTGGTTGGACGGTGGTAACCACGACTTTCAGCCGCTGGCCCGGCAGACCGAAATCCGGCAGGATCTGATCTACCAGGCTGCCAGCCACGTCCGGACATTCATTGAATCGCGGGTACGCCCGAGTTAGCAAGCCTGGTCTCTGCGAACTGTACCCGGTCACGTCCGGAGGCCTTGGCCTGGTAGAGCGCATTATCCGCCCGGTGGAACAGCGAGCTCTGGTCCTCCGGGGCCGTGAATTCCGCTACGCCTGCGCTCAGGGTCATGGTGAGAGTCTTGCCGTCAGGGGTTTCCAGCGGTGTGTTCCGAAGCTCATCGAGTATCGCCTGGCACACCTTGCGGGCGCCTTTGCTGTCGGCGCCGGGCAGCAGGACGGCGAATTCCTCGCCACCAAAGCGGATGGCTATGTCCCTCGGCCGTTTCACATGTCGGGAGAGGATATCGGCAATCAGCTGTAGGCAGGTGTCCCCGAAACCATGTCCCCAGCTATCGTTCACCGCCTTGAACCGGTCGGCATCGATAAGGGCAAGAGCCAGGGGTTGCCCGGTCCTCTTGGCCTCGGCACAAAGTTCCGGAAGAATGTTGTCCAGATGCCGGCGGTTATACAGGCCGGTCAACGGGTCGTTCAGGCTTAGTGCCGCCAGTTTCCGGTTGGCTTTTTCCAGTTCCCGCATGGCGTTGCGCAACTGCGAGGTGCGTTCGTGAACCTTGAATTCCAACTGGGTGCGGGCCTTGTGCTCCACCTCGAGGAGTTTCTGATTCAGCAGGCGCCAGCGCTGGACCATGGCGTAATTCAGAAGAAGGACCTGACCGCCGATGGTTACCTGCATCAGCGATTCCCGGGCCAGGAAGTCGGCGAGGTAGCCGAAAGCTGCCAGTGCATAGATCAGTGCGCCGGCCAGCATCACCATCCATGACAGCAGGTACCAGATAGCTGGTTGATAACCCTGGCGCCAGCGAATCCCTGCTGAGATCAGAAGGCTGGCGATGACGCTCAGGGCCAGAACCGTATTCAGGATGATGGTCTTGTTGTAGGGCAGAATGAAGGTCAGTGCCAGAAAGACCATACAGAACCAGGCCTGGGCCTTGAGGGTGGTGTTGGCGAGGGTATTCGGCCTCACTTCCAGGAAAGACCGACCGAACAGGGTCATGGCCAGGGCGCACAGTCCCAGGGCCAGAGGAATCGAGGTGTTGGCAAAGCCGGCGCTCTCGGGCCAGAAATACTGGTTGGCGAAACCGCCCATGGCAAACAGGAACAGACCCATCGCAGCCATGTAAAAGGCATTGTAGAAGTAGTAGACAGTCCCGGAACTGAAGAATAGCAGCAGATTGAAGGCGGCAAAGATCGCCAGCGCTCCGTAGAACAGCCCGTGGGTCAGGGTCAGGTGGTTGCTGGTGGAGATGACCTCGGCCGGGGTTTCCAGGGACAGGGGAACGTTGAGCGCGCCACTGCTGCGGATGCGGATCGTGACACCAAGCAGCTCCTGCGCCCCGAGGGTGACGGGCAGCAGGAAATACCGATAATCTATGCCCCGGGATGTAAACGGGTATTGGTCGCCGGTTGCCAGTTTCCGGGTGGTGCCATCGCTACTGGAGGTCCAGAATGTCACCTCATCGAGCAGCGGGTAATCCAGCTTGAGGTACCAGAACCCCCGGGTATTCGCGGTATTATTCAGTTGCAGGTTCAGCCAGTACACCGATTCTGTGTGGCTGAATACCAGGTCATGGCCGTCAGCCGCGGTCCAGGCCAGTGACCGCGGCAGGTCTTCCGGGGATATAGCCTGGTGGGCGCGATCCCCCGGATCGGCGCTGTGATAACAGACATAGTCCATCAGGTTGTGCCGGGCGCTGTCGTCTGCGACATCCAACACCGGACATGTGCCCGGAGTGGGGGGGTGATTGGCCCAGGCCAGGGCAGACAGGCAGCAGATCGTGGCTGCAGACATAAGCCGGGTCAGAAGTGGCATTCAGCGCTTCCAGCAAGAAAGTGAGCTGGAAGTGTAGCCAACATACACTATTTTCACTGTTAAACAGGTTCAAATTTGCGGGGTTCAGGCAGGAGTCCGCTACAGGGGCAACATGGAACAGATTCTCGCATTTTGTCGGCCCGGCTTCGAGACCGAGGCCGGGCGCGAACTTACCGATTCTGCTATGGAATCAGGTATTTATGGTTTTTTTGAGCCGGTCAGGGGCGAGGGGATTGTCTGGTTTTCTCTGCCGGGGCCGGAGCCTGCCAAGGAGCTGTTGGCTCGGGTCAGGCTCGAGAGCCTGGTGTTTGTGCGGGACTGGCTGGTGGTGCTTGGCCGGCTGGAGCTGCCGCCAGAAGATCGGGTAGGTGCGGTCATTGAAGGGCTTCGACAGATAGAAGGTGGCTGGCCGGAGTGTGCCCGGGTGGAAGTCCGCCTGCTGGAAAACAAGGCTGACAAGGATCTGGGCAACTTTGCCCGGAAGTGGGTGGCACCTCTGTCAAAGGGACTCAGGGGCGCAGGGCTCCTGCAGGACGTAGAAGCGGACACGCCTGCCCGGCTGGAGATTTTCCTGCCGGATTTCAGCCATGCGGTGGTTGGCTTCAGTCTCCGGGCTAACCGGGCCCGCTTCGCGGGTGGCATCCCACGGCTTCGGCTTCCGGCGTCGGCTCCAAGCCGCTCGGCACTGAAACTGGAGGAAGCCTGGAAGGTGTTCCTGCCTCCTGAACAGGAGCTGGAGTATCTTGGGGGCGGAAAGAAAGCCGCGGACCTGGGCGCTGCGCCTGGTGGCTGGACCTGGCAACTGGTCCGTCAGGGCATGCTGGTTTCTGCGGTGGATAATGGCCCGATGGACCCGGAACTGATGGCCTCTGGTCAGGTTGAACATGTTCGTGCCGACGGCTATGGCTGGCGGCCGAAGCGCGGTATCGACTGGATGGTCTGCGATATTGTTGATCAGCCCAGAAAGACGGCACGCCTGTCGGTGGACTGGGTGGGTTCCGGTTTATGCCGGTTTACCGTGTTTAACCTGAAGCTGCCCATGAAAAAACGGTATGAAGAGTGGCTGATCTGCCGGGAAATCATTGAGGAGGGGCTGACCCGGGCGGGCGTCGGCTTCCGAATGCGCGCCCGCCACCTGTATCATGACAGGGAAGAGATCACCTGTTTCATCGAACGCACGAGCTGATCCGAAAGGGCCAGGGGCAATCAGAGGGAATCAGATCGCGTTCTGCTGAAGCACCGTGATGGCTTCTTCCTTGTCCATCATCGGGACGAGTTCTGCCATCACGTCCCGACGCTCCTGGGAGCGGTACCAGCGGTCCCAGTCGGCTTCCGAGCGCCAGTTGGCCAGGGTGATCCGGTGATTGGAGTCGTGGCTGTCGACCAGGGTCTCGCCGGAGATGAAGCCCGGCGCCGCCACAGCCTGCTGTAGCACCAGACGGGCCCGCTGTTCATAGGCTTCTTCCAGGGATTCGGCGATATGGCGCTCGATCAAAACCCGTATCATGGTTTTCCTCCGTATATTTTTACCTGTTATAAACAGGAATTTAGCACGTATTTCTGAAAAATCAGCTTAACCAGAAGGAGTGATCGTTTGACGGCCACTGAATTTGACGCCGAACTTGATGCCCGGGGCCTGTTCTGCCCGGAGCCGGTCATGATGCTCCACAACCGCATCAACGACGTCGAGCCCGGCGGCGTTCTGCGTGTGGTGGCGACCGACCCTTCCACCACCCGGGACATTCCTCGATTCTGCCAGTTCCTCGGGCACGAACTGGTGAGCCAGGCGGAGCAGAAGGGGGAGTTCGTCTACCTGATTCGTCGTGGCGGATGATCCGGCCGTCAGGTCCGGATCGGTAATCGCTCAAGGTGGGTCAGAAATTCCCGCTTATCCATCTCGCCGAGGATTCGTTGGTCTTCGAGTTCGTCGCCATCAGCCTGGAAGAAAAGGATCGCAGGTGGTCCGAACAGGCCAAGTTCGTTCAGCAAGGCCTGCTGCTCGGGCGTATTCCGGGTCATGTCGATCTGCAACAGCGTATAGGATGACAGTGCCTGGCCAACCTGGGCATCGCTGAAGACGTTGCGCTCCATGACTTTGCAGGAAATGCACCAGTCCGCATAGAAGTCGAGCATGACCGGTTGATTCCGGTCCCGGGCAGCCTGCAACAGCCTCCGGATTTCCGCTGGTTCCTCGACCCGTTGGAACTCGGCGTGGCTGCTGGCCGCCTGAACTGAGGGTGTCGACGAGGCCACCGTGAATGGTGCCAGGGGTTTGAGTGGGTCGTTGGCGCCACCGACGGCCCCGGCAAGCAGTGCCACGCCATAAGCGAACATGATCAGTCCCACTCCCTTGCGGGTCCTTTGCCAGCCGGCCTTGGCGGCGTCAAAGGCGCCGAGCTGGACCCCGGTAATGGCAATCAGCAAACCCCAGAGGGTCAGTGCCACCCAGGCCGGAACGAGTCGTTCCACCAGCCAGATGGCCACCGCCAGCAGCATCACGCCGTAAAAGTGTTTGACGGCAGTCATCCAGTGGCCGGTGGTGGGCAGTAGCTTACGGCCGCCAACCGCAACCAGAATCAGCGGGACACCCATGCCCAGACCGAGCGCAAACAGGGCGACACCGCCGGTGACTGCATTCTGTGTGGTGGAAATGTACAGCAGGCTGCCCGCCAGTGGTGCCGAGACACAGGGCGAAACGATCAGCGCCGACAGGGCCCCAATGCCGAAAATGCCTGCGACCCGGGACCCGGTGAGCTTGTGGCTGGCGTTGTTGAGGGAATCCCGGACGAAACGCGGCAGCTGGATGTCGAACAGGTCAAACATGGACAGTGCAAACACTACGAACAGCGTGGCAAAGACGCCCAGAACCCACGGGGACTGCAACTGGGCCTGCAGGTTGAAGCTGGCGCCCAGCAATCCGGTCAGGACGCCGGCAGCGGCATAGGTCAGCGCCATACCCAGTACGTAGCTCCCCGAGAGCATAAGGGCATGGCCCGTGGTGCGGGTATTATGACCTGACACCAGGGTGGAGATGATGGGAACCATGGGCAGGACGCAGGGCGTGAAGGTCAGCCCCAGGCCCAGCAGGAAAAACAGACCGGCAATGATCAGGACAGATTGCTCGGAGAGGAAACCCGCCAGGCCGGTGGCCGAGTTGGTATCGACGGACCTGGCAGCGCCTGCGGCAGATGCAGATCCGGTCGCGCTGCTCGTCGCAGTTGCCGCAGAGCCAGTGCCAGCATCAGAACCGCCGGGGTAATAAAGTACCTCCCGGGTCTGAGGCGGGTAGCACAGCCCGGCCTCGGCGCAGCCCTGGTAGGTGACCTCGAGAGTGGCCTCGCGTGCACCCTCCGGCAGGTTGACGGGCACGCGAGCCTCAACCGGCTCATAGAAAACAGTGACTTCACCAAAGAATTCGTCGTTGGTGGTTTCACCCTGCAACGAGAAGGATGGTTCCCCCACGGTCACGCCGTCGGTGGCCGAGGTGACGGCAACACGGTTCTGATAAAGGTAGTGACCGGGCGTTATGTTCCAGCTCAGGGTAACCGCGCCCTGATCGGTGGTGTAGGTGAAGGGCAGCGCTTCGTCTACCGGAAGAAAATCACTGTCGCCACCGAACAGGCCTGAACCGGAACCTGAGCTGCCAAGGGCATGGGCCGGAGAAGCAAGCAGAGCCAGGCATGTTGCCAGGATGGTACAAATAGCGAAGGCAGTCAGGTAAGGGCGGTCGGCAAGGCTGCGGGTTGTCATCTGCAGTGCAAGTTCCCGGTTGTAAGTGTGTGGACGATTCCAGCTTCGAGGGCAGTGGACACCGGCTGGCGGGTAAAGTTCCCGCCGGTCTGGTATTGATTGCGTTAAAGTCGCACAATAGCCATCCAATGAATCACTGTCCAAATGATCTTATCATGCTGTTCAATGACCTGTTCCGGGAGCCGTTCCGGACGATTCTGGTCAGGGGCGGCTCAGAACCCGAGTACCTGCCCCCTGAGGGACTGTCCGGCCTCGCCCGGGTCGTATTCGCGCACGGTTATTATGCCAGTGCTTTGCATGAAATAAGCCACTGGTGCATTGCCGGTGAGTATCGCCGCACACTTCACGACTATGGCTACTGGTACTGTCCGGATGGTCGCACGCCGGAACAACAGCGGGCCTTTGAGCAGGTTGAAGTAAAGCCCCAGGCCCAGGAATGGCTGTTTTCGGTGGCTGCCGGCTCGTGCTTTCACATCAGCGTGGACAACCTCTCCGGAGACGGGGCCTGCGATGAACGGCGGTTCCGTGCCAATGTCCTCGCTCAGGCCGAACGTTACCTGGCAGAGGGCCTGCCAGCCCGGGGCCAGCAGTTTTTTGATTCACTGAAGAGTTTTTACGGAACCGCCCGGAACTTCGATAGCGCCTGGCAACAGGACGTACAACGCCTGGTTCCACCCAATTCGCTTTCCGACAGAGTAAGGAATACAGAGACTGTATGACATCTGACCCCAAACACACCGGCGATCTGAAGTTTAGTGACCTAAATCTTGATCAACGCCTGCTGGACGCCATAACCAACATCGGATTTGAATACTGCACGCCGATCCAGGCCGAGACACTCCCGTGGACGCTGGCCTGTGAAGATCTGATTGGTCAGGCCCAGACCGGTACCGGCAAGACCGCGGCCTTTCTGATCACCGCCATCCAGACACTGCTGGAAACACCGATTCCCGAGAAAGACCGCTTCGCCTCCGAGCCCCGCGTACTGGCGCTGGCCCCGACCCGGGAGCTGGCGATGCAGATTGCCAAGGACGCAGAGCAACTTTGCCAGTACACCGGGCACAACGTTGTCACCGTGGTTGGCGGCATGAATTACGACAAACAGCGGGATCAGCTCCAGAATGAAATTGTGGATATCCTGGTGGCCACCCCGGGCCGGTTGATCGATTTCCTGGGTTCCCAGGATGTCTTTCTGGACCAGGTGGACATCCTGATCCTCGACGAAGCCGACCGGATGCTGGATATGGGCTTCATCCCAGATGTGAAGCGGATCATCCGCAAGTGCACCCTTAAGGACGATCGCCAGACCCTCCTGTTCAGCGCCACCTTTAACCAGGACGTGCTCAACCTGGCGTCCACGTGGACCCGAAATGCCGAGTTTGTAGAAATCGAGCCGGAGCAGAAGACTGCGGAACGGGTCGAACAGACCGTCTACCTGCTGGGCGAAGATGAAAAACTCCAGGTACTGGTTAATTACCTGAAACGCCCGGAAGTGGAAAAGGCCATCGTCTTCGCCAACCGCCGGGACCAGTGTCGGGACCTCGAGGAAGACTTGAAAAACCAGGGGGTCAAGGTCTCCCTGATGTCCGGCGAGATCGCCCAGAACAAGCGCCTGCGCACCCTCGACCAGTTCAAGAAAGGCAATATCCAGGTACTGGTCGCCACCGACGTGGCCGGCCGGGGTATACACGTCAACGGCGTCACCCACGTGTTCAACTACAACCTGCCGGACAACGCGGAAGACTACGTGCACCGCATTGGCCGGACCGGTCGTGCGGGCAGTAAAGGAGTATCTATCAGCCTGGCCGGCGAGGACGACTCGTTCACCCTCCCGGCGATCGAGACCTACATCAACCAGAAGCTGAAAACCGAAGTTCCTGACGATACCCTCAGAGCCCCCCTGGAAAAACCGGCTATCACCCGAAAACGCGGTGGCCGCCGCAGTAGTGGCGGTGGACGTCCCCAAGGCGGCCGCGGCTCCCAGCGCCAGCGCAGGAACTGAAGGACGTAGACGACCATGCTGATCGTAGCTGACGAGAATATTCCGTTACTCGACTCCTTCTTCGGAGACATGGGCGAAATCCGCCGGGCTTCGGGCCGCAACATGAGCCCGGATGACGTCCGCGACGCAGACATCCTGCTGGTCCGTAGCGTAACCCGAATTAACCGCGAGTTACTGGAAGGCAGCCGGGTCCGCTTTGTCGGAACCGCCACCATTGGCACCGACCATGTCGATCTCCAGTGGCTGGAAGAACAGGGCATCCGCTTCTCCGCCGCGCCGGGCTGCAATGCGAACAGCGTCGTCGAATACGTTCTTTCGGTACTTTCACTTTATGCAGAGAGGCGTGGCCTGACTGACTGGACGAACCTGAGTGTCGGTATCGTCGGTGTCGGCAACGTCGGCGGTGAGCTGGCAGCCAAGCTGGAACGCCTCGGCTTCACTACCCGACTGTGCGACCCGCCCAGAGCCGAACGGGAAGGCGAACAGGGCCCGGAATTCGTCAGCCTGGACGAAGCCATGGAATGCGACGTGGTCAGCCTGCATACCCCGCTGACCCGGAACACCCCCCACGCCACATTCCACATGATCGGAGAACGCGAACTCGCCGGACTCACCTCCGACCAACTCCTGATCAGCGCCGGCCGTGGCGAGGTAATCGATACCTCCGTCCTCAAACAGCGCCTGACCTCCGCCAACCCGCCTCTCGTTGCCCTGGATGTCTGGGAGCGGGAACCGAAAATCGACCCGGAACTGGTGGACCTGGCCTGGCTGGCAACCCCCCACATCGCCGGTTACAGCCTGGAGGGCAAGGTTCAGGGCACTGAAATGATCTATCAGGCCCTGAGCACCTTCCTGGGCCTGCCGATCCGCAAAAAAGCCGGCCAGTTCCTCCCGGAACCGGCTTTAAGCAAGGTTTCGTTTACCTCGGCTGCAGACGAAGACAAGGCGATCAAGACCGCGCTCAGGGCCTGTTACGACCCTCGAGAGGATGATGCCCGCCTGCGTCTTGCCATGAACGGTAGTGCCGAGGAGAGAGGAGCGGCCTTCGATCGGCTGCGCCGGGACTATCCAGTGAGAAGAGAATGTTCCAGTCTGAAAGTCCAGCTGAAAGGAACCAGTAAGTCCCTGCAGGACAGTTTCAGAGCGATTGGTTTCAAGCTAAAGATCTAAGATCGATCGGACTTGAGGCGTGCTCGACAGTAGCGTTGCTGGTGGGCCCCTCCTTCCGAAACTGTGCGGAGCCATGGATGGCGGAGCTCAAGCGTCACAGGGGTGAGGCCGAGCGCTTATGAAGCGAAGCTTCATGCGACAGCCGAACGACTGCAATCTATGATTGCAGGCTGGACCCCGGAGGGGTGCCGCAAGGAGCGTGTTTCGGAAGGAGGGGCCCACCAGCAATGCGGGCAGGCCCCCGAAAGTTCATCAGAGATTCGCTTCCTGCAAAGCCCGAATACGGTCTTCCAGCGGCGGATGGGTCATGAACAACGCACTCAGACCGGCCCGTGCACCGCGATTGATACCGAACGCCTGCAATGAATCTGGCATCTGATCCGGCACCTCGCTTTCCTGTTTCAGCCTCGCCAGTGCATTGATCATGGCCGAACGACCCGCCAGCTGGGCGCCGGCAATATCCGCCCGGTACTCCCGACGACGGGAAAACCAGAACACAATCGTGCTCGCAAGGATGCCAAGAACGATCTCAGCAACAATGCTCACCACAAAGAAACCGATACCGTGGCCTTGCTCATTCTTGAACACCACCCGGTCAACAAACGAACCGATCACTCGCGACGCAAAGATGACAAACGTGTTCACCACACCCTGAATCAGGGCCAGAGTCACCATGTCGCCATTGGCCACGTGGCCGATTTCGTGGCCGAGAACGGCACGGATCTCGTCCTTGTTGAAACGATGCAGCAGGCCCTCGCTGACGGCCACCAGCGCATCATTCTTGTTCCAGCCGGTAGCGAACGCGTTGGACTGGGATGCCGGGAAAATGGCCACTTCCGGCATCTTGATGCCCGCGTTCCGAGCCAGTTCAGCCACGGTATCCACCAGCCAGCGCTCGGCAGGGGTGCGGGGGGATTCGATCACCTGTGCCTTGGTACTCCATTTTGCCATCGGCTTGGAAATGAACAGGGAGATCAGGGCACCGGCGAAGCCGAACACCGCGGCAAACGCCAACAGCGAGCCGTATTCGATGCCTTGCTGGTTAAGGTAATTGTCGACACCGAGCAAGCGCAGGGTAAAACTGGCCACCACAATGACCGCAAGGTTGGTCGCCAGAAACAGCAGTATACGCATGTTAATTCCTTGAAAGTTCAGTCAAAGGCACAATTCACCCATCTGACCGGAAGATGCGGTCCGGGTTCTCTGCTTCAAGAGTATTACCGCGATTTAATGGTAGCTGTTGTCGGCAAAAAAGGTAGCCTGCACCACCAGGCTTATGTGGGCGGAGTTACCACTCTTCAGCGCTTGGCGGATCAGGTGAATATGGGTGGAGAGGTCCCGCCGGACTGACCGGGGCAGGTTGTCGGTTTCCGCCACTTGTACACCGGCGGCATCGGCCAAGGCTTGAGGGGCCGGGGCGCTGAGCCTGATAAAGGCATCGCGGGTCAGCACAGCCTGGTCGAGGGCTTCCTGCCGGATGGTGTCCACATAGCGCAGCAAGCCTTCCTCCTCGAGCCAGAGCAGGGCACCGAAACAGGCCATGTGCCGCTTGCTGTGCAGACCGAACTCATCAGGCTCGTCCGGCCCGGCAATGTCTTCCACAAACAGGTTCACCCTGCGGGGGAAAACGCCGTAGAGCTGAACCAGGGCGACGGCGACGTCCTTGTAGAATTCCTCGACGTGAATGTCTGCCATAAATTGTCCGTTACTGCTGATATTTGCTCAGGAAATTGCCGAGGCGGCCCATGGCGTCCTCGAGCGTATCCGTTCGTGGCAGGAAGACCACCCGCAGGTGCTGCTTGTCATCCACGTTGAACGCCGACCCCTGCACCAGCAGGATCTTTTCCTGCAGCAGTAGGTCGAGCACCAGTTTCTCGTCATTGACGATGGGGAACTTCTTTGGATCCAGTTTCGGGAACAGGTACAGGGCGCCCTCCGGCTTCACACAACTGACACCGGGAATATCGTTCAGCATCCGCCAAGCGGTGTCGCGCTGCTCGAACAGGCGCCCCCCCGGGGCGACCAGGTCGTCGATAGACTGGTACCCGCCCAGGGCGGTCTGGATGGCGAGCTGGGCCGGTACGTTGGCGCAAAGGCGCATATTCGAAAGCATCTCGATGCCTTCCATCAGATCCGGGGCGCGGTGTTTAGCGCCGCTGATGATCATCCAGCCGGATCGGTAGCCGGCCGCGCGGTAATTCTTGGACAGGCCATTGTAGGTGAAGAACAGAACGTCATCCGCCAGGGAGGCGGTGGACACGTGCCGGGTTCCGTCATACAGGATCTTATCGTAGATCTCATCCGACAACACGATCAGGTTGTGCTTGCGCGCCAGTTCGATGACCTGCTCCAGCAGCTCCGTGGAATAGACCGCTCCGGTCGGGTTGTTGGGGTTGATCAGCACGATGGCCCGGGTACGCCGGGTGATCTTCTTGCGGATATCGTCAATATCCGGGAACCAGTTCTGTTCCTCGTCACAGTGGTAATGCACCGGCTTGCCACTGGACAGGGTCACCGCTGCAGTCCACAGCGGATAATCCGGTGCCGGAATGAGTACTTCGTCGCCGGTGTTGAGCATCGCCTGCATCGACATCACGATCAGTTCGCTGACGCCGTTGCCGAGATAGATGTCGTCGATATCCACCTTGTCGATGCCGCGTTGCTGACAGTAATGCATGACCGCCTTACGGGCAGAGAACAGGCCTTTGGACTCCACATAGCCCTGGGCCTGGTGCATGTTGTAGATCACGTCCTGCTGGATCTCTTCCGGCACATCCAGCTCGAACGCGGCGGGGTTGCCGATGTTGAGCTTGAGCACCCGGTGCCCCTCTTCTTCCAGCCGACGCGCCTCACGCAGGACTACTCCACGAATTTCGTAACAGACGTTATCGAGCTTGGCGGACTTGTAGTAGTTCTGCATGGATTCAGGTTCCTCGAGAGGTAATGCGGATACACAGCCGTCCGGTTGACGGAAGGCTTTATTCTAGCGGAGCGAAGGTGTGCTACAACAGGGTAATTATGATGAATTGTGGCGGATTTAGGGAGTAAACCTCAGGCGGGTTGCCGGTTTTGTGATCAAGCGGCCTGTAACGGCGTGTTATTTTCCATCGGACTTGGTCACAATCGGGGACCTCGCGCTCACCAAAGGAGACCAGAATGGCGCAATCCAGTATCTACGATTTTACCGTCCGCGATATTCAGGGAAACGAACGGAGCATGGAGGCCTACCGCGACAAGGTACTGCTGATCGTGAACACGGCCAGCAAGTGTGGGTTTACGCCCCAGTTTGAGGGCCTTCAGGCCTTGTACAAAGACCTGAACGAGCGGGGCCTGGAAGTTCTGGGGTTTCCCTGCAATCAGTTCATGAACCAGGACCCGGGAACCGACGAATCCATCAGTCAGTTCTGCAGCCTCAATTATGGCGTGGATTTTCCCATGTTTGCCAAGATAGAGGTTAACGGTGATGGAGCTCATCCCCTTTACAGGTTCCTGAAGCAGGAAGCGCGGGGACTGATGGGATCGGAAAAGGTCAAGTGGAACTTCACCAAATTCCTGGTGGATCGTAACGGCCAGGTTGTCCGCCGCTACCCGCCCACTACCAAACCCGAGGCGATCCGTAAGGATATTGAAGAGTTGCTGTAGCCGTTTTGTACCCCGGAATCCGGGTGTTACTCCCGGGGCGCCCAGCGACTGATGGTGCTGCGGAGCTCGTCCCGGTCGTAGGGCTTGGTAATGTAGTCGTTCATGCCAGCGGCAATGCAATCCTCCCGGTCGCCCTGCATGACATTGGCGGTGACCGCAATCACCGGCAGGCTTTTCCAGTTCGGGTTCTCGCGAATCTGTCGGGTGGCCTCATAACCATCCATGACCGGCATCTGGCAGTCCATCAGGACCAGATCATAGGCAGCATTCTTCAGGGCTTCCAGTGCCCGTTTGCCATTTTCGGCGTGGTCCACGCGGTGGCCAAGCTTTTTCAGCAGGCTGCTGGCGACCAGTTGGTTCACCTGATTGTCCTCCACCAGCAGGATCCGCAAGGGTCGGGTGGCAGCGGTGGGTACTTCCGTTGGCTGCTTCTGCGCATCTTCTGCCGGTATCAGTCCCGCTGCCCGGCACAGGCATCGATAGAACTCAGCCCGCCTCAGGGGGAGCGACAGGATCTGGTGGTCTGTATGGCCGTCTACGCTGTTGCCTCTGGCCTCGGCGAGAATGACACCTTCCCCGGGCCAGTTGTCCGCAAACGCCATGGTTTCGGTGTCACCGGCGTCGACCGTAGACAGCAGGATGCCCTCGGGATGTCGGCTTGCGCCCCGGACCGGTATTCCCCAGGCCCTTAACTGGGTCTCCAGTGCCAGACGGTGAGGATGAGTTGGAGGTACCGACAGTGCAACGCCAATCTGCCTGAGTTTGTCCGGAATCGATTCGACCGCCGCGCCCGTTTCCTCGTGAACGGGCAGGGGCAAGGTGACGGTGAAATGGGTGCCGCTGCCCTCCCGGGAATCCACCATGATCTGCCCGCGCATCCGCTCCACCAGTTGCCTGCACAGGGTCAGCCCGAGCCCGGTGCCTCCGTAGAGGCGAGTGGTATCGGTATCGGCCTGGGAGAAGGGCGAGAAGATCCGATGCAACCCTTCCCGGGACATTCCGATGCCGGTATCGATGATTTCCAGGCGCAGACTGCCCCCGGAATGGGTAGCCTTGATCTTCACATGCCCGGCATCAGTGAACTTGATGGCGTTGCTGATCAGGTTGTTGAGAATCTGTCGGGTCCGGGTGGGATCGCCCAGGAAGGTTTCCGGTAGTTCCGGGTCAATTTCGCTGACCAGGTCGATGCCCTTGGCCCGGGCCTGCTGGGAGTGCAGGGTCGCGGATTCCTCGATCAGGTGGCGCATGCTGAACGGAATATTTTCCAGATTGAGCTTGCCGGCCTCGACCTTGGAAATATCCAGAATATCGTTGAGCAGGTCAAGCAGGCTTTCGCCTGCATTCAGGGCGATCTCGATCCGGTTGCGTTGAACCGGGTCCAGCTCGCCCTCAAGCGCGACTCCCAGCATGCCCAAGACACCATTGAGTGGTGTGCGTATCTCGTGGCTCATGCTGGCAAGGAAGTTGGCCCGCGACCGTGCCGTGCGGACGGCATCTTCCTTGGCTCTCACCAGGGCGCGGTTGCCCCGCTGCAACGCCTTGTTCTTGTCAGAGATTTCCCGGGTACGGTCAGCCACTTCCTGCTCCAACTGATTGGAGTAGTTCTTGATGGCACTCTCCGCGTCTCGCAGATGTTCCAGGCTGGAGTCGATGGTTTCCAGATGCTGGTTTATGATGCCGACCATGGTGCCGATCTCGTCCTGCTCATGCCGGGCGGGCGTGGGCAGTCGGATCTTTTCCGGGGAATCGGCAGAAACCCGGCTCAGCGCAGCGATGACGTTCATCATTGGGCGCGTCAGTACCACGTAGAAAATCGCCAGCAGGGCACCCGACAGTGCCAGACTTTTCAGCAGGCCGCTGAAAAGGGTATAGGTGGCCCGTTTGAGGAACTGCAGTCCGTAGTGAAAGGTATCAATGGTGACTACGAGCTCCCCCAGGGGCAGGTTGGCAAGCTGCCGCACCTCGAGTTCCGAGCTGAAGGAGCGGCTGTCCCCGAACAGCAGGTCACTGAGCCAGCGGTAGGGAGACTCAGGGCTACTCTGATTGGCCGCCGCCATGGTATGCCCTTCGCTGTCGATGATACGGGCATCGATGGTGGCCGGATGGCGCAGCAGGCCATCAAGCAGTTCCTCGGCCAGGCGGACATCGATGTTGTACGCAATCTGGGATGCCGGGCTGTGACTGATCTCGATCAGTGCGTTGATTTCCGCTTCCATGGCATCCCGGGCACTGAAATAGTCCAGGGTGATCTGGACCAGGTTCAGCACAAGCCCCAGCGTCATGGCGACGAGAAGGGTGTCTCGGGTCAGCCTGTAGGAAAGTCGCTTCTTGAAGGTGTTGGTCACGGGTAGTTGCTGTCTCTATTTCCGGCAGGTTAAGCATCGGAGCCCGGCTACTGCGGTTTGCCGATAGTATTCAGCACGCGAGGGCAAGCGTAGCAGAAAAGGCGAATGAAATCCGTGTCCTGGATGACGCGGCCAAGCAGTTCTATAGATTTTGTGAATTCTCCGCCAAAACGGTATCATTGTAGTGAATGTTGTGATTGTTTGGCGACCCACATTATCTCATTTTCCCCTGACGCAACGCCGGAGCGCCTGATGGATCTTTCACGTGTCGACCTCAACCTGTTGGTGTATCTGGATGTGCTGTTGCGGGAACGCAACGTGACCAAGGCGGCCAACCACCTGGGGATTACCCAGCCTGCCATGAGTAACGGCCTGCGTCGATTGCGGGATCTCTTTGCCGATCCGTTGCTGGTCAGAACCAGTGAAGGGATGACCGCCACGGAACGAGCCAGGGAACTGCAGCCGCTGGTTCGAGGCATCCTGTCGGATATCGAGCAGGCGGTGCAGGAGAAAACGCCATTCTCGGCCATGGAGAGCCATCGTGTTTTCCGGATCATGGCCAGTGATTACGCCGAGTCCTGCCTGATGCCACGGGTCCTGCGTCGGATCCGCCAAGAGGCGCCCCATGTCACCCTGGATGTGCTGACTCCAAGTGACGTGAGCTTCCTGGACGTGGAGCAGGGGCGGCTGGATATGGCCATCAACCGCTTCGACAAGATTCCCCAGTCGTTTCACCAGAAGACGCTCTGGACCGAGTATTTTGCCTGCCTGATGAATGCCCGGAATCCGATCCTCAAAGAGCCGTTCACCCTGGATACCTACTTGGCGGCGAGCCATATCTGGGTCAGCAAGACCGGTTTTGGTGTGGGTGTGGGGGTGAATCCCAAAGACGTGCAGCGTCTTGGCTGGGTGGATGAGGCGCTCGGGCGCATGGGGGCCAAGCGGCAGATTTCCGTGTTCACCCGCCACTACCAGGTGGCTATGCTGCTGGCCGAGCAGCACGACCTGATTGCCACCCTGCCGTCACGGGCGGCATGGCTGCAGAAGGACAACCCCAATCTGGTGGTCAAGGTGCCACCGTTCGAAATACCTCCGTTTGAGCTGAAAATGGCCTGGAGCCCTTTACTGCAGCACAACACGGATCACCAGTGGCTGAGGAAGCTTATTGCCGAGGTGGCGGAGGAAGTGGATGAGGAGTTCGCGCCGTTCGGTGCCCGCTTCGAATCCTCGGACCTGCCGCAGGTCTGACATTCAGAGCGGTAGCTGGCGCAGCTCAAGGGAGCTTCTGCCAGCATCCCACATACGCTGAAAAGCTTCCGATAGCAGTCTCACCCGACCGCTATCGGAAAAGTTGCAGAAGCCATCAGGCTTGTAAAAGTCGTGGCGGTATAGCACGCCTTCCCGATCGATCAGCATGAACGGCTGGTCCTCCACCGGATAGTCGTCGTTCACCAGTTTCAGCTCGATTCGGCTGGGCAGGCGGCGCATCAGTTCCACCAGCTGGTGACGGCGTTTGACCAAGGGTTTGTCATCGTGGATCAGCAGCCGGACGTCGCTGAGGCGGTGGCGGCGGGCGAGGGCGGAAATCAGCTCCCGGAACCGGAAACGGTCGTACAGGTCGTGATCCAAAAACCGGTCATACAGCCAGATCCGCTGCCCCGCCTGACCGGCCAGGGAGTCCATCAGGGCCAGCATGCGGGTCTCGTTATCAAACAGCCAGCTTTGCCGATCCTCTCCCAGCAACAGGGGATGGTCGCGTTCCTCCAGTGCGGCTATGGCGAGCTCCGGCGCAAGGCAGCGCATGTCGTAATGGGGAATACCGGCATCGTCGTAGACGTCAGAGCACACATGGAAACCGGACCGTTGGTAAAAAGGAATCGCGTGTTCCTGGGCGGACAGCCGGACCTCATCATACTGGCCCGCGGCCTCGGCCAGCAGATGGCGGAGCAGCGCCCGTCCGATGCCCTTGCCCCGATAGTCCGGCAGGATTGCCATGCGGCCGATGTGCGCAGTTTCGTCAAGACTTGAGAACAGTCGGGCAACGCCCACCGGGGTGTTGTCAGGCAGTACCGCCAGGAAGTGATCCGCAATCTCGTCGGTATCGTCCCACTCCAGCTCCGGCGGCACCCGCTGCTCCTCGATAAACACGCGCTCGCGGATCTCCCGGATATGGCCGGGCGCCAGCTGCCAGTTGTACTTGCGAATCCGGGCAGTCATAACGTACCTATTCGAAATACACGGAGCCCTGGTTGTACAGGGTCGTCATCAATCCGAGCAGGGCCGGGTCCGAAGCAAATCCGGAGAGTGCCCCCATGTCGATACGGGCTGCGGCGCATAGCAGCGGCGCCAGTGGCTGGGCATCGCCCTTGAGCAGGAATTGCTCACCATCCACAAACAGGGCGGTGTCTTCACCGAGTTCATAAAAGGCAAACCTGGACCCCTCGTTCCAGCGAAGTTGTTCGCCGGCGCCGATGGCCTCGGCCAGGTCCTCTTCGGAGGCGGGCTCGTCGGCGGGAACCACGATGTCGAGACTCTTCGGCGCGGTGGCGTACTGGCCAAACCATAGGGCCAGTTGTCGCCGGTTGCCAACTTTCTCCTGGATGATGCCATTAAGCCGGTCAATGACTTCCGGGGCTATGGTGCCGGGGTTGTCCTGAATCCTGAGGTCGGGATCGTTGATGTGCTCGGCGGCATCTGACTGACTACAGAGGAAATCGGTAAAGCCTGTCAGAATGTCGTCAATGGTGGGCGCCCGGAAGCCGACCGACAGGGTGATGCAGTCGTCTTCGGCCACACCGTGATGGCCGATGCCCGGCGGCAGGTAGAGCATATCGCCCGGAGCCAGGTTGACGGTTTCCTCGCCGTCCCAGCTGCTCAGGATCCGCAGGGGCGTGCCTTCCACCCTGGGCGAGGCATGGTCGCAGTGACCGCCGAAGGTCCAGCGGCGATGGCCCTGAGCCTGGAGCAGAAATACATCATACTGATCGTAATGGGGACCGACGCTGCCACCTTTCGGTGCATAACTGGCCATGATGTCATCCAGGCGCCAATTGGGAATGAACCGGAAGTGTTCGAGCAGATCGGCAATTTCCGGGACCCAGTGGTCCAGCCCCTGTACCAGGAGCGTCCAGTCCTGCTCCGGCAGGTCGCTGAACCGGTCGGGAGTGAAGGGCCCGTTGTGCAACTGCCAGGGCTTGCCGTTGTCATTCTCAATGACGATCCGGGATTCCACGCCCTCCTCGCAGGCCAGGCCGGCCAGCTCGTCAGGGCTGACCGGGCATTGGAAGCCGGGGAACGCCTGGCGAATCACCAAGGGTTTTTTCTGCCAGTAATCCTGCAGAAACTCGGAAGGTGTCCGTCCGCCCAGCATATCCATGGTGTGCTCCCGCTATCAGATGTTGCGCGCCTGCTCGATGGCATTGCCAATGTAGTTGCCCGGTGTGAGGGCCATCAACTCTGCCTTGGCGGCGACCGGAATGTCGAGGGTTTCCACGAAATTCTTGATCACTTCCGGAGTCATTGCCTTGCCCCGGGTCAAAGCCTTGAGCTTTTCATAGGGCTTTTCGATGTTGTAGCGGCGCATGACCGTCTGGATCGGCTCGGCCAGGACTTCCCAGGCGTGATCCAGATCCTCGTTCAGGCGGGCCGGATTAATTTCCAGTTTGCCCAGGCCCTTAAGGGACGCTTCATAGGCAATCAGGCTGTGGCCGAAGCCGACGCCCAGGTTCCGCAGAACGGTCGAATCGGTCAGATCCCGCTGCCAGCGTGAGATCGGCAGTTTGGCGGCCAGGTGATCGAACAGGGCATTGGCAATGCCCAGGTTGCCCTCGGAATTCTCAAAATCGATCGGATTGACCTTGTGCGGCATGGTCGAGGAACCCACTTCGCCTTCCACGGTTTTCTGCTTGAAGTAACCCAGGGAAATGTAGCCCCAGACATCCCGGTCGAGGTCGATCAGGATGGTGTTGAACCGGGCAATGGCATCGTACAGTTCGGCAATGTAGTCGTGGGGCTCGATCTGGGTGGTATACGGATTCCAGTCCAGCCCCAGGCTCTCCACGAACTCTTCAGCATTGGCGGCCCAGTCCACGTCCGAGTAGGCGGAAAGGTGGGCGTTGTAGTTACCCACGGCGCCGTTGATTTTGCCCATGATTTCCACTTCGCGGATCTGCATAAGCTGGCGGCGCAGGCGGTACACAACGTTGGCCAGTTCCTTGCCCACGGTAGTGGGGGAGGCAGTTTGGCCGTGGGTCCGGGACAGCATGGGCTGGTCGGCGTGCTCTTTGGCCAGTTCAGCCAGCTTGTCGATTACCCGGTCCATCGCCGGCAACAGGCCGTGGTCCAGGCCCTCACGCAGCATCAGGGCGTGGGAGAGGTTGTTGATGTCCTCGGAGGTGCAGGCAAAGTGCACAAATTCGGTGACGGCATGCAGTTCCGGTACCTCGGCTATCTTTTCCTTGATGAAGTACTCGACGGCCTTGACGTCGTGGTTCGTGGTGCGCTCGATTTCCTTGATGCACTCGGCGTCTGCCAGGCTGAACTCGCTGACCAGCTTGTCGAGGAAGCTGTTGGCTTCGGTCGAGAACGCAGGCACTTCGGCGATCTCCGGGTGCGCGGCCAGCTTCTGAAGCCAGCGGATTTCGACGGTTACCCGGTTACGGATCAGGCCATACTCGCTGAAGATGCTGCGGAATACGCTGACTTTGCTGCCATAGCGTCCATCGACCGGGGAAATGGCGGTCAGGGCGGTGAGTTCCATCGAAAACCTCTCAAGTGATCAAAGAATCGAAACAAGCTGGGAAACAGGGCTGCCAATGATACACCAGCGGGCCCTCTGAATCAGCGTTAATCCCGGCTTTGCGGTTACAGCGGCTGGCGCGCCTTCTCGGCCAGTTCCCGGGCGTGATGAATGACCTTGCGCCGGGAGAAGATCAGCTGCCAGCGGCGCCCGCCGCACTGGCGCCAGAGCACGGCCGAGCGGATACCGGCCAGCAGGAGGGCCCTCACCTTGTCGGCATTCTCTTCCCGCTGGAGTACCGCGGGATCGCCGGTAACCTGGATGCGCTGCCGGAAGGTGCTGATGGTATCGGCGTAGATCGAGGCCAGGTTGCCGATCAGGTTGGCGTGCGTATAGCCAAAATGGCTTGCGGTATGGCGGGCCTGATCGATACGACTGCCGATCACTTCCAGCATGTCGGAACTCCGGTTCAGTTTGGACTCGAGGTGGATCAGGTTGAGCACATACTTGAGCACCTCGATATCCCGCTGCTTGCTTTGCTGGCTCATGACTGTGGAAAGAGTAACCAGGCCTTCCCGGATATCGGGCAGTTCACCGCCATAGACGTCCAGGGTTGAGGCCGGATCCGTGGCAAACAGCGAACGGATGCAGGTCTCCAGGGATGCCGGGTTGCACTGGCCGTTGTGGGCAATTTGCTGTACCAGGTTGGCAGCCTGGAACACGCCGGCCAGCGCCAGGGTCTGATCATGCAGGGACCGGCTCATGCGCTGGCTTCCTTCTGTTCTGTGCTCAGGAGACGCTCGGGCAGGGGTTCTCCGTCACGCCAGGTTTCCTCGATAACGCCGCCGCCGAGGCAGATCTCGCCGTCATAGAAGACCACCGACTGGCCGGGAGTAACGGCGCGCTGGGCATCGTCAAAAACGACCTTCACGCCGCCGTCGAGTACAGCCACTTCGCAATCCTGGTCCGGCTGACGGTAGCGGGTCTTGGCCTTGCAGCGGAACTGCCCGGCCGGTGGCTCGCCGGCGACCCAGTCGATCGGGCCTGAGACCAGACCCCGGGAAAAGAGCAGGGGATGGTGTTTGCCCTGGACGGCAACCAATACGTTGCGAGTCAGATCTTTCCCGGTGACGTACCAGGGCTCGTCTCCAAACTCGCTGAGACCACCGATTCTCAGGCCCTGGCGTTGGCCAATGGTGTGATACATCAGACCCTGGTGCCGGCCTATGACCTGGCCTTCCGGGGTTTCGATATTGCCCGGCTGGGCCGGCAGATACTGTTTCAGGAAATCCCGGAATTTCCGCTCGCCAATGAAGCAAATGCCGGTGGAATCCTTCTTGTCATGGGTGACGAAGCCCTGTTCCTCCGCAATTCGCCGTACCTCGGGTTTTTCCAGTTCGCCGACCGGGAACAAGGTGCGGGCAATCCGCTCGCCGGAAACCGCATGGAGAAAATAGCTCTGGTCCTTGTTGGGATCGAGGCCCTTCAGCAGCAGGGCCTTGCCGGAGCCGTCTTCGAGCGGTCGTTGGCGGGCATAGTGACCGGTGGCGATGTAATCCGCGCCCAGGGTGATGGCATAGTCAAGGAAGGCGCGGAACTTCACTTCCTTGTTGCACAAGATATCCGGGTTGGGGGTGCGCCCGGCCTTGTACTCGGACAGGAAGTGCTCGAATACGCGGTCCCAGTATTCTGCCGCGAAGCTTGCAGTGTGCAGCTTGATCCCGATGTCATCAGCAACGGCCTGGGCGTCCGCCAGGTCGGTCATGGCGGTACAGTATTCGGTGCCATCGTCTTCGTCCCAGTTCTTCATGAACAGGCCCTCGACGTGGTACCCCTGCTGTTTCAGGAGCCAGGCAGCCACGGAAGAATCGACGCCGCCGGACATGCCGACGATGACACGGGTGGATTCCGGAGACTTGGTATCGGGTGTTGTGCTCATGTCAGCCCTGTTGCCGCTAAAACAGCGGATTCTAACATTTCCGCGGAATCACGTCTGCGCATCGACGATGACGTCAAGCGGGTAACGGCGGCCTTTTCGGTAATCTTCTATGCACTGGAGCACCAGGGGGCTGCGCAGCTTGTCCCCGAGTTGGCGGATCTCATCGAACTCGAGCCAGTGGGCGGCGATGATGCCATCGTCGAGCTCGGAGGAGCGGTGGCGAACCGCCTCTGCAGCATAGCAGAAGCGATAATAGGTAACGCCGTTGGCGGGCGCCTTGTAGGTGTACACCCCGAGGAAATGGCGGGGCTCGACCTGCCAGCCGGTTTCTTCGAGAGTTTCCCGGCGTACAGCATCGAGGATAGCTTCGTCCTCTTCGACATGTCCGGCAGGTTGGTTGAAGACAACCCGGCCTCTACTGACTTCCTCCACTATGAGAAAGCGCCCGCGGTCATCTTCGACGATTACGGCAACGGTTGCGTGGGGCGTCCAGGTCATGATCGGGAGCGTCTCCTGCGGCGTTGAGGTCTGGCCGGTTGGTTGGCAGCTGGCACGTGCACCGGGACGGTGCGGTATTGCCCGGAAGCCAGGTTGTCCAGGCTCCAGTCTCCGATACGGTAACGGATCAGGCGCAGTGTGGGGAAGCCGACAGCAGCGGTCATGCGTCTTACCTGGCGGTTCTTACCCTCGGTAATGGTCAGCTCGATCCAACTGGTGGGTACCGTCTCCCGGTGCCGGACCGGCGGAACGCGGGGCCACACCTCAGGATCCTTCATGCGATTGACCCTGGCGGGGCGGGTCTTGCCGTCCTTGAGTTCGACTCCTGCGGCAAGCTGCGACAAGGCCTGGTCAGTAATGTCGCCTTCCACCTGGACCCAATAGGTTTTAGGCATTTTCCGGGAAGGCGAGGCGATCCGGTGTTGGAGGGCGCCATCACCGGTGAGCAGCAGGAGACCCTCAGAATCGAAATCGAGGCGACCGGCCGGGTAGACATCTTTCAGGGGGATCCAGTCTGCCAGGGTCTGGCGCGGGGACTGGCCCGGGTCATTGCGCCGGTCGGTGAACTGGCAGAGAACCTGGAAAGGTTTATTGAACAGAACGAGTTCGGCCATGCCTGCGTTGCATACTGTGGGTTGCTGATCTGACGGGACAGAGATTTGCAGGGTACCCGAATCGGAAGATTTGGCAACAGGGGGCTGGACAATAAACCCCATTGCGGGCCGAGGCGTAAGCTGCCCGCCGTATCGATCCCGATTTTTCTGCAGCCCGACTGGCGCTGGCGCCAGCCATCCGGTTCATACCTGTCTGTCGGGCAGGTATGGGTAAACAGGTTGCCGCCTCAGGCGTTTACTGCCCGCGGGGGGTAGTCTCCACGGCCCTCGTCGCGGGGGGCGGACTTCTTTTCGCTGTTACCGGAAGGTGCCTGGGACTGCCGGGAAGGCATTTCCTCGGGCACGATATTGACTGCGTGAATTCCCTTTTCGCTGGGCTTTTTGTCAAAGGTGACGGCCTGACCGGCTTTCAGTGTCTTGTAGCCATCCATCTGAACCGAGGAAAAGTGAGCAAACAGGTCGTCACTGCAGCCATCCTCGATGATGAATCCGTAGCCCTTGGCATTGTTGAACCACTTGACCTTGCCTCTTGGCATGATGAACTCCCCTGTTCTTTTGCTGTCAGTTCTTATTGTTGGGTACGCCCGGAATCCCGGAACTCCGCCGGGATCCTGTTACTCGGTTGCGCGCTCGGTTACGTTTGCATCGTACAGATTTACAATATTTTACAATGCCTCTTAACTGTCGACCAATCAGCGCCTGGAGTCAATAGTTTCTATCGAGGTTATGTGTGGTTTAACGCGGTCCGGAAGCGGTATCATCCCCGTATTGATAAATATCTCACGTCCGGGGACTCGGGCCGCTTGAAAACCCGGCCCCGGAGAACCACATTAAACCCGAGGACACCGAGAAAACCGGTAAAGAAACATGCGGACTATCGACAATTCTCTACTAGTATTGAATCAGGGGGAGGACGATCAGCCAGGCCGACAGGACGACCTCAGTGTTGCGCCCGAAAAGCCTGCCCTGAAGCACCCGGCGCGTTACCGGGTCGTGCTTCTGAACGATGACTACACCCCCATGGACTTCGTGGTGGATGTATTGATGAAGTTCTTCGGAATGAACGAGGAGAAGGCGACGCAGGTGATGCTGCTCGTCCATACGCAAGGAAAAGCCGTATGTGGGGTATATACCCGAGACATCGCGGAAACAAAGGCGGCACAGGTGAACCAGTATTCCTCGGAATGCGAACATCCGCTCCTTTGCGAGATTGAACGTGCGGACTGACAGACGTTGGGGTGGCCCATGCTGAGCAAAGATCTTGAAATTACGCTGAATACGGCCTTCAAAAATGCCCGGGACAAGCGTCATGAATTCATGACCGTCGAGCATTTACTGTTGGCTCTGCTTGATAATGAATCGGCGGTGGGTGTCCTCAAAGCCTGTGGTGCTGACCTCAAGCGCCTCGAGGAAGAACTGGTGGAATTCGTCGATTCCACCACACCCCTGATTCCCAGTAACGACAACGAACGTGAAACCCAGCCCACGCTGGGCTTCCAGCGCGTGTTGCAGAGGGCTGTTTTCCACGTACAGTCTTCTGGCAAGAAGGAGGTTACCGGCGCTAATGTCCTGGTGGCCATCTTCAGCGAACAGGAAAGCCAGGCGGTGTATGTGCTGAAGAAACAGAGCGTCGCCCGCATCGACGTGGTCAATTTTGTTTCCCATGGCATTTCCCGGGTCCAGGGCGCCGAGGATCAGGAAGGTCCCGACCAGGCTTCCCATGATGAAGCGGGTGAAGAGGGCACCCAGTCCAAGCCGCTGGAAAGCTATGCCACGAACCTGAACGAGCAGGCCCGTCAGGGGCGTATTGACCCGCTGATCGGCCGCGAACATGAAGTGGAGCGGGTGGTCCAGATTCTGGCCCGCCGCCGCAAGAACAACCCGTTGCTCGTGGGTGAGGCCGGCGTCGGCAAGACAGCCATCGCCGAAGGCCTGGCTAAGCGGATTGTGGACGGTCAGGTGCCTGACATTATCTCGGATGCGGTGGTCTACTCCCTGGACATGGGCGCGTTGCTGGCCGGTACCAAGTATCGGGGTGACTTCGAGAAGCGCCTGAAAGGCCTGCTGAGCGAACTGAAGAAGCAACAGCATGCGATCCTGTTCATCGATGAGATTCATACCATCATCGGTGCGGGCTCCGCGTCGGGCGGTGTGATGGATGCGTCCAACCTGCTCAAGCCGATGCTCAGCTCCGGTGAAATCCGCTGTATCGGCTCTACCACTTTCCATGAGTTCCGGGGCATTTTCGAGAAGGACAGCGCGCTGGCTCGCCGCTTCCAGAAGATCGATGTCAACGAGCCGAGCGTCGAGGATACCTACCAGATCCTGAAAGGCCTCAAGCCAAACTTCGAGAAGCACCATGACCTGAAGTATACGGACAAGGCCCTGCGGGTAGCTGCGGAACTGGCGGATCGCTACATTACCGACCGCCACTTGCCGGATAAGGCCATTGATGTGATCGACGAGGCGGGTGCCCGCCAGCGTATGCTGCCGGAAAACAAGCGTAAGAAGACCGTCGATGTCTCGGAAATCGAGGACGTGGTGGCCAATATTGCGCGGATTCCGCCGAAGAATGTCTCCACCAGCGACAAGGATCTGCTCCGGAACCTGGAGCGGGATCTCAAGATGGTGGTGTTCGGGCAGGATCCGGCCATCGAGTCCCTGGCCACGGCCATCAAGCTTGCCCGCGCGGGCCTAAAGGCACCGGAGAAGCCGGAAGGTGCATTCCTGTTTGCCGGTCCCACCGGGGTGGGCAAGACCGAGGTGACCAAGCAGCTGGCCAAGGTACTGGGTATCGAGCTGTTGCGCTTCGACATGTCCGAGTACATGGAGCGGCACACCGTGTCGCGCCTGATTGGAGCGCCTCCGGGCTACGTCGGGTACGACCAGGGCGGCCTGCTGACTGAGGCGGTCAACAAGCATCCGCACTGCGTGTTGCTGCTTGATGAGATCGAGAAGGCACATCCGGAGGTCTTCAACTTGCTGCTGCAGGTGATGGACCACGGTACCCTGACCGATAACAACGGCCGCAAGGCGGACTTCCGCCACGTGATTCTGGTGATGACCACCAACGCCGGTGCCGAGAGCATGGCCCGTCGTTCCATCGGCTTCAGCGAGCAGGATCACAGCACCGATGGCATGGAGGTGATCACCAAGACCTTCACACCGGAATTCCGTAACCGGCTCGACGGCATCATCCAGTTCCGTGATCTCCAGAAGGAGACTATCACCCACGTGGTCGACAAGTTTCTCACCGAGTTGCAGGCGCAGTTGGACGAGAAGCATGTGGTCCTGCATGTGGACGAGGAGGCCAAGGGCTGGCTCGCGGAACGTGGTTACGACGTCACCATGGGTGCGCGCCCCATGTCCCGCCTGATCCAGGACAGGATCAAGCGGCCGCTGGCGGAGCAGATCCTGTTCGGGCGTCTGTCCGAGCATGGCGGGGATGTCTATGTCCACCTCAAGGGGGACGAACTCGAGTTCGAATACGAGGACGAACCCGCGGAAGCCGTCTGATTCCGCTCCATCCGGCAAAGCCGCTGCCTTGTGCAGCGGCTTTTTTATATCGCAGGCAATAAAAAACCCCGCCGTGGCGGGGGTTTTCAGATGTCACTGAGGCAGATTAACGGGCGCGGTAAACAATGCGGCCCTTGCTCAGGTCATAGGGGGTCAGCTCAACCTTGACCTTGTCGCCAGTCAGGATGCGGATGTAGTTCTTGCGCATCTTGCCGGAAATGTGAGCAGTCACAACGTGACCATTGCTCAGCTCAACGCGGAACATGGTGTTGGGAAGGGTGTCGATGATGACGCCTTCCATTTCAATGACATCTGATTTCGCCATTCAGTAGAAACCTCTCTTTGAATATACTTCTCGTGATTTTAAATTGCGCAATTCTGCCTGATTTGTCGTCATTTGGCAAAGTCAGTTGTCATCCATTGTCCGCCAGTGGCCATCGCGTAGGGCCTCAATCGGCTGGAAACGTGTCTTGTAGTTCATTTTTCGGCACTCCTTGATCCAGTACCCCAGGTAAAGGTGTGACAGGCCCCGGCGCCTCGCCTCTTCAATCTGCCACAGGATGGCAAAGGTTCCCGGGCTGCGGAGCTCCAGTTCGGGCGCATACACCGTATAGATGGCCGACAGGCCGTCATCAAGGACATCTACGGCCGCAAGCGCCACCAGTTTGCGCTCCAGGCGCATCTCCAGGAACCAGGAATCTGTGGCACCTTCCACCAGGAATGAGCTGAACTGGTCCCGGGATGGGGGGTACATATCGCCGTCGCTGTGTCGCTCATTGATATACCGGGCATAGAGAGTGTAGTACTCCTCGGTGAAGCGGGCGGGCACCATGGCACACTCAAGGTCCGAGTTCTTTTTTATTACCCGACGCTGACTCCGGTCCGGCTGGAACTCTTGTGTCTTGAGGCGAACGGGGATGCAGGCGTTGCAGTGTTCGCAATGCGGCCGGTAGTAATGGGACCCGCTGCGGCGGAAACCAAGGGCGGTCAATTGACTGTACAGCTTCTTATCGATGTTGGCCCGCGGGTCCACAAACATGGTCGTTGCCTCGCGATCGGGCAGGTAACTGCAGTCATGGGGCGGAGTCGCAAAAAATACCAGGGTTCTGAGGTTACTCATTCACACCTCCGGCCCATGCCATTCCCAGGTGAAGGTCCAGTCGGACTGGTCCGGTTTCTGATCAACACATGCCCTGAGTATAGATAAAAACTCCGCTCTGGGAATGCTCCGGGCGCCCATGGTCAGCAGGTGGTCGCTCTCCACCTGGCAGTCCATGATCCGGTAGCCCCACCGCCGCAGCTGGTTGGCCAGGTGTACCATCAGGACCTTGGACGCGTTGGTCTCCAGGGAAAACATGGATTCGCCAAAAAAGCAGCGGCCAAGGGCGACCCCGTACATCCCACCGGCCAGCTCGTTGTTGCGGTTCCAGATTTCGATGGAATGGGCAATGCCTTGCCGGTGCAGTTCGGTATAGGCCGACACCATGTCATCGGTAATCCAGGTGCCCTCGGCGCGGGTGGAACCACAGAGCCGGATAATGCGACTGAAGGCTCGATCCGCGGTGACATGGAAGCGCCGTTGGTTCAATGTCCGACGAAGGCTTCGTGAGATATGGATATCAGCCGGAAACAGAACACATCGGGGATCCGGGGACCACCACAGGATCGGCTGATCGTCGCTGTACCAGGGGAAAATACCATTCCGGTAGGCAAGCTCCAGTCGGGCGGTGGAAAGATCGCCGCCAAGAGCCAGGAGACCATCCGGGTCTTCCAGGGCCTCCTCGGCGGGGGGGAACCACAAGTGGTCCGGCTCTAGCCAAGGGAGAGTGGTCATCCTGCTCCAGTCACTCCGGCCCGGCTCAGTCCTGCTGGTCCAGGAACTTCTCGGCGTCCAGCGCGGCCATGCAGCCGAAACCGGCAGAGGTTACTGCCTGGCGGTAGACGTGGTCGGCCACATCGCCAGCGGCGAATACGCCCGGGATGCTGGACTGGGTCGCCATGCCTTCGAGGCCGGAACGGATACGGATGTAGCCATTGTCCATGTCCAGCTGCCCTTCAAACAGGCTGGTGTTGGGTTTGTGACCGATGGCGATGAACACGCCGGCGAGCTCAATGTCCCGGGTGGAGTCATCCTTGGTGCTCTTGATGCGCATGCCGGTCACGCCGGTGGCGTCACCGAGCACCTCGTCCAGCGTGTGATTCCAGACGATATTGACGTTGCCGTTCTCCGCCTTCTCGAACAGTTTGTCCTGGAGGATCTTCTCCGCCCGCAGGCTGTCACGACGGTGCACCAGAGTCACTTCGTCGGCAATGTTGGACAGGTAGAGGGCTTCCTCGACCGCGGTGTTGCCGCCGCCAATCACTGCAACTTTCTGCTTGCGATAGAAGAAGCCGTCACAGGTGGCGCAGGCGGAAACGCCCTGGCCCTTGAATTTCTCTTCGGACTCCAGCCCCAGGTACATGGCGGACGCCCCGGTGGCGATGATCAGGGCATCACAGGTGTACTCGCCACCGTCGCCCTTGAGCCGGAATGGACGGTTGCTCAAGTCAGCCTCGTTGATGGTGTCGTACACAATGCTGGTCTCGAACCGCTCCGCGTGCTTCTGCATGCGTTGCATGAGCTCCGGACCCTGAACCCCCTCGTTGTCCCCTGGCCAGTTATCGACGTCGGTCGTGGTGGTGAGCTGGCCACCGACTTCAATGCCGGTAATCAGGGTCGGGTTCAGGTTGGCGCGGGCCGCGTAGACTGCTGCGGTATAGCCGGCAGGACCTGAGCCGAGGATGATCAGTCGGGAGTGTTGGGTGTCGCTCATGAATGTCTCTCACTGATGTTTGAAAATGGATACTATGTGGTCAGACGGTTTTTATTCAAGTACCGAGACCGTCGCCAGTAATTGGCGGACCCGCTCGCTGCTCTTGCCGGATTCGCCCTGCTCGAGGCGGTGCTCCGCAACGGCCGGGAAGACGGCCTGGATATCGTCGGGCAGGACGTGGTGGCGCCCCTCCATCATGGCCCAGGCCTTCGCTGCCCTGAGCAAGCCCAGGCCGGCCCGGGGGGAGAGGCCATAGAGAAGACCGGGCATGCGCCGGCTTTGCTCCAGCAGCCGTTGCACGTAATCCAGCAATGCAGGGCTGGCCGTGACTCGCGTGACGCCGTCCTGAAGGGTCCGGAGGTTTTCGGCAGAGAGCAGGGTGCCCATGCGCTCGGTCATGGCGCGACGGTCCTCGCCCTCAAGCAACTCCCGCTCGGCGCGTGGGTCGGGGTAGCCCAGTCTCAGGCGCATCAGGAACCGGTCGAGCTGGGATTCGGGAAGCGGAAAGGTGCCGCCCTGTTCGATGGGGTTCTGGGTGGCAATCACGAAAAACGGCTCTGGCAGGGGGCGGGTTTCGCCCTCTATGGATACCTGGCGCTCTTCCATGGCTTCGAGCAGGGCGCTCTGGGTTCTCGGGGAGGCCCGGTTGATCTCATCCGCCAGGACCACCTGGGCGAAGATGGGGCCGGGGTGGAAGACCAGGATGCCTGCAGTCTTGTCATACATGGAGTAGCCGAGCACATCGGCGGGCAGCAGATCGTTGGTGAACTGGATGCGCTGGTAGCTCAGGCCCATCACCTTCGCCAGGGCGTGGGACAGGGTGGTCTTGCCCATGCCGGGAATGTCCTCGATCAGCAGGTGACCCCTGGCTAGCAGGCCGCACAGGGCCAGGCGTACCTGTCGGTCCTTGCCCAGGAGAATGCTGTTCAGTTCATCGACAACGCTGTCTACCAGTTTTTTCATCCTGTCCTCAGTCCCTTACCCGCTTCAGAATATCGCCGTAGGCGTCGATACGACGGTCTCTGAGATACGGCCAGATCCGGCGAACCGATTCCGTGCGGGTACGGTCAAGGGTGACTGAGAGGATGCATTCGTTTTCGTCATCGGCGCGAGCGAGAAATTCTCCCTGAGGTCCACATATGAAACTGTTACCCCAGAAGCGGATGCCATCCGATTGACCGGAAGGGTCCGGCTCGGTGCCCACCCGGTTCGGTGCTACCACCGGGAGGTTGTTGGCGACAGCATGCCCCCGCTGGACCGTCACCCAGGCTTCCAGTTGACGGGCCTGTTCGTCCGGATCGTCGGTGACATCCCAGCCAATGGCCGTGGGGTAGATCAGGATCTCGGCACCGGCCAGGGCCATGAGTCGGGCGGCCTCGGGATACCACTGGTCCCAGCACACCAGCACGCCGAGCCTGCCGACCGACGTGTCGATGGGGGTAAAGCCATTGTGGCCGTCGTTGAACTGGGCATCGCCGGGGGTAAAGTAGAATTTCTCGTAGAAACCGGGATCATCGGGGATGTGCATTTTCCGGTAGATACCGGCAACGTCGCCATCTCGTTCAAACACCACGGCAGTGTTGTGGTAAACGCCGTTCATGCGCCGCTCGAAAATCGAACCCACCAGCACCACGCCCAGTTCCCGGGCCAGTGCTGACAACCGGTCACTGGTCGGACCGGGGATCGGCTCGGCGAGCTCAAACACCGAGGTATCCTCGGTCTGGCAGAAATACAGGGTGGCGTGCAGTTCCTGCAGGAGAATGAGCTCCGCGCCCTGGCTTGCCGCTTCGCGAATCAGTTTTTCGCTGGTGGCCAGACTGGCCGCCTTGTCCTCACTGCAGGCTTGCTGGATTGCTGCGATGCGAAGTTCTCGACTGTCGCGGGCCTTGCTCATGTATTAACGACTCCTGCGGGAATTTGCATGGTGACGCAATGCAGACTGCCGTGCTGGTAGACCAGTGGCCGGCAGTCAATGGGGATGATTTCCCGGTCCGGGAAAATGCCCTGCATGACTTCGATTGCCTTGTCGTCCTGGGCGACCCCGTATATTGGCAGCAGGATGGCATCGTTGATGATCAGGAAATTCGCGTACGTGGCCGGTAGTCGATCGCCGTCCTCATCGTGAATCGGATCGGGCCAGGGCAGGGCCGTCAGCCGGTAGGGCTCGCCATTTTCCTGCCGGAACTCCCGCAGCTCCTCCTCCATAGCAGCCAGGGCAGTGTAGTGCTCGTCGGCAACATCGGGACAGGCCACGTAACAGATATGGTCGGGGGCGCAGAAACGGGCCAGGGTATCAATATGACTGTCGGTGTCGTCGCCCGCCAGGTAGCCATGATTCAGCCAGAGGACCCGCTCGGTGCCCAGGACCTCGGCCAACAGATGTTCAATGGCGGTACGATCCAGGCTCGGGTTGCGGCTGGGGGTGAGCAGGCACTCGCTGGTGGTGAGCAGTGTGCCCTGGCCATCGGATTCGATGGAGCCGCCTTCGAGCACGAAATCCAGGGGTTTGAGTGGCACCGAACCAAACACGCCGGCATTGGCCAGGTGGCGGTTCAGCGCGTCGTCCTTTTCCGAGGTGAATTTGCCGCCCCAGGCATTAAACCGGAAGTCGAGAAGTTCTGGACCGTCCCCGGTCTGGACCGTTATGGGGCCATGGTCCCGGGCCCAGGTGTCGTTGGCTGGTGCAGGAACGGTGATGACGCGTCCGGGCAGGCAGTTTTCCTCGGCATAGCGGTTAAGATCACGGCCCAGAGCCTGCAACCGGAAAACATGCTCGCAGCTGATCACCAGATGCTCGAAGCGCAGCACCGCCCGGGCGATGGCTTCAAAGACCGGTTCCACCTCTTCCAGTCGGGAAGCCCAGTCAGTACCGGGGTGGGGCCAGGTCAGCATTACGGCACTTTGAGGCGCCCACTCGGCGGGCAACACGCGTCTTGAAGTCACTGTTGAAGCTACCTTAACTCGCAAAAGCCGCCATTCTAACCAAGGACTGGCCCGGCGTCAGGGCGGCAGCCGTGAAAACAGGCCGGTTTGCGGTGTATTTTTGTTATCGTCCGGTCTCTTGTTTCAGTACTGTGTGAAGTACGAGGTCATTTTCGAAATAGACGACGAAATTCTGATAATGCCATTGTGTAATGGGTGGTTCGCCAACGGGACCCCGAACTTCCTGGGGATTGCCCCACTTTGCCCGGACCGAGGACTGGGACAGCCCGGTTTTCGGATAGTTTCCCTCGTTCCGGTCTGCCTGGCTTCCCGCCGGAGTCCGAAGCTCTTCCGCCAGGACACCGCTGGCCGGTGCAAACGACAGCGTGGCCGCCAGGGCCAGAACACCGAACAGGGTTTTGTTGTTTCTCATTGATGGCTCTCCATTGACGCTACAACTCGGGTCCTCGCGGAGTGCTCCGGAAGGACATGGATAAAACGTAATATCCGAAAAAGATTAGCAAAAGTCACCTGCTTTCCCCCAGTTTATACTGTTTGGGCCCGAAATTTTTGCCAAGACTTTCACAGGCAGAGTGAGGGATGTCCGGTTGCAACCGATTTTGGACAAGGGCCATAATGCGCTCGACCACGCCGAGCTTGCCATTCAGGGATTCTAACAGAGCAGCACTCCTACATGTTCCGACCCTTATCTTTCTATATCGGTTTGCGGTACACCGCAGCCAAGCGCCGCAATCATTTCATCTCGTTTATCTCATTGACCTCCATGATCGGTCTGATGCTTGGTGTTGCGGTTCTGATCATCGTCCTGTCGGTGATGAACGGCTTTGATCGAGAACTCAAACAACGGATTCTGGGCATGGTGCCCCATGCGGTAATACAGGGCTCCGGTCCGCTGCCGGATTGGGAGGCGGTAGATGCCCGTGTGGAGGAACACCCGAGAGTGTTGGCCGCCGCGCCATTCATCCAGGGGCAGGGTATGGTAACCGGAGGTGGCGACGTCCGGGGCGTGATGCTCAATGGCATCCTTCCGGAGCAGGAGCGTACTGTCTCCATCATTGAAAACCACATGATTGAAGGCGGCCTGGAGGATCTGGTGTCCGGTGAGTTCGGCATCATAGTGGGACGGACAATGGCAGCGAGCCTGCGTCTCAAGGTAGGGGACAGGCTGACTGTGGTGCTGCCCGAGGCCTCCGTGAGCCCGGCAGGCGTTCTGCCCAGGCTCAAGCGTTTTACCGTCAAGGGCATTTTCAGCGTGGGCGCGGAGCTTGATGGCAACTACACGCTGGTACACATGGATGACGCCGCCAAGCTGATGCGCACTGGCGGCAAAGCCCAGGGCGTGCGCCTGCTGGTGGATGACCTGTTTGCCGCTCCGAAGGTGGCGGAGGAGGCTGCGCGGCTCCTGGACGGTCGTTACTACATTTCCGACTGGACCCGGACCCACGGCAACCTGTTCCAGGCCATCCGCATGGAGAAAACCATGATCGGCCTGCTGCTCATGTTCATCGTGGCGGTAGCGGCGTTCAACATTGTTTCGACACTGGTCATGGTAGTTACCGACAAGACCGCCGATATCGCCATTCTCCGGACCATGGGCGCGACCCCGGGCCGTATTATGCGGATCTTTATCGTTCAGGGCGCGGTTATTGGTGTGTTCGGGACTCTGGTCGGAACCACACTGGGGGTGTTCGGAGCGCTGAATATCAGTGCCTTTATCTCCTGGCTGGAAAAGGTCCTGGGGCACCAGTTCCTGAGTGCCGATGTCTATTTCATCAGCTACCTGCCGTCGCAGCTCCAGATGCAGGACGTAATGATCATCAGTGGTGCCGGGCTGGCGATGAGTCTGCTGGCAACCATCTATCCTGCCTGGCGTGCATCCCGGATCGATCCGGCGGAGGCACTGCGGTATGAGTGAGGCAAGAGCTACCATGAACGATAAAACACCGGTCATTGACTGCCGCAGCGTTACCCGTACCTACAACGAGGGCCCGGAAAAACTCACGATCTTTTCCGATATCTCCCTGCAGGTAGGTGCCAGTGAGACCGTCGCCATTGTCGGTAGCAGCGGGGCCGGCAAGACCACTCTGCTGAACCTGCTGGGTGGGCTGGATAAACCATCTTCTGGGCAGATCCACATCTGCGGCGAGGATATTCACCGCATGTCGGAGGCCGGCAGGGCAGGCTTTCGTAACCGGCATCTGGGGTTTGTGTACCAGTTTCACCACTTGCTGCCGGAGTTCACCGCCCTGGAGAATGTCATGATGCCATGCGTCCTTGGCGGACTTCCCGTCAAGGCCGCCCGTGACAAGGCTGCCTCTTTGCTGGAGAAAGTCGGTCTTGGCGCCCGTCTGACCCATAAGCCCGGAGAGCTGTCCGGGGGCGAGCGCCAGCGTGTTGCCATTGCCCGCGCGCTCGTGAACGAGCCGGAGTGCGTGCTGATGGACGAGCCCACCGGTAACCTGGACGAACACACGGGTGAAGGTGTGCAGGCGCTGATTGAAACCCTGCGTGACCAGTCCGGCATTGCTTTTGTCATGGTGACCCACGATATGCGAATGGCCCGGAGCCTGGGGCGGGTGTTACGGCTGGAGCAGGGGCGTCTGCTTCAGGAAGCCTGATTGGCGGCGCGGCGACTTTTGCGCCGTTCCAGCCGTCTTTCTCGCCAGTCCGAACGGATTTTCCGGCGCCAGAGGTACTGGATGGCCAGGTAGGAAAGGCAGGCAAAGACGGTGGCGCAGATCAGGGAGCCCAGATACAGGGGGATCCCGATATCCACAAGTCGCTCGCTGATCCAGGGCCAGGAAAGTTCGAACTCGAAGGCCAGCACCGGCCGGTTCAGAATCCACGCGCCGATCTTGTAATTAAAGTAGAACATGGGTGGCATGGTGACCGGGTTACTGATCCACACGAGTGCCACCGACAGCGGAAGGTTGGCGTTGAACCAGATGGCAAACAGCGCGGCCGCCAGCATCTGGAACGGCATGGGGATAAAGCAGAACCAGATGCCGATGAGAAAGGCTCTGGCGACGCTGTGGCGATTGATATGCCACAGGTTGGGTTCATGAAGGATATCGCCCAGAAAGTGCAGCGACTTCATCGACTGCACCCGTTCCGGTGACGGCAGATATCGTTTCATGAACTTCTTTGGCATAGGAAGTTCTGCCTGTAAGCGTGTGATTGCACCGGCAAAAGGATATTGCCGGAGAATAAATATCAGGAGGACAAGGATTGTCCACGAGTCATAGCAGCTCTGAACAGCCGTATAAGCCGCAATCGCACGACGTGGCGTTTCGTTGCGCCATAGCTTTCTCGTGCGGCGTTATCTTACTGTATCGCTTGTCGGTGTTACCAGTATCGTGGTGGCTGCTGGTGGCCCTTGTGACGGCTTTTTACAGTGTGCTGGCGGCGAAGTCCCCGGCGCTGCGGAGTCTGGCTCTGGTGGCCGGCTCCCTGATAGCCGGTCTGGCATGGGGCGCGTGGCAGGCCGGGCACCAGTTGAGTCAGCGCCTGCCTCCGGATCTGGAGCGCATTCCCCTGACGGTCGAGGGCTATGTCTGCGATATTCCTGCGGCCGGCAGTTTCAACAGCCTGCGTTTCAGCTTCTGCATCACCGGCTGGCCAGGGAGGACTGAATCGGGGCTGCCCGAGCGGCTGCGGCTGAGCTGGTATGGCGGTGAGGCGCAGACGCTGGCGCACCATCGCCTGACTGTGCAGGTGGTCTTGAGGCGGCCCCACGGAACCCTCAATCTCTCGGGGTTCAGGTACGAGGACTGGCTGTTCCGCAAGGGCTATCGCGCGACCGGTAGTGTCCGGTCGGCAGAGCCTGTCGCAACCCTGCCTTGCCATCTGCACTGCCGCTACACCGCGGTCCACCAGTCCCTTGCGCGCTGGGTGGATAGCCGATTCTCCGAAGCCAGCCGTTACCCGCTGATCGCATCTCTGATGATCGGCAATCGCGGCGCCATGGAGTCATCTCACTGGAAAGTGCTCAAGGCTACCGGGACCATCCATCTGGTGGCCATATCCGGTTTGCACCTGGGCCTGGTGGCGCTGGGGGCAGGTTTTGTGGCCCGTCGGACCTTGTTGGCCTTTCCCGGGCACCGGTTCTCCGAGGCCTCTTTGCGCTGGGGTGTCTTTGCCGTGGTTGGCGTCAGCTGTCTCGCTTATGCACTGGCATCCGGGTTCACAGTACCGACACGCAGGGCATTGATCATGGTGATGATTGCCACCTGGGCTCTGATAAGTGGCAGGGAGATCTCCCCCTGGAGCTCGCTGGCTCTGGCGTTCGCAACAGTTCTTGTTCTTGACCCTTTTGCTCCGCTGGATCAGGGTTTCTGGCTCTCTTTCTCGGCGGTCGCCATCCTGCTCGTCACCTTCTCCGGGCGGGTGGGAGCCATTGGTTGGCTGGCAGGGCTGGTCCTTGCCCAGATAGCAGTTTTTATAGGGCTTTGGCCCGTGCTCGCGCAATTCGGTCAGGGGCAGCCGATTGCTGGCCTGGTAGCCAACCTGATTGCAATCCCCTGGGTCTCGGTCATTGTCATGCCGGTCATCATCGTTGGTGGCATGGTGGTCGCCCTGATGCCTATGCTGACGGATTGGGTGGTCCCCTTGATGGATGCTGTGCTGGCGGGACTCTGGTGGTTGTTGGTCCGCCTTTCGGAGTGGCAGGTGCCGGTTCTTTCATCGGCAACCCTGCCACTGTCTCTGGTGGCCGCATCCGGCTTGCTGGCTCTGCGTCTTCCCCTGCCCTGGTTTCCTGTCCTGGTCTTCAGTGCGGTAGTTCTGTGGTTGTGGCCCGGGTCGGACTCTGTCAGCGGTGGCCCGGTGAACCGGTATGTGCCTGTGCCGGAAGTGCGTATCCTGGATGTCGGGCAGGGGCTTTCGGTGCTGGTGCGCCATCGTCGGGAAGTCCTGCTCTATGACACCGGCCCGGCGGTACCGGGCGTGTTTTCGGCTATGGAGTCAACGGTCCTGCCAAATCTGCGGGACCTCGGGGTCCGGCGGATAGACCAACTGGTAATCAGTCACAGTGACAGTGATCACGCCGGTGAGGTTGGCCTGTTGCTCGGTAGCCTGCCGGTTGGGCGCGTGATTGCCGGGGAGCCGGAGGCGTTTGCAGGGTTGGAAGTATCAGCCCTGGTGCCAGTTGAAGGTTGCCGGCGGGAGCCGGCAGCACTGGGAGCCCTGGAGCTGACTTTCTGGCGGAGTCCAGACGGTGCGTCCGGCAACGATAGGTCCTGCGTGCTGGTGGTCCGGCACAAGGCGACGGAGTGGATTCTGCCGGGGGACATTACCGAAGCGGTTGAGGCTGGATTCCTGGAAACCCTTGACCGTGTGTCCCGTCCGTCCCTGCATCGGGTTGTCCTCGCGCCGCACCATGGCAGCAAGACATCGTCCTCTGTCGCCTGGGTCAATACGCTGGAGCCGGATCATGTCATTTATACCGCCGGCTACCGCCACCGCTACGGTCACCCTCACCCTGATGTGGTTGCCCGCTACCGGCAGATCGGGGCGGTCGCGCTGAATACCGCGTGCTCCGGCGGCATTACGTTCAAGGCAGCTCCCGGAGGGCTGGAAGTCCATGAAATGAGACACGATTCACCGTTTTGGATCGGTGGAGCGGGTCTGACCCGTGACCAATGTAAAATACCGTGACACAACGGGTGTGGCCTGGATCGGCAGCTATGCTAAAGTAGCGCGGCTTGTAACTAACCAGGGAGACCAAGCGTGTTCGAGTTGTTGAAAGCCGGTGGCATTCTGATGGTGCCCATTGTTGCCTGTTCCGTCCTGGCTCTGGCCATTGTCCTGGAGCGATTCTGGACCCTTCGTGCCTCCAGGGTTGCTCCCCCCCAGACCATCAACGAACTCTGGCGCTGGATCAAGAAAAAGGATCTGAATGGCCGGAAGCTCAAGGCTCTTCAGGCCTCATCTCCTCTCGGGCGAATTCTCGCCGGCGGTCTGCTCAACGCCAAGCATGGCCGGGAAATCATGAAGGAAAGCATAGAGCACGAAGCCAGCCAGGTGATCCACGACCTGGAGCGTTTCCTGAATCCGCTCGGCACCGTCGCCACCATCGCGCCTTTGCTTGGCCTGCTCGGTACGGTTATCGGCATGATCAAGGTATTTGCCGAAATCCAACTGGCCGGTGTCGGCAATGCCGGTAACCTGGCCGGTGGTATTTCCGAGGCCCTGATCACCACGGCGGCGGGGCTGAGCGTAGCGATTCCGGCCCTGATCTGTCATCGCTATTTCATTCGCCGTGTCGATGAACTTGTCGTCAATATGGAACAGGAAGCCATCAAACTGGTTGAGGTTGTACACGGAGACCGCGAAATCGACGTGGAAGGAGCCTGAACACCGTGAAGTTCAAGCGCCAGAGAAGCCAGGAAGTCGGTGTCGACCTGACCCCATTAATCGATGTAGTCTTCCTGCTGCTGATTTTCTTTATGGTATCCACCACCTTTACCCGGGAAAGCCATCTGCAGGTCGAGCTGCCGGAGGCCAGCGGCGATCCAGCCAAGCCGGCTGAGGTGAAGCAGATTGATGTTGTGATCAACGCTGAGGGGCAGTACATCCTCAACGACCGTACCCTGGTCAACAACCGGCGGGAGACCCTGGAGCGGGGTGTGCGAGAGTTGGCGGAAGGGGATAACGCCCTGCCATTCATCATCACCGCCGATGCCCGCACACCACACGAGTATGTGGTTCGCGCCATGGATGTTGCCGGCCGCCTTGGTTTTTCCAAGTTGAGCATAACCACGGAGCGGGAGGCTGATGCCGGTGAATAACCCGGAACCTGCTTCACCGGCCGCTCTGGACAAGGGCAGCTGGGAGACCTACAAGCGTCTGCTGTCCTATGCCCGGCCGTTCTGGATTGCCTTTTCGCTGGCGGTCATTGGCAACATCATCTATGCGGCTGCGTCCACTGGCATGGCGGCGGCCATGGAATATGTCATCACGGCCATCGAAAATCCCACCGACCAGAACCGGTTGTTACTGACCCTGCTGATTGTGGGAGTGTTTGCGTCCCGGGGCCTTGGCACCTACATGAGCACCTACTTCATCGGTTACGTTGGCCGTCATGTGATCAATTCCCTGCGCGGGGACCTGTTCGAACGGCTCATGGCATTGCCGTCCCGATATTTTGATGACAACGCGTCCGGGCGGCTGGTCTCGAAGCTGACCTTCAACGTCGAGCAGGTAGCCGAGGCGACCACCAACGCCGTAACCACTGCCTTGCGCGAGGGTCTGACGGTTATCGGTCTACTCGGTTTCATGCTGTACACCAACTGGAAGCTGACCCTGCTGTTCCTCACTGTGGGTCCGATCATCGGTGCGGTGGTGAGCTACGCCAGCAAGCGTTTCCGCAAAATCAGCAAACGTATCCAGGGCTCCATGGGCGATATTACCCACGTGGCCTCGGAATCGATTACCGGCTACCGAGTTGTCCGTACCTTTGGCGGTGAAGGCTATGAAAAGGAGCGTTTCCAGACTGTTAATGACCAGAACCTGAAGCAGAGCCTGAAAATGGCGGCTACCCAGGCGGTCAGCGTGCCGGTCATCCAGGTGCTGGTGGCGATCGCGATCGCGGCATTGGTTTGGATGATGCTGGCTCCGGAAATCCGGGGCGAAATGACCACCGGCCAGCTGGTGGCCTTTCTGACTGCAGCAACCACCATGGCCAAACCCATCCGCCAGATCACCAACATTCATGCCAAGATCCAGAAAGGCGTGGCTGCGGCCCATGATGTGTTCGAAACCATTGATGAGCAGCCGGAGGAGGATCCGGGGACCTACGCGCCGGATCGCGTTGCGGGGGATATCCGTTTCGACGATGTCTCCTTCCGGTACCGGGACCAGCTCGATAATGTCCTCGAGGGAATCTCCCTCACCATTCCGGCAGGGCAGAGTGTGGCCCTTGTGGGCCGCTCGGGCAGTGGCAAGTCGACCCTGGTTAGTCTGCTGCCGCGGTTCTACGAGTTTACCGGGGGCGATATCCGCATCGATGACCATTCCCTGCGGGAGTATTCGCTCACAGCCCTGCGTGCCCAGATTGCGCTGGTGACCCAGAACGTGGTCCTGTTCAACGACTCCATCGCCGCCAATATTGCCTATGGTGCCCTGAGGCATTGTACCCGGGAGGAAATCCGGGCGGCGGCGGACAAGGCCCATGCCCTTGAGTTTATCGACCGGATGCCGGAAGGACTCGATACCATGATCGGCGACAACGGCGTAATGCTGTCCGGCGGCCAGCGCCAGCGGCTCGCAATAGCCCGGGCCCTGTTGAAGGATGCGCCGATCCTGATTCTGGACGAGGCGACTTCGGCGCTTGATACTGAATCTGAACGCCATATCCAGGAAGCCCTTGAAACCGTCATGCAAGGCCGGACAACCCTGGTGATTGCCCACCGTTTGTCCACCATCGAGAAGGCGGACCGTATCCTGGTGATGGAGAAGGGCCGGATCGTCGAATCCGGACGCCACGAGGAGTTGTTGGTGAACGGCGGCACCTACGCCCAGCTACATCAGATGCAGTTCAGTGAGCATTCATGACTTCCCTGGTGGACCGGGTCTGGTATGGCAAGGGCCGGCCGCTTGGATGGCTGGCCCCGCTGGCCTGGCTCTATCGCACCATTGCTGATTCCCGTCGCCGCAAGGCCTGGGAACTTCGTGATGAACCGCTGCCGGTTCCGGTGGTGGTGGTTGGCAACATTACCGCCGGTGGCACCGGTAAATCCCCGCTGACGGCCCGGCTGGTCAAGGAAATGTCCGCCAGCGGCTGGCGGCCGGTGATCCTCAGCCGCGGGTATGGTGGCAAGTCCGCCCACTACCCGCTTGTGGTCGACGGTGACAGCGATCCGTCAGTGGCCGGCGATGAGCCGGTGATGCTGGCGCAGGCAACCGGTGTCCCGGTGGTGGTGGATCCCCAGCGCCGCCGAGGAGCCGCGTTTGCTGTTACCCGGTTTTTGGGCAATGTCCTGATCTGTGACGACGGCCTCCAGCACTATGCTTTGCCACGGGATATCGAGTTGGCAGTTTTCGATGCCAGCCGTGGCATCGGTAATGGTGGCTTGATTCCGGTAGGCCCGCTTCGGGAGCCTGTTTCAAGGCTTTCGAGTGTCGATTTTGTGGTGGTTAATGGTGCCATAGCCGAAGAGGCCGAGGAGCGGCTCGAGAACTTCGAGGGGGTTGAGCATCCGGACATCTTCCCCATGCGGCTGCTGCCTTCCACCCTGGTTCAGGTGGCAACGGGGCACCAGGTGTCGCTGGCCGAGATTGCCGGGCGAAAGGTTCATGGCATTGCCGGTATTGGCAATCCCGCGCGATTTTTTGCGACGCTCAGGCAGCTTGGTGCCCAGGTCCGTGAAACGCCTTTCCCGGACCACCACCGTTTCAGGGTTCGCGATTTGTCGGCAGAGCGGGGTGAGTGGCTGGTGATGACCGCCAAGGACGCCGTAAAATGCCGGAAGTTTGCGCCGGATAATGCCTGGTATCTTGCGGTGGAAGCGGAGTTGCCGAACAGCTTTACAGAAGCGTTTCTCCATCGGCTTGAGGAATGCTCGCAACAGTTGAATGAATCAAACCAGAAGAGAACGGACCATGGATAAAAAGCTGATTGCCATGCTGGCCTGCCCGGTCTGCAAGGGTGACCTGAAGCTCAACAAAGAGAAAACCGAGCTGATCTGTTATCAGGATGCCATGGCCTTTCCGATCCGGGAGGGAATCCCGGTCATGCTGGCCAGCGAGGCCCGGACCCTGAGCACTGACGAACGTCTTGAAAAGCACTGAACCGAACTGGTAAGGGAGAAAGCATGTCCTTCACCGTTGTGATTCCTGCCCGCTATGCCTCCAGCCGCCTGCCTGGCAAACCGCTGGCGGATATTGCCGGCAAGCCGATGATTCGCCATGTGTGTGAGCGTGCGGCCGAAAGTCGCGCTTCCCGTGTGGTTGTGGCCACCGACGACCGGCGGATTCAGGAAGCCTGCGAAAGCTTTGGGGCGGAAGTGGTAATGACCTCCCCCGACCATGCCAGTGGCACCGACCGGCTCGAAGAGGTCGCGCGCAAGCTGGAGCTTGACCCGGATCACAGGGTGGTGAATGTCCAGGGCGATGAGCCCTTGATCCCGCCCGCTTTGATCAACCAGGTGGCAGAAAATCTCGAGCGGTACCCGGAGACCTCGATTGCCACCCTCTGTGAGCGTATCCATGATATCGGGCCGGTGTTCAATCCCAACGTGGTCAAAGTCGTCTTTGATCATCAGGGCATGGCCCACTATTTCAGCCGGGCGCCGATTCCCTGGGCACGGGATCAGTGGCCCTCCGGTATGGATTCGGCCAGGGGGCTGGTGTCGCTGCCGGACGGTGTTGGATATTTCCGGCACATCGGCATCTATGGCTACCGCGCCAGTGTGCTGAGCGAATTTGTCTCCTGGGCGCCGGCCCCGACCGAGCGGGTGGAATCCCTCGAGCAGCTGCGGGCCCTCTACAACGGCGCCCGGATCCACGTAGACATTGCCGCGCAGAATCCGCCTCCCGGGGTGGACACCGAAGAGGATCTCGAATGTGTCCGTGCGTGGCTGACAACGAATCAGGAGAGGTGAGCATGAACAATGGTGTTCGGGTTCTGTTTGTCTGCCTCGGAAACATCTGCCGTTCTCCCAGCGCCGAGGGGGTTTTTCGTTCTTTGGTGGAGGAGGCCGGGCTGTCGGATCGGATCCACATCGATTCCTGCGGCACCGGCAGCTGGCATGTCGGCAAGTCACCCGATTCCAGGGCCATGGAAGCAGCCCGCAAACGAGGCATTGATATCAGTGATCTCAGGGCGCGCCAGATTATCGAGACCGACCTGGATGAGTTTGACTATGTATTGGTGATGGATCGCCAGAACCTGGCGGATGTGAAGGATATCTGGCACCAGAATGGCGGTACCGAGCCGGAGCTGTTCCTGTCCTATGGCACGTCCCGCCACGGGGAGGTGCCCGACCCTTATTACGGTGGCGAGGATGGCTTCGAGCTTGTGCTGGACCTCATCCACGAGGCCGGTCAGGGGCTCCTTGACGAGATTCGGGGGCGCCTGGGTTGAAGGATCGGATGGCCGTTCTGGAGCGGGTTGATCTGCAGGCGTTCAATACCCTGCAGGTCCCGGCCACAGCCAGGTATTTCCTTGAGTTGCGGGAGCCGGAGCTGTTGGAGGATGCTCTGGCGTGGGCACGGGAGCGTGGTCTGGACACCCTGTTTCTCGGCGGTGGCAGCAACCTGGTGTTTGCCGGTGATTTCCCGGGATTGGTGGTGCACATGGCGATTCGCGGCCGCCACTGGGAGCAGATCGAGGGTGACGAGGCCACCCTGGTTCTGGGTGCCGGGGAGAATTGGCATGAAGCTGTGCTCTACGCGACAAAGTCCGGCTACCGGGGCATCGAGAACCTGGCTCTGATCCCGGGTACGGCGGGCGCCGCCCCGGTCCAGAATATCGGCGCCTACGGCGTGGAACTCTGCGACACACTGGTATCGGCAACCGCTTTTGATCGTGAGACGGGAAAGTGGCTTCGTCTGGCCAATGACCAGTGCGGGTTTGGTTATCGCGACAGCCTGTTCAAGCGCAAGGGCGGCCGTTACGTGATCACCGAGATAAGGTTGCGGCTGTCACGCAGCAAACCCCTGCATTTGGGCTACCGGGACCTGGAAGAGTACCTTGCCAGTCTTCCCGACAGCGAGCCGGCCGGCCTGGCGATAGCTGAAGCGGTGATGGCCATTCGCCGACGCAAACTCCCGGATCCCCAGCAGATCCCGAATGCCGGCAGCTTTTTCAAGAACCCGGTGGTGACTGAGGCGGACTATGACCGGCTGAAAGAGCAATACCCGGAGATCCCGGCGTATCCCCAGGCCCAGGGGGTCAAGGTTGCCGCGGCTTGGCTGATCGACCAGTGTGGCTGGAAAGGTTACCGGGACCGGCGGGTAGGGGTGCACAACCGGCAGGCTCTGGTTCTGATCAACCATGCCGGGGGCAGTGGCGGGGATATTCTGGAGCTGGCGGCCCGGATACGGGAGTCGGTCCGGAAACGGTTTGGTGTGATCCTGGAGATGGAGCCCGGCGTAGTAGGCGGTGCCGGGCTCCCTTCGATAGCTTGAGTCCGCTCGGGACGGCCGCGCTCAGAGCCCCTTGCGCGGCGAAGCATTAATCAGGAAGGGCAGGGCTTCGGCTACCGGAATATCCTGCTTTTCTTCATCCCTGCGACCCTTGTACTCAAGGGTACCTGCAGCCAGACCGCGATCGGATACCACGAAACGGTGGGGAATGCCGATCAGTTCCATGTCCGCGAATTTCACTCCGGGGCGTTCATTGCGGTCATCCAGCAGGACATCGAAGCCCGCCTGGCGCAACTGCTCGTAAAGCTTTTCTCCGGCCTCGGCTACGGTCGGTGACTTGTGGGCGTTCAGGGTGACGATGGCCACCTCGAAAGGCGCAATGGCGTCAGGCCAGATGATGCCCTTGTCGTCATGGTTCTGCTCGATGGAGGCGGCCACGATCCGGGACACTCCAACTCCATAGCAACCCATTTCCAAGACAACGCTCTTGCCGTGCTCGTCCAGCACGGTAGCGTTCATGGCCTTGCTGTACTTGTTGCCCAACTTGAAGATGTGGCCCACCTCGATACCGCGGCGGATCTCCAGGGTGCCCTTGCCATCCGGGCTCGGATCGCCCTCGACCACATTGCGAAGATCTTCAACCCGTCCCGGATGGACGTCCCGCTCCCAGTTAACGCCGGTCAGGTGATAATCGTCCCGGTTGGCGCCGCAGACAAAGTCCGCCAGGTGAGCGGCACCGCGGTCGACAATAATGGGCACCGGCAGGTTTACGGGGCCGATGGAGCCGGGCTCGCAGCCTGTCGCGCTCTTGATTTCCTCGTCGGTCGCCATGGTCAGTGGCTCGGCAATACCGGCAAGGTTTTCAGCCTTGATCTCATTCAGCGTGTGGTCACCACGCAGGATGAGTGCCACCAGGCCAGACTGCCCGTTTTCGTCCTCTTCGCCCTTCACCAGCAGGGTTTTGACCGTGCGGGTGGCGTCGATGCCGAGGAATTCCGCAATGGCTTCGATGGTGCGCTGGCCGGGGGTGTGGACTTCTTTCATCTCCTCGGCCGGCGCGGGACGCTCACCGGAAGGTGCAACGGCTTCTGCCTTTTCGATGTTGGCGGCGTAGTCACTGTCGGTGCTGAACACGATGTCATCTTCCCCGGAGGAGGCCAGCACGTGGAATTCGTGGGAATCGCTGCCACCGATGGCGCCCGAGTCGGCCTGTACCGGGCGATAGTCCAGCCCCAGGCGGTCGAAGATGTTGCAGTAGGTGCGGTGCATGACCTGATAGGTCTCGTCCAGGGATTCCGCATCCAGATGGAAGGAGTAGGCGTCCTTCATGATGAACTCGCGGGCACGCATGACGCCAAATCGCGGACGGCGTTCATCCCGGAACTTGGTCTGGATCTGGTAGAAATTGGCAGGTAGTTCCTTGTAGCTCTTGAGCTCATTGCGGATCAGGTCGGTAATGACTTCCTCGTGGGTCGGGCCAAAGCAGAAGTCCCGGCCATGGCGGTCGTTCATGCGTAGCAGCTCGCCACCGTACTGGGTCCAGCGGCCGGACTCCTGCCAGAGTTCAGCCGGCTGTACCGCTGGCATCAGAACTTCCTGGGCACCGCTCTTGTCCATCTCTTCACGCACAATCCGCTCGACCTTTCGCAGGGTGCGCAGCCCCATCGGCAGCCAGGTATACAGGCCCGCTGCGAGCTTGCGGATCAGACCGGCACGTAACATCAACTGGTGGCTGATAATCTCGGCGTCAGCGGGGGTCTCTTTCTGGGTCGCTATCAGGTAACGGCTTGCTCGCATTGTCTCTTCCGTATGGCTTGAATCAGAATGGTTAGACTAATGGACAGGCGGATCCTCGCCGCCGGCGTCTTATTATGTCGTAAAGTGGTGGTTATTGTACGGAGCCAGCCAGACAAGGTACAGATGATGACTGATGAAACCGTTGATGTTGCCCCCCGTCGCCAGCCTGTCCAGGCCCGGAGCCGTGAGCGGGTAAACACCATCCTGTCGCATGCCGCTGCCATTTTTGATGAAGTCGGTGTGGATGCCACCAGCATGTCCGCTATTGCCCGGCGATCGGGTATGTCCCTGGCCTCGCTCTACCGGTACTTTCCCAACAAGGCAGCGATTGTTCACGCCATCGCCGAACAGCACGTGGAAAAGATGGAGAAGGCACTGCGCAAGCACCTGCCGGAGCTGGGTCTGATCGAAGCGGTGGATGTTCTTATCGATCAGTTCTACGAGTTCTATCGCACCGAACCGGCCTATTCGGCCATCTGGAGTGGTGTCGAGGCGATGCCCGAGTTGCGGGAGCTGGACCTAAGGGAACTTTATAGTAACGCCCAGGATCTGGACGCCCGACTGAAAGAGGAGTGCCCCCATATTCCCGACACCCGTCGCTGGACGGCCAGCCTTCTGTTACCCCGCTCGGCCGGCAACATTCTTCGCCTGGCGGTCACCCTGCCCGAAGATCAGGGCCGTCAGCTGGTCGAGGAGCTCAAATGCATGGCAGGCGCCTACGTCCGTGAGCTGATTCGCTGACTCAGGACAGGTAGCCCAGGGGCAGGGCGGTGCTGTCTATGACCCGCCTGAGAACGAAGCTGGAGTGGACGCCACTGACCCCCTGAATACGGGTTATGTGGTTCAGCAGGAAGTGGTGGTAATGGTCCATGTCCGGGACCACTACCTTGAGCATGTAGTCGGCGTCTTGCCCGGTGATCAGATAGCACTCCTGGACTTCCGGGTAACCGGCGACCTTTTCTTCAAAGGCTGCAAAGCGTTCCGGGGTGTGCCGGTCCATGCCGATCAGGATGATGGCCGTTAATGAGAGCCCCAGCTTCTTGTGGTCCAGAATGGTGGCCCGGCAAAGGATGACGCCAGCATCCTCAAGCGCCTTTACCCGTCTCAGGCATGGGGAGGGGGAAAGTCCCACCTTTTCCGCCAGTTCCTGGTTAGTCAGTGAGCCGTCTTTCTGGAGTTCTTCCAGTATCCGCCGGTCGGTTTTGTCAATTTTTACGAGTTCTCTTGATTGCTTTGGCAATTTGTTGCGCCCCGGATTGAAATGAGGGTGGATTATGCTCAAATCTACTCGTTCTAAGACTGAAATAGCAATCAAATTTCCTTCCGACTGAGTTAGCATAGTAACTAAATCAAGTACTCCACCGGCAATCGAAAGGAATCCTTCCATGGCTTTTGATCATCGCAAATATATGGCATTCAAGCCGATCGCCAAGACCGACCGTCGCTGGCCGGACAAGGTGATCGAAAAGGCTCCCACCTGGTGCGCCGTAGACCTGCGAGATGGCAACCAGGCACTGGTCAAGCCCATGTCCGTTGCCCAGAAGCAGCGGCTGTTCGATTTGCTGGTCAAGCTTGGCTTCAAGGAAATAGAAATCGGTTTTCCGGCAGCGAGCCAGCCGGACTTTGATTTCTGCCGCAAGCTGATTGAGGAAAACCGCATCCCCGACGATGTCAGGATTCAGGTCCTGACCCAGGCACGCCCGGAGCTGATTGAACGTACCTACGAGGCCCTGGAGGGTGCCAGGCGCGCCATCGTGCACGTCTACAATTCCACCTCCACGGTCCAGCGCGAGCAGGTGTTCGGCCTGGACCGGGACGGTATCCGGGACATTGCGGTCAATGGTGCGAAGCTGGTGAAGGAGATCGCCACCCGCTACCCGGACACGGACTGGACCTTCCAGTATTCCCCGGAAAGCTTCACCGGAACCGAGCTGGACTTTGCTGCGGAGGTCATCGATGCGGTGACCGCGGTGTGGCGACCGGATCAGGGCCAGCCGGTGATCATCAACCTGCCGGCGACCGTGGAAATGGCGACCCCGAATGTCTTTGCCGACCAGATCGAGTGGATCTGTGACAACATCCAGCGCCGGGAGCACATCAGCATCAGTGTTCACACCCACAACGACCGCGGTTGTGCCGTGGCCGCTGCTGAGCTGGCGGTGATGGCGGGTGCCGATCGTGTCGAGGGTACCCTGATGGGTAACGGTGAGCGTACCGGCAATATGGATCTGGTCACCATGGCCATGAACCTGTATTCCCAGGGCGTCGACCCGACGCTGGACCTGTCCGGCATGGCAGAGATCACCGAAGTGGTTGAAGCCTGTACGGAAATTTCCACGCACCCGCGCCATCCCTATGCCGGCGAACTGGTATTCACCGCCTTCTCCGGCAGTCACCAGGATGCGATCCGCAAGTGTCTGGCGCGCCGCAAGGAAGGCGATGTCTGGAACGTTGCCTATCTGCCGATCGATCCGTTTGATGTGGGTCGGCGCTACGAGGAAGTGGTTCGCATCAACAGCCAGTCTGGCAAAGGCGGCGTTGCCTACGTGCTGGAGCGGGACTACGACATCAGTCTGCCCCGGTGGCTGCAGATCGAATTCAGCAAGGTGGTTCAGCGCGAGGCGGAGACCGACGGTGGGGAAATCGACTCACACACCATCCATCGCCTGTTCGAGGACCGGTACCTGAAGGTGCATTCCGATTGGGAATTGCGCTCCTATGACCTGCACCGGGATGACGAAGGGGTGCGCGCTGACGTGGTGGTGGGCACCGATGCCTCGCCGGTGCGCCTGGAAGGTCGTGGTCTGGGCGCTGTGGAGGCGGTCTCCGAGGCCCTTGAGGCCCGCTTCGGTATCACCATCGCGGTCGAGGCCTACGACGAGTTCGCGCTGGGCGAGGGGACCAATGCCAACGCGCTGGCGTGTATCCGCCTGACGGTGAATGGTCAGCAGTGCAGCGCCGCGGCTCTCGCCGAGGACACCACGTCAGCCACCCTGCAGGCGCTGTTCTCCGCCGTCGCCCAGGCTGTCGGAACCGATATGCCCTCCGCGGAAAAGGCCGTCGAGCTGGCTGACGCCTGAGGAAAGAAATCGAAGGTAAAAAATAAGCCGGCATGATGCCGGCTTATTACGTTTCCAATGCCCGTGAGGGGCAAGGAACGGTCCACGTAACCCGGTTATACCGGCGTTACGTTTTCCGCCTGCGGGCCTTTCGGGCCCTGAGTTACGGTGAACTGCACCTGCTGACCTTCGGTCAGTGTGCGGAAACCGGAAGCGTTGATTGCACTGTAGTGAACAAATACGTCACTGCCACCGTCCTGAGCGATAAAGCCAAAGCCCTTGGACTCGTTGAACCACTTCACGTGGCCGGTTTTTGTATCGGACATTGATCTTTCCTGTCTTTCTAAATTTTGCCCTCACGGGACCTTCGAATTCCTTATGGAACTGTGCTGAGAAATCCAGAGAGTACTGAGAGAAGGGGCAACGAAAAGCACGGAGGCACGACGTTGTAACGCATTCACTAAATACCGCTGTATTTTCACAGCAATTTCAGTATAGACCGAGTTTCGGGAGCGTCAACGCTTTTTTTGAAGCTTTTATTCGTTTTAAAAACAAGGATTTGACGGAAGTGTGACAGGAGGAGAGGTGCCATGGCCGGCCACGTTCGGGAGACCGGCCATGGTGTTTGCGAGCACGATGCTCAGGAGCGGAACTGCTGGCTGATCTCTTCGAGGATGGCCGGGTCATCAATAGTGCTGGGTACCGTGTACTCCTCACCATCGGCGATCTGGCGGATCACCCGGCGCAGAATCTTGCCAGACCGGGTCTTCGGCAGCCGCTCGACCACCATCGCCCGGCGGAAGCAGGCAATGGCGCCGATCTTGTCGCGCACCATTTCAACCAGCTCTTCTTCCAACTCATCGTGATCGATGGTGGCTCCGTCCTTGATCAGCACCAGGCCAATCGGGACCTGGCCCTTCAGCTCATCATGGGCTCCCACCACGCAACACTCGGCCACGGCCGGGTGGGATGCTACCACTTCTTCCATCTCGCCGGTGGAGAGCCGGTGGCCCGCAACGTTGATGACGTCGTCGGTCCGTCCCATGATGAATACATAGCCATCGTCGTCAATGAAGCCGCCGTCACCGGAGCTGTAGTAGCCCGGAATCGGGTCGAGGTAGGTCTTGCGGAAGCGCTCGTCGTCACCCCAGACCGTCATCATGCAGCCCGGCGGCAGCGGCAGCTTGACTGCTACCTGGCCCTGCTCCCCGGAGGGAATCTGGCTGCCATTCATGTCCACAACCTGAACGTCGTAGCCGGGGGAGGGCACGGTGGCGGAGCCGGGCTTGGTTTCCATCATTTCGATGCCCACCGGGTTACAGCAGATGGCCCAGCCGGTCTCGGTCTGCCACCAGTGATCGAGAATGGGGAGCCCGGTGTGCTCTTTAAGCCACTCATAGGTTGGTGGGTCGAGTCGCTCGCCGGCCAGGAAGATCCGCTTGAGGGAGCTGACATCGTACTTGCCCAGTTGGTCCGCTTCGGGGTCTTCCTTGCGCACTGCACGGAATGCCGTAGGCGCGGTGAACAGCAGGTCGACGCCATGGTCCTGTACCACCCGCCAGAAGGCACCGGCATCCGGGGTTTTTACCGGCTTGCCCTCGTACAGGATGGTGGTGCAGCCGGCAAACAGCGGACCATACACGATGTAGCTGTGACCCACGACCCAGCCGACGTCGGACGCGGCCCAGTAGACATCGCCGGGGTTGGCATCGTAGACCAGTTTCATGCTGTATTTCAGAGCGACCGCGTGGCCGCCGTTGTCTCTCACCACGCCCTTGGGTTTGCCCGTGGTGCCGGAGGTGTAGAGGATGTATAGCGGATCCGTTGATTTGACGGGTACCGGATCGGCCGGTTCCGCGCCTTCCATGACGGCGTCCCAGTCAAGATCACGGCCGTCCTGCATGTCAGCCCGGGCTTGCGAACGCTGGTAAATCACACACAGATCCGGCTTGTGGCTGGATTGCTCGATAGCCTTGTCCACCAGCGGCTTGTATTCGATAACACGGTTGACCTCGATACCGCAGGAGGCGGTGATCAGGGCCTTGGGCTCGGCGTCTTCAATTCGCACGGCCAGTTCGTGGGCGGCGAAACCTCCGAAGACCACCGAGTGAATGGCGCCAATCCGGGCGCAGCCCAGCATGGCGACCACGGCCTGGGGAATCATCGGCATGTAGATGATGACACGATCACCTTTGGTGATGCCTTGCGCTTTCAGGGCACCGGCGAATCGGGCAACCTCGGCGGTGAGTTCGTTGTAGGTATAGGATTGCTGGGTGTTGGTAACCGGGGAGTCGTAGATCAGGGCCTTCTGGTCACCCCGGCCGGCACGGATGTTTGCATCCAGAGCTACGTCGCAGGTATTGAGGACGCCATCAGGAAACCATTCGCCATGGCCATTGTCCTTTGGCTGCCAGATGGTCTTCGGCGCTTCGATCCAGTCAATCTGGTTGGCGTGCTCTCGCCAGAATTCGTCACGCTGGTCGATCGAGCGCCGGAATTCGGAATTGTAGTCCATAGATTCCACCTCTTGGTGCCTGTTGTTTTTGTGTTGTTTGTACGTATTGACACAACTTTAGGCGCTTTGAGTTTATGGACTAGTAGACCATAGGCTTAGTAAGGCCTTTTCGAGGGGTCAATTCCCGCCTGATTTGATAGAAGTCACCTCGGCCTCGACTTCGCCTCTCGCTACCCGGGCCGAGACCCGGTCACCGGGGGAGAGGTTGTCTGCGTTTCGGATGATGTCGCCGGTCGGGCCCCGGACAATGGCGTAGCCCCTGCCCAGGGTGGCGAGCGGGCTGACCAGATTCAGGGTCTGGGCGAGGTGTTCCATACGGTCCCGTTGCTGCCGGATAGTCAGCCGGGTTGCAGCAAACAGTCGCTCCTCGATGCGGCCGAGGGCTTCGCGGTTGATACTCAGCTGTTTCCGTGGGGACTGTATGGCCAACCTCTGGGCGAGGTGTCCGGTGCGCACATCCCAGCGCTCCAGTTTCTGCTTCATCGCCTTACCCAGCCGCAGTTCCAGATCATCCATCCGCTGGGCTTTTTCCTGCAGTTCCCGACGGGGATCCCGCAGCCGTGCACTCAGGTGTTCCAGCTGCACCGACAGGCGTTTGAGGCCCCGCCGTGCGGCATTGGCGAGTCGCAGCTCCTGTTCGGCAAGTTGCCTCAGCCACTGGCTCTGGTCCGGAGAGATCTTTTCCGCCGCGGCTGACGGGGTCGGTGCCCGGAGATCCGCCACGAAGTCGGCAATGGTGACATCCACTTCATGGCCAACGGCGCTCACGGTCGGAATCCGGCAGGCGGCAATGGCCCGGGCGACCGCCTCCTCGTTGAAGCACCAGAGATCCTCCAGGGAGCCACCACCACGACCGATGATCAGGACATCCGCAGCGCCATGGCGCTGTGCCTGCTCGATGGCTCGGACAATATCATTGGTTGCGGCCTTCCCCTGGACACCGGTCGGGTAGAGGGTGACCGGGATGGCCGGGCATCGACGCGAAAGCACTGTCAGGATGTCATGGATGGCGGCGCCGGTCGGGGAAGTGATTACCCCGATATGTCGGGGCAGGGCCGGAATCGGCTTTTTGCGCGCTGCGTCGAACAGGCCCTCGGCCTGGAGTTTGCGCTTGAGTTCCTCGAAGGCCTGCTGAAGGGCGCCCAGACCCGCCGGCTCGATGTGCTCGACAATGATCTGGAAGTCGCCCCGGCTTTCGTAAAGCGTCACCTTGCCACGGATGCAGACCTGGTCGCCTTCCTTCGGAATGGCCCGGACCCGCTGATTGAAGCCCCGGAACATGGCGCACCGAACCTGGCATTTGCGGTCCTTCAGGGAGAAGTACCAGTGGCCGGAGGAGGGGCGGGAGAAGCCGGACAGCTCGCCTTCCACCCAGACCTGCATGAAACTGGATTCCAGCAGGTGCCTGGCCTGGTGAGTGAGTTCGCTGACGCTCAGGGCCCGTGTCGGCCGAAGGCTGCCAGTATCACCGGAAGGGGGCTGGGAGTCCTGGAAGGAGGGAGTCAAGGCCGTGCTCCATGGTTGGTTTTATACGCAATACCCGAAAAAAATCGAGGTAAAAATATCGGAAATTCAAAAAGATGCAAGCAGACCTTAAAAATGGTGCGGTTTACTGTCCAGAGCCACCACTTTATAATAGATCGATTAAGGATTTTGCTTTGTCGCGCCGCTCAGGGCGCGGTACAGGATTTCCAAACTTAGCACGTTCAAAAGGCGGATCCCAATGCTGCGAATTGCTGAAGAAGCCCTCACGTTTGATGATGTTCTGCTTGTTCCCGGATTCTCGGAAGTTCTCCCTCACCAGGTCAGTCTCCAGACCCGGCTGACCCGGAATATCACCCTGAACATTCCGCTGGTCTCGTCTGCCATGGATACGGTCACCGAAGCCGAACTGGCTATCGCCATGGCCCAGGAAGGCGGCATCGGTATCATGCACAAGAACATGACTGTGGAGCAGCAGGCGGCTGCGGTTCGCAAGGTCAAGAAATTCGAGAGTGGCGTGGTGAAGGATCCGATCACCGTGTCGCCGGACACCACCGTGCGTGAATTGGTCGACATCACCATGGCCAATAATATCTCCGGCCTGCCGGTTGTCGATGGTCACGATCTGGTGGGTATCGTTACCGGTCGTGATATCCGCTTCGAAAGCCGCATGGACACCCTGGTGCGTGACATCATGACACCGAAGGGCAAGCTGGTGACCGTCAAGGAAGGCGCCAGCCTTGAGGACGTGAAGGAACTGCTGCACCGCCATCGCATCGAGAAGGTGCTGGTGGTTAATGACGAGTTTGAACTGCGTGGCCTGGTTACCGTCAAGGACATCCAGAAAGCCAAGGACTATCCACTGGCGTGCAAGGACGAGCAGGGTCGCCTGCGTGTCGGTGCCGCGGTCAGCACCGGCGGTGATACCGAAGCCCGGATTACTGCTCTGGCCGAGGCGGGCGTCGACGTGATTGTGGTCGATACCGCCCATGGCCACTCCAAGGGTGTTATCGAGCGTGTCCGTTGGGTGAAGCAGAATTTCCCCGAGGTCCAGGTCATTGGAGGAAATATTGCCACCTCCGACGCCGCCATTGCCCTGGCGGATGCCGGTGCGGATGCCGTGAAGGTCGGTATCGGTCCGGGTTCCATCTGTACGACGCGCATTGTTGCGGGGATCGGCGTGCCCCAGATCTCTGCGGTATCCAACGTTGCGGCGGCGCTGAAGGATCGGGGTGTTCCCCTGATTGCGGACGGCGGTGTGCGTTTCTCTGGTGACATCGCCAAGGCTATCGCAGCCGGTGCGCACAGCGTAATGATCGGCAGCCTGTTGGCAGGTACCGACGAGGCTCCGGGTGAAGTGGAGCTGTTCCAGGGGCGGAGTTACAAGGCCTACCGTGGCATGGGCTCCCTCGGCGCGATGGGGCAGGGCTCCAGTGACCGCTATTTCCAGGATGCCAGCAAGGGTATCGAAAAGCTGGTGCCGGAGGGCATCGAAGGTCGTGTGGCATGCAAAGGCCCGATGCGTAACATTGTCCATCAGTTGATGGGTGGGCTGCGTGCCTCCATGGGCTATACCGGCAGTGCGACCATGGAAGAAATGCGCACCAAGCCGGAATTCGTGCGCATCACCAATGCGGGAATGCGTGAGAGCCACGTCCACGACGTGACCATCACCAAGGAAGCGCCCAACTACCGTATCGGTTAAGAATGACCCAATGAACACGGCCCCGGAACGGGCCGCGTTGTTTATTTGTGATCCGAGGACTCCATGGCCCAGAACATCCACGACCACCGTATCCTGATTCTTGATTTCGGTTCCCAGTACACCCAGCTGATTGCCCGCCGCATCCGGGAAATCGGCGTGTACTGTGAGATCAAGGCCTTTGATATCACCGATGAAGAACTCAAAGAGTTCAATCCCAAGGGCATCATTCTCGCGGGCGGCCCGGAATCCGTAACCCAACTGGGTGGCCCCCGGGCTCCGGAGGGTCTGTTTGATCGCGGCATCCCGGTACTGGGTATCTGCTACGGCATGCAGACCATGGCTGAGCAGCTCGGCGGTCGTGTGGCCAGTTCCGAAAAGCGGGAATTCGGCTATGCCCAGGTCAAGGTGCGTGCCAAGGGCCCGCTGCTGGCAGATATTACCGACCATCTTACGCCAGCCGGAGAGTCCTTGCTGGACGTGTGGATGAGCCACGGTGACAAGGTTGTGGCCATGCCGGAGGGCTTCGATCTGCTGGCCTCCACCGAGAGCGCCCCGATTGCCGCCATGCAGGATACCAGTCGTAATCTGTACGGTGTGCAGTTCCACCCGGAGGTAACCCATACCCTCCAGGGCAAGCGCATTCTCGAGCACTTTGTACTGGCTATCTGTAATTGTGAGGCACTGTGGACGCCGGCCAAGATCGTGGACGATGCGGTGCGGCAGATCCGCGAGCAGGTCGGCAACGAGAAGGTGCTTCTCGGTCTCTCCGGCGGTGTGGACTCCTCGGTAACCGCAGCGCTGCTGCACAAGGCCATCGGCGAGCAGCTGACCTGTGTGTTTGTCGATAACGGCCTGCTGCGTCTCCACGAAGGCGATCAGGTCATGGACATGTTCGCCAGCAACATGGGCGTGAAAGTCATTCGCGTGGACGCCGAGGACCTGTTCCTGTCCAAGCTGAAGGGCGTGGATGATCCGGAGCAGAAACGCAAGATCATCGGCAACACCTTTATCGACGTGTTCGACGATGAGGCAGCCAATATCAGGGACGTGAACTGGCTGGCCCAGGGCACCATCTATCCGGATGTGATCGAGTCTGCCGCTTCCAAGACCGGAAAGGCACATGTGATCAAGTCCCACCACAACGTGGGCGGTCTGCCGGAAACCATGAAGATGAAGCTGGTGGAGCCGCTCCGGGAGCTGTTCAAGGACGAGGTCCGTCGGATTGGTCTCGAACTGGGCCTGCCCTACGACATGGTCTACCGTCACCCGTTCCCGGGGCCGGGCCTGGGGGTCCGTATCCTGGGTGAAGTCAAGAAGGAATATGCGGACATTCTCCGCCGTGCCGATGCTATCTTCCTGGAAGAGTTGCACCGTGCCGACCTGTACCACAAGACCAGCCAGGCCTTTGCCGTCTTCCTGCCGGTCAAGTCCGTAGGTGTCGTCGGCGACGCCCGCCGCTACGAGTACGTGGTGGCCCTGCGCGCCGTCGAGACCATCGATTTCATGACCGCCCGCTGGGCGCACCTGCCGTACGATCTTCTGGAGAAAGTCTCCAACCGGATCATCAACGAGATCAGCGGTGTATCCCGGGTGACCTACGACATCTCGTCGAAGCCGCCGGCGACCATTGAGTGGGAATGATCTGTAGCCCGGGCTGAGCGGGGAGGCATGAAGACGGGGTCAGATGAAAGCTTTCATCTGACCCCATTTTCACCAACCAGAATCCCGACCACCCATGCCCCAACCCCCAACCGACCAACACACAGACTGCCATGAGCGCAGCAAATCCCGTGATCTCCGTCCAGTGGGCTCGGGTCAGCAAGGATTCCCGGGGGCTGCGAGGCGGTTCTTCCATCTCACTTCCACTGCCACGGCATCCGAATCCATTGGATCGACCTCGCTCATTCAGCAATGGCATTTCTGCTGCTGCGGAGAACCTTAGATTATTGTCCGGGATTTGTTGAGCACTATATCGTTGGAGTATAGAGGTACAAAAAAAGCCCCATCCATTGAGTGCCCGGTATGCCATCCCTGTAACTCTCTATAAATGCGCGTTGGTAGCGGCTCTGGTGGCTGAAACGTCCTTCCTATGCTACGTTTTTTTATCTAGACGACCCCAATACCAGCCGGAACAACATATGATTCATTAAGACTGAATCGACCGCCACTTAAAGCCAGACAGAACACTGGTGCATTTTCGGTAGATACCGGTGATATGGCCAGGGCTTGCCCCTGACCATCCAGAGGGTTAGCAGGGAGCGATAACCATCAAAGCGTTCAGATTCTGGGCACGCACAGGGAATGGGCTGCGCCATGACCGGGATACCGAGCTGTTGCGCGCGGAGCTGTTCAGTATTGAGCAACTGAAGCGTCATGCAGTCACCCTGGCGGGACAGCATCAAATTGATCCAAGCCCGGGGGCGGACAGGTTGCTGCCGCGTCTGGCAGACAACGCCCGTGTTCTGCTGGCAGCTTACGACGTCGTTACGGCAGCCGCAACGACGGGGCAACGGATCGTGCCCACTGAAGCCTGGTTGCTTGACAACTTCTATCTGATTGAACAGCAGATCGGCCTGGCGCGACGGCATCTTCCTCGCGGGTACAGCCGCCAGTTGCCACGCCTGGCTGATGGAGAATCTGCCGGTTTTCCCCGGATATACGGCCTGGCGCTGGAGTTGATCTCCCACATGGATGGTCGGGTCGACAGCGACAATGTCACCCAATTCGTCGCCGCCTACCAGACTGTAGAACCCCTGAAACTGGGCGAGTTGTGGGCCTTCCCCATTATGCTGAAGCTGGCGCTGCTGGAGAATCTGCGCCGCGTCGGCGTACGCATCGCCCAACGGCGCGAGGAGCGCGACGCAGCCATCAGGTGGGCAGACCGCATGCTTGACGCGGCAGAAAGTGAGCCCAAGCAGTTGATCCAGTTGCTGGCCGAGTTTGCCCATGCTGATGTACCGCTGACTGCGTCGTTTGTGGAAGAGTTTTACGACCGGCTCCAGGCGCAGGGGCCCGCCATGGCGTTCGTGCAAACCTGGGTCGAACAGAAATTGCTTGAGCAGGGTACGACCGCAACGAAGTTGTCGGAGGCGGCCGGGCGGACGGCCGCCGCCAACCAGATATCCATCGCCAACAGCATTGGCAGCCTTCGCTTCATCGGCGCCATGGACTGGAAGCATTATGTCGAGACGCTGAGTGTCGTCGAAAAAACCCTGTGCGAAGACCCGTCAGGTATGCACGCCAGCCAGGATTTCGCCACCCGTGACCGCTACCGACATGTTATCGAGGATGTTGCGCGGGGCAGCGGCGGTAACGAAGCGGCGGTGGCTCGGAAAGCCATTGTTCTCGCGCAGGCGGGTGCCGCGCAGCGGGGCCGGCAAGACCGCAGCGCGCATGTAGGCTACTATCTGATTGATCGGGGACGCCCACATCTGGAGCGTGCGGTCGGCTGCTGCCCGTCGTTTACAACCCGCGTGAAACGGGCGAGCCGGCCTTTCCGCCTGCCACTCTATCTCGGCGCTATCCTGTTACTGACGTTGCTCACGACGGCAGGCGTGCTTTATACGCTTGATGGACTCGCACCCACTGACTGGCGCTACTGGTTCATTGCAATCACTGCCATGATCAGTGCCTCGGCGCTGGCGGTCGCGCTGGTTAACCTGGCGGTCACGGTGTTGTTGCCACCGCGTGCATTGCCACGACTGGATTTCTCACAGGGTATTCCCGACGTTCACCGCACCATGGTGGTGGTACCCACGTTGCTGGGCAGTCGGCATGAGGTCGATCGTTTGATCGAAGCCCTGGAGATACGCTATCTGGGCAATCGCGATCCCAATCTGTACTTCGCCCTGCTGACAGATTTTCCCGATGCGCCCGAGCAAACACTGCCGCAAGAGGTGGCTTTACTTGCCTATGCACGCGCAGCGCTCGAAGCACTTAATGAAACCTACCGCGATGATCACCCCTGCATCTTCTATCTGTTTCACCGGCCGCGCCTGTGGAATCCGTTCGAGCGGGTGTGGATGGGCTACGAGCGCAAGCGCGGCAAGCTCGAGCAGTTCAACGCCCGGCTCCGGGGCGGGGAGGACACCGCTTTCTCGGACATCGTCGGCGATCAGTCCATCCTTACCTCGATCCAGTACGTCATCACCCTGGACACCGATACGCAATTGCCCCGCGACACGGCGCACACCCTGATCGGCAACCTGGCGCATCCACTCAACCGGCCGGTTTACGATGACGCCAGGGGGCGTATCGTAGAAGGCTATGCGATTCTGCAGCCGCGCGCATCGATCAGCCTGACCAGCGCTGGCCAGTCACGATTTTCCAGACTTTTCGGGGGTGACTCGGGCATCGACCCCTACACGCGCGAAGTGTCGGATGTCTACCAGGACTTGTTCGGGGAAGGCTCGTTCATCGGTAAGGGCATCTACGATGTCGATGCGTTTCGTCAGGCCGTTGATGGACGCTTTCCGGAGAATCTCATCCTCAGTCATGACCTGCTGGAAAGCGGCTACGCGCGTTCGGGCCTGGTAACCGATGTCGACCTCATTGAGGAGCAACCGGCCAGTATTGCCACCGAGTCCAGCCGGCGCCACCGATGGGTTCGCGGCGATTGGCAGCTTGCTGGTTGGCTGCTGCCGCGCGTGCCGGGACCACCTGACGGAAATGGCGCGAGATCAAAGCGGCAGGCGAATCCGCTGTCAGCGCTGTCGCTGTGGAAGATTTTCGACAACCTGCGACGCAGCCTGGTGGCGCCGGCGCTCCTTGGTCTTCTGGTGGGGGGATGGCTTGTTGGTCCGGGCCCTGTGTGGGTGTGGACGGTGCTGGTTGTGGCGGTGTTGTTCCTGCCCCCCATGCTGTCCACCCTGATCGAGCTGATTCGCAAGCCCGAAGAATCTGAGTGGTTGCTGCACCTGAGCCAGACCGGAAAATCCGCCGGCCGTCCGATCGCGCTTGCCCTCCTGACCCTGGTCTTCTTGCCCTATGACACCCGAATTGTCCTGGGAGCGATCTGGCGCTCGGGTGCGCGCATGCCGTTTACGCGCCGTGGCCTGTTGATATGGCAATTGCCCGGCTACGCACGCCGCAACGCCTGCAGGTCGCTGACTGATTTTATCCGGGAAATGTGGGTTGCGCCGGTTCTCGCGGTGGGGGTGGGCGTGGCCCTGGTTGTGGTGGGGAGCACATTGGCGGCGGGGCTGGTCGCAGGCCCCATCTTGCTGCTGTGGCTGGTGGCGCCCGTCGTCGGCTGGTGGATCAGCCGGCCGCTGGTCGCCGCCAGTCCGGGCTTGAGCGTGGAGCAACAAGTCTTTCTGCGCGCTGCGGCCCGTCGCACCTGGCGCTACTTTGCGGACTTCGTCGGCCCGGACGACAACTGGCTGCCGCCTGACAATTTCCAGGTCTATCCTGCGCCGACCATCGCGTCGCGCACCTCACCCACCAACATCGGCATGTCGCTGCTGGCCGACCTGGCTGCGGTCGATTTCGGTTATCTCACGGTGGGGGAATGTCTGCAGCGCATCGACAATACACTCAGCACAATGGAAAAGCTGGAACGTTACCGCGGCCATTTTTACAATTGGTACGACACCCGAACGCTGCAACCGCTTAACCCGCAATACGTCTCTTCGGTAGACAGCGGCAACCTGGCCGGCAGCCTTCTCACCCTGCAGGCGGGGCTGGCCGAGCTGAAGGACCAGCCGGTGCTGTCGCTCAGTGCGTTGCAGGGCCTGCAGGACACCGTGCAGGTGTTGGCCGAACAGCTGCCTGCCTCACCGGCCCCCGAACTGGCGGAACACATCCGCGCGCTGCAAGACACCCTGCACGACCTCACATTAAAGGGACAGCCGCTGACACTGGCTGCCGCCGTCAGCGCGCTGGACCAGATTCTGCGCACCGACAGAGCGTTGTTTTCCTGGCTACCGGTGGATGTCGATATTGATGGCGAACTGGTTTACTGGGTGCAGGCTTTCGACCAGCAATTCCGTGCGCTTCGCGATGAACTCGGAAGTCTGGTTCCCGAGTCGTGGCAGGGCAGTGCGCTTCCAACCCGGATGGAGCTGGCCGCTGCAAATGGCCGCACCGATGGAGCAGGCGCGCAGGCACAGCTCGACCTAATCGATGACCTGGTGAATCGTTGCCAGGATCTGGCAGCAATGGATTTCGAATTTCTCTACGATGCTGAGCGCGGCCTCCTGACCATCGGCTACGACGTCAGTGAACGCCGCCGCGATCCAGCCTGCTACGACCTTCTGGCTTCGGAAACTCGCCTGGCCAGCTTCCTGCTTATCGCTCAGGGACAGGTGCCGCAGAAGCACTGGTTCACGCTCGGCCGTCTGCTGACCAGTCATGGTGGCGACGTCAGCCTGATTTCGTGGAGCGGCTCTATGTTCGAATACCTGATGCCTCAGCTGATAATGCCCAGCTACACCAGTACCCTGCTGGAGCAGACCTGCAAGGCTGCCGTGTCGCGCCAGATCGAATACGGCCGTCAACGCGCGGTGCCCTGGGGTATTTCCGAATCCTGCTATAACGCCACCGACTTCGATCAGGTTTACCAGTACCGGGCCTTCGGTGTACCTGGCCTCGGCCTCAAGCGTGGGCTGGGCGACGACATAGTGATCGCACCCTACGCCAGCGCACTGGCACTGACAGTGATGCCGCGGGAAGCCTGCCGCAATCTGCAGGCGCTGGCTGATCAGGATTTCCTTGCCGCCTACGGTTTCTACGAGGCGATTGACTACACGCCCACCCGTGTCCCCCGGGGCAAGTCGCACGCCATCGTGCAGACTTTTATGGCACACCACCAGGGCATGAGCCTGCTGGCCTTTGCCCATGTCTTGCTCCACCAGCCGATGCAGCGCCGCTTCATGTCCGACCCGCTCGCGCGGGCAACCGAATTGCTGCTGCAGGAGCGGGTGCCGAAGCGAGGCGAAACCCTGCACCCGCACGCGGCCGAAGCCAGCGCCGCCGCCCGCCCGCCCAGCGCAGAAGCCGGCGCAACCATGCGCGTGTTTACCGACACCGAAACCCGGCTCCCCGAAGTTCACCTGCTGTCGAACGGCCGTTATCACGTGATGGCGACCCATACTGGCGGCAGCACCAGCCGCTGGGGTGACCTTGCCGTTACCCGCTGGCGCGAGGACGCCACTTCCGACAACTGGGGCACCTTTATCTACCTGCGTGACCGCGACAGCGGAACATACTGGTCGACGGCGCACCAACCGACTCTGCGCCAGGCCGATCACTATGAAGCGATCTTTGTGCAGGGGCGCGCGGAATACCGGCGGCGTGACCATGCGATCGAAGCACACACTGAGCTCTGTGTGTCACCGGAAGACGATGTTGAGATTCGTCGCGTCAAGCTTACTAACCAGTCGACCCGCACCCGCCACATTGAGGTGACAAGCTTTGCAGAGGTTGTGTTGGCGCCGCTCAACGCAGACCTGGCCCATCGCTCGTTCAGCAATCTGTTCGTACAGACTGAAATCCTGACCGGGCGGCGGGCAATCCTCTGTACCCGACGCCCCCGCACACCAGGCGAGCAGGTGCCCTGGATGTTTCACCTGCTGGCCACGCCCGGCTCGGTAGCCGACGAGCCATCCTGTGAGACCGACCGGGCCCGTTTCATTGGACGGGGCCGCACGGCAGCCAATCCGATGGTGATGGACAGCGAAGACCGGCCATCAGCCTTGTCGAACACGCAGGGGGCGGTGCTTGACCCCTGTGTGGCAATCCGTAGCACGCTGACCCTGACCCCGGATGAATCGGCAAGGGTACAGATCATTTCCGGTGTTGCTGAAACGCGCGAGGCAGCATTGACGCTGCTCGAGAAATACTGCGACCGCCACTTCGTCGAGCGCGCGTTCGAGATGGCCTGGTTCCAGAGCCAGGAGGTGCTGCGGCACCTCAATGTAACCGAAGCCGATGCCCAGAAATTTGGCCGCCTGGCCAACTCTGTCATTTACGGCAATGCCCTGCGCCGCGCGGCGCCGGATATCATCGCCCGCAACCAGTTGGGGCAGTCAGGACTGTGGCGCTTTGCCATCTCGGGGGATCTGCCGATCGTCCTGCTGTTCATCGGCGACCTCAACCGCATCAATCTGGTCAAGCAGGTGGTGCAGGCGCACGCCTATTGGCGAATGAAGGGCCTGGCTGCCGACCTGGTGATCGTCAACGAAGGTTTCTCCGGCTATCGGGCGGAGCTGCAGGACCTGATCATGGGGCTGATCAATGCGGGGCCCGAAGCGCAGGTAGTCGATAAACAGGGCGGGGTCTTCGTGCGTCGTGCTGAAGAACTTACCGAGGACGAGCGTGTGCTGCTGCAGACCGTGTCCCGCATTGTCTTCAGCGATGCCGCCGAGACGCTGATCGAGCAGGTGGATCGCCGGGTATCGGCAGGACGCCGATCAGACCTGTTGAAACCTTCGCAGCAGGCGGGCGCCGAAACTGTTTATCCGCTGGAGCCGCGTGAGCTGATTTTCAGCAATGGCGTTGGTGGCTTTACCCCCGATGGTCACGAATACGTCGTCACCCTCGAACCCGGACAGACTACGCCGGCGCCCTGGGCTAACGTCATCGCCAGCCCTCACATTGGCACTGTTGTCAGTGAGAGCGGCAGTGCCTATACATGGGTGGAAAATGCGCATGAATTCCGCCTCACCCCCTGGTACAACGACCCGATCTCCGACAGCAGCGGCGAGGCGTTCTACATCCGCGATGAAGAAACCGGTGCTTTCTGGTCGCCAACGCCGCTGCCTGCCCGTGGCCGCTCCGGCTACGTGTGCCGGCACGGCTTCGGCTACAGCGTGTTCGAGCACTTTGAGGCTGGCATCGCCTCGGAGCTCTACACCTATGTCGCCATGGATGCGCCGGTCAAATTCGTAGTGGTCAAGCTGAGCAACGAGTCGAAGCGTGCGCGCAGCCTGTCGCTCACCGGGTTCTGGGAGCTGGTGCTGGGCGAGTGGCGGCATGCTAACCAGATGCACATCGTCACCGAAATCGACCTGCACACTGGCGCGTTGTTCGCCCGCAATGCCTACGGTCGCGAATGTGCCAACCGGGTGGTGTTCGCACAGATCAGCGAGCGCGAGCGGACGGTAAGCGGAAACCGCACCGAATTTATCGGCCGTAACGGTGCGCTGGCCAGTCCGGCGGCGATGCGTCGGAAGCGGCTGTCGGGCAGGACCGGCGCCGGCCTCGATCCGTGCGCCGCGATCCAGGCCCGGATCGAACTGGGCGCCGGCCAGGAACACGAAATCGTACTGGTCTTCGGCGCGGCGGGGAATGCCGATGAGGCCCGCCATCTGGTCCAGCAATTCGGTGGCCAGGCGGGCGCGCGGCAAGCGCTGGAGGCGGTATGGGAATACTGGAACCACACCCTGGGCGCGGTTAATGTCGACACGCCGGACGCAGCGCTGAACGTGTTGGCCAATGGTTGGCTGGTTTACCAGACCCTGTCATGCCGGTTGTGGGGACGCAGCGGCTACTATCAGTCTGGCGGTGCCTTTGGTTTTCGCGACCAGTTGCAGGACACCATGGCGCTGATCCACGCAGCGCCATGGCTTGCCCGCGAGCAGCTGGTCCGGCACGCCGGTCGCCAGTTCCTCAAGGGTGATGTGCAACACTGGTGGCACCCGCCGAGCGGGCAGGGCGTACGTACCCATTTTTCCGACGACTACCTTTGGCTGCCTTATGCCACCTGCCGCTATGTGCGGGCGACCGGCGATACCGGCGTGCTCGACGAGCCTGTCCATTTCCTGGAAGGGCGTGAATTGTATGCAGAGGAGGAGGCTTACTACGACCAGCCGCAACGCTCTCCTGAGACGGCCAGCCTGTACGAGCATTGCGTGCGTGCGCTCAAGTACGGACTGCGCTTCGGCCCCCATCATTTGCCGCTGATGGGCTGCGGCGACTGGAATGACGGCATGAACCTCGTGGGCAAGGACGGCCGCGGCGAGAGCGTATGGTTGGCCTGGTTCCTGGTCGAGAATCTCGAGTTGTTTGCCAGCCTGGCCCGCGATCGCAATGATCAGGATTTTGCCGAGCTGTGCAGTACCCAGGCGACAGAACTGCGCAGCAACATAGAGGCCCAGGCTTGGGATGGCGGCTGGTATCGGCGCGCTTATTTCGACGACGGTACCCCCCTGGGTTCAACCAGTAACGACGAATGCCAGATTGATTCGATCAGCCAGAGCTGGGCGGTGATCTCGAGAAGCGGCGACACGCAACGGGCACGTCAGGCGATGATGGCGGTAGACCAGCGCCTGGTGCGCCGTGACCAACAGATCATCCAGCTGCTCGACCCGCCCTTCGACAAGTCATCCCTCGAGCCAGGCTACATCAAGGGCTACATACCTGGAGTACGGGAGAACGGGGGCCAGTACACGCATGCCGCAGTCTGGACTACGATGGCGTTTGCCATGCTGGGCGACACCGAGCGTGCGTGGGAACTTTTTGCCATGCTCAATCCTGTTAACCACGGTAGCAAGCCTGAGGCAATCAAACGCTACAAAGTCGAACCATACGTTATGTGCGCGGATATCTACGGTGTGTCGCCGCATATCGGCCGTGGTGGCTGGACGTGGTACACGGGGGCGGCAGGCTGGATGTACCGGTTGACTGTAGAAACGCTGCTGGGGCTTCATCTGGAAGGCGGCCACCTGCGCATTGCACCCTGTGTTCCGGCTGCCTGGGAAAGCTACAATATTCACTACCGCTACGTAGATACCGTCTACCACATCACCGTCAGGCGCATGGGTGAATTTTCAGGACGGGTAACCTGTGTGACTGTGGACGGGAACAGGCTTACCGATACACGCATTCCGCTGACCGACGACCGCCAGGAGCACTTTGTCGAAGTAGACCTGGGCGGCTCGTAGTCGGTAGCAGCCCGGCTACTCGTCGGTTCTGTCGTTGAATGGTTTAGCGTTTATCCTTGCCGCCTTTTTTCCGGCTGTCGTCATTGATCTCGCCCAGCACGGTTCCTGATTTGCCACCCTGTTTCCGGGGTTTATCTTTCGCCTTGTCCTTATGACTGTCGGCCTGATTGTTGTTCATGAGCTGATCTCCACATAGTTAATTCGTTAGCGTTATTGCCTCTCACCCTGACTTCTCCGGAACCAGGGTGAGGATCTCAGGATATGTAAAGCGGCTGATCTGGTCTGTGCGTTGTCAGACTGAAGCCTGGGTTACCAAAACAAACCCGTCGGTTCTTATCATTTCATGCGCTTATGTGTGTTTTCGCACAGACGCACTGGTGCCCGGGCACCGATCCTGAGGGTGTGAGTTCGCGGCGGTTAAATACCGCAGTATCCGCTGGGACATGGTCCGCGCCAGGAATGAACAGGCGCAATTTCGGTAATCCAGGTAAGGAATTTGTCATGATCAGAGTCAAAACTGCGGTAATCAGTATCTGCCTTCTCGGCGCACTACCCATGGCAGCATCCGCACAGTCCTCAGAGTTCGGCCCACAGGAAGGCGAGCGGGAGTTTTCCCTCTCTGGTACCGGCAGTAACGACCGGGATTTCAACAGCGGCAGCTTCGGAGTCACCGGCGATCTTGGTTGGTATCTGAGGGATAATATGGTTGCCGGCGTCCGCCAAAGCATCAATTACGCCGACATCGAAGGGGAAGGTGTCACGGACGATTTCTGGAACGGCTCAACCCGTGGTTACCTCAACCATCAATTTCTTGATGATCGTGCGCGACCCTTCGTGGGCGCCAGCCTTGGCGGCATTTACGGTGATGGGGTCAAGGACAGTGCCTTCGCTGGCCTGGAAACGGGTTTAAAGTACTACGTGCAGAAGAAGACCTTTTTCCTCGCCCGCGCTGAGTATCAATTCCTGTTCAGCGATACCGATGATGCCACCGATGCGTTCCAGGACGACGGAATCTGGGCCTATACCGTAGGCCTGGGCTACAACTTCTGAAGCACGTTAAGGCGCTGTTTGGTGAGGTTGGCGTCAGGGCCAGTGGCCAGCTGTCCGTCATTGGCCCCACGCCCGTATAGGCGGCGGACGCCAGGCAGGTCGCCGGGTTGGAGCCCGGGACAGCTTGCAGCCGTGACATGAAAATCCATGAATGCTGGCGGTTCGAGCGGATCTCGATTGTCCACATCCCCAATTTCCCGGAGAGCCATGATGGCTGCGAACAAAAAACCGACCCGGTCGTCACGAGTGAAAGACAATGGTAATAAGTCCGCCACGGCAGGGCAGAAACATGGCGGGGTGCTCAGTACTAATGATGTGGTGGCCGAGCATGGCAAGGCAATCGACGAATTCGTTGCGGCTATGGCCTATAACAGCATCAAGGAACTGGAGCACGGTCATGACAATGCCCTGTCACCACCGACCGGAGTGACCGTTGAACCAGGCTCCAGCAGGCTGACCGCGAGCACACTCACAGAGGAATCCGGGACTGCAAAAACCGGTGGCGCAGCGCAGCTCGGAACCAACGAAACCATCGAATCCCTGGAACGAGTCCGGGTGGACCCAAGCGATCGGTCGTTGACGACGAACCAGGGCGTTCCCATTGGCGATAATCAGAACACCCTTAAGGCCGGATTGCGGGGGCCTTCGTTGCTTGAAGACTTCATTCTGCGGGAGAAAATCACTCACTTTGACCACGAACGCATCCCGGAGCGTATTGTCCATGCCCGCGGCTCGGCAGCGCACGGGTATTTCGAAGCCTATGATGCACTGACCAAATACACGCGCGCCGCGCCCTTCGCCGAGAAAGGCAAGAAGACGCCGGTATTCGCACGCTTTTCCACGGTCGCCGGCGAACGTGGCTCGAAAGACACCGCCCGTGATATCCGTGGTTTCGCGGTGAAGTTCTATACCGACGAAGGCAACTGGGACTTGGTCGGTAACAATATCCCGGTTTTCTTCATCCAGGATGCCATGAAGTTTCCCGACCTTGTCCACGCCGTGAAACCAGAACCGCACCACGGCATGCCTCAGGCGGCGTCGGCCCATGACACCTTCTGGGACTTCGTCTCACTGATGCCGGAGTCCACGCACGTTTTGATGTGGGTAATGTCGGATCGCGGAATACCACGCAGCTATCGGATGATGCAGGGATTTGGTGTGCACACGTTCCGCCTGGTCAACGAGCAGGGTGAGTCGGTCTTCTGCAAATTTCACTGGACGCCGCTCCAGGGTACCCATTCACTGCTCTGGGATGAGGCCGTCAAGATCTCGGGCGCGGACCCCGATTTTCATCGCCGGGATTTGTGGGAGGCCATCGAATCGGGTGAGTTTCCGGAATGGGAGCTTGGGCTACAGATATTTACGGAGGAACAGGCCGAAGGCTTCAGCTTCGATGTGCTCGACTCCACCAAGATAGTGCCGGAAGAACTGGTGCCGATTACGCCCGTGGGGAAAATGGTGCTTAACCGCAACCCTGACAATTTCTTTGCGGAAACCGAGCAGGTTGCGTTCTGCACGGCGCATGTCATACCGGGCATCGATTTTTCCAATGATCCGTTACTCGCTGGTCGAATCCATTCCTATTCAGATACGCAGATCACGCGACTCGGCGGCCCCAATTTCCACGAGATTCCGATCAATTCGTCGCTCGCCTCGGTACAGAACAACCAACGTGACGGCATGCACCGTCAGGCGCTGCATCGCGGGCGCGTTGCGTACGAACCGAATTCGCTGGCCGGTGGCTGCCCCTTCCAGGCCGGAACGGCAGGATTCGTGTCTTTCCCCGACACCAATGCGGAAGACAAAGTCCGTGGAAAACCGGAAAAGTTCGCAGAGCATTACGCCCAGGCCACCCTGTTTTTCGACAGCCAGACACCGGTAGAAAAAGCGCATATAGCAGCTGCATTCCGGTTTGAGCTGAGCAAGGTGGGCGTTCCTGCCATCCGCAAGCGGATGTTGTCGTCGCTGGTCAACGTTTCGCTGGAGCTGGCTGCAGAGGTCGCGGATGGGCTGGGCATGGCAGTGCCCGAAGCCATGCCCAAAGCCCTGGCCGAATCGCAGCCGCCGGAGGTGACGGTTTCGCCTGCATTGTCGCTGATGGCGCGGCCAGGTGAATGCGGTATCCGGACACGTCAGATTGCTGTATTGGTTGAAGATGGCGTCCACCATGCTTCTCTTGCCAGCCTTTATAGTGCGCTGGTCGACAAGGGCGCAGTGGTTCATTTCGTGGGGCCTCGGGTAGGCCTGTTCGTCGGTGACTCCGGTGGAGAGATAGAAGCGGATAAATCGATGGAGAATTCACCGGGATTCCTGTTCGATGCGCTGGTGATACCCGATGGCGGCGTGGCGGTCGAGGCACTGGCGGGTAACGGAGGAACGGTGGAGTTTGTGATGAACCAGTTCAGGCACTGTAAAACGATTCTTGCCCTGGGTGCCGGGCGCGAACTGCTGAAAATGGCCGGCATTGAATCGGGCCTGGATGGAGATAAGGGAATACTGCTGGCAGAGGGCGCCAATGCGAGCGAGGTTGCGCCGGCATTCATCAATGCAGTCGCCGCTCATCGCCACTTTTCGCGGGACAGTGATCCGCCCAAGATATGACGACATCGCCAAGCTGGAGTGCGGACCGGCTGCGTTTTGTTTTTAGTCGGATCAAGGAGCGCTTATGGGTCAGGCCACTGGCCCTCTGCGTACTTTCCATTGGCGGTACATTCATCGCCATGCTGGCGGACGACTCGGGGCTTTCCAGAGTATTGCCCGAGGTCACCCTGAAATCGGTCGAGTCGCTGCTGTCCATCATGGCCTCCAGCATGCTGGTTATCGCGACGTTTGCCGTAGGCTCCATGGTGGCGGCGTATGCCTCTGCCAGTACCGGTTCAACACCCCGTTCCATCCCGCTAATCATCGCCGATGACGTTACCCAGAACGCATTGTCGGCGTTTATCGGCGCCTTCATCTTCAGTATTGTTTCCCTGATCGCAATCCAGAATGACCTGTTTGAGTCAGCCGGCCGGTTTGCAATCTTCGTGCTTACACTGCTGGTGTTCACCATTGTCATCATCACGTTCGTTCGATGGGTGGACAGAATCGCACGGCTGGGCCGAGTGGTGAACACCATCGAACAAGTCGAAAAAGCAGCCCGTGATGCCCTGGACCGTCGTCGCCATGCTCCCACACTGGGCGCTCTAGCTATTTCACCAGATCACGCCGGAGACACAGGTGTACCTGTGTGTTCAACAACGGTTGGTTATGTCCAGCATATTGACCTGCAGGCTTTGCAATCCGTTGCTGAAGCCCTCAATTGCCGAATGATGGTCACCGCACTGCCTGGTAAATTTGTGACGACACATCAACCGCTGCTTCGTATCGAGGGGTGCACTGAGACGTTCAAGCCAGACACGGCTACCCGTGCCTTCACGATCAGTTCCAATCGTACCTTTGAAGACGACCCCCGCTTCGGGCTCATCGCCTTGTCCGAAATTGCAGACAAGGCGCTGTCGCCCGGCGTTAATGACCCGGGAACCGCGATTGACGTCATTGGCACTTTGGTAAGGCTGTTTACGCTTTGGCAATCCCCGCCCGAAAAGGAACGGCTCCAGGCAATCACCTTTGACCGGGTATTGGTTCCGGAGCTGGCGATCAGCGACCTGTTCGATGACGCCTTTACGGCCATCGCCCGTGACGGTGCAGGTATGGTTGAAGTCTCCATCCGGCTGCAGAAAGCGTTTTGCGCGCTGGCCGAAATAAATGACGATGCAATGGTAGCCGCTGCCAGAAAGCATTCACGAATGGCGTTGGCCCGCTCGGAGCATGCCTTGTCACTCCAGGAAGACATCGAAGCGGTGCGCAGGGCAGCCCCCTAGTGTCCCGTAACAGGGACGTCCCTCCCGGCACACTCATTCCTTCGCTCGCTGCTTACCGTCAACGATCTTTTCTTCTACCTTTTCAGCCTCTGCATGGTTGGTATCCGGCTCTTCCTGCTCAGCTTCCGCTTCTGGCTCCAGGCTCAGTTCGATGAAAACAGGAAAATGATCGGATCCCCACGCAGGCCCCTTCTCCATGCGGACAAGTTTGAAATGGTCAGAGTGGAAGACGTGATCGAGGGGCCAGCGCAAGAGCGGGATCCTGGCGTTGTAGGTGCTGTACATGCCGCGGCCGATACGGGGGTCGAGCAGGCCACTGGCTTTCTGGAACAGCGTTGTGGTGTAGGACCACGCTACATCGTTAAAATCGCCTGCAATAATGGTGGGCTTATCGTGCTTCTCGACTTCCCGGCCCACGATCAACAATTCCGCATCCCGTTCCGTGGTTTCGGTTGCGTACTTGGGGTTGGGGGGATCGGGGTGTACGAAGTGCATAGAAACCCGGTCATCGGAGGGCAACACCACCTGCATGTGCATCGACGGTATGCTGTCTTTGAGAATAAACCGGATGCTGGCATTGATTATCTCAAGTCGGCTGTACACGAGCATGCCATAGGTGTTGTTGAGCGGGTTTTTGAGTGTGTGCGGATAGGTATCTTCCAGTGGCCTGAGCGCTTCCTCCCACCAGTCATCTGTCTCCACAGTCAGGATCACATCCGGATCATAATCGCGCACAACCTCCAGGAAAGCTTCCGACTCCCGGTTGTCTATCAGAACGTTTGCGACGAGTAACTTCAGGTTGGCTTCATCCGAGTAGGATTCAGCATTCATTACCTGCTTGGGCATCAGTACCGTGTACGGAAACATTTTTACGACCTGATACCCTACGGCCAGCACCAATAGGCCCAGAATGACAGATTCGTAGATGCGGTGCGGGTTCCAGAAAAAGAGATACACAGTAACCAGTATGATGCCTGTGATAGCAATCTGACCTCGTGGAAAATCCAGTACACGAATCCACCATTGGTCGAAGCGCAGAAATGGCAGGGCGGTGGCGACGACGACCAGCAGTGCCAGAGCAACCAGAACCAGCTTCATAATGTTTGAAGGGGCTTCCCGGACGAGCACAAATTAATGCCGGCCACTGCATAGAGAGCGGCAACCATGATTCCTGCCTCCAGATAATTCAGACGTTTCGGGCGTCAGTACACAAATCCTATACCTGCCCCTGCACGGTCACTGTGCGTTACCGCACTCACCATTTACTCACGACTCCGGGTTTACGCCGGCGAGATGGTGTTGTAATCGGACAAAACGTCCTGTTTGACCGATTCATCAAAGCTTTGCTTCCCCGGCTTCATTCGGAACAGGGAGTGAATTGCCGTGCGGCACGGAACTCAGGATGAGGTTCCAACGTGCGCCCTAGAAGTTGGCCAGTCGGTTCGCTGGCGCACCAAGGGAATAGCTGCAATTTTGATGTGAAGCGGCTTCCACCGCTTGTGCGAGCACGCCAGTCAGGAGAAAATCACCGCCGAATCAATATAGGTAGGAAATAATGACTGGCAAAGGTGAAGACCAGGCCTGGATGGACCGTGCTCTCAAACTGGCGGGGCAGGCAGCCTCCGCCGGTGAGGTTCCGGTGGGGGCCGTAGTGGTGTTGAATGGCCGGGAAATCGGAGCCGGCTTCAACGCTCCGATCAGCGGGTGCGATCCTACCGCCCACGCGGAAATAAGAGCGCTGCGGGATGCCGCCCGCCGGGTCGGAAATTACCGGTTGCCGGGTGCCACGCTTTACGTCACCCTTGAGCCCTGTACCATGTGCGTGGGCGCCATCGTGCACAGCCGCGTAAGCCGTCTGGTATACGGTGCAGCCGAGCCGAAAGCCGGGGCGGTGGAGTCCGCCCGGCGAACGCTGGAAGAGGAACACCTGAACTGGCATGTTGAATTCGTCGGCGGCGTTCTGGCGGACCGGTGCAGTGGCATTATCAGAGATTTTTTCGCCCGGCGGCGGGCAGACAGCCGTCGCCGGAGGCAGTTGTTTTCAGGGAAGGAGTGATTACCGATCATGAAAGTTCTGGTAACCGGCGGTGCCGGCTATATAGGCAGTCACGTGGTCAGGCAGTTGGGCGAAGCCGGCCACGATATTGTTGTTTTCGATAACCTGTCCACAGGGTATCGCTGGGCTGTCACCTGTGGTGAGCTGGTGGTGGGCGACCTCGCGGACGAAGCAGCCATCGCGGACCTTTTCAGCCAGCATCGCTTCGACGCCGTCCTGCATTTCGCGGCCAATATCGTCGTTCCGGAATCGGTTGAAAATCCCCTCAAGTATTACAGCAACAACACCCGCAACACCCTGAATCTGTTGAAGGCCGTCGAGCGGTACCAGGTTCCATACATGGTGTTTTCGTCCACGGCTGCGGTTTATGGCATGCCGGAGCAGCAGGTCCTTACCGAAGACCTGCCGCTGGCTCCGATCAATCCCTACGGCGCGTCCAAGATGATGAGCGAGCGGATGATCATGGATCTGGCGGCTGCCTCAAGTCTGAATTACGTCATCCTGCGGTATTTTAACGTCGCCGGCGCCAATCCTGACGGTCTGCTGGGGCAGGCGACTCCGGAAGCTACCCACCTGATTAAGGTCGCCAGCGAGTGTGTCACCGAACAACGGGAAGGTATGAGTGTGTTCGGCACGGACTACGACACCCGGGATGGCACCTGTATTCGCGATTACATTCACGTAGAGGATCTTGCCAAGGCTCATGTCATGGCGCTGGATCACATGGTGAGCGGTGGCGAATCGAAGGTCCTGAACTGCGGTTACGGGCGGGGCTTCACCGTGCGCGAGGTCATCGATGTGGTCAAGCGGGTGTCCGGTGTGGATTTCCCGGTGACCGAGACCGACCGGCGCGCGGGCGACCCCGCCGCGTTGATGGCGGATAACACTCTGATCCGCGGCACTTTGGAGTGGGAGCCGGACTACGATGATCTGGAAACCATTGTCCGGACTGCGCTGGCCTGGGAAGCGATCTGGCAGAAGAAAAAAGCCTCCGGCGACCACTGAGCTCTGATATTTACCCATTTGGATACGTTTGGAAAGTAACCCATGAAGATTACAATTTTCGGTACCGGATATGTTGGGCTGGTGACGGGTGCCTGTCTGGCGGACGTCGGCCATCATGTCCTGTGTATGGACGTGGACCAGGGCAAGATCGACAAACTGCGCAACGGCCTGATTCCCATCTACGAGTCGGGCCTGGACTCAATTGTCCGGCACACCGTGGAAGCGGGCCGCCTGGCTTTCACCACCGATACCGAAGAGGCGGTAAAACATGGCGCATTGCAGTTCATTGCGGTAGGAACACCGCCCGATGAGGACGGCTCGGCAGACTTGCAGTACGTGACCGCCGTTGCCAAATCCATTGGCCAGCACATGGATGACTACAAGGTGGTAGTTGACAAATCGACGGTTCCGGTCGGCACCGGCGACAAGGTTCGCGCTGCCGTGCAGGCACAGCTGGACCACCGCGGCCTTGAGCTGGAATTCGATGTGGTCTCCAACCCCGAGTTCCTGAAAGAAGGCGCGGCCATCAACGATTTCATGAAGCCGGATCGCATCATTGTCGGCACCGACAGCGAGAAGGCGGCGGATTTGCTGCGGGAAGTCTATTACCCGTTCAACCGCAGCCACGACCGGATGATCTTCATGGATATCCGTTCGGCGGAACTGACCAAATACGCCGCCAACTCCATGCTGGCCACCAAGATCAGTTTCATGAACGAAATCGCCAACCTGGCCGAGCGCCTCGGCGCCGATATCGAGGCGGTACGTCGGGGTATCGGTTCCGATCCCCGTATCGGTTACCACTTTATTTACCCCGGTTGCGGTTACGGCGGCTCCTGCTTTCCGAAAGATGTTCAGGCTCTGGCCCGTACCGCCCGTGACTGCGGCTATGACGCCCGGCTGCTGAACTCGGTGGAAGAGGTAAATTATGCTCAGAAACATGTGCTGTTCGACAAGATCAGCCATCATTTCCAGGGCAACCTCGAGGGCAAGGTTGTTGCCCTGTGGGGACTGGCATTCAAACCTAATACCGATGACATGCGCGAGGCCTCTTCCCGTACGCTGATGGAAGACCTCTGGAAAGCCGGTGCCTCGGTACAGGCCTTCGACCCCGAAGCCATGGAAGAAACCCAACGCATCTACGGTGACCAGCCGGGTCTGACTCTGTGCGGAACCAAGGAGCAAGCGCTCAAGGGCGCCGATGTGCTGGCCATCTGCACCGAATGGAAGGAATTCCGTTCCCCGGATTTCGACGTGGTGGCCGCCAACCTGCGGGACCCGGTGGTCTTCGATGGTCGTAACCTGTACGAGCCGGAAATGCTCGATCGCTATGGCCTGATCTACTACGCCATCGGCCGCGGCCGTAACCAGTTCCACTCGGTGGTGTGATCGATGAGCCGGGAATTCGAGTTACATGAGCGGCTGGCAGCAGACACCATCCTGCTGGGCAGGACCCGTCTGTGTGAAGTGCAGTTGATGAACGAGAAAACCTGGCCCTGGGTTATCCTGGTGCCGGCGATCGCCGGTATCCGGGAGATCTATGAGCTTTCCGAAACGCAGCAGCAAAGGCTGATGGCCGAGTCATCCGCGCTGAGCCGCGCCATGATGGAGGCGTTCAAAGGGGACAAGATGAACGTGGCGGCACTGGGCAATATGGTGCCGCAGCTTCACGTCCACCACATCGTGCGGTTTGAAGGGGATCCGGCGTGGCCGGGGCCGGTGTGGGGTACCCAGACTCCGGTACCCTATGAGGAAACTCAGCTTGCGCGAATGAAGCAGGCTCTGGAGCCGGTGCTGGCAAGCCTGGCCTGAGCTGGCCTCATCGCCTCCGGGCCAGCGTCTGCGATCCCAGCAGGATCATCCGAAGCTCCGTTTTCAGCTTCACCTTCAGCTCTTCCTTTTCTTTCGGTGTGGCATCGAGCGCCTCCGCACCCTGGTTGAAAACCAGCGTCACCATCGCCTCGGCCACCACACGCGCGTCAGACAGCGGTTTGCCCTGTTCCTCGGCAAAGCGCCGCAGATCGTCGGCCAATTCCGTCACGAAGTGATCGATCTCCGCCTTCACCGCAGTCCGGAACGGCTTCGAAACACCGGTTCGCTCCCGAAGCATCAACCGAAACAGATTGGCGTTGTTGCCCAGATACTCCATGAACGTATCCACCGAGGTGGAAATGGCGCTGCCGTCCCGGGCGATACGTTTGCGGGCGTGGCGCATGAGCTGGCGCAGGGCGACACCGCCTTCGTCCACCAGGGCGAGTCCGAGTTCGTCCAGTTCCGAGAAGTGGCGGTAAAACGAAGTTGGGGCGATACCTGCTTCGCGGGCCACTTCTCTCAGGCTCAAACTGCCAAACCCCCGGTCGGCACTGAGCTGCGAGAGCGCAGCGTCCATCAATGCGCGTCGGGTTTTCAGTTTTTGCTCCGCTCTGGTGGCCAACTTCAGACTCCGTTTGTTGGTGAGAAGAGGGGGCATTCTAGCCGGCTGGAACCATACAGTCATCCGGGCGCCGGATTTGCACACCAGCACGCCTGATTTTCAGACCCATTGTGTTTATAATGGGCCGCTTTTCCAGTAAGGTCGCAAAAATTTTAGCGGCCACGAATCAAGTAGCCTCAGGTGGGGTGACCCTTTCCGAAACCTTGCGGAGCCATGAATGGCGGAGCAGAGCGTACAGGGACGTATCCACAGCGTGTTTCGGAAAGGGTCACCCCACCCGAGGCGGCAAGACACGAAAAAGTTTCGAATACATCTAACGTAACGGGAACCGGTATGCGCAGTCATTATTGCGGTGGGATCAACGAATCCCACATCGATCAGGAAGTCACACTTTGCGGATGGGTACACCGCCGCCGTGACCATGGTGGGGTTATCTTCCTGGATCTGCGAGATCGGGATGGTATGTCCCAGGTGGTTGTCGACCCGGACACCCCTGAGAGCTTCGCCCTGGCCGAGAAGGTCCGTAGCGAATTCGTCATCAAGGTTACCGGCCGCGTGCGTCGTCGCCCGGCGGGTACCGAGAACAACAACATGCCTACCGGCCAGGTAGAGTTGTTGGGCAAGGAAGTGACCATTCTGAACGCTGCCGCCACACCGCCGTTCCCACTGGACGAGCACGTGGACGTGGGCGAGGATGTACGCCTGCGCTACCGCTTCGTGGATCTGCGTCGTCCGGAGATGATCAACCGCCTGCGGTTCCGCTCCCGGGTCACCAGCTATATCCGGAACTTCCTGGACAGCCGCGGCTTCATGGACGTGGAAACCCCGATCCTGACCCGTGCAACTCCGGAAGGTGCTCGTGACTACCTGGTGCCGAGCCGTACCCACGAAGGTTCCTTCTTCGCGCTGCCGCAGTCCCCGCAGCTGTTCAAGCAACTGCTGATGGTCTCCGGTGTTGACCGTTATTACCAGATTGCCAAGTGCTTCCGGGACGAGGACCTTCGGGCCGACCGTCAGCCGGAATTCACCCAGGTGGACATCGAGGCGTCTTTCATCGATGAGCAGACCCTGATGGAGCTGAACGAAGACATGGTTTGCTCCCTGTTCAAGGATGTTCTCGATGTCAGCCTGCCGGAATTTCCCCGCATGCCGCACTCTGAAGCCATGCAGCGCTTCGGCTCCGACAAGCCGGACCTGCGTATTCCGCTGGAACTGGTGGACGTCAATGACCTGGTCGAGAGCGTGGATTTCAAGGTCTTCGCCGGCCCGGCCAGGGATCCGAAAGGCCGTGTCGCAGCTCTGCGTGTACCGAAGGGTGGCGAGCTGACCCGTAAGCAGATCGACGACTACACCAAGTTTGTCGGAATCTATGGCGCCAAGGGCCTGGCCTACATCAAGGTCAACGAACTGGCCAAGGGTGTTGAAGGTCTGCAGTCTCCGATCATCAAGTTCCTCGGTGACGACGTGGCCCAGGCCATCATGGAGCGCGTGGGTGCGGAAGACGGCGATATCGTGTTCTTCGGTGCCGACAAGACCATGGTCGTCAACGAAGCGCTGGGCGCTCTGCGCGTGAAGCTGGGTCACGACCTGAACATGCTGACCTGCGAGTGGGCGCCGCTGTGGGTTGTGGACTTCCCGATGTTCGAGGAAACCCCGGATGGCGGGCTGACCGCGATTCACCACCCGTTCACCGCGCCGTCCTGCTCACCGGAAGATCTGGCTGCGGATCCGGCCAACGCGCTGTCCCGCGCTTATGACATGGTCCTGAACGGCACCGAGCTCGGCGGCGGTTCCATCCGTATCCACGACGAGAAAATGCAGGAAGCGGTGTTCCGCATCCTGGGAATCGGCGAGGAAGAGGCCCGTGCCAAGTTCGGCTTCCTGCTGGATGCCCTGAAGTTCGGTTGCCCGCCACACGGTGGTCTGGCGTTCGGCCTGGATCGCCTGGTCATGCTGATGACCGGGTCATCCTCAATCCGTGACGTGATTGCCTTCCCCAAAACCCAGAGCGCGACCTGCCTGATGACCCAGGCGCCGGGCGAGGTTGACGAGAAGCAGCTGCGTGAGCTGCACATCCGCCTGCGCCGTTCTGCCAAGCCGGTTGAGGGCAACAAGGCCGAGGGTGACGAGTAAATTCTGACAAGGCGGGGGTGGGCCCGCGGCCCGCTCCCCGGACGATGGACGGAGGTTAGGCATGGCTGGTCACAGTAAATGGGCCAACATCAAGCATCGCAAGGCGGCACAGGACGCCAAGCGCGGCAAGATCTTCACCAAAATCATCCGGGAACTGACCGTTGCCGCCCGCCTTGGCGGCGGCGATCCCAACGATAACCCCAGGCTCCGGGCGGTTGTCGACAAGGCCCTGACGGCCAACATGAAAAAAGATACCATCGAACGGGCCATTGAACGTGGTGCCGGTGGTGGCGATGACAGCAACTACGAAGAACTGACCTACGAAGGTTACGGCCCGGGCGGTGTGGCTATTTTCGTCGAGGCCATGACCGACAACAAGAACCGGACCGTCGCCGAGGTACGCCACGCGTTCAACAAGTTTGGTGGTAATCTCGGAACCGATGGCTCCGTGGCCTACCTGTTCACCAAGCAGGGCATTATCAGCTACAGCCCGGAAGTGGACGGCGACCGGTTGATGGAAGCGGCACTTGAAGCCGGGGCCGAGGACCTGCAGGAACAGGAAGACGGCTCCTACGAGATTGTGACCACCCCGGAAGAGTACCTGGACGTCAAGGAGTCCCTGGTCGAAGCGGGGCTGAAGCCGGACAATTCCGAGGTCACCATGGTGCCGTCAACCCGGGTCGAACTGGACCGGGATGGGGCCGAAACCATTCTCAAGCTGATCGACATGCTTGAGGATCTGGATGACGTGCAGAACGTCTACCACAACGCGGACATCTCCGCAGACATCATGGAATCCCTGTGACCATGGCGGGAGCCTGAGCATGCCGATCATTCTCGGAGTGGATCCCGGTTCCCGGATCACCGGATACGGGGTCATTCGTGCCGAGGGTCGGGTGATCGAGTATATCGACAGCGGCTGTATCCGGGTCGGGGAAAAGCCCATGGCCGAGCGGCTCCAGACCATCTTCCACAGCCTGGCCACGCTGATTGGCGAGTATCGGCCGGAGGAGTTCGCCATTGAGCAGGTGTTCATGGCCCGCAATCCGGACTCCGCTCTCAAACTGGGTCAGGCACGTGGCGCCGCCATCGTCAGTGCCGCCAACAGCGGACTGGCGGTACACGAGTACTCCGCCCGGCAGGTCAAACAGGCGGTGGTCGGTAAGGGTGGGGCGGACAAGTCCCAGGTCCAGCACATGGTGCAGGCCCTGCTGTCGTTGTCCCGCAAACCCCAGGCCGATGCGGCTGACGCCCTGGCGATCGCACTGTGTCACGCTCATATGAGCCAGAGTGTGCTGCGCCTGGCGGGGAACGGCGGCAAGGTGCGCAGCGGTCGAGTCAGACAACAATAAGCGGCTCACAGGAGCCACAGGAGCTACCCCTTGATAGGTCGTATCCGAGGCATTCTGGTCGAAAAGACCCCCGGGCAGGCGTTGGTGGAGTGCGCCGGGCTGGGCTACGAAATCGACATTCCCTACACCACCTTCTTTCACCTGCCTGAAACCGGGCAGGAAGTTGCCCTGCATACCCATTTTGCCGTCCGCGAAGATGCCCAGAGCCTGTATGGGTTCACGGCGAAGCTGGATCGGGACCTGTTCCGCCTGCTGATAAAGGTTAATGGCGTCGGCCCGAAGCTGGCGGTCGGGATCCTCTCCGGCCTCGATGCGCAGCAGTTCATCCGCTGTGTCGAGGCGAAGGATGCCAATGCCCTGGTCAAACTGCCCGGTGTGGGCAAAAAAACGGCAGAGCGCCTGCTTATTGAAATGGCTGACCGGATCGGGCAACTTGAGGGTCAGTTTGTGCCGATGTCGCCGGGCGCGACAGTTGCCGGTGGGCCCGTCTCCGAACAGGTAGTGACTGGTCCGGATCCGAGGGAAGAAGCCGAGGCGGCCTTGATTGCTCTTGGCTATAAGCCGCAGGAGGCCGCGAAGGCAATCAATAAGGTTGCCGAGGAAGGCGCGACCAGTGAAACACTGATTCGCCTGGCCCTTCGCAACATGATTCCCGCCGGATGACCTGGCGGTAATATGTCGCCTGAGTGGCGCCAAACCTGTCGAGAGCGTAACGTGACAGTCAGAGGCCCGTTTGTACAATTGGGGCAACGTTGAATTGCAGGGCAAGGCACACAGGCACGATGTTGATTCCCAGAGAACGGGTGATGCCATGATTGAATCCGACCGACTGATTTCAGCCGGGGTCGGTGACTATGAGGAGGTCCAGGATCGGGCCATCCGTCCGACGCTGCTGTCCGAATATGTGGGCCAACCTTCGGTCCGTGAGCAGATGGAGATTTTCATCTCCGCCGCCCGCGGTCGGAAGGAGGCGCTGGACCATGTGCTGATTTTTGGTCCGCCCGGTCTGGGTAAGACCACCCTGGCCAATATCATTGCCAACGAGATGGGGGTAGCCATCAAGACCACCTCCGGCCCGGTGTTGGAGAAAGCCGGCGACTTGGCCGCGATGCTCACTAATCTCGAAGAAGGCGATGTTCTCTTTATCGACGAGATCCATCGCCTGAGCGCCGCCGTAGAGGAAGTCCTGTATCCGGCCATGGAGGATTACCAGCTGGATATCATGATCGGCGAGGGCCCGGCTGCCCGCTCCATCAAGCTGGATTTGCCACCATTCACACTGGTAGGGGCGACTACCCGTGCCGGGCTGCTGACCTCTCCGCTGCGGGACCGCTTTGGCATCGTCCAGCGGCTCGAGTTCTACAACACCGAGGATCTGACCAATATCATCATCCGCTCGGCCCGGCTCTCCACGGTGGCGATTGATGAGGCTGGAGCCTTCGAAATTGCCCGTCGCTCCCGGGGAACGCCCCGGATCGCCAACCGCCTGCTGCGTCGGGTCCGGGATTTCGCCGAAGTTCGGTCGAACGGCCGGATTACCGCGGACATTGCGGACCAGGCCCTGAACATGCTTAAGGTGGATAATCAGGGCTTTGATCACATGGACCGTCGGCTGTTGCTGGCCATGATAGAGAAGTTCGACGGTGGGCCGGTCGGTGTTGAAAGCCTGGCCGCCGCCATCAGCGAAGAGCGGGGCACCATTGAGGATGTTCTGGAGCCTTTCCTGATCCAGCAGGGTTTCATGGTTCGAACGCCGCGTGGACGAATGGTGACCTCGAACGCCTACCAGCACTTCGGCGTGGTGCCTCACGGATCGGATGCCGAGGGGGATCTTTTTGACTGATACAGCCAACGCCCAGGTCTTTGAATTACCCCTCAGGGTGTATATAGAAGATACGGATGCCGGTGGTATTGTCTTCCATGCCAAGTATCTGCACTACATGGAGCGCGCCCGTACCGAATGGGTGCGCAGTTGCGGGGTTGGTCTGCGGGCCGGCCTGGCGGATAACATCAGCTACGTGGTGCAGCGGATGAATATTCACTATGCGGTGCCGGCCCGACTGGATGACCAGCTGCTGGTCACTGCCGAGCCTGTGGCCTACGGCCGGGTCTGGATGACTTTCAGACAGCGTGTTCTGCGTGCCAGTGATCGTAAGTTGCTGTGCGAAGCAGATGTTCGTGTGGCCTGTGTGGCACTGGGTACCGGCAGGCCGAGGCGCCTGCCCGAGAATCTGCAGGACCTGCTGAAGCGCAATGTTCAGCACCCGGACCCAACTAACGGAACCAGCCAGGAGTAAAAGGTGGAGTCAGAACTTTCTGTATGGCATCTCATTTCAAATGCCGGGTTACTGGTACAGCTGGTCATGCTGTTGCTGGGACTGGCCTCGGTGATTTCCTGGGCCCTGATTTTCCAGCGCCTGCTGGTCTTCCGGAAAGCAAGGCGAGCCCAGCTGGAATTTGAAGAACGGTTCTGGTCCGGCATGGACCTGGGGCAACTGTACCGGGAGGTCAATACCGAGCCGACGCCATTCTCCGGAGTGGAAGCGGTCTTTCGCGCCGGGTTCAAGGAGTTCTCGCGCCTCCGGCAACAGAGCCGGGATGCGGACGCTGTGATGGAGGGCACCCAGCGTGCCATGCGGGTTGCATTCTCCCGGGAACAGGAGCGCCTTGAAACCCATCTGCCATTTCTGGCTACGGTCGGTTCCACCAGTCCCTATGTGGGCCTGTTCGGCACCGTTTGGGGGATCATGAACTCGTTCCGGGGCCTTGCCCAGGTCCAGCAGGCCACGCTCGCGACCGTCGCGCCGGGTATTTCGGAAGCACTGATTGCAACGGCCATGGGCCTGTTTGCAGCCATTCCGGCGGTTATTGCCTACAACCGCTTTTCAGCCATGTCCGATGCCTTGCTCAAGAACTACGAGACTTTCGCCGAAGAATTCTCCAGCATTCTGCACCGTCGGGTGCATGCCAGCGAACAGAGTGCCGCCTGATGGATGAACGCAACGACCGGAGCCGGGTGAAATGAAAGGCATGGGAATGATGCCGCAGCAGCGGAAAAAGCCGATGTCGGAAATCAACGTGGTTCCCTACATCGACGTGATGCTGGTGTTGCTGGTGATTTTCATGGTTACCGCGCCCATGCTGACTCAGGGCGTGAAAGTGGATTTGCCGGAAACCACATCAGACCCCATCCAGTCTGACAAGGATGTGGAGTCGATCGTGGTCTCAGTGGACACCAACGGTGCCTACTTCATGGAAATCGGTGATGAGAGCAGTGATCCCATGTCCCTGGGAGAGGTGCGTGAACGGGTGGCGAAAATCCTGTCTCAACGCCCCAATGGTGAGGTCCTGGTGCGAGGTGATGAACATGTGGAGTACGGCATGGTGGTGCGTCTGATGGCGGAGTTGCAGGGTGCCGGTGCCACCAGCATCGGATTGATCACCGAACCATCCCCGGATGAGAAGTGAGTCAGGAAAGCGGGGAGCTGTTGTGACGAATCAGGATCACAGGGTAATCAGTACCGGAACGCCGCCGTGGAAATCGCCGGTCGCCCTGTCGGTGTTTTTTCACCTGCTCATTGTGGTGGTTGCGTTGGCCGGTTGGTCCTGGACCAGCCCTGTTGATGAACCGCCACCCCGAAGTATTTCGGCGCGTCTGATCACCCAGCAGCAGCCGGAGCCACGCCCGGTGGTGGAGCCGGATGATCAGCCGGATCGCGACCAGCAGCGCCGTGCTGAAGAGGAAGAGCGGAAAAAGGCGGAAGCCGAGGCTGAACGTCGTCGCCAGGAAGAAGAGGCGCGCAGAATCGCGGAGCAGAAGGCCCGGGAAGAGGAGGCCCGTCGAAAGGCGGAGGACGAGCGCAAGAAACAGGAAGCCCTGGCCAGGGAACGGGAACAGGCAAAAGCCCGGGAAGCCGCCCGTCAGAAGGCCGAGGCGGAAGCCAAAGAGCGCGAGCGGCAGAAAGCCGAGGAGGAGCGCAAGCGCAAGCAAGCAGAACGCGAGAAGGCCGAAGAGGAGCAGCGGCGGCTGGAAGAGCAGCGTAAGCAGGAAGAAGCCGAGCGTCGGCGTCAGGAAGAAGAGGCCCGCAAGGAAATCGAACGCAAGCGCCTGGAGGCAGAACGGCGCCTGAAGGAGCAGCAGCTTGAAGCCCTGGCTGATGAATCCCGCAAGGCGAAGGAGGCGGAAGCCCGCCGGCAGCAGCAGGCCGCCGCGGCCCGAGCCAAGGAAGCACAGATGCTGTCCGAAAGCGAAAAGTATCAGGCGCTGATCCGGGAACGGCTGAGCCAGGCCTGGTACCCGCCATCCTCGGCGACGGAAGAAATGACTGCGAGGCTGCAGATAACACTGTTGCCGACGGGTGAACTGGCCAGCGTCAAACTTGTCAGCAGCAGCGGCAATACCGCGTTCGATAACTCGGCCCTGAGTGCGGTACGCTCATTGAATCGGTATCCGATACCGGATGAAAGGGAAACCTTCGAGCGTTATTTCCGTCAGTTCACTATTGAGTTCAACCCGCGCCGGTTGAGATAAGGAAACAGGAAAGATCATGACAAAGCGGACCTGGACGACCTCACACAAAGCCGTGGCCGCCGCGCTGGCTGCCCTGATCATGCTGGCAAGCGGGGCGCGTGCCGAGCTGCTCATTCGAATCACGGAAGGTGCTGATGCCGCCCTTCCGATCTCCGTGGTGCCATTCGCGGAAAGCGGTGCGATTCCGCCCGGGGACAAGGTGGCCAGTATTGTCCGGGATGATCTTGCCATGAGCGGGGAGTTCCGGTCGCTGACCCCCGAGAAAATGCTGAGCCTGCCCTCCCGTCGGGAGGAGGTTTACTTCCGGGACTGGCGCATGCTCGGCCAGAGGTATGTCCTCGTCGGTGAACTGAGCCGGAACGGCGATCGGGTCGTTGCCCGCTATGAATTGTTCGACGTTAACCAGGAAAAACGTATTCTCGGCGAAACCGCGGCTGCATCGGTCAATGGTATTCGCACGCTTGGCCATCACATCAGTGACAAGGTGTATGAGGCGATTACCGGTGTTCCGGGGGCGTTTTCCACCAAACTGGCGTACATCACCCTCGACACTTTCAATAGCAAGCCCCGGTACCGCCTGCAGGTCAGTGATGTAGACGGCAAGCGTGCACGGATCCGACTGGAAAGCCAGGAACCGATCCTGTCACCGGCCTGGTCGCCGGATGGAAAACGGCTGGCCTATGTCTCCTTCGAAACCGGCAGGCCAGCCATCTATATTCACGAGCTGTCCTCCGGCCAGCGCACCAAGGTGGCCGATTTCAAAGGCCTCAATTCTGCGCCGGCCTGGTCCGAAGACGGTCGCTCTTTGTTGATGACGCTGTCCAAGGACGGTAACGCAGAGGTCTACCGGATGGACCTGGCGAGCAGGCAACTGACCAAGCTCACCAATCACTGGGCAATCGATACCGAGGCAACTTACGACCATTCAGGCGATGGCATTTTCTTTACCTCGGATCGCTCCGGCGGACCACAGATCTATCATATGAAATCGCCTGGCGCAGAGCCCCGCCGCATTACCTTTGGTAGTCGCTATAACGCGCGGCCGCGGCCGGACATCACCGGGGACTACGTTTATTACGTGCACCAGAGAAACAGCGCGTTCCATATTGCCCGAACCAACCTGAAGAACGGTGAGGAGACGGTCCTGACCCGGACCGAATCCGATGAATCACCGAGTGTATCACCCAATGGCCGCATGCTGATCTATGCCACCAAACAGAGTGGTAACAGTGTGCTGACCGTGATCTCGGCCGATGGCGGAGCAGCATACAGCCTGCCGGCATCGGAAGGAGATGTTCGTGAACCCGCCTGGGGACCAATCGTTAACTGAACGGCCCGGGCTCTTGAAAGTACTCAATCAACTCAAGCCATCGAAAGGAAATGAATATGAAACTGTCTATGCATACCAAAGTTCTCGCCATGCTGCTTTCCGCAGGCCTGTTTGCCGGCTGTAGTTCTACCGGTGAAACCATGGATGAGGGCGGTTACGGCTCCGATGTTGCTGCGGTAGACCAGGATGGCTCCAGCGTTTACGGCGGTGACGACGAAGGCGGTGTGTCCTCGTCCGCGTTGACCGAAGAAGAGCGCATGGCGGCGGAAGAGCGCGCCAAGATGGAAGCCCTGCGTGACATCACCACCTTCTACTTCGATTTCGACACCGCCGAGATCAAACCGGAAGCCCGTGACGTGCTGATGGCCCACGCGCAGTACCTGGCCAACAACCCGGGCCAGAACGTTCGCCTGGAAGGCCATGCCGACGAGCGTGGTACCAAGGAATACAACCTGGCCCTGGGTGAGCGTCGTGCCAACGCCGTGCAGCGGTTCCTGATCGTCAACGGTGCTTCACGTGGCCAGATCGAAACCGTAAGCTATGGTGAAGAAAAGCCGGCGGTCATGGGCTCGTCTGAAAGTGCGTGGGCGCAAAACCGTCGGGTAGAACTGGTTTTCGATTGAACCGCTAACTGACAAAACGGGTGTATCCATGAGAAAACGACTCGTGGCGTTACTGCTGGTTCCACTTGCGCTTGCGCAGGTGGGCCCGGTGCAGGCGCAATCTTCCGCACCGGCCCAGAGAAGTTCCTCTGGCAACCAGGCGACCGCAGAATTGTTCTATATGATTCAGCAGCTCCAGCAGGAGGTGCGCAGGTTGCAGGGGCAGGTGGAAGAGCAGCAGCACATGATCACCCGTTTGCAGGAGCAGGGCCGCGATCGCTACATCGATTTGGACCAGCGCATTCTTGATCTGTCCGAGAAGATGGCGAGCCAGCGGGAACCGGCGCCGGCTTCGTCGTCTGCTCCCGCTGATGGTGGCGGGCAGGCGGTGGAAACCCGCGAATATCGCCAGCCCGGGGATGAGGAGCGTAAGGCCTATAACGAGATCCAGGATCTGATCCGGAACCAGAAAGCCTACGACCAGGCCATTACCCGATTGTACGAGTTTATCGACAAGTATCCAGAAGGGGACCTGACGGTGAACGCGTACTACTGGCTGGGTGAGGTCTACCTGGTCAAGCCGCAGCTGGAGCAGGCAAAACAGGCTTTCACCATTGTGGCGACCCGTTTTCCGGACCATCGAAAGGCGCCGGATGCGGTGTACAAGCTGGGTGTGACTCTGGATCGTCTGGGCGAATCGGACGAGGCTCGCCGGCGCATGCAGAGCGTCGTTGATGATTATCCGAACAGCAGTGCGGCGGAGCTGGCGAAGAAGTTCCTTTCCTCTGCAAACGGTTAATCCGACTCAGGAAAAAAATCCGGGGAATACTCCAGAAAAGGGTTGATCACCGGAAAAATATCAGTACTATATGCGCCTCGTTTGGGTCGTTAGCTCAGTTGGTAGAGCAGTTGGCTTTTAACCAATTGGTCGAAGGTTCGAATCCTTCACGACCCACCAAATTCCGGGTATTGTTCGTTTGAGCTCGAGCGGTATCGATCAGGTAAACCAACTGATCACCAGTCAAGGGTCGTTAGCTCAGTTGGTAGAGCAGTTGGCTTTTAACCAATTGGTCGAAGGTTCGAATCCTTCACGACCCACCAAATAACAGGATCTCCCGGGTCCTGGGAAAAAAGAGCCTTCGGGCTCTTTTTTTTTGCCTCTAAGATCCCACTTATAGTCCGAGAGTGGTCAAAGTTTGTTTTCAGGGGTGTGACGCTGACGTTGCGAGCCCATGAAAACAGTGGCCGAGGTGATATACTTCGGTGGTTAACGCAACACAGAGATGCAGGAATGACACGAGCAGAAGACCGTATCCTTGTTCAGGAGCACCTGGCCCACCAAGCGGAGCCCAAGCCTTTGAGTGAGAGCGAGAAAACGGAACTCGAGGCCCGAATCAAGGAGGAGCTCAAGGCCAGGGATGCCGTGCTCGTTGCTCATTACTACACCGATCCGGATATCCAGCGCCTGGCGGAAGAAACCGGGGGTTGCGTGGCGGATTCCCTGGAGATGGCCCGTTTTGGCAATCAGCATCCGGCGTCCACGGTCGTTGTGGCAGGTGTCCGGTTCATGGGTGAGACCGCCAAGATCCTCAATCCCGAGAAGAAAGTCCTGATGCCGACTTTGGAGGCGACCTGCTCCCTGGATGTCGGCTGCCCGGCCGACGAATTTGCCGAGTTCTGTGACCAGCACCCGGACCGGACAGTGGTGGTGTATGCGAACACCTCGGCGGCGGTGAAGGCGAGGGCGGACTGGGTGGTGACCTCAAGTTGCGCCCAGGCCATCGTCGAGGACCTGGATGCCCGTGGCGAGAAGATTCTCTGGGCTCCGGACAAGCACTTGGGGCACTATGTGCAGAAGACCACCGGAGCTGACATGCTGCTCTGGGACGGCTCATGCATCGTCCACGAAGAATTCAAGTACCGTGGTCTTGAGGATCTCAAGGCTTTGTACCCGGACGCTGCCGTGCTGGTGCATCCGGAATCGCCGGATGCGGTGGTGGAAATGGCCGATGTGGTGGGCTCCACCTCCCAATTGATCCATGCGGTTCAGACACTGCCCAACCAGGAGTTCATTGTTGCCACGGACAACGGCATCTTTTACAAGATGCAACAGCTGGCCCCCAACAAGACGCTCATCGAGGCGCCCACCGCCGGTAACGGCGCTACCTGCCGAAGCTGTGCCCATTGTCCCTGGATGGCGATGAATGGCCTTGAGAACCTGCTGCACGTGCTGCAGACCGGCAGTCAGGAAGTGCTGGTGGATCCGGAATTGCGGGAGAGGGCCCTGAAGCCGCTGAAGCGCATGTTGGAGTTCACCGCCAACATGAATCTCAAGGCCGCAGGCAACGCCTGATTGGCTGGCACCCGGTGCCCGGTCAGCTGTTGCGCTGAACCTGCAGCTGCCGGGTAATTTCCGCCAGTCTTTCCGTGACCGCCTGGCGCTGGGGCGAACCGGCCGGCAGTTTTTCCTGGGCTTGGCGGAGCTGGCGCTGGGCGGACTCCAGATCCCCCATCAGGGCATCATATTCGGCCCGGGCACGGTGCACGCCAACGATATTGCGTGCCATACCTTCCGCTTCCGCCAGCCGTGACCAGAGGTGTTCCTGCCCGGGCATCTGGCGAGTGAGCTCCCTCAGAAGGTCTGCAGCGGCAGCACCGTTTCCCGCTGTAATTTCGGTTCGCGCAAGAGTGTAGGTAATCGGGTAGTTGCCCGGGTTGCGGGCCAGGGCATCTGCAAGCAAGGACCGGGCTTCCCCGGTGTTGTTCCGGGCGTTGAGAACCTCGGCAAGGGTGACCTGCAGGGTGATCCGGCCCGGATTCTGTTCGAGCAGGTCTCGGAGCTCCTGCTCTGCCTTGTCCATCTGGTTGTTGGCCTGGTAAGCAACAGCAAGTCCGTACCGGATGGCATGGTTCCTCTTGGCGTCCGGGCGCTCGAGGTAGGACTCAAAGGTATCCACCGCAACATCCGGTGACGGGGAGTAATGCACCTGAAGGCGGCTGCGCACCAGGTGGTATTCCTGGCCGTCCTTTATCTCCAGCTGCGGATACTGCTCGGCCCGGTTGCGGGTATCGGCTACCCGGCTTTGGGTAAGGGGGTGAGTGGACAGGTATTCCGGGACCTGGTTTCCCTGCAGTCGGTTTTGCCGCATCATGATCTCAAACATTTCCGGCATCCCCCTCGGATCCATGCCGGCACTGGCAAGGATGTCCATGCCGACCCGGTCGGCTTCCTGCTCGTGGGATCGGCTGTATGCCAGCATGTTCTGCGCTGACAATGCCTGGGTGCCTGCAATGGCGGCGATGCCGATATCAGACTGGGTCACTGCCGACAATATGATCCCGGCAATCATGCCCGCGAGGGTCAGCGGTGCGCTGGTTTTCTGCTGTTCGACGCTGCGGGCAAAATGGCGTTGGCTCAGATGCGCCAGTTCGTGGGCGAGTACCGAGGCGAACTGCTGTTCCGTGGCCGCGTTAAGAAACAGTCCGCCATTAACGCCGACGATGCCTCCGGGAACCGCAAAGGCATTGAGTTGCGGGCTGTCTATCAGTGCCAGTGTCAGATCGCGGTTCTGCAGCGGGGCAGAGGGCACCAGTCGATAGATGATGGCACTGAGGTAGTCATACACCAACGGGTCGTTGATACGGGGTGCCGAGCGCCGGATAGAGACCATGACCTGTCGGCCGATCTCGGATTCCTGCTGGCCAGCGATCAACCCGCCACCGGTGCCTCCAATACTCGGAAGAGATGTCTCCTGGGCGGCGGCAGGGGAGTTTGTCAGCAAGGCCGTAAGTGTGAAGACTGCTGCTTTCAGGATCCCCCGGGCGGAGGTTTTTTGGCCATGATCGAGTTTCATGTACTGCAAGTTGCCTCTGGTTTGGACTGCCGCTTGGACAGTGTCTTACCCTGAAAAGTTCTGAATATGAGATTACCAGCTATTGGGATGCAATACCCGGCATCTCGCGGCATAATGCCGCGTTGTCAATTCCACTGATTGTGATGGTGCGTCTACATTATGGCTGACCGTACACTGGATGCTTCCGGGCTGCGCTGTCCGATGCCTCTGCTGAAAACCAAGCTCGAGCTCAACGGGATGTCGCCCGGTGAGGAACTGGAGGTTATTGCTACCGATTCAGGCTCGGCCCGGGATATTCCGGCATTCCTCGCCTTGTCCACCCACACGTTGGTCAGTTCCACCGAGGCCGATGGCGAATACCGGTTTGTGATAAAGTGCGGCGGTTAACCTATCGGAGACGTTGATGGTCAGGATTTTACGCGGTCTTGCGCACAAATACTTTTCAGATGAAGAAGCTGTCATCCTCTCGCTTATCCTGGTGGCGGGAACGGTGTTTATCATCTGGTTCGGTGCCATGCTGGCGCCGGCCATCGCTTCCCTGATCATTGCCTTCATCCTCCAGGGTCTGGTAACCAAACTCAACAAGCTGGGAATACCGGAATTTCTTGCCATCATCGGGGTTTTCCTGGTGTTTCTGGGGGTTCTGGTGGGCTTCCTGTTCGGCCTCCTGCCACTGGTCTGGACCCAGGTCACCAACCTGGCCGGCGAGGCGCCGCGCATCATCCGGGAAATGCAGTCCTACCTTGAACTGCTGCCCGATCAGTATCCGCAGCTGATTTCCGCGGAAGCCGTGAACGCTCTGTACCAACAGGTTTCCACGGAAGTGGGGCAGCTGACCCAGTGGCTGGTTTCCTTCTCCCTTTCCAGTATTCCGGATCTGGTGGCCCTGCTGATCTATATGGTGCTCGTGCCCATTCTTGTGTTCTTCTTCCTGAAGGACAAGGAAGTGCTGCTCGGAGCCATCGCCCGTCTGCTGCCTCCGCAGCGCCCGCTAATGCTGAAAATCTGGCGGGAGGTCAACCTGCAGTGCGCGAACTACGTGCGGGGCAAGGCGGTGGAGATCCTCATCGTGGGCGGGGCTACGTATATTGCCTTCAAACTGCTGGGGATGCCTTATGCGGCGCTGTTATCACTGTTGGTGGGCCTGAGCGTAGTGATTCCCTATATCGGCGCTGCGGTGGTAACCATTCCGGTGGCTATGATCGGGCTGTTTGCCTTTGGCTGGGGCACTCATTTTATCTGGGTGATGGTGGTGTACGGTGTCATTCAGGCGCTGGACGGTAACGTGCTGGTGCCGCTTCTGTTCTCCGAGGTCAATAACCTGCATCCCGTGGCCATTATCGTTGCGGTCCTGTTCTTTGGTGGTATCTGGGGGCTGTGGGGTGTCTTCTTCGCCATTCCGCTGGCAACCTTGCTTAAAGCGGTGTTTGCCGCCTGGCCGGTGAAGGACGTCGTACCTCCACCGACCGATGAGCTGGCCTGAGCTTCTGTCAGAGGGCCTTGACCGCCTCCAGTACTTCGTTGGCGTGGCCCTCGACCTTGACGCCGCGCCACTCTTTCCGGAGCACACCTTCCTTGTCGATCAGAAAGGTGCTGCGTTCGATCCCGAGATGCTCCTTGCCATACAGCTTCTTCAGCTTGATAACGCCAAACAGTTTGCACAGGGCTTCGTCCTTGTCTGAAATCAGGTGAAACGGGAACTCGTGTTTGCTCCGGAAATTTTCATGGGCCTTGAGGCCGTCCCGGGATACACCGAAAATCTCGGTGTCCAGTTCCACAAACTGTTTCATCCGGTCCCGGAAATCCTGGCCTTCGGTGGTGCAACCGGGCGTGTTGTCCTTGGGGTAAAAATAGATCACAACATTCTGACTGCGAAGATCAGAGAGTCGGATTGTTTGATCACCGGTCGCCGGCGCTTCAAAATCGGGGACGGGCTTGTTTAATTCGACGGATGACATGACATCTCCTTTAATTCCCTTGTGTCAGTTCGAACCCAACATTACCATATCGGTTTTATTCGGACGGAGCTTTTATGATTACGGGTAGCCTTGTCGCAATGGTCACGCCCATGCATCCAAGCGGTGACATCCACTGGGAGGAGCTGGACAAACTGGTGGACTTTCACATTGAGAACGGCACGCACGGCATCGTCGCCGTGGGCACCACCGGTGAATCCGCAACCCTGGACCCGGAAGAGCACTGCCAGGCCATTGGCCGGATCATAAAACGTGTCGATGGAAGGATTCCTGTCATCGCCGGTACTGGCGGTAACAGCACCCGTGAAGCCATCGAGCTGACCACCGAAGCCTATAAGCTCGGAGCGGATGCCTGCCTGCTGGTGGTTCCGTATTACAACAAGCCGACCCAGGAAGGCCTGTATCAGCATTTCAAGGCGATTGCCGAGGCGGTGCCGGGCATGAACCAGATGCTGTACAACGTTCCCGGCCGGACAGCCTGTGACATGCTCAATGAGACAGTCCTGCGCCTGGCGGATATTCCGAACATTGTGGCTATCAAGGATGCTACCGGCAACATTCCCCGTGGCGCTGAATTGATCAAGGCGCTCGAAGGTCGTCTCGCGGTCTATTCCGGGGACGATGCCACCGCTGCCGAGCTGATGCTGGCTGGCGGCAAGGGCAATGTCTCGGTGACAGCGAACGTGGCACCGAAATCCATGGCGCAGCTGTGCGAGGCAGCTATTGCCGGTAATCGGGAAGAAACCGAACGGTTGAACGAGCTGCTGATGCCGCTGAACCGCAAGTTGTTCCTTGAAGCCAATCCGATTCCGGTAAAATGGGCACTGCATCGCATGGGGATGATCAGCGCGGGTATCCGTCTGCCGCTGACACCGTTGAGCGAGAAGTTCCACGCGGAAGTGGAAGAAGCCCTGAAAGCCTCAGGCGTGCTCTGAGCTTGCTGAAATCGTCCCTGAACCGGAGTAGCCCGATGCAGGTTCTTTCAGGAACCCGTTCCCCCCATTTTTACAGATCGATCCTTGCTGCGTCCGGGCTGTTGCTGTTGGCAACAGTCACAGGCTGCAGCCTGCTGGTAGACCGTTCCGAGCGGTACGTTGATGCCAAAGAAGGCACTCCGCTGGAACTTCCTGAAAGCGCGGATAAGTCCCGCTTCAGCCAGGTCATGCCGATCCGCGAGATCAATACCGCCGAGTCCGGGAAGATGTATCCGTCCGATATTCCCCAGCCGCCGGATATGACCTCCGAGATCCTCCAGGAAAACTACGTGATCGAGGAGCTTGATGGCCGCATCTGGCTGCTGGTGAATGACGTTCCCGGGCGGCTCTGGCCACAGGCTGCCGCTTACATGAATGAGCGGGGTCTGGGTGTTGCCTACGACAGCCCCCAATTGGGCCTGTTGCAGAGTGAGGTGGCCAATTTCAGCAAGCAGGCGCGGCAGCTGGTAGGCCTGACCAACCAGGCATCGACTGACGAACCGATGACCATCGTCCAGATGCGCATGGCACCGGGTATCCGCCGCAAGACGACTGAAATCCAGGTGCGCCGGGTAGAGCGCTCCGACCGGCCGGGAGAGCTGCTGCCCTGGCAGGGGATTACGAATCCCCCGGCTGAGGCCGTGGCCCTGCAAAAGGAACTGCTTGCCGATCTCGGAACGTTCCTGAAAGCCAGGGAGGAGAGCAAATCGTTCTCCAGAGCGGCGTCGGACATGACCAGTGACCCGCTCGTGAATCTGCAATCCGAGAACGAGCAAGCCGTCGCCATCCGGATGGACCTGGATTATGGCCGCTCCTGGGCAGAAGCCAATCGTGCCCTGGAAGAAGCCAAAATCCCGGTTATCGACCTGAACCGGAGTGCAGGCTGGCTTTATGTCGGCTTCCGCACAGAGGATGAGAAGGAATCAGGCTGGTTTGACTGGTTCAGTGATCAGGAAAAACCACGGCATACCCATACCGTGACCCTGGAAGAGCGCGACGGCGCGGTATTTATTGAGGCTGAGCGGCTTGAGAGCTATGACGGCGAGCACACGGCATCTGATCTGCTCAACCGACTCTTTGAATACCTTTACTGATTGAATGGGGGTGCCCGGTGCATCCCCTCCGGAGATTTCAATGGAAAAGCGCGAAGAACTCTACGCAGGCAAGGCCAAATCCGTATACCGCACCGACGACCCCGAGCGTTTCGTGATGGTCTTCCGGGACGACACCTCGGCGTTTGATGGCCAGAAGAAAGAGCAGCTTAACCGCAAAGGCATGGTTAACAACAAGTTCAATGCCTTCATCATGGAGAAACTCGAAGCGGCGGGCATCCCCACCCACTTCGAGGGGCTGCTTTCGGACACCGAATCCCTGGTCAAGAAACTGGATATGATTCCGGTGGAGTGCGTGGTACGGAACATTTCTGCTGGCAGCCTGTGCCGCCGGCTGGGCGTGGAAGAAGGCCAAGAGCTGAATCCGCCGACCTTCGAACTGTTCCTGAAGAACGACGAGCTGCACGATCCCATGGTCAACGAATCCCTCGCCGAGACCTTCGGCTGGGCGACCGCAGAGGAGCTCGCGCGAATGAAGGAACTGACCTACAAGGTCAATGACGTGCTCGAGAAACTGTTCAATAACGCTGGTATGTTACTGGTGGATTACAAGCTGGAATTCGGCCGCAGCGGAGGCGAGATCGTCCTCGGCGACGAATTCAGCCCTGACGGCTGCCGCATCTGGGACAAGGAAACCCGCAAGAAGATGGACAAGGACCGGTTCCGCCAGGGGCTCGGGGAGGTGATCGAGACCTATGAAGAAGTGGGTCACCGCCTCGGCATCCAGTTCGACTGAATCGCAATCAATACAAAAACCATCAGAAGGTTATCTTATGCGTAAACTGATCCTTGCAATAGGCGGTACCGTGGCCTTGGCCGCGCCGCTGGCCAATGCAGATGTCGTCGGCGTTGGTGCGAATATCAGCTACTGGGACTCCGACCTTACCGGTAAGGTGGTTAACAAGGGGTCTGCCGTTGATATCGAGAACGATCTGAACCTCGACAGCGACAGCAATGCCAATTTCACCGCCTATCTTGAGCATCCGGTACCGGTGCTGCCCAATGTGCGGGTGAACTATACCAGCATCTCCCAGAATGGCAGTGGTCAGATCAGGCTGGAACAGTTTGATCAGATTCCCATCGGTGCAGACGTCAGCTCCGAGCTGGACCTGGATCAACTGGACGCAACCTTTTATTACGAAGTGCTGGACAACTGGGTCAACCTGGATCTCGGCCTGACCGCCCGCAAGCTGGATGGTGAGCTCGTTGTTCGTGATAAAGATGGTCTTTATCCGGTCAGCAAAACCACTGTTGAAGGCGTAATCCCGATGGGGTACGCAGCTGCCCGCTTCGACCTGCCTCTTACCGGTGTCTCTGTGGGAGGCGAGGGCAACCTGATCAGCTTCGACGGCGACTCCTTGCACGACTTCAATGTCTACGGTCAGTACGAACTGTCGCTGTTGCAGCTGCGTGCCGGCTACCGTCAGATGTCTATCGACTATGAAGATGAAGATGACAAAATGGATGTCGAGCTGTCCGGTCCTTTTGCCAGTGTCGGTCTGACGTTCTGATCGGTTACCGGCAAAATGGCTGAAAAGAGCGCTGCGGCGCTCTTTTTTTTGTGGTGTTGCCGGAACGGCCGATTCGGTAAACTTGGCAGCTCAGGACATGAACGTTTTATGGAGACTAGGCCTTGAAAATTCTCGTTACGGGAACCGCTGGATTCATCGGCTCACACCTGGCGCACCGCCTGCTGGATCGTGGTGACGAAGTGATCGGAGTTGATAACGTCAATGACTACTACGATGTGAACCTGAAGGAAGCGCGTCTGGAGCGGCTTACCTGCAAGCCAGGCTTCACCGAGATCCGTCAGGACGTTGCCGATCGCGCTGCCATGGAAGCCCTTTTCCGTGAGCACAAGCCCGAAAGAGTGGTGCACCTGGCGGCCCAGGCCGGGGTTCGTTACTCCATCGAGAACCCCCATGCCTACGTGGATGCCAACCTCGTTGGCTTCATGAACATCCTTGAAGGCTGTCGTCATAACGATGTGAAGCATCTGGTCTACGCTTCCAGTAGTTCGGTATACGGTGCCAATGAGACGATGCCGTTCTCGGTACACGACAACGTCGACCACCCCCTGAGCCTGTATGCTGCCTCCAAGAAGGCCAACGAGCTGATGGCCCATACCTACAGTCATCTGTATAACCTGCCCACCACCGGCCTGCGGTTCTTCACCGTTTATGGTCCCTGGGGCCGGCCGGATATGGCGCTGTTCATCTTCACCAGGAAGATCCTCGCCGGTGAACCGATCGATGTATTCAACCATGGCCACCACCGCCGGGATTTCACGTATATTGATGACATCGTCGAAGGCGTGATCCGAACCCTGGACCACGTCGCCGAGCCCAACACAGACTGGCGCGGCGAGCGCCCGGATCCGGGCACCAGCAAGGCGCCTTACCGGCTCTACAACATCGGCAGCAACAATCCGGTAGAGCTGTCCCGTTTTATCGAGATCATTGAAGAGCGCATTGGCAAAAAGGCGGAGAAAAACCTGCTGCCCTTGCAGCCGGGTGATGTGCCCGCTACTTACGCCAATGTCGACGACCTCATCGAAGATGTGGGTTATAAACCCTCGACCACCGTGGAGAAGGGCATTGCCAACTTCGTGGACTGGTATCGGGATTTTTACAAGGTCTGAGTTCGCCAGAGATACCGAAGACCGGCTCCATTGCCGGCTTTTTGCTATTTGGGCAACTGGTTCAGCGTGTTGAGCCGTCCTGGCAGTTCCAGTTTGACAGGGCGTCGGAAAATCGGGCACTCGAATTCCAGAAGCCAGGCGAGCAGCTGTAGGGGAAGTGGGTCGGCGTTGCCATAGAGCCGGTCACCCACGATAGGGTGGCCGATGCCGGCCAGGTGGCGGCGGATCTGATGCTTGCGGCCGGTTTCGATCCGGACCCTGAGCAACGTGCTCTGTTGTTGCTCATCCAGTGCCAGAGTAGTGATGTGGCTGGTGGACGATTTTCCTTCCACGGGTGCGTCGATGATTCGGTCTTTGGCCTCCAGTAATCCCGTCACCCGTGCCTGATACACCTTGGTAACCGATCTCCCCGAGAATAACTGTGATAATGCCCCGGCGGCCTTGGCATCATGGGCTATCAGCATCAATCCGGCTGCGTCTGCATCCAGACGGTGAATCAGGAAGCAGGGCTTTTTCAATGATACCTCCGCCCACCGCAACAGGCTGCAGTGGTCTCCCCACTGGGAGCCCTGGGCCAGCATGCCATGGGGTTTGAACCACACCGAGTAACGGCCGAAGTCCTCCAGAAGCTCCGCCGGCTCCGGTTTTCGCCCCAGGACGGCGTCATGGTAGAACAGTTGCAATCGTGTGCCCGCGTTCACATCCCGCTTGGCCTTTCGCAGGCGAACCTGCTTGCCCTTGACCGTCCACCAGCAGGCTCCCTTCGCCATGGCATCCTTGATGCGCTGTTTGGGCAAACCTGAGGCTTCCGCAAGTGCATCTACGGCGGTCTGGTCCTGGTCAAGAGTAAGGTCGACGGTGGTTCGCATGGTGTAAGCCAGGGCTCTGAACGGGGCTGATAATTCTCGGGATTATACTGGAAATTGCATACCATCCGGAGAAAACCGCCTGAGGTCTTGAGCGTAGTTACATTCAAATCCACGGAACAGGAGAGGGACCATGAGAACAATTCTGGCCGGAATCACGGCTTTGGCACTGGCCGGTTGCACCGGCGTACCCGAGGGTATTGAGCCGGTGACCGGGTTCGACACCCGGCGCTATCTGGGCACCTGGTATGAAATCGCCCGGCTGGATCACTCATTCGAGGAGGGCCTGAATAACGTCAGTGCCCGGTACAGCCTCAATGACGATGGCAGTATCGAGGTTATCAACCGGGGATACGATGCCGAGGCCGGCAAATGGAAGGAAGCGGATGGCCGGGCGGTGTTTGTAGAGGGAGAAAACACGGGTCATCTGAAAGTGTCTTTCTTCGGACCCTTCTACGCTTCCTATGTGGTCTTCGAGCTGGATAAGGAAGACTACTCCTACGCCTACGTGACCGGATATGACAAGGATTATCTGTGGTTCCTGTCACGCAC
>NZ_JAWOIS010000010.1:0-72990 GCF_046484525.1 Marinobacter sp.
GTGGTTCCAAATCGAGTCAGCGCAACGCAGCTATCAAGGCTCTCAGTGGCTCCCGAAGGGCGCGGCGCTGGGGCCCCTGACCGGTGTTGCCAGCACTTGATGTGGAACCACCACACCTGCGCACTGGCGCCTTGGCCAGGGTCCCCAGCGCCACGCAGTAGGTCAGCGAATTAACCAGACGGGACACTAGCTGATGGAAACCCTCCCGGCTTTATATGCCGGGAGGGTTTGGTAGCTTCAGATCGGTAACAGATTACTCATCGTGCTGAGTTGGTCAGATCGCCTCGACAACCTCAGACAGCATGTCACGAACTTTCCCCGCAACCTGTTTGAGCTCGTCATTATCAATAGCCGTCATGGATGCCACAGGATCGATGGCACTGACCTCCACGCCGTCCGAGACTTCCCTGAGAATCACATTACACGGCAGCATGGCCCCGACGCGAGGTTCCAGGCCGATGGCTTCCCAGGCCATACCGGGATTACAGGCCCCCAGAATCCGGTAGGCGGACATATCCTTGTCGAGCTTTTTCTTCATGGTGGCTTTGACGTCGATCTCGGTCAGCACGCCGAAGCCGTGGTCGCCCAGGGCCTGGCGCGCTCTCTGGTCCACGTCCTCAAAATCCACATTTCTGATGAGACGGTTGATCGTGTATGACATGGTTATCTCCTGTGAAGCAAAAGTTTAATGGTTCGGTTCCAGCTTGACCACTCGCAGACGCAGTGCGTTGACAATCACGCTGACTGAAGACAGCGACATCGCCGCCGCTGCGAAGATCGGCGACAACAGAATTCCCGCAAACGGATATAAAACCCCGGCGGCGATCGGGACTCCGGCAGAGTTGTAGATAAAGGCAAAAAACAGGTTCTGCCGGATGTTGCGCATGGTCGCCAAAGACAACCGGCGCGCTTCCACAATACCCATCAGATCGCCTCGCAACAATGTAATACCGGCACTCTCGATGGCGACATCGGTTCCGGTCCCCATGGCCACCCCGACATCCGCTGTGGCTAGTGCTGGCGCATCGTTCACGCCGTCCCCCGCCATCACCACAATGCGGCCTTCGTCCTTCAGGCGCTGAACAATCTTGCCCTTGTCTTCCGGAAGCACTTCCGCTTCCACTTCATCGATATGCAGTATGCGGGCAACTGCTTCGGCCGATGTGCGGTTATCGCCGGTCAGCATGACCACCCGGATGCCGTCTTTCTGCAGGGCGGAAATGGCGGCTTCAGTGGTTTCTTTAACCGGATCGGCAATGGCAAGCAGGCCGGCAACTGCACCATCCACAGCCGCGAAGATCACCGTGGCCCCATCCTTGCGAAGCTGATCCGCCTCCGTTTCAAAATCAGCAGTATCGACGTTTTCGGATTCCAGTAACAGTCGGTTGCCGATCAGTACCTGCCTTCCTTCGATCTTGCCGGTTACGCCTTTGCCATTCGGAGAATCGAAGCCCTCGGCGTCCGGCAGCTCGAGACCCATTGCGGTGGCCTTCTCGAGGATGGCGTGAGCCAGCGGATGCTCACTGCCCTTCTCCAGGCCACCGGCAAATCGCATCAATTCGTCCTCGCTGAACGTCTTGGCGGGAACCAGCCGGGTTACCTGAGGTTTGCCCTCGGTCAGGGTGCCGGTCTTATCCACCACCACGGTATCCACCTTTTCCATCCGCTCCAGCGCTTCCGCATCGCGGATCAGCACACCGGATTGGGCGCCCCGCCCGACACCAACCATGATCGACATGGGCGTTGCCAGGCCCAGAGCACAAGGGCACGCGATAATCAGCACGCTTACCGCAGCGATCAGACCGAAGGCCATGGGCGGTGTTGGCCCGAAGTACGACCACGCGATAAATGCAATTATGGCGATCAGGATCACAGCCGGCACAAAGTAACCGGCCACCTTGTCTGCCAGCCCCTGAATGGGTGCCCGACTGCGCTGGGCACTCGCTACCATCTGCACTATCTGGGACAGCATGGTATCCCGACCCACTTTATCCGCCCTCATGATAAAGCTGCCCTGCTGATTAATGCTGCCGCCGATCACCTGATCACCGGATTTCTTGCTGACCGCCAGAGGCTCACCGGTCACCATGGACTCATCCACGTTCGAACTGCCCTCAAGCACCTCGCCGTCCAGCGGCACCTTATCCCCCGGACGCACCCGCAAGCGGTCGCCAACCTTGACCTGATCCAGTGACACGTCGGACTCGCCGCCGTTATCATCCAGCTTCCTCGCCGTCGCGGGGGCCAGATCAAGCAAGGCCCTGATGGCGCCGGACGTTTTTTCCCTGGCCCGCAACTCGAGCACTTGCCCAAGCAGCACCAGTACCACAATGACCGCTGCCGCCTCGAAATACACGGCCACCGAGCCATCAGCCTGCCGAAACGCATCCGGGAAAGTCTGGGGGGCCAGAGTCGCCACCAGGCTATAGATCAAAGCCACCCCGGTACCAATAGCAATGAGCGTGAACATATTCAGGTTACGGCTGACCACGGACCTCCAGCCCCGGACAAAAAACGGCCAGCCACACCAGAGAACGACTGGCGTGGCCAGTAGCAGCTGGATCCAGTTGGAGGTCTGCGCGGCCACCATATGGTCAAGGCCGGTCAGGTGTCCGCCCATTTCCAGCACCAACACCGGCAGGGTAAGTACCAGGCCGATCCAGAACCGCCGGGTCATGTCCCGGAGCTCTTCTGACGGCCCTTCATCGAGACTCACCTGCTCGGGCTCCAGAGCCATGCCACAGATGGGACAATCCCCCGGACCTTCCTGCCGGATTTCGGGGTGCATGGGGCAGGTGTATAGGGTGCCCGGAGCTACAGGCTCCTCCCGTTTCTGCTCATCACCGAGATAACGGCCCGGCTCCTCTTCGAACTTCGACAGACAACCTTCGGAGCAGAAATACCAGGTTTTTCCGCTGTACTGACTGCGATGCTCGGCCTTGTGGGGGTCTACAGACATTCCGCAAACCGGATCCTTGGCGAGGTGCTGGCCGGTTTCTCCTTCACCCTGTTCAGCATGATGAGCGTGCTGGTGCTCAGACATCCGACCCTCCTCGTTTATCCGCGGGCCATTCAGAAAATGCAAGGAAGTAAAGCAGGAACAGATTAATTACTGGAATCAGAATCAAAAGCCCCATCCAGCCCGGATACCCGGTTCGCTGGCAAATACGCCATGCCGGTATGACGACCACGATGGCGATCACCAGCATCCACAGCCAGTGTCCTGCCCACATCGTGTTATAAAACATGGTATTACCAAACGCTCCATTTCCCATCATGGCACTGCTCTCCCGGTCGATAACGTATTACTGGCGATGATGCGCGTGGGTTCCCTCATGCTCAGGTTCCCGGGTGCGCGCGAACCTTGTCAGGAAGACCTGTTCGGCAATGGCGATCACAACCATCGTTGCCACGGCCACACCGATAACGAAGGGGTCCGTGTTCAGCTTCACCCAGACAAAACCACCCAATGCCAGCATATCCAGAACAATCGCGGTCACCGGCACCCAGGCATTTGCCTTTACATCTTCCCGCAAATAGCGAAGCACACCCCAGTGGATAGCAATGTCCATGACCAGATAGAACACGATCCCCAGGGCAGCAATACGGGAAAGGTCAAAAAAGGCCGTAAGGACCAGCCCCAGAACCACAGTGTAGACCAGCGTGTGCTTCTGGATGGTTCCCGGCATGCCGAAATGGCTGTGGGGCACCAGTTTCATCTCTGTCAGCATGGCCAACATGCGCGAGACGGCGAAAATACTGGCCAGAATGCCCCCGGCCGTGGCCATCATGGCGATGGCCACCGTGAACCAGACGCCATACTCCCCCAATGCCGGACGCGCGGCAGCGGCAAGGGAGTAGTCCCGGGTCTTAATGATTTCAGACAGTGAAAGGTTGCTGGCAACGGCAAAGCCCACCAGGGTGTAGATCACCACACAGGCTGCAATGGAAATCACGATCGCGCGCCCTACGTTTCGGTGCGGATCTTTCACCTCGGAGCCACTGTTGGTGATGGTGGTGAAGCCCTTGAAGGCCAGTATCCCGAGCGCGGTGGCGCCCAGGAAATTACCAGCCGTTCCCGCTTCTCCCGGCGTCGAGAAATCCACCGAAATGCTGTCTGCGATCCAGACCCCCACCAGCCCGAAAATCAGTATCCCGCCGATCTTGAGGATACCGATGAAAGAGGCCACGCCCTGGATCATCCGGTTTCCGAGCAGGTTGATCAGAAAAGCGACCAGGATCAGTGATACGCCAAGTACCGGTACCATGCGCCCACTTTCGTCGCCACCAAACAGCTGCATGGTGTAGGAACCGAATGTTCGGGCCAGAAAACTCTGGGCGATCACCATCGAGAAATACATCAGCAAGGCGTTGAATGCCGTCGGTAAACGGTTTCCGTAGGCCTTGTGCAGATACATCCCGATACCTCCGGCGGAAGGCCAGGCATTGGAAATCTTGATATAGGAATACGCGCTAAAGGCCACGATGACCGCAGCGGCCAGGAACGCCAGCGGGAACAGCACACCGGTCATCTGTGCCATCTGGCCGGTCAGTGCGAAGATACCGGCGCCAATCATCACACCGGTCCCCAGCATCACGGTGCCTGGAAGGGTGAGACTGCCCTCCTGATAGTAGGTGGTTCTGTCCTGTTCACTGCCCATTGAGCCTCCTGTTATTTGCGTTTCTATTTGCGCTTCATAGGAGGGATTTTTGAACAACAAAACGGCTCATGGTTGGCATTGGCCCGGACATTGTCATCGGTGAACCGGTACCAGGCCAGTTTCCTGCGCGTCCACCAACCGGGTAAAAGCCGCCCCCCGTAACCGGCGATCAGCTCCAGCAATTCATCGATCGACCAATGAGTCCCGTCATAGGCCACGGACAGACGATCGCCCGGCTTGTGCTCGGCAAAGTCCACGCAGGGGTGGTGATTCAGTTCGTGAATGAAATCCTCCCACTGACTTTCACCCAGCCCCTCAACGATCAGCTTCCTGCGGAGAAGAAAGGGGCTCTGGCTGGTTACTTTGTTAGCTTTGGTCATGGCTGTCACCTCCCGACCTGTTTGCTTTACACTCCAATCACAACATCCGAAGCTGAATTGCGGCTGAAAATCCGCGGCCCCAACCGCCCTCCATTGACCCACATCAATCGGGCAGTAACAAAAAACGGGCCGGGCGGCTACCCGCGGCCCGTTCGTTGGAGTGTCAGAGACGGACTCAGAACGAAACCCTGGCTCCGATAACGGCAAACCAGTCCTCGGTGCCTCCGCCCTCGGCTTTCGCGAAGTCGGCGGTATCGCCATACTTACGCTCGTGGACGACGCCTACATAGGGTGAGAAGGAACGGTCAACCAGGTCATAGCTCAACCTGAGCCCGGTTTCTGTGGAAACCAGCCCCTTGCCAACACCAATTTCACGGTCCTCGCTGAACGCGACCGTGGCATCCAGGGCAGCGGACAGAATCAGGTGATTGGTGAAGAGCAGCTCATACTCTGCATCGAACTCGGCCGAGGTGTCGCCCTCGTCACTCACATACAGGCTGGCATCCACTTCAAACCAGTGCGGTGCCAGGCCGGCCAGCCCCAGCACGGCGTAGGTGCGGTCCGGTCCTTCCGGGGTATCGAAGCGGACACCGGCCTTGGCATCGAAGAAATCGGAAACCGGCGCCTGAAGGAGCAGCTGGTTTTCCAGCTTCTCGTAGGCCTCTTCTTCGATGGCATACTCGCCCTTGGTCAGCCAGCGGAACTTGAGATCGTCGGTGCCGTAAAAGGCATCGCCGTTCCAGACTCCCAATTCCTCGTCATCGTCGCTGTAACGGTACTCCAGTTCCTCGAATTGAACACCCCAGAGAGCCAGCGCCTCCTTTCGGCCAGAGTTATCCTGCGGCATATCGCTGCCCAATGCGGGTAACGAAGGCAAACTCAGCGCCAGCGCCAATGCAGACAGGGTCAGAGTCCTCATGCGTCACCTCCATCCTTTACAACCTCTACCCCGGCGGTGCTGCCCTGATCCGGACCGCCTTCGACCACGACCTTACGGAACATCCCGGACGCGGCATGGTAGGAGAGGTGACAATGGAAAGCCCACTGACCCGGCGCGTCCACCTCGGTCTCCATATAAACCGTCGTGCCGGGTTGAACGCTGACAGTGTGTTTCACCGGGTTCCACTCCCCGGCCCCCACATCGAGAATCGACCACATGCCATGCAGATGCATCGGGTGCGTCATCATGGTTTCATTCACAAACTTGAACCGGACCCGCTCACCGTACTGAAGCTTCAAGGGTTCCGCGTCCTCATACTTGACGCCATCAATGCTCCAGGTATAACGCTCCATGTTACCGGTCAGACGTAACTCCACCTCCCGGGTGGGTTCGCGATCCTCGTACATTGGCTTCTGGGCCCGCAGGTCGGCGTAGGACAGAAACTTGCCGCCACTTGCCGCCACGGGGACCAGACCACTGCCTTCGGCGTAGAAGGGATCGCTGGCACCACCCTCGGCCATGATCATGGCACCGTGATCCATGCCCGAGTGATCCATGCCCGCCATCGAAGTCCCAGCGTTACCGGCCATGCCAGAATGTTCGTCCATACTGCCCTGTCCCACTGAACCCTGACTCATGTTGCCATGATCCATTTCCGCCGCACCGTCGCCGGTCACCTTTTCGCCATCGCCCATACCGTGCATGCCGCCCATATCCGCCATGGTCAGCAGCGGCGCATCCCGAAGTTGGGGAATGGGCCCTTCCATGCCTTCCTCAGGCGCCAGTGTTGCCCGGGCATACCCCGACCGGCCCATGGACTCGGCAAAGATGGTAAAGGCCTCGGCGGTCTTCGGCCGAACGATGACATCGTAGGTTTCCGCCACACCGATGCGGAACTCGTCCACAGAGACCGGCTGCACGTTATTGCCATCGGCCTGCACCACGGTCATCTCCAGACCCGGAATCCGGATATCGAAGTACGCCATGGCGGACGAATTGATGAATCGAAGGCGGATGCGTTCGCCCGGCTCGAACAGCCCTGTCCAGTTCTGTCCGGGGCCCTTGCCGTTGATCAGCCCGGTAAAGCCCTGAACGTCTTCCACATCAGCCTTCATCATGCGCATGTCGCCCCAGGCCAAACGGTCCTGGAGGGTGGTCATGAAACCGTGCTTCGAGATATCGGCAAAGAAATCCCCCACGGTCTGCTGCTGACGGTTGTAGTAATCCGGCATCATTTTCAGATTGCGCATGACCCGGTTCGCATCGTGCGGGTGTTTGTCGGTGAGTTGGACCACATACTCCCGGTCGTAACGGAACGGCTCGCGACCCTCCGGTTCAATCACGATCGCACCATAGGCGCCATTGGGCTCCTGAAAGCCGGAATGACTGTGGAACCAGTAGGTGCCGCTCTGGACAATGGGAAACTCGTAGGTAAACGTCTCGCCGGCAGGAATACCGTCGAAGCTGATGCCCGGTACCCCGTCCTGCTCGAACGGGAGAATCAGTCCGTGCCAGTGAATGGACGTGGGCTCGTCCAGATTATTGGTTACATTGATCGTTACCGTTTCACCTTCCTTGAACCTGAGTACCGGCCCGGGAGACGCACCGTTGTAGCCGATGCCTTCTTTCACAAAGTCACCGGTGTCAATCATCACGCGGTCCACGGTGATGTCGTATTCACCGGCAGCCGCCATCACGGGCATAAGGAGCCCGAGGGCCCCTGCCATAAGGGCTTTTTTCATGTGTTGGTTACTCCTGAATACTGCACCGGGAGCACCGGGAAGGTGGTGCTCCCTTCTAAACTCGGCCTCGGGCGGGATCAGTCTGCACTGGCCTGGGTGTCGGCGGGCGACTCGACGTTCACGTCACCGTACATCCCGGACTGGTAGTGGCCCGGGATATTGCAGGCGAACTCCATGCTGGTCTTGCTGCTGAACGTCCACACGATTTCCTTCTTCTGGCCCGGCTCGAGCAGCACGCTGTTGGGATCGTCATGCTTCATGCTATGGCCGTTTCCCATTTCCATATTCATCATGTCCTCATTGAGCTTGCCACCCTGAATGACACCGTGCTCGACCATCATTTTCATTTCGTCCCGATGGGCTTCGTGCGTGTCGGGGGTGCCGATATTGAACTCATGCACCAGTCTGCCCTTGTTCTCGACCACGAACCGCACGGTCTCACCACGAACTACCTCAATCGCTTCCGGCTCGTAGTAGTTGTCATACATTTGCACCTCAATGGTGCGGGAGACATCGCTGGCATGTCCGGGCTCACCAATGTCACTGCCGTGACCATCACCGTGGCTGCCCGCAGCAAACGTAGTTGCGGTCAAGGGCATGGCCACAGCGGCAACAAAAAGCTTTGATGCATTCATCCCATCTTCTCCTGTGAAATACTGTGCGTTGGAACGCGGGTCGGCTCGCTCTGAAACTTGAGCAATGCCAAGAAACGATTGATACCATCTCGCACTAACCTGAATCCTTTCTGAAAATGACTAACAATTTAGAGTTCAGGCTTGATTCAGGTGAATCAGTGACACTGACGCGGCGGTCGAGACGCCGATAAGGAACAGAACCATGCGCCTACTGCTTGTTGAAGATGACCGCTTGCTGGCCGATGGCCTGGCCCGCCAGCTTGAGAAAGCGGGCTTCAGTGTGGATACCACCTCGATGGCCCGGGAGGCTGTCATACTGGGAGAGCAAGAAGACTACCGGGCGGTGGTTCTGGATCTTGGGTTGCCCGACGGGAGCGGTCTGGATGTCTTGAGAAAGTGGCGGGCGAACCAGGTCAACATACCGGTCCTGATTCTGACTGCCCGAGGCGACTGGCAGGACAAGGTGAATGGCCTGAAAGCCGGGGCGGACGATTACCTGGCCAAGCCGTTCCAGACCGAAGAGCTGATCGCCCGCCTCAACGCCATTGTCCGGCGCAGTGAAGGCCGGGTTCACTCGGTGGTGAAAGCGGGCCGGTTCGAGCTGGACGAGAACCGCCAGAGCCTGAAACTGGCCGATGGCACCGAGCATACCCTGACCGGCACCGAGTTCCGGCTGCTCCGCTGCCTGATGAGTCGTCCCCGGCATGTCTTCTCCAAGGAACAGTTGATGGAGCAACTCTACAACCTTAACGACAGTCCCAGCGAGAATGTGATTGAGGCTTACATACGGCGCCTGAGAAAACTGGTGGGGCCGGAGACCATCGCAACACGAAGGGGCCAGGGTTATCTGTTCAATGACACTGTTTAAAAAGCCGGTGTCCGTAAAGGGCACCCTGCTCGTCCTGCTGCTACCCGCCGGCATCGGCCTGATGGCCCTTGCGTGGTTGGTGCATGGGCTATTACTGGAACGGATGGCAAGGGAATTTGTTGAAAGCCGACTGAAAGACGAAGTGGCGTTCCTGGAGCACCAGATCCGGGAATCTGGCGGTCGCATCGACACACTCCAGACCGGCGACTACTTCCAGGAAGTCTTTCACCATGCCTTTGCCATCCAGTCTCCCTACCGCACCCTCATTTCCCCGGAACCCTGGACGCCTCTGCTGATGCCCCTGCTCGAGTCCGGGTCGGACGGTTCCACTCAGGTCGATAGCAGAGGGAATGCCGACAGCCCCTCCAGTATCCTGGCCTACAGGGAGTCGTTCCGGGTTGGCGACACACCCATTGTCGTGATTGTGTCCGAAGATCTTGGCGCCCTGAAACGCAGCCAGGCCGAGCTGCATGCGTGGACCGCCATCGTCTCCATTCTTCTGATCGTGCTGCTCGTAGCGTTGATCTGGCTGGGCATCACCCTGTCCATGCGGCCCGTCGTGACCCTCAAGGCTGCTCTGAAAAGGCTTCAGGATGGTGAAATCTCCCGCATTGCCGTTCAGGCTCCGGAGGAGTTCCAGCCCCTGGTGCAACAGCTCAACCAATTGCTCGATTCCCTCGACCAGCGACTGGAACGCTCCCGGGACGCTCTGGCGAATCTCTCACACAGCATCAAAACCCCCATCGCGGCAACCCGGCAGATACTGGAAGATACCAGCCGCCCACTGAACGCCCCCCTCAGACAGGAAATGGCAGCCCGACTCGGGGATATCGACAAACAGCTTGAAGCGGAAATGCGCCGGAGCCGGTTTGCCGGCCCTCAGGTGGGGAAAAGCGCCTACCCGGTCAAGCAGGCACGGGACCTTCTCTGGATGCTGGGCAGGCTGTATCCGGAAAAGTCCTTCGAATTGTCCTCCGAGTTGATGGAGGAACGGCGTTGGCCGCTGGAGGAACACGATCTGAACGAAGTGCTCGGCAATCTGCTGGATAATGCCGGCAAGTGGTCGGAGAAGACCGTCGAGCTCTCATTACTGGAGGAAGACGGCCGCATGATAATGCGGGTCGAGGATGACGGCCCCGGCGTTCACGCCGAATCCTTGCCTTCTCTCGGTGTCCGTGGGCTTCGGCTGGATGAACAGACTCCGGGCCACGGGCTTGGCCTGGCCATCGTCAGGGAAATCACCGAACGTTACGGTGGTACACTTACCTTTGACACCGGGGCCCGGGGCGGTCTTCGCGCCCTGATCGATATTCCCTGGACGTGAACCCGAAAAAGTGGATGGGCAATTCGGTTTATGAATGAAGCCAGAAGTGGTGAATGCGGTTGTAACTCAGACAATCCCGGGAGCCAAACACCCACGGCGCCCGTAACATCCGGCGAATGGGTCAGCCTGTATCGTATTCCCAAAATGGACTGTCCATCGGAAGAACGGATGATTCGCATGGCGCTGGACGGCTGTGCGCAGATCGGTGGCCTGTCATTCGATCTGGAAATCCGCCAGCTCCGGGTGCTTCATGACGGCGACGCCCAACCCGTGACCGACAGGCTGCTGCCCCTGGGCCTGGGGGCAACCCTGCAGGAGACACGCGCGGCGGATCCCGACGCCATCGAAGCCGCCACGGCAGCGGCGACGCGTGCCGGCGAAGAATCCGGCACCCTGAAGATCCTGCTGGCCATCAACGCGGTGATGTTCGTGCTGGAACTGACCATCGGCGTGATCGCCCAGTCCACCGCCCTGATTGCGGATTCCCTCGACATGTTCGCCGACGCTGCCGTCTATGGCCTGTCACTGTATGCCGTTGCCCATAGCCTCCGGATGCAGGTGCGCGCGGCCCATGTTGCCGGCGTTCTGCAATTGATCCTGGCCCTCGGGGTACTGCTGGAAGTGGGCCGGCGTTTCCTGCTGGGCAGCGAGCCGGAATCGGCGCTGATGATGGTGATGGCTCTGATTGCCCTGGTGGCCAACAGCACCTGTCTGATCCTGATCTCCAGGCACCGGCATGGTGGCGCCCACATGAAAGCCAGCTGGATATTCTCCGCCAACGACGTGATTATCAACCTTGGGGTCATCGTTGCAGGCGCACTGGTGGCCTGGACTGGCTCCAACTATCCCGACCTCGTGGTGGGCACCATTGTGGGGCTGATCGTACTTAACGGTGCCCGGCGCATTCTGGCACTCAAATCCTGAAGGGGGGAGCCTTGAGAATCGGAGCCATTGCCAAACAGGCGAGCATTCCCGTGGAGACCGTCCGATATTACGAGAAAATCGGTCTTCTGCCCGAACCGGTCCGTGACGCCAACGGCTATCGCAGCTACCGCCAGGCCCATCTGGACCGGCTGCTGTTCATCAAACGCTGTCGCAACCTCGATATGGCCCAGGACGAGATCCGCGAATTGATCCGTCTGGCGGAACAACCCGAGGCGGACTGCAGTGATGTGGATGCTCTGCTCGCCCGTCACCTGGATCATGTGCGGGAGCGCTTGAAGGAGTTGGCAAGTCTGGAGCAAACCCTGGAAAAGCTGCAGGCCGCCTGCAGTGACGGGGGCACGGTCAGCGAATGCGGCATACTCGGAGGGCTGACCTCCGAGCTCGACAAACTGGGAATGGCCAGTGACCACAACCACGTACCTGGCACCCACGGCCAGGGCCACAACTGACGACTCTCAGAAGCACCACCTCCGGGGAGTTGACCCTGTAGCAACTACAGGGTTTTTACTACAAGTAACTCACCATAGGAGGATACCATGGCCTGCAGTTGCTCGGCTCCCGAACCAAAGTCCCCCGCCCCCGGGTTCCGCAAGGCGCTCTGGATCGCCCTGTGGGTGAACATCGGCATGTTCCTGGTGGAGGGTATTGCCAGTATCCAGTCCGGTTCGGTGTCACTAATGGCTGACGCCATCGACTTCTTTGGCGACAGCGCCAACTACATCCTTTCCCTGAGCGTACTGTCCATGGGCATGCTCTGGCGTGGCCGGGCCGCCATGATCAAGGGTCTCACCATGGCCACCTTTGGCCTCGCGGTCTGGGCGCGGGCCATCTGGGTGGCGCAGAGCGGGATCACCCCGGAACCCCTGACCATGGGCGCCGTGGGTCTTCTGGCGCTGGCTGCCAATGTCAGTGTTGCCGTCATGCTATTCCGCTTCCGCGAGGGCGACTCGGACATGCGCTCGGTATGGTTGTGCAGCCGCAATGACGCCATCAGCAATATCGCGGTCATGGGCGCAGCAGTGGGGGTCTTCGGTACCGGCACGGCCTGGCCGGACCTGATCGTTGCCGCCATCATGGGCAGCCTGGCCGTAACCGCCGGCATCAGCGTGGTTCGTCATGCCCGCCAGGATATCGCCGAGGCCAGGGCCCGAGGTGTGGCACCCACGACCGACAGCTCCTCAAGCGCCGCACACTAGAATGCCAGGGAAATCATAACCGGGATGAACGCCAGGGCGAACAGGGTGGTCAGTAGCACCGTGCCCGCCGCCTGCCTTGGCGCAGTATCCAGCAAGGTGGCAATCACTACGGTGTTGGCTGCGATCGGTGTGATAGAGATCAGGAACATGGCCTGGTGCACGGCGGTATCGTAGATGCCCAGGATGTTGGCATCCAGCCACCAGAACAAAATGGCCACCAGCGGCCAGACCACGAACTTGCCGAAGAACGCGAGACCGGTGAAACGGATATTGCCGGCCAGTCCCCGGAACGAGGTAATGCTCATACCAATGATCATCATGCCCAGGATGCTGTATGCGCCGCGCAGGTTGTCGAACAGCGGTACAAAAATATCCGGAATCCGGAACCCGGACAGGTTGAGCGCCACCGCCACCAGAAAGGCATACACCGAAGGCAATTTCACCACCCGCCACAAGGCATCCTTGAGGTCATACCGGCCACGCGCCGCCAGATAGAACCCCACCGAATTCTCAAACAGCGTGGTGCCGAGCATACACACGATATACAGCCCCAGCCCCTCTTCCCCGAACAGCAGCAGAGCCACCGGCACGCCGAAATAACCGGTATTCCCGGAGCCCACACAAAGGGGAATGATGCTGGCGCTGCCGTCAGTAACCACCCGCCTCGCCAGCTTCAATTGGGCAATGCCAAGGACTGAGGATATCGCGAAGACCAGAAACGGGAGCAGGATCACTTCTGGCGACAGCGGCGCCGCCATCACCCCGGAAAACACCACCGACGGCGTGACGATGTAGAGCATGATCCCGGCGATATGTTTGCCACTGGCTTCCAGGAAGCGACCGGCAATCCACCCCAAGGCAACCGTGACATACAGCGGGATCAGCTTCAGGAATAGTGCCAGCGCAGCGGCCATCGAGGACTCCGGACAACAGGATTGAAGTTCAGCGCGCGAAGTCTATCACCTACCCCACCGGAGGTAACTCCCCGGCGCAATAGTGTGACATTCAGTAATGCTTGATAATCATCAACAGCATTTAAGATGCACCTTTATATCCTAGTGCTGTAGTCAGGTATTCCACAACGACCAAGGAGAGAGACCGATGGCCGAGCGCTTTACCAAAAGCATGGCCAGGAACATCTACCTGGGAGGCAGTGCCTTCTTCGTATTGCTGTTCCTGGCCCTGACTTTTGACACTCAATCACGGGCCATGCCCGAACGGGATAACCGGGACCAGCTCACTGAGCAGGTTGTCCGGGGCAAACATGTCTGGGAGAACAACAACTGTGTTGGTTGTCATTCCCTGATGGGCGAAGGCGCCTACTTCGCGCCGGAACTGGCCAACGTGTTCGACCGCCGGGGCGCCAGTGACTCCGAGGTCTTCAAGGCCTACATGAACGGCTGGATGAATGCCATGCCTACTAACGTGCCGGGCCGCCGGCAGATGCCGCAATTCAATCTGACCGACCAGGAAATCGAGGATCTGGCGGCGTTCCTGGAGTGGACGTCCAAGATCGACGATAACGGCTGGCCACCTAACATTGAAGGCTGAGGGAGCAGAAACGACATGAAATACGAATCCCAACGGGTCGCCATGCCCTACTTCATCTTTGCCCTGATCCTGTTCGCCGGCCAGATCGTGTTCGGCCTGGTGTTGGGTCTGCAGTACGTGGTGGGAGACTTCCTGTTCCCGGAAATCCCCTTTAACGTTGCGCGGATGGTGCATACCAACCTGCTGATCGTCTGGCTGCTGTTCGGCTTCATGGGCGCCACCTACTACCTGGTGCCAGAAGAGGCCCAGACCGAGCTGTACAGCCCATTACTGGCCTGGATCCTGTTCTGGGTATTTGCCGTCGCCGGCACCCTGACCATCCTCGGCTACCTGTTCGTGGACTACGCCACACTGGCGGATGTCACCATGAACAAGCTATTGCCAACCATGGGCCGGGAATTCCTCGAGCAACCCACCATTACCAAGATCGGTATAGCGCTCGTGGTCGTCGGCTTTCTGTTCAATATCATGATGACTGCCCTGAAGGGCCGGAAAACCGTCGTCAACATTGTGCTGATCACCGGCCTGATCGGCCTGGCGGTGCTTTGGCTGTTCTCCTTCTACAACCCCGGCAACCTGACCCTCGATAAGTACTTCTGGTGGTTCGTGGTGCACCTGTGGGTTGAGGGCGTCTGGGAACTGATCATGGGCGCCATCCTGGCCTATGTGCTGATCAAGCTGACCGGTGTTGACCGGGAAGTCATCGAGAAATGGCTGTACGTGATCATCGCCATGGCGCTGATTACCGGCATCATCGGTACCGGGCACCACTTCTTCTGGATCGGGCCACCCGAGTACTGGCTGTGGCTGGGTTCGGTGTTCTCCGCCCTGGAACCGCTGCCATTCTTCATGATGGTGCTGTTCGCCTTCAACATGATCAACCGCCGCCGGCGGAACCACCCGAACAAGGCCGCCATGCTGTGGGCCATGGGCACGGCGGTGATGGCATTCCTCGGCGCGGGCGTATGGGGCTTCCTTCATACTCTGGCCCCGGTGAACTACTACACCCACGGAAGCCAGATTACCGCTGCCCACGGCCACATGGCCTTCTATGGCGCCTACGTGATGATCGTCCTTACCATCATCTCCTACGCCATGCCGATCATGCGCGGCCGGCCCTACGGCAACAGCAACACCGCCCAGGTGCTTGAGATGTGGGGTTTCTGGCTGATGACCATCTCCATGGTGTTCATCACCCTGTTCCTGACCGGCGCCGGCATCCTGCAGATCTGGCTGCAACGGATTCCGGAAAGCGGCGAAGCACTGTCCTTCATGGCCACCCAGGACAACATCTCGCTGTTCTACTGGATGCGCCTCGTGGCCGGCTGCTTCTTCCTGGCCGGGCTGATCGTGTACTTCGGCAGCTTCTTGATCAAGGGCCAGGCATCCCCGGCTGAAGAAGTCCGTGGCCCTGCCACCGAAGACGCGTAAACCCACCCCTGAGCGGGGTTGCCGGCCGCCCGGCAGCCCCGCCAAATTCCGGATACCGACCGTGCAAGCACCAGCCGTCAATCCCAAGGACACACTGCAGAGGAACCGGCTGATTACCCGGGTCGGTTTCTTCGCACTGTTCTTGCTTGCACCGGTCCTCAACCTGTTTCGTTACGACCTGACCGAGACCCATTTCATCCTGTTCGGGTTTCCGCTCTCGTTCAACCTGAATCTGGACTGGGTCGCACACAGTTCACCGGCGGATGTTGCCGGGCAGATCCTGTTCTGGTTCATCCTTCCCATCCTCGTACTGGTACCTCTCGTACTGTGGGTTGCGTGGAAATGGGGACGGATCTACTGCGGCTGGCTGTGCCCACATTTTTCCGTAGTGGAAACCGTCAATCATCTGATGACCCGGATCACCGGCCGCCCCACGCTGTGGGAAGCCCTGAAGAAAGGCCGTCGCGGCAAAATCATCCATTGGGCGGGACTGATCCTGGTGTGCGGGCTGATCGGGTTCTCCTGGGCACTAGCGATGCTCTCGTACCTGCTGCCGCCGATCCCGCTTTATACCGATCTCGTGACCGGCAAATTGGCGTTTTACCCCTCGGTGTTCCTGGCCGTGGCCAGCACCGTATTCACCCTGGATTTCCTGTTTGCCCGGCACCTGTTCTGCAAGTATGGCTGCGCCTTCGGTGTGGTCCAGAGCATCGCCTGGATGACCAATGGCCGGGGGCGCATGGTGACCTTCGATACCGACCGCGCCGCGGCGTGCCGGGACTGTACCAAAGCCTGTGACGAAGCCTGCCCGATGCGGTTGCCCACCCGCAGCCACAAGCGCGCCAAGTTCACCTGCACCCAGTGTCTGCAGTGCGTCAGCGCCTGCCGTGAGGTGCAGAAAGACAATCCCGAGGGCAGCCTGCTGCACTGGGAGCCGGGCGAGCGCAATCGCCAGACCGTGCTGATTCCCGTGCACCAGCTGAACAGCGAACCGGCCAGACAGCGGGGATGACAAGGAGCAAGCAATGGAAGAATGGGTTGGCTACAAATGGCATGAATACATCACTCGCCAGGCCCTGGGGGAGTTTCCAGAACATGCCGTCCATCTGAAAGACGAAGCCCTCAGCCTGGGCATCCTGTTCCGGGCCCTGGGCGGTGATCCCGCTCTGAGTCTGGTAACGGCCGAGCCCCGTCATTTTCGGCTGCGCCGGCGGTTCCTGCACAAGCTCGCCGGCACCCATCGCAAGTTCGAACTGGCCTGGCGCGATGACCAGAACCTGCGACTGCCTGAGCGCGTGGCCCTGTTTCCTTCAAAAAGCCTGAACCGCGACCTCTACCTTTGGCTGGCGGCACTGGCTGCTTCACCGCAGCCGGCGGAAGATGACTGGTTCAGCGGCAACCAGGCCATGGTCCACGACCTTCTGGTGCGCTGGCCGGGGCTGGAGCGGATCTATCAGCGTCTGGTCAGCCACTCACTGCAGTGGCGCCCTCACCCGGAAGAGCTACCGCCGGGCGAAGCGGCCCGTGAAGAAGCCATTCGGCAGGCACTGATTCATCCTGGCAGCGTAAACCGGATTCCGGTTGCCGGCACCGACCCCTGGCCAGTCATTCTGTGGCTTTACCCGTCCCTGAACCAGGGACCTGCCAACGGCCAGGTGATCGGGGATGACAACACCCAATCCAGCCCCGGCGGTCTGACCAAGAAGCGCAAGCGCCGGCAGGCGGAACGAGTCGAGGGTTTCGACCGGGACCAGGGACTGATGATCTTCCGGCTGGAGAGCCTCTTCTCCTGGACCGAATTCATCCCCGTGGACCGGGCCGGCGACGACACCGAGGAGGAAGATGCCGAGGCCGTAGCCGACGACATGGACATGATTTCCGTCTCCAACGACCGTCGCGAAACCTCTTCCTCCATCAAGTTCGACCTGGACCTGCCCTCGGAAGAAAACGACGACCTGCGCCTGGGCCCCGGCATTCATCTGCCGGAGTGGGACTGGCGCAGCCAGAGTTACCGGGAGAAATTCTGCTGCCTGCAGCCCATGCTGGCACGGGATGCCCAGCCGGCAGAGCTGCCTGAACCGCTGCGGCGACCCGCCAAGCGCCTGCAACGGCAATTCAGTGCCCTGAAACCGCTCAAACAGTGGCAGAAGCGCCAGGTGGAGGGCGAGGAACTGGATCTCGATGCCTGCCTGGAGCGGGAGGTCCAGAACCGACAGCGCCAGGGCGCCATCGACCAGAAACTGTTCCGGCGCTGCCAGCAGAGCCAACGGGACCTGGCCTGCCTGGTGCTGGCCGATGTATCCCTGTCCACCGAAACCTATATCAACAACCACCAGCGCGTGATCGACGTGGCCCGGGACGGCCTGCAACTGCTCAGCGAGGCGCTGCAGGCAAGCCGTGACCCGTTCGCCCTGTTCGCCTTCTCCTCCCGGCGCCGAGACCATGTGCGTTTTCATCACCTCAAGGGCTTCGACGAGGCCTATACCGGCACCATCCGGGGCCGCATCCAGGCCCTGGAGCCGGGTTACTACACCCGCATGGGCACGGCCATCCGCCAGGCCACCCGACTACTCCAGGCCCGCCCCGAGCATCAGAAGATCCTGCTGCTGCTCACCGATGGCAAGCCCAACGATCTGGATCTGTACGAAGGCCGTTATGGCGTGGAAGACACCCGCATGGCGGTGCAGGAAGCCCATAAGGCCGGTCTGACCCCGTTCTGTGTCACCATCGACGACGAGGCCAGCGAATACCTGCCCTATGTGTTCGGCAGCAACCACTACGTGGTCATCCGGGACCCGGCCCAGCTGCCGCTGCAACTGCCCAAACTCTACCTTAACCTGACCCGATGACCATGAACGACCTGACTGCGACCAAGGCCAGACACCTGCCCGGTGATATCGCTGTGTGGATGTTCATCTTTGCCGAACTGGCGGTATTCGGCATCCTGTTCATCGGGTTCACCGTGGCCCGCAGTCTTGATCCGGCCACCTTTCATGCCGGCCGCGAAATGCTGCATCCGTGGATTGGCCTGCTCAATACCGTGGCGCTGATCACCGCCAGCTATCTGGTAGCCACCGCAGTGCACCGGCTCCGTCACAGCGAACAAGGAAGCCGGCTGCGACTCTGGCTCGCGCTGGCAGTGTCCAGCGTCTACACCATCGGCAAACTCTGGGAATACGCCGACCTGTATGGCCAGGGCTATAACCTGGGTACCGACACCTTCTTCATGTTTTATTTCTTCCTGACCTTCTTCCACTTCATGCATGTGCTGCTGGGGCAGATCATCCTGGTCGTCCTGGCAGTGAAAGTCGGCAACGGCGACTACGACGGTACCGACATGAATGGCATGGAGTCCGGTGCCTCCTACTGGCACATGGTAGATCTGGTGTGGCTGGTGCTGTTTCCGATGGTTTATGTGCTGGCGTGAGGAGAAACTGACATGCTGACGATTTACCTGGCCCTGATGGTCTGCACCGCGTTGCCAGTCATCGCCCTGCAAACGGGGCTGGGGCCCGAGCTCCTGGCCTGGCTGGTGTTCGCGCTGATTGTCGTAAAGGCGATGTTGCTGGTGGATCACTTTATGGAAATGCGAAAAGCTCCACGAGGCTGGCGCCTCGCTGCCCAAGCCTGGGCGCCGGTGGTGGTGGCGGTGATCGCCGGGTTTCATGCGGCGAGCTAGTGTCCCATCTGGGGTGTTTCCGGCGTGAAAATGGGGTCAGATGAAGGCTTTCATCAGACCCCGGAGTAAACCCGCGAGCTGGGCGGAACCTGGGGGCGGGTAGCGGAGTTATCATAGAAGTCGCAAAGCGCCATACTCTCAGGCTACAACCACCTGGCAGGAAACAACGGCCGCTTGTCAGCCATCGCCTGCGCCAACGCCACCATCCCCCACAGTACAAACCCGGTATGCAGCACGATTGCCCACACCAAGCCAAAGCTCCAGAAGTGCCCGGTATTACCAAGAGTCAGCCAGGCCACGCCCACGCCGGAACTGATCAACACCGCACCGACCACCGACATAACCAGTGCCGCCCGGGTATGGGCCCTTCGCAGCGGATGGTCACCCTCGCCATGAAGATACAACCACACCAGCACAGCAAACCCGATCACCGGAATCGCCAAAAGATTCAGCAGATACCAGATAACCGGGACGACCGCGCCGCTAGCCGCTTTCTCCCGGCCGCCCGAATACCGCATACACCACCTCCATGAGTGCTGCCACCGTGGCTTCATCATCCGACAACGGCTCGATCATGCCAGCCCGCACCGCGTCCAGCGGTGGCAGGCCTGCCTTGATCATCATCGCCGAGTGTATCAACAGGCGCGTAGACGCCGCTTCTTCCAGATCGTGATCCTTCAGGTTCCTCAATGCCGACGCCAGACTCACCAACTGCTTGGAAAGATCCCGGTCGCAACCGGCTTCCTCGGCGACAATGGTCTGCTCTGTCTCCTCGGAGGGATACTCGAACCGCAGCGACACGAAGCGCTGCCGGGTGCTCGGCTTCATGCCCTTAAGCAGGCTCTGATACCCCGGGTTATAGGACACCACCAGCATGAATCCGGGCGCCGCCTGCAGCAGTTCACCGGTGCGTTCGATGGGTAGTTCCCTGCGGTCGTCGGCCAGCGGGTGGAGTACCACCGTGGTGTCCTTCCGGGCTTCCACCACCTCGTCCAGGTAGCAGATCCCCCCTTCCCGGACCGCCCGTGTGAGCGGGCCATCCTGCCAGTAGGTGCCATCGGGACCAATCAGATGCCGCCCCACCAGGTCTGCCGCCGTCAGGTCATCGTGACAAGCTACGGTGTACACCGGCCGATCCAGCCGCTCCGCCATATAGCGGACAAAGCGGGTTTTTCCGCAGCCGGTGGGGCCCTTGATCAATACAGGCAGGCCGTTGTCGGCCGCGGCCTGGAAAAGTTCGATCTCATTGCCAACCGGTTGATAAAACGTCATTGGGAACCTTCCTCTGAATCCAGGCGCTCAGGCCTGCTAAAACCATGAACCCATTCGGGAAAAACCGCGAAGATCTGGCGATCACCACTTCGGGTGAGCCCCGCCAGAGCATCTTCGCAAAGCAGGGCCGACATGTTCCAGCCCGCTCCCCGATACCATCCGCCCGCGGAAACGGGCCTGCCGGTCCAGGTAACAACCAGACCATTTTTCTCCAGCATCGGCTCGACAAAGCCCGCCTCCGATACCGCTGCATGGGTGTTATTGTGCAGTAACAGGCCCAGCGCCGAGCTGTAGTCGCCGGCTTCATAAAGCTGCTGCCGTGTCGGCTTCACGCCAACTTTCGCCAGGGCCGCCAGGGCCAACCGGGAACCAAGCGGATCCCGACCTGCCACTGTCGCCAGGTCTCGCCCGTCCAGCTCGGCGGTTGAACCTACCCCCGCCGTTCGCCGGGTCACCCAGACAGGCGTGGGCCGATTACCGTTCCGGTTGGTTGCCATCAGCACCGGCTCTTTGTCGGACCCGCTCTCACCGAGCCGGAACTCAAGCACGACATCCTGTTCAGACTCACCAAAACGCACGTCCGCCGAACAGCCGGCCTGCGCCAGAAAACTGGTCAGACGGTGGCGCGCAACGGCGGTCACCTCCGTGACAGACTCGATGCTGATTGCCAACGGCGACGGATTTCCCGCTGCACCAGAGCCTCCCGACACTGCCATGCCAAACACCAGTGCCAGGACAACCCGGCCCCGATGATGGTTACAGGCCAAGCGCATGGGCCCGGCTGGTAAAGAAGATGCCACTGGGCTTTTCCGCATCAAGCGTTGCCACCGGCTCCAGTGTCCGGGTGCTGTACACCGTCACCCGATTGCTGTCCCGGGCAGACACCCAGACCTCCTCGCCTCTGGGGGTGAATTCCATATGCAGTACCGCCTTGCCCGGTGCCAGCGTCCGGATAATCTTCCGGCTCTGGCTGTCGATCACCTGGATAACATCATTCTTCGGGTGCGCAAAGCTGACCCAGATCTGCCGGTTGTCGGGACTGGCCATCACAAACACCGGCTGACCCTGCACGGGAATCCGGTCCAAAAGTGACCAGTCATCCATCTTCGCCACAAGCACCTGGTGGTGCCCGACCGCCGGGAAAAACGCCCGACCATCGGCGATGGCCCAGCCCTCCAGGTGGGGCATCTTGTACACCGGCAGTTTCTGCTCGCCCTTGCCATAATCCGGCAGGATCTCGGTTACCCCCTGCTCCGGATTCCACAGATCCAGCATGGACAGTCCGTCCTCGCCGAACAGACCGGCAATGTAGTGGCGACCGTCCGGGGTAATCAGTGCATCGTAAGGGGCTTTGCCGGCATCGAACTTGCGAACCACGGGCTCGGAATCGGCCATGTCCAGGGTCCAGATTTCGCCCGCATCAAACAGGCTGAACACAAACCGGTTCCCCGGTGCATCCACCAGCCCCACGGTCTTGGATTGTACCGTCTTGCCCTCGGCGTCGGCGTAGCTGGCCGGAATATCCATCACCAGCTCCAGGGTCTCGCTGTCAAAAACCTTCACACCTCCGGGCTCGTAGTTGGAGACCGCCACGAACCGACCATCCTGCGAGATGGCGCCACCAATGCTGTTGCCGGACTGGATTACGCGGTTGACGACGGCACGGGTCAGCAAATCTACCTTGGTCAGCCCGCCATCCCGGCCGAACACATAGCCATAGCGACCATCCCGAGAGTACACCACCGAGGCGTGGGAGAGATCCCCGAGCCCCTCAATCCGCCCGAGCCTATTGTGCTGACTGGTATTGACGACCAGTACCGAGCCGGTCGCCCGCTCGATAATCAACCCCAGATCGCCAGTGCCCATCAGTTGCTGGGCGGGCGAGGCCGGCGTAAACAACTGGCATCCCGAGAGCGTTGCCATCAGTAGCACCAGCAGCAGACGCTGGAAAATGTGTCCGGGATGATGATCCATTGCTTGGTGAACCTCCACGTGGGTTATTGAGGTGAAACCAGGGTGCCTGCCTTCAGTTGCCGGCTGATCCAGTCAATCTCTTCAGGCGTCAGAAGTGGCTTCCAGGGGGGCATGGCAGTGTCCGGCACACCCTCGCGGATGATCGCCGCAATGGCTTCCGCCGGCAGTCGCTCCAGGTTCTCCGGGCGCAGTGGCGGCCCCAGCCCTCCCTTCAGGGTCATGCCATGACAGGAGCCGCAGTCCTGCAGTACCAGGTTGGTCAGGTCCGACTCGGTACGACCGCTACTCCCGGCCGCGAAGGCGGGTAACAACAGAAAGGTAAACAGCCGGACCCCCAGCGCTCCCGCCCAGCCTGTGTTTCTGCCCATTTACCCGCTCCCATTGTCACACATAGGTCAGGCCCATCGTCCCAACGGCTTACAACCTCATCCTTGATATTGATTAAAAGCGCACGCAAAGGCCAGGAATCATTGGGCATACCACCTGTTGGGTAGAGGGCTGACAAATGACATATGTCTGACTTAAATCAATGTTCATGAGGCCGAAGAGGCGAAACCTAAAGGGACTCTTAAATTCGAGGAGAAAGTCTGATGAGAGTATCGCGCATAATCTTTAAACCCCTGGCTCTGGCGGTGACCGTTGCGTCGTTTGGCGCCCTTGCTGCCACTGATGCCACGAAACATCCCGATGATTCAGCATCCACAGCCTATGAAGGCACGGCCAGTAGCGTAGAGCCCGGCTCGGCCAAGGTTGTCCGCTCCCCCGGAGCACCCGACCTGACCGATACCGATTTCGAAAAAGCCAAGGAAATCTATTTCCAGCGTTGCGCCGGTTGTCACGGCGTACTGCGCAAAGGGGCAACCGGCAAGCCCCTGACGCCGGACATCACGCAGGAGCGGGGCATCGATTATCTGAAGGCCTTTATCACCTACGGCTCCCCTGCGGGCATGCCGAACTGGGGCACTTCCGGTGATCTCACCCCGGAAGAAGTCGAGCTGATGGCCAAGTACATCATGCATGAGCCCCCCCAACCTCCCGAGTTCAGTCTGGCTGACATGAAGGAGACATGGGAAGTAATCGTTCCACCGGAGGATCGCCCGACCAAGCAGATGAACGATCTGGATCTGGAGAATATCTTCAGTGTCACCCTGCGTGACGCCGGCAAGATTGCACTGATTGATGGTGACTCCAAGGAAGTCGTTAACATCATCGACACCGGCTACGCGGTGCACATCTCCCGAATGTCTGCCTCTGGCCGTTACGTGATGGTTATCGGCCGCGATGCCCTGATCAACATGATCGACCTGTGGATGGAAGAGCCGCAAACCGTTGCCAAGATCAAGGTTGGCATGGAAGCACGTTCTGTCGAAACCTCCAAGTACAAAGGCTGGGAAGACAAGTACGCCATTGCCGGCACCTACTGGCCGCCACAGTTCGTAATCATGGATGGCGACACCCTTGAGCCGAAGAAAATCGTTGGCACCCGAGGCATGACCGTGGGAGACCAGGAATACCATCCCGAGCCGCGGGTTGCAGCCATTGTCGCTTCCCATGCGCATCCGGAGTTCATCATCAACGTCAAGGAAACCGGCAAGGTCATGCTGGCCAACTATGAAGATCTGGACAATATGACCATCACCTCCATTGATGCAGCCAAATTCCTGCACGATGGTGGCTGGGACGCCAGCATGCGCTACTTCATGTCTGCGGCCAACAACTCCAACCAGATTGCGGTTGTTGATGCCCAGGACCGTAACCTCGAAGCGCTGGTCGACGTAGGCCAGATCCCGCACCCGGGTCGTGGTGCCAACTTCGTGGATCCCGAGCATGGCCCTGTCTGGGCGACCTCTCACCTGGGTGACCATACCATCCAGATGATCGGTACCGATCCGGAAGGTCATCCGGACAAAGCCTGGAAAGTGGTTCGCACGGTTAATGGTCAGGGTGGTGGCTCACTGTTCGTGAAGACCCATCCGAAATCCGACAACCTTTGGGTAGACACCTCACTGAACCCGAACGAAGCGGTGAGCCAGAGTGTAGCCGTATTCGACATCAATGACTTTGATGCCGGCTACGAAGTGCTGCCGCTTGCTGAATGGGCAGACTTGGGCGAAGGCCCCAAGCGCGTGGTTCAACCGGAATACAACAAGGCAGGCGACGAAGTCTGGTTCTCTATCTGGAACACTCAGGACAAGAAATCCGCCATTGTTGTGGTTGACGACAAGACACGTAAGCTAAAGAAGGTGATTAAGGGCGACTACCTGGTCACCCCGACCGGTAAGTTCAACACTTACAACACCCAGCACGACGTGTACTGACCCGTTTCCGGCCCGGAGGACAGACCAATGAGACTGGATAGTACTGACAAGCAACTGATCAACCTGTACCAGCGGAATCTCCCGGTGTGCGAGCGTCCCTACCTGGAGATGTCACGGCAACTGGGTATCTCCGAGGGTGAGGTTATCAACCGCTTGCAGACCCTCCAGTCCGATCAGGTCATCAGCCGGGTCGGACCGGTATTCGAACACCGGCGGGCAGGCGCCAGCCTGCTTGCCGCGGTGGCAGCGCCAGATGAGCAGATGGACCTGGTGGCTGCCCGCATCAATCGTGCCCCCGGGGTCAATCACAACTACGCCCGGGAACACACCTACAACCTCTGGTTCGTCATGACCGCACCGGATGAAGACACTCTGGATGAGCGGCTCGACGAGCTGGAACACCAGCTGCGCCTGCCCATGCTGAGGTTGCCCATGGTCGAGGGCTACCACATCGATCTGGGTTTCGACATCGACTGGAAGGCGTTGCCGTGAACACGTTCATTGATTACCTGGCGGTGGTACCGGAAGTGGCCGGCCAGGGGCCGATCAGCGCCTGGGGACTGTTACGGCTCCGACAGCGGCTGGAACATGGGCTGCCCCTGACCGCCCGACCCTGGCAGACCCTCGCCGAGCAGACCGGCCTGACGGAACAGGAAGTCATGACCGCAGTAGACCAGTGGCAGGCCCAGGGCCTGATCAAACGACTCGGCCTGGTAGTGAAACACCGAACCCTGGGCTACACCGCCAACGCCATGGTGGTCTGGAACGTGCCGGATCGTTGGGTGACATCGGTTGGCCGGGCCATTGCCGGGGTTCCTTTCGTGACCCTTTGCTATCAGCGGCCTCGACGGCTACCGGACTGGCCCTACAACCTGTTCTGCATGATTCATGGCGTCAATCGCAACCAGGTGTTGGACCAGATCGACTGTCTCATCGCCGACAAACACCTTCAGGACTTTCCCCATGCGGTGCTGTTCAGCACCAAAGCTTACCGTCAACGGGGAGGCCGTTATGTCAGTCCCGATTGAGCGCCCGCTACGAGAGGCACGGCAGCCGGAGTTCACCGATCAGGAGAAAGCAGTGATCAACCGGCTCCAGCACGGCCTGCCCCTGGTTGCTAATCCGTACATGACCGTGGCCGAAGAACTCGGAATCAGCGAACAGGCTCTGCTCGACACCCTTGAAAGACTGCTGGAAGAGCGTGTCTTTACCCGTTTCGGCCCGATGTTCAATGCCGGTGAAATGGGCGGCGGCCTGACGCTCGCGGCGATGCGCGTTGCCGAACCGGACTTCGACCGGGTCGCCAGTCAGGTCAACGCATTGGATGAAGTGGCTCACAACTATCGCCGGGATCATGAACTGAACATGTGGTTCGTTCTGGCAACCGAGACCGGGGAAGGCATCGCCGAGGTAATCGAACAGATCGAGGCGCGCACCGGCTACCCAGTCTACAACATGCCCAAGGAGGAGGAGTTCCATGTCCGTCTCCACTTTCCCGTCTGAACGGGACACTGGCACCAATTACCAGCTTTGCGCCAAGGACCGGCAACTTATCCTGGCCACCCAGGCGGGCCTGCCGTTGACTTCTGACCCCTGGGCCACGCTGGGCGAGCGACTGGGCATCCCGGCGGACGAAGTCCTGGCCCGTTTCCATCGCATGCAGGAAGCCGGCGTGTTACGGAGGGTGGCCGCGGTGCCCGATCACTACAAACTCGGTTACCGCTTTAACGGCATGACCGTTTGGGATATTGACGACAAGGCCGTCTCGACGATGGGTCAACGCGTCGGTGAACTGCCCTTTGTCAGCCACTGCTACCGCCGCCCCAGGCACCAGCCCTGGTGGACTTATAACCTGTTTGCCATGGTCCACGGTACCAGCCAACAGGAAGTGGAAGACAAGGCGAGGCAGATCAAAGACCTGCTGGGAACCACCTGTTCCGGCCACAGCATCCTGTACAGCTCGGCGATTCTCAAGAAAACCGGCTTACGACTGAAAAAGCAGGGAGATCCCTCATGTTCCGAATGACCCGCTACATCAAGAGCCTGATGCATCCGACGCCGGTGCGTCCAGTTCCGAAGCCCTCCGGCCCGGTGGTAATCTGGAACCTGATCCGCCGCTGCAATCTCACCTGCAAACACTGTTATTCGATCTCGGCGGATATCGACTTCAAGGGCGAGCTGAGCACTGAGGAAGTCTATGCCACCATGGACGACCTCAAAGCCTTCGGTGTGCCGGTACTGATCCTCTCCGGCGGGGAACCGCTGATGCGCCCGGACATCTTCGAGATCTCCCATCGGGCCAAGTCCATGGGCTTTTATGTGGGCCTGTCCACCAACGGCACCCTGATCACCGAAGGCAACATCGGAAAGATTGCCGAGGTGGGCTACGACTACGTCGGCATCAGCATCGATGGCCTGGAGGAGACCCACGACGCCTTCCGCCAGAAAAAAGGCGCCTTCCGCGAATCCATGCACGCCGTTGCCCTGTGCAAGCAGGCCGGTATCAAGGTGGGCCTCCGCTTCACCCTGACCCAGGACAACTACCCGGAACTGCCGGCCATGCTTGACATGCTGGACGAGCATCACATCGACAAGTTCTACCTGTCGCACCTGAACTATTCCGGCCGGGGCGGCCGCAACCGCAAGCGCGATGCCTGGTATGACATGACCCGGGAAGCTATGACCCTGCTGTTCAATCACTGCCATGACGAGCTGAAGCGCGGCATCGAACGGGAATACGTGACCGGCAACAACGACGCGGACGGCCCCTTCCTGATTGAATGGGCCAAGGAGCATTACCCGGACCAGGTACCGGCCCTGGAGCAGCGCCTGACCAACTGGGGCGGCAATTCCTCCGGCGTCAACATTTCCAATATCGACAACCTGGGCATCGTGCACCCGGACACCTTCTGGTGGGATTACAACCTGGGTAGTGTCCGGCAAACCCCGTTCTCGAAAATCTGGTCCGAAGCCCGGGATCCCCTGATGCAGGGTTTCCGCCAACACCCAAGACCCGTCAAGGGCCGCTGCGCCGGTTGCAAATACCTCGGTATCTGCAACGGCAACACCCGGGTGCGGGCCTACAACATTTCCAGGGACTTCTGGGAAGAAGATCCCGGCTGTTACCTGACTAACGAGGAAATCGGTGTGGTGGATGCGCCCCGACGTGTGGCCGCCCCGGTGACAGAGATTCCGGTACACAATCTGTGAGGAGTGGCGCCATGACCCCCAATCCAAGGAAGAAATGCCTGGTGGAATTCCAGCTCGCGGAGCAGCCGCTACGCCCCGGTGAAGTCGCCATTGTCGGCGCCGGCCCCGGCGATCCTGGCCTGCTGACGCTGCGGGCCCTGATGCTGATTCAGCAGGCGGACGCTATCGTCTATGACCGTCTGGTGTCGCCCCAGATCATGGAATTGGTCAACCCCGGTGCCGAGCGCATCCACGTAGGCAAGGCCAGTGGTTGCCATTACGTGCCCCAGGAGGAAACCAACGAACTGCTGGTCAAACTTGCCACACAGAAACGCCGAGTGGTCAGGCTCAAGGGCGGCGACCCGTACATCTTCGGCCGTGGCGGCGAAGAGGCAGAGGTGCTGGTGGACAACGACATCGATTTCCTGGTTGTGCCCGGCATCACCTCCGCCGCCGGTTGCGCCTCCTACTGCGGCATTCCTCTCACCCACCGGGACTATGCCCAAAGCGTGACGTTCGTTACCGGCCACCGCAAAGCCGACCATTCCCTGGAGCTGAACTGGGCCGTACTCGCGGCTCCGGGCCAGACCCGTGTGTTCTACATGGGTCTGCACAACGCCCCCACTATTGTCCGGGAACTGACCGCCCATGGCCTCGCGGCCGACTGCCCGGTGGCCTTGGTGGAGCGCGGGACGACTCCCCTGCAACACATGACGGTGACCTCCCTTGAGGATCTGGAAGACACCATCCACCGGGAAGATTTCCAACCCCCGACGCTGATCATTGTCGGTGACGTGGTCAAACTGGCCGAGAAGCTGGCCCGGCCGGCCCAGGCGGGCTGGGACAGCGCCCTGACGCGCCCGGCCTGATCAGCATCCGACAACCCGGAACATGGAGCCATCCCCGGTGACGCAACACAGACTTCCGACCAGCCAAATCCTGAAATCCGCCCTGTTAATGGGCGCCAGCCTGCTTGCCGCGCCGGCCCTGCAGGCGGATACCGGCGCGCAAACTGAAGCTCTTTACCAGCAACACTGCGCCAGCTGCCATGGCTCCGACCGGCTCGGCGGTATGGGCCCGGCCCTGTTACCGGAAAACCTCTCCCGCCTGCGCCAGGCCGAAGCCGAGAGCGTCATCGCCGCCGGCCGCCCTGCCACACAAATGCCGGCCTTTGGCGATACCCTGAGCCAGGATTCGGTCACGGCGCTGGCCAGCTTTATTTACCAGCCGCCGGAAGTCACGCCGGTCTGGGGCAAACAGGAAATCCTTGCCAGCCACTTGTTGCCCTATCCTCAAGGCAGCCTGCCAGATGAGCCGGTATACGATGCGGACATGATGAACCTGTTCCTGGTGGTGGAAATCGGCGATCACCACGTCACCATCCTCGACGGCGACAAGATGGAACCCATCCACCGCTTCCCGAGCCGCTACGCCCTGCATGGCGGGCCCAAATACAGCCCGGATGGCCGCTACGTCTACTTCGGTTCCCGGGACGGCTGGATCACCAAGTACGATCTCTACAACCTGGAAGTGGTTGCGGAAGTCCGTGCCGGTATCAACATGCGCAACATCGCGGTTTCCGCCGATGGCAACCACGTCATGGCCGCCAACTACCTGCCCCACACCCTGGTTCTGTTCGACGCCACGAATCTCGAACTCATGGAGATTATTCCGGTGGAAAACGACGCCGGCGACAGCTCCCGGGTCAGCGCCGTCTATGCTGCTCCACCCCGGGACAGCTTCATTGCAGCGCTCAAGGACATACCCGAAGCCTGGGAAATCAGCGTGAAAGATGGCAGGGCCGAGGTTCGCCGGATGCAAACCGATACCTGGCTGGACGATTTCTTCTTCGACCCCGGCTACGAACACCTCATCGGCGCCGCCCGCGACGGCAAGCACGGTTATGTGATCAACCTCGACACCGGTAACACCATCGCCAAGCTTCCGCTTCCCGGCATGCCCCACCTGGGTTCCGGCATTACCTGGGAATACCAGGGCCGCCGGGTGATGGCCACACCCCACTTCCGCACCGGCGCCGTGTCCATCATCGACATGGATAACTGGGAAGTGATCAAAACCCTGGAAACCGAGGGCCCCGGATTCTTCATGCGCAGTCATGAAAACTCCCCGTACGCCTGGGTGGATGTGTTCTTCGGCCCCAACAGGGACAAGGTCCACGTCATTGACAAGCAGAGCCTGGAGATCGTCAAAACGCTTCAGCCGGCCCCGGGCAAGGTCGCTGCCCACGTGGAATTCGACCGCTACGGCAAAAAGCTGCTGCTGAGCGTCTGGGACAAGGACGGCGCCGTCATCGTCTACGATGCCAACACCCTGAAGGAGGAGAAACGTATTCCGATGAACAAGCCTTCCGGCAAGTACAACGTCTGGAACAAGATCAACTACGAGGAGGGGACCAGCCACTGAGGTCCCGCGGGAACGAACATGGGGGCAGATGAAAGCTTTCATCTGACCCCGACTTGGCGATGCCTACTCAGAGTTTGGGGCCCCACGCCCGGTCCTCCCCCGACCTTTCAGCCCTAATCGACTCAGTGAAAAAGCCTTAATGATTTAAGTCATTTCAAAAGATGTTTTTCTGATACCATAATTTACCCATAGTCCAATCGGGGTCAGAACCATGAACAGCATCTTCAGGCCAGACGTCTCCTCCGCCCCCTGCATGCTGGGCGAGAACAACCCGGACATTATCCAACAAGACAGCGCACCTGCCGAAGTCGCTCTGCTTAACGGCCTCAGCCGCGTGTTCGGTATACGCCTGGGCAACGACCAACGTAGTCCGGAAGCCCGTTTTCTCGGCGATCTGACCCGCCTGTTCCATCAACGCCGGATAGATGGCGAGATGAACCTGGAGAAACATGATTGCCCGTGGGCGAATGTCTATCTCATCCAGTACGGCATTCTCAGGCTGTTCCGGGAAGCGCCCAACAGCAAAATCTCCGTACACCACTTCTTCTCCGAGGGCGACCTGGTGTGGCCAGTGTTTGGCCGCAGCCGGACGGTACGCAATACCCTGTGCCTGACTTCCAGTACGCCCGCTACCCTATGGGTCGCGGACTTTGCCGCGTTCCGGTCTGCCATCCAGTCCCATGGTGACGGGCTGTGGCCCCGCTTTGCCCTGGCACTGACCGAGGAACTGGCGGAACTCACCAGCATGCGGGAGTTCCGGAAACACACTATGCCGGCGCGCGAGCGCTACAAGCTGTTGCTGGAGGAGTATCCGGAGCTGGTGCGACGGGTGCCGGACAACCAGTTGGCGTCCTGGCTGGGGGTGGTGCCAGCAACTTTCTCACGACTGAAAACCGGTGCCACTGAACGGTCAGCTCGCTGATTCCGCCAAAAAAAGGGCAGCCAGGAATCCTGACTGCCCAAAACCGCTCAACGCTTTGCAGAGCAATGTCGATTAACCGTAAAGCTTCACCGCCAGCTCGGCTACGTGCTTGCCCTGGAAGCGGGCAATGGTGATTTCCTTTTCGCTCGGCTGACGTGAACCGTCACCGCCGGCGATGGTGGTCGCGCCATAGGGGGTGCCACCGCTGGTCTCGGAGATATCGAAGAACTCCGGAATGCCGTACCCCAGGGGCACGATGACCATGCCGTGGTGGGCCAGGGTGGTCCAGAAAGAGGTAATGGTCTGTTCCTGGCCGCCGCCAGTCCCGGTGGATGCAAACACACTCGCCACCTTGCCGTGCAGTTTGCCTTCGGCCCACAGGCCGCCGGTCTGGTCCAGGAAGTTGCGCATCTGGCCGGACATGTTGCCAAAGCGGGTCGGCGTGCCGAAGATGATGGCGTCGTAGTTGGCCAGTTCCTGCGGGTCGGCGACAGGTGCGTCCTGGTCCGCCTTGCCGCCGGCATTCAGGAATGCCTGCTCCGGCATGGTTTCCGGCACTCTCTTGATCACTACCTCTGCGCCTTCAACACGGCGGACACCCTCAGCCACTGTTTCGGCCATGGTTTCGATGTGGCCGTACATGGAATGATAAAGAACAAGAACTTTCGCCATCGGTAACCTCCCGTTATGCAAGTATGTACGGAAGGTTACCGCCAGCTGGATGACCATGAAACCGGAAGTTTTCAGATGCCTTATTCAGTTTTTCTGAACGTGGTCACAGGATGTTCATCCCGAACCATTGCGTACAGGTGTACGCTGAAGTACCTTGGACCAATGACTCATCCAGACTCCCCTCCAATGACCCACACACAACAGACCAGTGACTCCATTCACCATCGCATAGAGGAGTGGCTGAACAGTGCCACCCATGGGATTGGCGCCCTGCTCAGCGTTATCGGCACTGTGGCATTGATTGCCGGCGCAAGCCAGTCGGGCGATGCCTGGAAGATCGTCAGCTTCAGCATCTTCGGGGCGTCCCTGATGCTTCTGTACCTGGCCTCGGCGCTCTATCACGGCACCAGGCGGCCGGAGCTGAAGCGGGCCTTCAAGACCCTGGATCACTGCGCCATTTTCCTGCTGATCGCCGGTACCTACACACCGTTCCTGCTGGTGAATATGCGGGGTACCGTGGGCTGGACCCTGTTTGCGGTGATCTGGTCGCTGGCACTGACCGGGGTGATTCTCAAGATCATCTTCAAGAACCGCTTCAAGCTGGCACGGGTGGGAATCTACATTGCGATGGGCTGGCTGATCACCTTCGCCTCATCGGACCTGGTGGCCAGCCTCAGTGAAACCGCACTCAACCTGACCATCGCCGGCGGCGTTGTGTACACCGCCGGCGTGGCCTTCTACCTGGCGGACCGCATTCCCTATATGCACGCGGTCTGGCACCTGTTCGTCATCGGCGGCAGCGCCTGCCACTTCAGCGCCATCTACTACGGTGTTCTGCCTTACGCCGCCTGATCAGAATGCCCAGACCATCGCCATCAGGACCCCCCAGGCCAGCAGGGACGCGGCCATAATGGTGTAGGTGGCCGACATCATCTCGATGTCGTTGTCCTTACGCTCACAGATTGAACGCAACCCCTGATACACCAGCGCACAAGACAGAAACAGCCCGGCAAACACCGCTACCACGCTTACCGCCAGCGCCGGAACCAGCAACGCCAACGATGACAGCCACAGGGGCAGAGGCGCCATGGCAGCCAGGAGATAGGAATCCTGGTAACTGACTTCCAGCTTGTGACTATCAAGCACGGCGTGAATCAGCCATCCCATGACAAAGAACGTGAGCAGCTCTGCCAGGAACAGGATCGTGGTGATGAAACGCCATTCCTTGCCACCGAAGCCCTGGATAAAGCTGTCCCCGTATTGGGTGCCGGCGTAATAAAGCAATACCGGCGGCAGGAAGGACATGGGTACCACTACAACCCAGGCCAGGAAGGGAATGGAGAGGTTCAGGCGCCGCAGTTCCGACCAGGCGCCATTGCCAGAGAATGGCAGACGGGCGAGTTGTGTAATATTCATGATGCACCTTTACAGATCGGCCTCCGATACTTTTAACTGTTAGCCTTGCACCACCTATCGGTCAAGGACAACAGATGACCTCGGACAAGTCGGCCCGCCCCCGCAAAAACATTCATGCGTTCTGGCTGTTCTTTCCGGCCGCCGCCATTCTTGCCGCTATTGCCGTGCCCCTGTCCATTTACGGGGTGTTGTCGGACACCGGCTGGCCGCCAGGGCTGCTGGCGGCCGGACACGGTCATGAACTGGTCTTCGGTTTTGCCCTGGCGCTGATTGCCGGCTATACCCTCGGCCCACAGCCCCGCCGGATACTGGCCCCCCTGTTCATCCTGTGGTTACTGGCACGAATCACTTGGTTGCTGGCGCCGGACAGTTGGCCCGCTCAGTTGTTGAGCCCCGCCTTTGCGTTGCTGCTGGCCCGTTACGTGGTGCCCCGGTTCAACGCCGCCAAAAAATGGCGCAACAAGATAGCCGGCCCTCTGATCCTGGTGCTCTGCCTGATGGTTCCGGGCTTCTGGCTTACGGGGCTGGTCGGGCTGGAAAACCTGATTCCGGGCCGTACTCGACTCCTGCAATCCGCGGTTCTGGGCCTGCTGCTGTTAATGACCTTTATGGGTGGCCGGATCATTGCGCCGGCGGTCGCCGGCACCCTGGAAAAGAAAGGCTTCTCCCTTGAGGCCAGGGTCCAGCCGAGAATCGAGGGAGCGCTGATTGTGCTACTGATCGTGGCCATGGGCCTGACCATGAGTTCAGCCACCGACCGATTGGCCGGTGCAGTGCTCTTGTGCGCAGCTCTGCTGATTACTGTCAGGATTCTCCGGTGGCGCCTTTGGCTCTGCCCGGAGCGGCCGGATCTGCTGGTGTTCGCGGCCGGCTATCTCTGGCTTGCCGCTGGCGCTGTAGTCGCCGGCACCCATCTGCTCGCCGGTATCACCGTAACACCGGCCCTGCACCTGATTACGGTCGGAGCCCTGGGAACGCTCTCCGCCAGCGTCATGTTGCGACTGGCCTGGCAGCGGGCCTCGCGCTGCCCGCCACCGGGCTGGCAACCCGTCAGTCTGGCTGCCATGCTCGGCCTGTCTGCGATTTTCCGCTACCTCGCCGGCCCCACGCCCTTCTCCAGCCCCGGCTGGCTGTGGTTGTCCGCCGGGCTCTGGTGCGTAGCCTATCTTGGGGTCGGCACGCAGCTTTTGATCCTCTACCGGCTCGCTCACAACCGCCGGAAATGATTGGCTACCTCTACTGCGCCAGCACCGCCACAGGCTACCACTTTGGAAATATCACTATTGCAACCTGTTGTTTTTAAAGATCTATATGCGCCCATCAAGAGAGATAAACGGTGTTGCGATTCGGCATCACAATTTGACCATTCATTTCCTTGATTCATATCAAGAATTGTTCCGCCACTTGATTTGCACAATGACACCAAACCCAAATAGCCACGGGGTTCCGTGGTGCCAGGGCAGTAAATCAAGGAGTAGAAAATGGCCAAAACCAATGCAGACATCGAACACTGGGATGTCGAAAGTGAGGAGTTCTGGGAGCGGGAGGGCAAGCGCGTTGCCACCCGCAACCTGTGGATCTCTATCCCCAGCCTGTTGATGGGATTCGCCATCTGGCTGATGTGGGGCATGATCACCGCCCAGATGAAGAACCTGGGCTTCCCGTTCACGGTGGACCAGTTGTTCACCCTGACCGCGATTGCCGGTCTCTCCGGCGCCACCCTGCGGATTCCGGCCTCGTTCATGATCAAGATTGCCGGTGGCCGTAACACGGTTTTCCTGACCACTGCACTGCTGATGCTCCCGGCGCTCGGCACTGGCATCGCCCTGATGAATCCGGACACACCATTCATCGTGTTCCAGGCACTCGCGCTGCTCTCGGGCATCGGCGGCGGTAACTTCGCCTGTTCCATGAGCAACATCAGTGCCTTCTACCCCAAGAGCAAACAGGGTTATGGCCTGGGCATGAACGCCGGGCTCGGCAACTTCGGCGTTACCACCATGCAGGTCCTGATCCCGCTGGTGATGACGGTGGGTATCTTCGGCGCCCTCGCCGGCGATCCGATGCAACTACAAAGCCCCAGCGGCACCCTGATCGGCCGCATTGACGCCGGTACCGACACCTGGATCCAGAACGCCGGCTTCATCTGGCTGGTCTTCCTGATCCCGCTGGCGTTCGCCGGCTGGTTCGGCATGAACAACCTGAAGGTAGTCACCCCGAACCCGGGCAACCCGATGTCCGCCTTCGGCAAGATCCTCGGCCTCTATGGCGTCGGTCTGCTCACCTCCATCATCGGCGTCTGGGCTCTGGACATCCTGAACATGTGGCTTGCCCTGCCGCTGACCATCATCCTGACCGTAGTCCTGCTGCGCCTCATTCCCGGCGACATCCAGCCCAACATCAAGAAGCAGTTCGCCATTTTCAGCAACAAGCACACCTGGTCCATGACCGTGCTGTACATCCTGACCTTCGGCTCCTTCATCGGTTTCTCCGCGGCGCTGCCGCTGTCCATCAGCGTCATCTTCGGCAACATGATGGAAGTGGGAGCCGACGGCACCATGACCCGGGTGGTCAACCCGGATGCGCCGAGCGCTCTCACCTGGGCCTGGATGGGACCGTTCGTGGGCGCGCTGATCCGCCCGGTGGGTGGCTGGATTTCCGACAAAATGGGCGGCTCCATCGTGACCCAGATTATCTCCGTGGTCATGGTGGTCGCTTCCGTGGCAACCGGTTACGTGATGATGCTGGCCTACAACTCCACCGATCCGAACAGCTACTTCGCCCTGTTCCTGATCCTGTTCATCATTATGTTTGCCGCCAGCGGTATCGGTAACGGCTCCACCTTCCGCAGCATCGGCTTCATCTTCGACCAGCAGCAGAAAGGACCGGTCCTGGGCTGGACCTCAGCCATCGCCGCCTACGGTGCCTTCATTGCCCCACGGGTCATGGGCCAGGAGATCCAGGCAGGCACCCCGGAAGTGGCCATGTACGGCTTCGCAGTGTTCTACGCGGTGTGCCTGGTGGTGAACTGGTGGTTCTACCTGCGCAAGAACGCCTACATCAAGAACCCATAAACCACGACAGCCCCTCCCGGCAACCGGCTTCCACAGTGGAAGCCGGTTGCTTTTTGTTTTCTGCCAGATCGGGTTCTTCGCAGGGCTCCATCAAGCCTTCAGTGCTGTGGCAATGTGAACCGGGATCGCAAACTCCACGGCACCATCCGGTCCGGAAAACCGCGCCAACGCCCGCTCGGCCTCCCGGATCACCCTTTCGATGGCTTGATCGTCCAGCCGGATACCGGCGAAGGGAAACCAGCCCCGGACATCAGAGAGAATCATCGTTGTCACATCCGGGAAGTGGGCCTTTCCGTTACCCCCGGTAAGCACAACATCATCAATGCCAGCCTCGGCAAAGCAGGATGCCAGAGCCTCGGGATCCCCCAGCGCAAACGGGCTGCGCAGGGCTTGGCCGACGTTCTCGCCAACCACACGGGCGTATATATCAGCCACCGCGGCATAGGCGGGCAGTTTGTCCAGGGAGCCAAAAACAGCCACCGCAAGCCGTCCTCCCGGCACCACAACCCTCATCATCTCCCGCAGTGCCATCTCCGGGTCCGGGAACAACATCAGGCCAAACTGGCTCACGACCGCGTCAAACTGCCCGTCACCGTAGGGCAGCGCCCCGGCTGCCCCCTGCTTCCAGTCAACGGTCTGTGGCCCCCGCGCTCTTGCGACCGTCAACATTGCGGGGTTGATGTCAAGCGCCGACACGGCACCCTGCTCGCCCACCCGTTGAGCCAGAGTCCGGGTCAGCACTCCGGTACCACAGGCAACATCGAGCACCCGCTGCCCTTCCCGGACGCCGGCAGCATCTGCCACCGTGTCGGTCCACTGGTCGAACAGCGCCGGCACGAGCATCTGTTCATAGGCTTGCGCAACTCGTTCGAACGGTTGGCTCGCCTCACCAAGCTCCTTCTCCATGGTCATCTCCCTCCCTGTTCATGTTGGGTTTACCCCGACTTGCCGGAGAGCGCGACTCTCCTGCAGTATGGATTTGACCGGTTTTCCAGGCAGATTACGCCCCACTTTTCCCGTTCCGGACCCGCCCCGGCGGCAGACGTAAAAAAGCCCGCCGGGATTGCTCCGGGCGGGCCTGTTGCTCAGGGGCAGGTTCAGCTGGTAGTGGCTGCCGCCTGCCGAAGACGCTCCTCTTCCTCAATCTGACGGTCCACGGAAGAAACGTGGTACTCATCAGAGAAACCGCTTTCCGGCTCCTTCAGCCACATCACACACAGCACCCAGCTGATGAAGGCACCGGCGGCGATGATGTAGAAGAACTGGGTCGGGGTGACGAAGGTGAAGATGGTGAGGTAGACCACCGCGCCAACGTTACCGTAGGCCCCCGCCATACCGGAGATCTGACCGGTAAGCCGGCGCTTTATGGAGGGAATGATGCCGAACGTGGCGCCCTCGGCACCCTGCACGAAGAAAGACGTGAACACGGTAATACCCACAGCGATGATCAGTGGCCAGCTGGAGTTCATCAGGCCCATCATGGCGAAGCCGACTGCGATACCGAACATGTAGCTGAGCATCACGAAGCGGCGGTTACCCATGCGATCCGAAACCAGGCCCCCCATGGGACGGGCCACCAGGTTTACGAAGGCAAAGGAAGCGGCAATCAGGCCTGCCGCGGTGGCGCTCAGGCTCCATGTTTCCTCGAAGAACATAGGCAACATGGAGACTACGGCCAGCTCAGCGCCGAAGTTGGCGAAGTAGGTGCTGTTCAGGGCCGCGACGCTGTTGAACGGATACTTGTCGTCCTCCGGCACACCCTTTTTCAGGATAGGCACATTGACCCGCAGGATCTGGATGATCTGGTAACAGACGATGGCAAAGATCACCGCGTAGCAGATGACGGCACCGGTGGTGCTGAGGTAGCCCATATTCTGGATACGCCAGACCAGGATGGCCAGCACGCCCACCAGGGGAATGGTCCAGAGAATCAACTTGACCATGTCACCCCAGGTGCTCACCTCCAGGGCTACCGCCTTGCGGGGCTTGCGGTGCACGGTACCGGTCGGGCCGTCGGTAATGGCAAACCAGTAGTAGACGCCATAGGCCGCCATGACAATGGCGCTCTGGGCAATGGCCCAGCGCCAGCCGTCTTCGCCACCATACATGTGCAGGGCGATGGTCGGCAGGGAGATGGCGGCCGCGGCGGAACCGAAGTTGCCCCAGCCGGCGTAGAAACCTTCGGCAAAGCCGATGTCCTTGGGCTTGAACCACATGGCGGTCATGTGAATACCCACCACGAAGCTGGCGCCAATGGAGCTGAGCACCAGGCGGCTGACCAGCAGCTGGGTCATGGTGTTACCGAAAGCGAAGACCAGTGCAGGTATGGACATCAGTACCATCAGTACCGAAAACACCCGGCGGGGACCGAACCGGTCCAGGGCCATGCCCACCACGATCCGGGCCGGAATGGTCAGCGCCACGTTGCAGATAGCAAACAGACGGAGGTCGTCGGTGGTCAGCCAGTCCACGCTCTTGAGCATGCTGGAGGCCAGCGGCGCCATGTTAAACCACACGTAGAAGGTAATAAAGAATGCAATCCAGGTCAGGTGCAGCGCCTTGATCTCGGCGTTCCTGAAGCGGAAGACGTCTGCGACTTTCATTTCAGCCTCCTCAGGCTATCAATCAGAATTTCGGAAGTGGCCGTCTCAACGGCTGGGCAGAATCAGGAGCGGACACTGGATCCGACGGGCGAGGAACGAGCTCACACTGCCGAAGGTCATGTAATCCAGTTCATCCACAAAATAGGTGAGCGAACGGGCGATGAAACCACCGTCCGGTTCATGGCTGTGGCGGGCAATCACCAGCATGTCCGGGTGGATCTTTTTCTCGGCGGCGTACAGCAGCATCTTGCGGGGATCACCCTCGAGCAGCATGGTCTCGGCGGTCACTTCCTCTTTACCGCAAACTTCCATGGCCTCGCTCAGATAATCTTTCAGTTCGGTGACTTCCTGCTGGAACAGGTCCTCGTTACCCGAGGTTATGTCCCGAGGATTTTCCGCTACTGCCACCAGGGTAAGCTGCAGCTTCAGGTCTCGAAACATGGTGATGGTCTGCGCCAGCGCCAGCCTGGCATTCCGCGAACCATCGTAGGCAATCATGATCTTCATGGGCTTCTCCGAAGGCAGGTTTCCGCCCCTTCGAAAGGGGCGTCAATTGATATCTGTCAGCCATTAGCCCACTTTCCATTCCCGCCATAATTGACGTAAATCAACACCTATGGCGCGTACCCCACGAGAGAAATCAAGGACCTATCACCTCCCGGGAAAAATCCTGCACTTTCCTACCACCACTGCATCCAACTGGAGGTACCTCCAATGCCCCGCATGAAAAAACCCTGTATTTGTTATGGTTAAAGCATCATTGAATTCAGGAATGGAGGGCAGCAATGACCACTACTGCGACGCGACCTCAGCAGTATCGCGCGCTGGGCCTATCGACCTTCGCGTTCACCCTGTGCTTTGCGGTATGGACCATCTTTTCCATCATCGGGATCCGGATTGCCGAGGACCTGGGGCTATCGGATACCCAGCTCGGGCTGCTGATGGCCACCCCGATCCTCACCGGCTCCATCAGCCGGTTATTCCTGGGTATCTGGACGGACCGCTACGGCGGGCGCTGGGTGTTCGGCATCCTGATGCTCACCACTGCCGCCTGCGTGTACCTGCTCACCTTCGCCACCACCTACCCCATGCTGCTGGTTGGCGCCCTGGGGGTTGGCCTGGCCGGTGGTTCGTTCATTGTCGGGGTGGCCTACACCGCCGCCTGGTTCGAGAAGGAGCGCCAGGGCACGGCGCTGGGAATCTTCGGTGCGGGTAATGTGGGGTCGGCGGTGACCAATTTCGGCGCCCCGTTCCTGCTGGTGGCCTTTGGTTGGGAGCAGACCGCCCAGATCTACGCGACGGTGCTGGCCATCATGGGCGTGGTGTTCATTGTCCTGGCCAAAGAAGATCCGCTTGCCGCAGAGCGCGGTGGCGAGACGGCCAAATCCTTCATGGAACAGATGGAGCCGCTCAAGGAGTTGCGAGTCTGGCGCTTTGCTCTGTACTACTTTTTCGTATTCGGCGCCTTTGTGGCCCTGGCCCTGTGGCTGCCGCACTACCTGATCGGCGTGTACGGCCTCGATATCAAGACCGCCGGTATGATCGCCGCGCTCTATACCATCCCCGCTTCCCTGTTCCGGATTCTAGGCGGCTGGCTATCTGACCGTTTTGGTGCCCGGCGCGTGATGTACTGGACCTTCATCGCCTCGGTCGTCTGTACCTTCCTCCTCAGCTACCCGCCCACCGATTACGTTGTGCAAGGTATCAAAGGGGATATCCGGTTCACCCTGGACATGAGCCTGCCGATGTTTATGGTGCTGATCTTCACCCTGGGCTTCTTCATGTCCCTGGGCAAGGCGGCCGTGTACAAGCACATTCCGGTGTACTACCCGATGCACGTTGGCGCCGTCGGTGGCGTTGTCGGCATGATCGGCGGGCTGGGCGGTTTCATCCTGCCACTGACCTTCGGAGCCCTGAACGATATCACCGGTATCTGGCAGAGCTGCTTTATGCTGATGTTCGTCATCGTGGCTGCCGCACTGGTCTGGATGCACTACGCCATCCGCATCGCGGAACGGGAAGAGTGGGCTGCCCATGAGGAACGGACCGACCTGCCGGAACTGGCCACGCCGCACCTGTTCTACCCGCTGAATCGCCCGCACCATCAACCACCCGTCGGCAAGACACCGCCGAAACGGGACTGACACGGGTTCTCTCCGGCAAGCCTCGCTTGCAACACTGCGCCCCCGGCCTCCGGGGGCTTTTTTGCTGGTATACTGGGCCCGCTAACCAAGTGAGGACATCATGGCAAAGTGGCTGGTCAAGACAGAGCCTTCCGAATGCGGCATCGAGGATTTTGCCCGGGCACCCGAACAATCCATCCCCTGGGACGGTGTGCGCAACTACCAGGCCAGAAACTTCCTGAGGGAGATGAACAAAGGGGATGAGGTCTTCATCTACCACTCCAGCTGCAAACACATCGGTGTTGCCGGGACTGTGGAGGTGGTCAGAAGCGCCTATCCGGACCCCACCCAGTTCGACGAATCCTCTGGCTATCACGATCCGAAGAGCGCTCCGGACAAGCCTCGCTGGGATGCGGTGGACCTGAAGTTTGTCCGCACACTGCCCCGGCTGATACCGCTGGACGAACTCAAGACCCTCCCGGGCCTCGAGAACCTGCCCCTGGTGCGCAAAGGCAACCGGTTATCGGTGATGCCGGTGAGCGAGTCAGAATGGCAGATCATCCTCGGCCAGGCCTGAGCCAATCAAGACATCAGGGTAAATATCCTACCCCCAACCCCCGACAGCCATTAGAATTGGCGCCGGTTTTCTTTACGCGGAGCTCCAGCATGTCCCCGGAACTGAGTCCTGTTGCCGGTTTCAACACCCTGCGCCGGATCGAATCCAGCAAGATCTTTCAGGGCGCTGTCATTGCCATCATCATCCTGTCAGCCCTGACCATTGGCGCCAAGACCTACGATCTGCCACCGTTGGTGGAGCAGAGCCTGACGGTCATGGACAACGCCATCACCGTGTTCTTCCTGATCGAGATACTGTTCCGGTTAGCCGCCTGTCCGGTCAAACGGCGGTTCCTGCTGGACGGCTGGAACCTGTTTGACACCATCGTGGTGATCGGCAGCCTGATCCCGCTGGACAACTCCGAGGCCGTGCTGCTGGGTCGACTGCTCCGGGTATTCCGGGTCCTGCGCCTGGTCTCCGTGGTGCCGGAGCTCCGGTTCCTGATCAATTCCCTGCTCAAGGCCATCCCCCGCATGGGCTACATCGCCCTTCTGATGTTCATCATCTTCTACATCTACGCGGCCATGGGCGCGCTGTTCTTTGCGGATGTGGACAAGGAGCTGTGGGGCGATGTCGCCATCGCCATGCTCACCCTGTTCCGGGTCGCGACGTTCGAGGACTGGACCGATGTGATGTATGCCACCATGGAGCAGTACCCGCTCAGCTGGCTGTACTACCTCACCTTCATCTTCCTGACCGCCTTCGTGTTCCTGAACATGATGATCGGCGCCATTCTGGAAGTAATGGGCGAGGAACAGAACGCCAAGCAGGCCCAGAAAGCCCACGATGAAAGGGACGAGATCGCCCGGCAGCTCCAGGCGGTGCAGGAACAGCTGCAGGAACTGACCCGGACGATCTCGGAACGGCGCTGATCAGCCGAATACCGGCTTGGTCACGGCCAGATGGAAAATGGCCCCGATCTGGATGAATGCCAGAACAGCGGCGAAGACCCGGACCGGGGTGCCGAGGGTGGTTTTCAGGGCAAACAGACCAGCGACGATGTAGCCAACCAGCAGGAAGATCTTGGCCGTCAGCCAGCCGTGGACAAAGGGCATCCAGGGTGTCACAAACAGCAGACTGATGGCTGCCACCAGCAGGATGGTGTCGTTGGCATGGGGAATCCAGCGCAGCGGCGTGTGCCGCCATTCCGGTCGACCGACGGCGTCCATCAGCAATCTCAGGGCAAACAACACCACCGTGATGTACGCTGTTGTTATGTGCAGGTGTTTCAAAATCACGTAGGCACTCATAAGACTTCCATTCTGAATCAATGTTATAGCGGCATTGTACGCAAAGATACCCGGTTGGGGGTATGGCCATTTCCGGCAGGAACGAATAACATATAATATATATACATGTATTATGGAGGCCCGCCATGCAGGCAATCCCGAACTCGGCGACCACGGATGCGGCCAGCGTCCGCCAGCTGTTCAGCTATCCGTTTCGCATCTTCTTCCTGTCCATGACCGTATTGGCCCTGCTGGTGGTGCCGGTGTGGGTGATGCAGGTAACCGGCGTGCTGAATCTGCCGCTCGCCATGCCCGGCCTGTTTTGGCACCAGCACGAAATGCTGTTCGGGTTCCTGAGCGCGGCCGTCGCCGGCTTTTTGCTGACCGCGGTTTGCGTCTGGACCGGGACCAACCGAACCCATGGGGCCAGACTTGTAGCGCTCTGGGGCGTCTGGCTGGCAGGCCGACTGTTGCTGGCCTTCGGTGGCGGTCTGCCGGACTGGCTGGTCCACACCGTCAACCTGGCGTTCCTGCCCCTGGTCATGATTGATGCCGGTTGGCGCGTCTGGCATGCACGGCAGAAGCGGCAACTGATGATCCTGGTGATACTGGGCCTGCTCTGGCTAATGCAGACCGGGTTTGTACTGCGACTGGACATGACCTACAGCTATGGCGCCCTGATCATGGCCATGGCGTTGATCAGCATCATTGGCGGACGCATCACGCCGGCCTTTTCCAGTGGCTGGTTGCGCCAGCGCGGCCTCGATGCCTCAGGCATCCGTATGGTGCCTGCCCTGGACATGGCCACCCTGTTCTCCATGATCCTGCTGATGGCTTCTTTGGTCACCGGCTGGCAAACCGTAAGCGGAGTGCTCGCCATCGTCGCCGCAACCCTGATGCTGGTCCGGCTGGCCGGCTGGAAGGGCTGGCTGTTCCGCAAGGAACCGCTGTTGTGGATCCTGCATCTGTCCATTCTCTGGGTTCCGGTAGCGCTGGCACTTCTGGCCGGCACCCTGCTGGCCGGATGGCCATCCAATGCCTGGAGCCACGCCGCCGGCACCGGGGCTGTCAGCTGCCTGATCCTTGGCGTGATCGCCCGGGTTTCACTGGGCCACACCGGCCGGCCACTGGTATTGCCTCGAGGCATGGTGCTGGCCTTCATTGCCATTCACCTGGCAGCGCTGATCAGGGTGCTCACGGCCCTGGACATCATTCCCTGGCACCCGGGCATCGGCAGCAGCACCGTATTGTGGTTCCTGGCGTTCGGGCTGTTCCTGGTCCGCTACACCGGAGTATTGGCTTCACCGAGGCCGGACGGAAAGGAAGGGTAAGTCAGGAAGGGAGTTGGTCAGCTGGCTGCCGCTCAGGCAGCCAGCTTTTCTTTTGCCAGCTCGGAGAAGACCGCACGGGCCTGCCGGAACCGGTCAGCGGGAAAGTGGATGCTGATACCCTCAAGGGCGGCCATCAGCATTTCCAAATGGGCATCCCAGCCGGCGCAGGCAATGGGCACCAGCTCATCGTTGGGCAGAGACAGGGTCAGGCGGAGCCGGGTTGCCTCGCCGGATTCCCCGAGCGGGTCGAGCTCCCAGGCCAACGGTCGCTCCGGGTCATCACCGGCACTCCACGAGTAGGCCAGCAAACGCGGCGGCTCGCAAGCCCGGATGTGGCAGTCGATGGGTGTTCCGCTGTTGCCAAAATCCAGCTGCACCCTGCCACCGGGACGCTGCTCGATGACGCCCGGCGCCAGCCAGCGGGCCAGGTGCACGGAATCGGTCAACATTTCCCAAACCCGTGCCAGCGAATGCTCGATCTTCCGCTCCAGTTGAATCTCGACCCGATCACCCTGCAGTGCCAGATCGCCCTCAATTGTCAGTTCTTCGCCACTCATAGACACCTCCGGGAAATACCGTTTCGGGACGGTTCCAGATTCAGGTTCGGGTCAGGCTAGCAAAGGCCGGGAACGGGATCTTTGATGACTGTCAATTGACCCTTTCCGGGGGCTCCGGAACCCCGAATTCAGACAATCATCCACTAAAGGTCAATAGCACCGGCCCGATTAGGCGCTAAAGTATGAGTAAATCATTTTGTAACTGAGACACTGGCATTATGAACCCGGATCATTTTGACAAAGAAGACCTGATCAAGTGTGGCCATGGCGAGCTGTTCCCCGGCAACATGCGCCTGCCCATTGACCAGATGCTGATGTTCGACCGCATCACTCACATCGCAGATGACGATGGCCTGTATGGCAAGGGGAGCATCGTGGCCGAACTGGACATCAACCCGGACCTCTGGTTCTTCAAGGTTCACTTTGTTGATGATCCCGTCATGCCCGGCTGCCTGGGCCTCGATGCCATGTGGCAACTGGTCGGATTCTTCCTGGCCTGGGGTGGCGGCGAAGGCAAGGGGCGTGCGCTCGGTTCCGGTGAGGTGAAATTTACCGGCCAGGTGCTGCCCACTGCCAAGAAGGTAACCTACCGTCTGGATCTCAAGCGCGTGATCCGGCGCAAGCTGACCATGGCGATTGCCGATGGCCGGATGGAAGTGGATGGCCGGGAAATCTACACCGCCAAGGACCTCCGGGTTGGCATGTTCACCTCGACCGATGATTTTTAGGAGTTAACAGGATGCGTCGCGTTGTTATCACCGGCATGGGGATTGTCTCCAGCCTGGGAACCAACCAGAAAGAAGTAGCCCAGTCCCTCCGCGACTCAAAGCCGGGGATTGGCTTCAGCCAGCAAGCAAAGGACAACGGCCTGCGCAGTCACGTATGCGGCCAGATCGACCTGAACCTGCCCGAGCTGATCGATCGCAAGCTCTGGCGCTTTATGTGCCCGGCTTCCGGATACACCTACCTGGCCATGCGCGAAGCCATCGAGCAGGCCGGCCTCACTGACGAGCACATCAAGGCCGACACCACCGGCGTGATCTTCGGTCAGGGCGGCGCGTCCACCGTGGAACTGCTGGACTCCATCGACACCCATCGTGAAAAAGGCATCCGCCGGGTCGGTCCTTACCGGGTACCACGCACCATGGGTAGCGCCATCAATGCCTCCATCGCTACCGGCTTCGGCATCCGCGGCATCAACTACGGCATCACTTCCGCCTGTGCCACCAGCGCCCACGCCATCGGCCACGCCGCCGACCTGATCGCACTTGGCCGCCAAGACATCATGTTTGCCGGCGGCGGCGAGGACATCCACTGGACCCTGAGCCTTCTGTTCGATGCCATGGGCGCCCTGTCCACCAAGTACAACGACACCCCGGAACTGGCCTCCCGTACCTATGACGCCGACCGCGATGGTTTCGTTATCTCCGGCGGTGGCGGTGTCTTGGCTCTGGAAGCGCTCGAACATGCCGAAGCCCGGGGCGCCAATATCCTGGCGGAACTGGTTGGATTCGGAGCCACCTCCGACGGCGCAGACATGGTCGCCCCCAGTGGTGAAGGCGCCGTACGCTGCATGAAGCAGGCCATGAAGAACCTGGAGGGCGAAATCAGCTACGTAAACACCCACGGCACCAGCACGCCGGCCGGGGACATCACCGAGCTGAAAGCCCTCAAGGAAACCTTCGGCGACAAGATCCCGCCACTGAGCTCAACCAAGCCGCTGTGCGGCCACGCCCTGGGCGCCGCCGGCGTCCACGAAGCCATCTACAGCCTGATCATGCTTCGGGAAGGCTTCATCGCCCCGTCCGCCAACATCCAGAACCTGGATGAAGGTGCCGAAGGCTATCCGATTGTCCGTGAACGCAGGGATAATCAGAACCTGGACTTGGTAATGAGCAACAGCTTCGGCTTTGGTGGTACCAACGCCACCCTGGTCTTCAAGAGAGTCTGAGGGAACGGTATTCAGCCGGGGAAGTACCCATCCAGCGCTTGAAAGCCCGGCTGAATGCACTCAATTCCGAGAACCCAAGCTGCTCGGCAATTTCCACCAGCGGCTTGGTTTTATCCTGCATATAGGTAAGTGCCTGCTTCCGGCGAACTTCCTCCAGCAAGCTGGCAAAGGTCAACCCTTCGCGTTTCAGCTTCTTGTGCAGGGTGTAACGGCTCATGTGCAACTGGGAAGCCACAACCTCTACCCCGACCTTGCCGCGGGCAAGCTGAACGGTGATCAGTGAACTCACACGGGCACTCAACGACGCCCGCGCAACCTCCGGCCTCAGAGGCTCTGATGCCATGAACGATTCCTCCTGTATTCTATCTGGCCTTATCTGGCAAGACATTTAGCGTACACATGTTAGCCGAAAACAATCAATAAGACCTTTGAGCGAGATCAAAGCCAACTCTCACGCTTTCCGGCAAACTGCGCGCCTTCGTAATGTCACCATGGCGGGACTGTACCCGCCCCGCACCGAGAACACCCGGAGTTTTACTATGACCACCCCGGAACTGCTTGCCCCGGCGGGCACCCCAGATCACCTGGAAACCGCCTTTGCCTATGGCGCCGACGCGGTCTACGCGGGCCAGCCACGCTACTCCCTGAGAGTAAGAAACAACAGTTTCAAGGACGCTGCAGCCCTGGGCGCCGGCATCAACCGCGCCCACGAACTGGGAAAACAGTTCTACCTGGTCTCCAACATCGCGCCCCACAACGACAAGGTACGCAGTTACCTCAAGGACCTGGAGCCGGTGATCGAACGGGGCCCGGACGCCCTGATCATGTCCGACCCCGGCCTGATCATGCTGGTCCGGGAGAAATGGCCGGACCAGCCCATCCATCTCTCTGTCCAGGCCAATGCGGTGAACTGGGCCACCGTCGAATTCTGGCGCCGCCAGGGCATCAGCCGAGTCATCCTGTCCCGGGAACTGGCCCTGAACGAAATCCGCGAAATCCGCGAGCGGGTTCCCGACATGGAACTGGAGGTCTTCGTTCACGGCGCCCTGTGCATGGCCTACTCCGGCCGCTGCCTGCTGTCCGGCTACATGAACCACCGGGACGCCAACCAGGGCGCCTGCACCAACGCCTGCCGCTGGAATTACAAAGAAGTTCAACACAGCCACGACCAGACCGGTGACCTGATCGCCACCTCCGCCGGCAGCGATGTGCAGGAAATCGAACCCCGGGAAATTCTCCTGGAAGAGCCCAACCGCCCCGGCGGCTTCATACCCGCCTACGAAGATGAACACGGCACCTACATCATGAATTCCAAGGATCTGCGCGCCGTCCAGCACGTGGCGGAACTGGTCAAAATGGGCGTCCACTCCCTGAAAATCGAAGGCCGCACCAAAAGCACCTACTACGTCGCCCGCACCACCCAGGTCTACCGCCGCGCCATCGACGACGCCGTCGCCGGCACAGGCTTCGACATGGGCCTGATGAACGAACTCGAGGCCCTCTCCAACCGCGGCTACACTGAAGGCTTCCTCCGCCGCCACCTGCCCCAGGAATACCAGACCTACGAACAGGGCTCCTCCTTCCTCGGCACCCAGCAGGTGGTAGGCACCATTGCTGATGCGGATGACCGTTGGCTGACCATCGACGTCAAAAACAAGTTCGCCCCCGGCGACCAGCTGGAACTGATTACCCCGGCGGGTAACCTTCGGTTCAGTGCGGAAAGCATGGAAAACAGGAACGGCGAGGCGATGGACTATGCACCGGGCAGTGGTCATGTCGTGAAAATTCCCAAGCCGGACCACCTGCCGGAGCCCCTTGACCACACCTACCTGACCCGGATCTTACCCGCCGGCGAATAGCAATTAGTCTGAAGCAGAGGGCAGATCTTGCCTCCCCAGACTGTGTGTTGCCAGGGATGGCAACACCAAGCCCCCATGGATGGGTTCACGGCGTGTCTGGGGAGGCAAGGTCTGCCCTCTGCCCCTTCAATTTCATGCAGTCCTGCTAAAGGTCAGACTATCACTCCAATTGTCAGCGCCCTTAGTGCCCCAAAGGCCGATTAAGGTATAATCCCTACACGCTCGATTTAATACCTGACTAATTTACTCTGGTATTGTATAATCGCTCGCCAGAAAGAACGGATTCCGCCCAATTCAACGACCCGGGCACCAGAAATTCGTCATCCAAAAACCGATTGCAGGGCGTACTCACGGAGTGAGCGACCACTGGAACACCCAACTAGACTGAGTATATCCGCCCGCCAGCCCAACCAAACGGCTGCCGGTGACACCAGGGGCCAAGAGCCCGAGATGAGAGAATTACGGAGCGACGATCATGGCGACCACCGACAAAGAGGTGAACGAGCTGATCAAACGGGAATACGAACACGGCTTTGTGACCGAAATCGAAGCCGACACGTTCGAACCCGGACTGAACGAAGACGTCATTGCCCGGCTTTCCGCCATCAAGAAAGAGCCGGAGTGGATGCTGGAATGGCGCCTGAAAGCCTATCGTCGCTGGCTCGAAATGGAAGAGCCGGACTGGGCTCACGTCGGTTACCCGAAAATCGACTACAACTCGATTTCCTACTATTCCGCGCCCAAGCGCAAGGAAGACATGCCCCAGAGCCTGGACGAAATCGATCCGGAGCTGCTGAAAACCTATGAAAAGCTGGGCATCCCCCTGCACGAGCGCGAAAAGCTGGCCGGCGTAGCGGTCGACGCGGTATTCGACTCTGTTTCCGTCGCCACCACCTTCAAAGAGCCGCTGGCGAAAGCAGGCGTCATCTTCTGCTCGATTTCCGAAGCCGTCCGGGACTACCCCGAACTGGTGCGGAAATACCTGGGTACCGTCGTACCCCACGGTGACAACTTCTTTGCCGGCCTGAATTCCGCGGTCTTCTCCGACGGCACCTTCGTGTATGTACCGAAGGGCGTACGCTGCCCGATGGAGCTGTCGACCTACTTCCGCATCAACGCCGCCAACACCGGCCAGTTCGAGCGCACCCTGATCATTGCCGACGAAGGCAGCTACGTAAGCTACCTGGAAGGCTGCACCGCGCCCATGCGGGACGAGAACCAGCTGCACGCCGCCGTGGTGGAACTGATAGCCCTTGACGATGCCCAGATCAAGTACTCCACCGTCCAGAACTGGTACCCGGGCGACGAGAACGGCAAGGGCGGGATCTACAACTTCGTCACCAAGCGTGGCGCCTGTATCGGCAAGAACTCCAAGATCTCCTGGACCCAGGTGGAGACCGGTTCCGCCATCACCTGGAAGTATCCGAGCTGCGTCCTCAGGGGCGAAAACAGCGTGGGCGAGTTCTACTCCGTAGCGCTGACCCACAATTACCAGCAGGCCGATACCGGTACCAAGATGATCCACCTGGGCAAGAACACCCGGAGCACCATCATCTCCAAGGGTATTTCTGCCGGCAAGAGCTCCAACGCCTACCGGGGCCTGGTGAAATTCGGCCCGGGCGCGGAAGGTGCGCGTAACTTTACCCAGTGTGACTCGCTGCTGATCGGCGACCGCTGTGGTGCCCACACTTTCCCGTACATCGAGAGCAAGAACAAATCCGCCATCGTCGAGCACGAGGCCACCACGTCCAAGGTCAGTGACGAGCAGATGTTCCTTTGCCGCCAGCGTGGTATTGACCCGGAACAGGCCGTCTCAATGATCGTGAACGGCTTCTGCAAGGAAGTGTTCAAGGAGCTGCCGATGGAATTCGCCGTGGAAGCCGGCAAGCTGCTGGAAGTGAGCCTCGAAGGCTCCGTGGGGTGATCCGGCCCGGCTTCACTGGAAACGCATTCATACAGATTCAGAGATAGAGAGAAGCGAACAAATGCTTATTATCAAAAACCTGCACGCATCCGTTGAGGGCAAAGAGATCCTCAAGGGCATCAACCTGGAGATCAAGGCCGGGGAAGTTCACGCGATCATGGGCCCGAATGGTTCGGGCAAGAGTACCCTGTCCCAGGTGCTGGCAGGCAACGAAGCATTTGAAATCACCGAGGGTGAAGTCACCCTGAACGGCGAGAACCTGCTGGACCTCGAAACTGAAGAACGCGCCCGCGAAGGCATCTTCCTCGCGTTCCAGTACCCGGTGGAGATCCCCGGCGTCAGCAACCTGCAGTTCCTGCGCACCGCCGTCAACGCCATGCGTATGCATCGCGGCGAGGAAGAGATGAACGCCGCCGAGTTCATGAAACTGGCGAAGGAAGTCTCCAAGCAGGTGGACCTGGATCCGGCCTTCCTCAAGCGGGGTGTCAACGAAGGTTTCTCCGGTGGTGAGAAGAAGCGTAACGAGATCATGCAGGCGCTGCTGCTGCAGCCGAAGCTGGCCATCCTGGACGAGACCGACTCCGGCCTCGACATCGACGCCCTGAAGGTGGTGTCCGATGGCGTCAACGCCCTGCGCTCCGAAGACCGCGCTATCCTCATGGTCACCCACTACCAGCGCCTGCTGAACCACATCGTGCCGGATTATGTCCATGTTCTGGCCGGTGGCAAAATCATCAAGTCCGGCGGCCGTGAACTGGCCCTGGAACTGGAAGAGAAAGGCTATGGCTGGCTGGGCATCAAGGATGAAGAAACTGCCGACAGTGCTGCCAACTAAGGAGGCCGCGGAATGAAACCAGCACCGACTCTTTCAGCGGCGTTCCTTGAATCCGCCGGCCAGTCCCTGCCCAAGGCGCTACTCGAGCTGCGCAGGCAGCGCGGTACCGCCCTGGTGGACATGCCGCTGCCGACGCGGAAAACCGAGAACTGGAAGTACTCCAGCAAGTACCTCAAGCTGACTGATGACATGGCCAGCAGCCTGCCCTCACAGGGTGAAGCGCTCAGTGGCCAGGACGTACCGGGCTACCGGATCGTGTTCCTGAACGGCGTTATCCAGCCGGAAGCCAGCGAGTTCCCGCAGGTTGACGGCATCCGGGTTGCCAGCTTCCGCGACCTGGATGACCAGGAAGCCACTGAACTGGCAGATCAACTGGACAACACCCTGGACGACAAGGCCGTGCAGCTGGCTCGCCTGAATGCCGCGCGTTTTGAGGACGGGCTGCTGATTCGCCTGAAGCCGGACGCCGTGCTCGACCAGCCTCTGTTTGTGATCCACGAAGTCACGGCTGACGCCAGCGGCTCCGCCTTCCCGCGCATTTTCGTCGACGCGGGCCGCCACAGCCAGGCGACCCTGGTGGAGGAGTACCGCTCCAGTGGTTCCGAACCGGTCATGGTCAACACCGTCACCGAGTTCAAGCTGGCCGACGGCGCCAACATCACTAACGTTCGCCTGACCATGGAAGGCGAGAACGTTCAGCACATTGGCGCTACCGGTGTCCGCCAGCAGCGCAACGCCCGTTTCGAGAGCCACACAGTCGGCTTCGGTGGCCCGCTGCGCCGCCATGACCTGCAGGTTCGCCTGGAAGGTGAAGGCGGCGAGTGCAAGCTCAACGGCGTGGTGGTCACCCAGGGCAAACAGCACTTTGACAACCACACCACCATTGAGCACGTGGCCGCCCACTGCATCAGCGAGGAGACCTACCGCAACATTGCGGCGGATCAGTCCCACGCAGTGTTCAACGGCCGGATTCATATCCACCAGGACGCCCAGAAGTCCAATGCGGATATGAACAACAAGAACCTGCTCCTGTCCAACGGTGCAGAGATCGACACCAAGCCGGAGCTGGAAATCTACGCCGACGATGTGAAGTGTGCCCACGGTGCCACCATCGGCCAGCTGGACAAGATCTCCCTGTTCTACCTGGTGTCCCGCGGCATCGGCCGGCGCGAGGCCAATGTGCTGCTGACCATGGCCTTCATCAACGAGCTGGTTGATCAGATTCCGCTAGAGACCGTGCGTGAGACCGCCAAATCCCGGCTGAACCAGTTCTTTGACCAGACCTTCCAGGAGGTGTGACCGGTAATGACTGACCTGTCCGTGGCAAACAGCGCCAGCGCCGCCGCGTTCGACGTGGAAGCGGTGCGCCGTGATTTCCCGATCCTGTCCCAGCAGGTGAACGGCAAGCCCCTTGTGTACCTGGACAACGGCGCCTCGGCCCAGAAGCCGGTCGCCGTGCTTGATGCCATGGACCGCTATTACCGGGAAATGCACTCCAACGTGCACCGCGGCGCCCACACCCTGGGTGACCGTGCCACCGCAGCGTTCGAAGGCGCGCGGGAGACCGTGCGCAACTTCGTGAATGCAGCCAGCACCCGGGAGATCATCTGGACCCGTGGTACCACCGAAGCTATCAACCTGGTGGCCAACGGCCTGGCTCCCCGCCTGAAAGAAGGTGACGAGATCCTGGTCAGCCACATGGAGCACCACGCCAACATCGTGCCCTGGCAGATGATCGCCGAACGTACCGGCGCGAAAGTGATGCCTATCCAGGTCACGCCCGAGGGTGAATTGGACCTGGACTCATTCAACAGCCTGCTGAACGACCGCACCCGGATCCTGGCCATCACCCATGTTTCCAACGTACTGGGTACGGTTAACCCGGTGGCACCGCTGATCGAGCAGGCCAAGAAGCGCGGCATCCTGACCCTGATTGATGGCGCCCAGGCGGTACCGCATTTCCGCCCGGATGTGCAGGCGCTGGGCTGCGATTTCTACGTGTTTTCGTCGCACAAGCTGTTTGGCCCCACCGGTATCGGTGTACTTTACGGCAAGGCCCAGTTGCTGGAGGAAATGCCGCCGTACCAGGGTGGCGGCGAGATGATCGAGCGGGTATCGTTCGAGCGCACCACCTGGAACGTGCTGCCCTACAAATTCGAGGCGGGCACGCCGGCGATTGCCGAGGCAGTTGGCCTTGGCGCAGCGATCGATTACCTCGAGAGCCTGGGCCGTGGCGCTATGGAAGCGACCGAGAAGGCACTGCTTGAGCGCGCGAACCAGCTAGTCGAGACAGTACCGGGCATGGAGATCATCGGTACCGCCGCCAACAAGGTGCCGGTCATGTCCTTTAAAATCGCCGGCCTGCACCCCAGTGATATCGGTACGCTGCTGGATCAGCAGGGCATCGCCATCCGCACCGGCCATCACTGTGCCATGCCACTGATGGAGTTCTACGGAGTACCCGGCACAGCCCGGGCCTCCTTTGCGTTCTACAATACGCTGGACGAGGTGGACAAACTGTTCACCGGCCTGCAGAAAATCCAGCGCCTGTTTGCCTGATGGAGGTGGAATCATGACAGCTGAAGTCTTCACCCCAAGTGACGTAACCGTGACCATGACCCCGAGTGCGGTCAGGCACGTACGCAAGCAACTCGACAAGAAGCCGGATGCCAAAGGCATTCGCCTGGCCATCAAGAAGAGTGGCTGCTCCGGCTTCAAGTACGAGACCCAGTGGGTGGACGAAGTCGCAACCGATGACCGCGTATTCCACATCAACGGCGTGGACGTGTTTGTGAAAGAGGAACACCTGCCAATGGTGAATGGCATCGAGATCGATTTTGTCACCGAGGGCGTGAATTCACTCTTCAAGTTCCGCAACCCGAATGCCACGGCAGAATGCGGGTGCGGGGAGAGTTTTACCGTCGCCTGAGTGGTGAGAACGGGGTCAGCGGTGAAGACGGGGTCAGATGAATGCTTTCATCTGACCCCCACTTAAACAAACCAAAGCACATTACGAGACCAGGCATGCAAGAACGGGAAGTGGTCCTGACCAAACGCGAGGTGGAAGCACGCCTCGTTCCTGCCGGAACCGAGATCATGATTCCGGCGGACACCTTTGTGACCATCACTCAGTCCCTTGGCGGCACCTTCACGGTGGCGGTCAACGGCAACCTGGCCCGGATTGAAGGCCACGACGCCGATGCCCTGGGCAAGCAACCGCTGGAAAGCAGCTTCGAGACCCCGGAAGACGGCACCGTCAACGAGAATCAGGTCTGGGAAGCACTGCGCAACTGCTACGACCCGGAGATCCCCGTAAACGTGGTGGATCTCGGGCTGATCTACGAGTGCAAGATCGAAAACGACACCGAGGAAGGCAATCACGTCTACATCAAGATGACGCTCACCGCCGCCGGCTGCGGCATGGGCCCCGTCATTTGTGACGACGTCAAACGCAAGGTCGAGCACGTTCCCAACGTGGAAAAGGTAACCGTTGAACTCACCTTCGATCCGCCCTGGAACAACGACATGCTTACCGACGAGGCAAAGCTGGAACTGGGGATGCTGTGAAGCCCGGGCTCAAACCGCTAACATGGGGTCAGATGAACGCTTCCATCTGACCCCGTTTTCACATTTAGCTTTCAAAACAGCAGCAATCACATGACCGCCACCAGAGAAGACTTCCTCAACAACCCCCTCGGAACCAGGACCACCCTGGAGGACGTCCTGGACGCCTTCGAATTCCTGGATGACTGGGAAGAGCGCTACGCCTATATCATCGACCTGGGCAAGCAGCTGCCGTCATTCCCGGATGACGCCCGTACCGAGGAAAACTATGTGCACGGCTGCCAGAGCCAGGTGTGGCTGATTCACCATTACGATGAAGCCAGCGGCAAGCTGTACCTGCTGATCGATTCCGACGCCATGATCGTTCGCGGCCTCGCGGCGATCATCCTGGTGGCTCTGAACGGCAAGGGCCCGCGGGAGCTGCTGACCACCGATATCGACGAGCTGTTCGAACAGCTCGACCTGTTCCGCCACATCTCCCCCACCCGCGGCAACGGCCTCCGGGCCATGGTGGGAAAGATTCGGGATCTGGCGGCGACGGAAGCAGCCGAAACCTGATCGTAAACCTGGGGTCAGAAGAAGGTTTTCTTCAGACCCCAGAGTTGGCCGCCCCTGGGCTCGCTCGGCGCCTGATGAACGTTTTCATCCGACGTCAATTTCACCGTGATCCCACCTCCCATTTGCTTACCCCCTGGCCACACCGGATAATCCCCCCAGAATCCGAACCAAAACCAAAGGTCTCTCCATGCAAACCTACCTGGTCGGCGGCGCTGTCCGTGACGAACTGCTGGGCATTGACGTCAAGGATCGTGACTGGGTGGTGGTCGGCGCCACCCCGGACGAAATGCTGGCCAAGGGCTTCAAGCAGGTGGGTGCGGACTTTCCGGTTTTCCTGCATCCGCGAACCCGTGAGGAATACGCCCTGGCCCGCACCGAGCGCAAGCAGGGTCGGGGCTACCATGGTTTCAGTGTCTACAGTGCTCCCGACGTCACCCTCGAGGAAGATCTCAAACGCCGGGATCTGACCATAAACGCCATGGCGAGGGATGAGCAGGGTGAACTGGTGGATCCCTTCCATGGCCTTGAGGATCTGCAGTCGCGGCAACTGCGCCATGTTTCACCGGCCTTTGCGGAAGACCCGTTGCGCATTCTCCGCACCGCCCGTTTTGCCGCCCGCTTCCAGCCCATGGGATTCGAGGTACATCCGGAGACCATGGCACTGATGCGCCAGATGGTGGCCGAGGGCGAGGTGGACCATCTGGTACCGGAGCGGGTCTGGCAGGAGGTCCAGCGGGCCCTGCACGAACAGGAACCCGGAACCTTTTTCGAAGTACTCCGGGACTGCCGTGCCCTATCCATACTGATCCCGGAACTGGCTGACGATGAAACTCTGGCTACAGCACTGTCCGCACTTCGAAGTGTGGCCTGGCAAGACACCAGCACCGAACAACGCTTTGCCGCCGTCCTCCTGCCACTTTCTTCGGAGCAGGCACTCACTCGCGCGAAAGCCTTGAAAGCCCCCAACGATTGCCGGGATCTGGCCAGACTGGCCTGCCATTTCAAAACCGCGCTGGCTGATTTATCCTCAAACGAAGACTCAACCGCTTCGGTGCTGCTCGAACTGGTGGACTATGCCGACCTCTGGCGCCGGGGGCCGCGTTTCGAGGCGCTGCTGCAGGTACTGGACTATGCCATGCCCGAAGATCTCAGGGCCCGAGTACAGGCCCTGCAGGTCGCCGCCCGGGCAGCCGCCGGCGTCAATCCCAGGGAACTCCAGGCACAGGGATTCAAGGGCAAGGCCCTGGGTGAGGCAATCCGGGCAGAGCGGCTCAAGCGTATAGAACAGGCATTGCCCGCATTCAACAGCTGAGGACAGACATGACTGACAACGCGCCCGTTGCACTGGTTACCGGTTCCGCCCACCGCTTGGGGGCCCGCACTGCCGAAATGCTGCATGACCGCGGCTGGAACCTGGTAGTTCACTACCGCACCCGGCAAACCCAGGCCACGGCGCTGACCGAGAAACTCAACGAGGCACGCCCCGGCTCGGCCATCTGCCTGCAGGCGGATCTGACCCGGATGGACGATGTCCATCGTCTTGGCAAGGAGGCGCTCGCCCACTGGGGGCGTCTGGATGGCCTGGTCAACAACGCGTCCGTGTTCTACCCCACTCCCAATGGCGAGGCCATGTACCACGACTGGGAGCGGATCATGAACACCAACCTCCGTGCGCCCTTTTTCCTGCTGCAAACCTGCCTGACTGCCCTGAAAAACGCCCGTGGCAGCGTCGTCAACCTGATCGACATATACAGCGAGAAGCCCCTGAGCAACCACCCACTGTACTGCGCCAGTAAGGCCGGTCTGGCAGCCCTGACCCGGTCCTGGGCCAAGGACCTGGCTCCGAATGTCCGGGTCAACGGGGTGTCGCCGGGCGCGATTCTCTGGCCGGAAAACGACGGTGCTATCGACCGGAGCTACCAGAAGGCCATTGTCGAGAAGACCCCACTGGCCACCACCGGCAATCCCAACGACATCGCCAGCATGGTGATTTTCCTCATGTGTGACGCCCCGTTTGTGACCGGGCAGATCATCTCTGTCGATGGCGGCCGCAGCCTGAACATGTAATCTCCGTCCGAGCACCTGGAGGTGCCCGGACTTTAGCCAGTCATCGCTTTCCGGATACAATGCCGGCAGTTTTCCATCCCAGACGGGACACTAGCAACCCGCGCCAGTAAATACCGGAGAAATTCCATGCGTGATGTCGTCATTGTTGCCGCCAAACGGACTGCCGTCGGAAGTTTTGGCGGAGGCCTGTCCAGCCTGAGCGCTGACCAGCTCGGTTCTGCCGTACTCAAGGCCCTGCTCGAGGAAACCGGTGTCGCCGGCGACCAGGTCAACGAGGTGGTACTTGGCCAGGTACTGACCGCTGGCTGTGGCCAGAATCCGGCGCGCCAGGCGGCAATCCATGCAGGCATTCCGGCTTCCGTGCCAGCCATGACCATCAACAAGGTCTGCGGCTCCGGACTCAAGGCCGTGCATATGGCCGTCCAGGCCATCCGCTGCGGGGATGCCGAGCTGATGATTGCCGGCGGCCAGGAAAGCATGAGCCAGGCACCCCATGTACTGCCCAACAGCCGTAACGGTCAACGCATGGGCAACTGGACCATGATCGACACCATGATCAAGGATGGCCTGTGGGACGCCTTCAACGACTACCACATGGGCATCACCGCCGAGAACATCGTCGAGAAATACGGCATCAGCCGCGAGGAACAGGACGCCTTTGCAGCGGCTTCCCAGCAGAAAGCCGTGGCCGCCCAGAAGGCCGGTTACTTCGACGGCCAGATCGTTCCGATCACCATCCCCCAGCGTAAGGGTGACCCTCTGGTGGTGGACAAGGACGAGTGCCCCCGTGATGGCGTGACCGCTGAAAGTCTGTCCAAGCTTCGCCCGGCATTCAAGAAAGATGGTACGGTCAGCGCCGGCAATGCCTCCTCCCTGAACGATGGCGCCGCGGCCGTCATGGTGTGCAGCGCAGAGAAAGCAAAGGAGCTGGGCCTGACCCCGATTGCCACCATCAAGGCCCACGCCAATGCCGGTGTTGAACCAACCATCATGGGTACCGGCCCGATTCCCGCCAGTCAGCGCTGCCTGAAACTGGCCGGCTGGAGCGTAGATGACCTGGACCTGATCGAGGCCAATGAGGCCTTCGCCGCCCAGGCCATTTCTGTCAACCGGGACCTGAGCTGGGATACTGACAAGGTAAACGTGAATGGCGGCGCCATTGCCATCGGCCACCCCATCGGCGCCTCCGGCTGCCGCATCCTGGTTTCCCTGCTGCATGAAATGGTCCGCCGTGATGTCCACAAGGGCCTGGCGACCCTGTGCATCGGCGGCGGCATGGGCGTGGCCCTCGCGGTGGAACGCTAAGCCCGATGCTCCAAGTGGTACTGTATGAGCCGGAGATTCCACCCAACACCGGCAACATCATCCGGCTCTGCGCCAACACCGGCTGCCAGCTGCATCTGATCGAACCTCTGGGTTTCACCCTGGAAGATAAGCAGATGCGGCGGGCCGGGCTGGACTACAGCGAGTATGCCACCGTGAAGGTGCACTCCAGTTACCAGACGTTCCTGGAAACCGAACAACCCTCACGGCTGTTTGGACTCACCACCAAGGGCAGCCGGTTCTATCACGAAGTGAGCTATCAGGATGGTGACTACCTGATGTTCGGCCCGGAAACCCGGGGCCTGCCAGTGGAAGTGCGTGAAAGCCTGCCGGAAGCCCACCGGATCAGGGTGCCGATGCGGCCGGAGAGTCGGAGCCTGAATCTATCGAACACGGCGGCGCTGGTGGTGTATGAGGCCTGGCGGCAGCTTGGTTTTGATGGTGGGGTTTGACAGAAATGAAGATGGGGTCAGAAGAAGGCTTTCTTCTGACCCCGGGGTTCGGCGCGAGGCTTGAGGCCAATCGCAGGGGGCTCAGGCAGCCCAGGGGTCTGAAGAAAGCCTTCTTCTGACCCCATTTCAGCGGTGATCAGTGAGCCTGCTGCTCCCCACTCCCTTCGCCAGCACCCTCTTCCTGCTTGCGCTTCAACGCCTGGGCATAGATGGCGTCGAAGTTAACCGGTGCCAGCATCAGTGCCGGGAAAGAACCCTTGGCAACCACGTTATCGATGGACTCACGGGCATAGGGAAACAGGATGGTCGGACAGTAGGCACCGAGCATCTGGCCCAGTTGAGCACCTTCGATGCCCTGCACCAGGAACACACCGGCCTGCTGGATTTCCACGATGTAGGCGACTTTCTCACCGATCTTGGTGGTGACAGTCAGGGACAGGACCACTTCGTACTGGTTGTCGCTCACCTTGTTGTGGGAGGTGTTCAGGTCCAGGTTCACCTGGGGCTTCCACTGCTCCTGGAAGACCAGCGGCGCGTTCGGCGACTCGAACGACAGATCCTTCACATAGATACGCTGAAGGGCAAACTGGGGTTGGTTCTGGTTTTCATTGCCTGCGGCTTGCTGATTCTCAGCCATGTTCGGTCCTTTGTGCTCTTGGTGGGCTTGGGTGCCCGGTTATTGTCTTGTTTCGAAAATGGAGTCAGATGAAGGTGTTCATCAGACCCCTGAGTCTGAGACCCGGGAGTCTGAAAACGGGGTCGGAAGAAAGTTTTCGTCTGACCCCTTCTTTATTCCATGCCGGCTCCGGCGAATGTCAAACAGTGCGGCAGATCGGGCCCGAGATCAAGGCCTGAGGCCCTGTTACTTTTTCACCAGCGGCAGGTTGCTGGCCCTCCAGTCACTGATACCGCCATTGAGGCGCACCACGTTATTGAAGCCCTCGGCGTTGAGCTGCTTGACCGCCATGGCGGAATGCTGGCCCATCTTGTCGGCAACAATGATCTGCTTGTCCTTGAACTTGTTAAGCTCCGAGGCACGGCTCTTGAGACTGTTCAGGGGAATATTGACGGAGCCGGTGATGCGGCCTTCGCCGAACTCTTTGCGGTCACGGATGTCCACCACAACGGCCTCGTCCTTGTTGATCAGGTTGACTGCCGCCTGGGCAGATACCTTGGCACCACCACGGCGAGCCTCCAGGATCAGGATCGCCACCAGGAAGGCGACAAACAGCGACACCAGAATGTAGTGATTGACAACGAATTCGAACAAGCGGTCCATGAAAATACCCTGAAAATTTGTTTGGCGGGATTATACACACCCAGCCTCTTTCAAAGAAGGCGGGAACATGGGGTCAGAAGAAGGTGTTCTTCAGACCCCGGGGTTTGCTGAAGTCAGGGTCGGATGAAAGCCTCCATCTGACCCGATTTTCATCTTGTCAACACCCGGCGTTAATGGCTTGCGCGAATGAAAACGGTTACAATCTGACCTTCTCTTTTATTAAGTTTTCCAACCAACCGGATGAAGTGATGACCGCGAAGCGCAAGCCGACTGCACTGATTATCCTGGACGGCTGGGGTTACCGTGACCCCGCCGAAGACAATGCCATCAGCAACGCCAACACGCCCTTCTGGGATGAGCTGTGGGCCAACCGGCCCAAAACTCTGATCAACACATCGGGCATGTTCGTGGGGCTGCCGAAGGGGCAGATGGGTAATTCCGAGGTCGGGCACATGAACCTCGGGGCCGGTCGCGTGGTCTACCAGAGTCTCACCCGGATCGACAAGGATCTGGAAGAAGGCACATTCCAGGAAAACGAAGTACTGTGCGCCGCTATCGACAAGGCGGTGAGCAGTGGCCGCGCCGTTCACCTGATGGGCCTGATGTCTCCGGGCGGGGTCCACAGTCACGAGGACCACATCCTGGCGGCGGCCGAGCTGGCCGCCAGCCGGGGCGCCAAAGAGGTCTATATCCACGCGTTCCTGGACGGCCGTGATATGCCACCCCGGAGCGCCAAGCCTTCCCTGGAAAAGGCCGCCGCCAAGCTCAGGGAACTGGGTGTCGGCCGGGTGGCAACTATCGTGGGGCGCTATTTCGCCATGGACCGGGACAACCGCTGGGATCGTGTAGAGGCGGCCTACAACGCCATGGCCCTGGGCGAGGCCGATTTCAGCGCCACCGATCCGGTTACCGCACTGGCGCAGGCCTACGAGCGCGGCGAGAATGATGAGTTCGTCAAGCCGACCCATATCCAGGCTCCGGGCGAACCGGACGGTACCATCAATGATGGCGACACGGTTCTGTTCATGAACTTCCGGGCCGACCGCGCCCGGGAAATGACCCGCACCTTCGTGGATAAAGAGTTCGACGGCTTCGAACGCCGCAAACACCCGGAGCTGGCCGATTTCGTAATGCTCACGGAGTACGCCGCAGACATCAAGACCTCCTGCGCCTACCCGCCGGAGCAGCTCAGCAACGGTCTGGGCGAATACATGGCCAAGCAGGGCAAGACTCAGCTGCGCATCGCCGAAACCGAGAAGTATGCCCACGTGACTTTCTTCTTCAACGGTGGCGTTGAAACCCCATTCAAGGGCGAGGACCGCATCCTGGTGCCGTCCCCGAAAGTGGCCACCTACGACCTGCAGCCGGAGATGAGCGCGCCCGAGGTTACCGACAAGTTGGTTGAAGCCATCAGGAGCGGCAAGTACGACCTGGTGGTGTGCAACTACGCCAATGGCGACATGGTCGGCCACACCGGCAAGCTCGACGCTGCCATCAAGGCGGCCGAGTGCCTCGACCAGTGCGTCAAGCGGGTCGTGGAAGCACTCGACGAGGTCGGGGGCGAAGCACTGATCACCGCCGACCATGGCAACTGCGAGCAGATGACCGACCCGAACTCCGGCCAGGTCCACACGGCTCATACCATCGGCCCGGTGCCGCTGGTCTACACCGGCCACCGCAAGGCCCATCTCAAGGACGACGGCAGTCTCAGTGACGTGGCCCCGTCCCTGCTGACCCTCATGGGGCTGGAGCAGCCCAAGGAAATGACCGGGCACAGCCTGGTAGAACTGGACTGACCCGGACCAGTCTTGGCCTTGAAGCCGTTACTCACCCTGTCATTCGCCCTCAGCTTCATGCTGGGGGCGATGTCCATACAGGCACAGCAGCAGGAAGTCAGCCCTGCCCAGATCGAAGACCTCAAGGAACGCATTGAGGCCATCGACGAGTGGCTGGCCGATGCCGAAGAAGATCGTTCCGAGCTGGAACAACAACTGGCAGCGGCAGAGCGTCGCATCGGCGAACTGACCCGCGAACGCCGGAACCTGCGTGAAAAAGTAGAGCAGCAGCAGCAACGACTGAAAGAACTGGAACAGCAGGAAGCCTCCCTGAACAAGACGCTCAGCCGTCAGCGGGAAGGTCTCAAGCAACAGATCCGTTCCGCCTGGATGGAAGGGGACGCCCCTGCAGTCAAGGTACTGCTCAACGAAATCGACCCGGACCAGATGGCCCGGACCATGACCTACTACGAGTATCTGAGCCGAAATACGGTTGACCGGCTAAAAGCCTTCCAGAAAAGCCTTCGGGAGCTGAGGCAGACTCAGGCCAGAGTCGTGGTGACACGGGCCGAACTGACCGATACCGAAGCCACCCTCAGCAAACGCCAGCAGGAGCTGTCAGCCTCCCGCAAGGAACGGGAACAGACCCTGGCCGCACTGAAAACTGAGATTCAGAGCCGCCGCAGCGAACGGGACGAACTGAAAGCCGACCGGAAGCGCCTCGAAAAACTGCTCGAGGAAGTCCAGCAGGCGATTGCCAGTATTCCCGCGCCCAACGAGTCCCAGCCCTTCCGTTCGCTGAAAAGCAATCTGCCCTGGCCGGTCAAAGGCAAGGTGGTCAGTAGCTATGGCGACCTCTATGCCGACGGCAAGCTCCGCCGCAACGGCCTCCTGATCAGCACCAGCGAAGAGGCGCAGGTCAAAGCCATCCATTACGGCCGGGTAGTTTTTGCCAACTGGCTCCGGGGATTTGGCCTGATCACCATCATTGATCATGGCAATGGCTACATGACACTCTATGGCCACAGCAGCAGCCTGTTTACCAGCCCGGGCGACTGGGTGGCAGCCGGCGAGACCATTGCCGTGGCAGGCCAAACCGGCGGCACCGATACGCCCGCGCTGTACTTTGAAGTCCGCCATAATGGCAAACCGGATAACCCGCAGCGCTGGCTGGCAAACTGAGGCTCCGGAGAGCCCACTCAAGGGCTGACAAACGGCGCAGCTGACGCCATACTGTCTGGAATCAGGGAAATACGTCCAACTAGTGGAAACAAAACGGGATATATTGATGAAACGGGTCAGAAGTACACTTCCGCCAAGGGTTTTACTCAAACTCACGCTCGCTACCTGTTTCATAACCGCATCGGGCCTGGCTTTTGCCCAGGATCCACAGTCCGAGGAATTGCTGGAAGGGATCCAGGCCGGAGAAAAGGTGGAAATCACCCTGTCCGATCCGGAAAAGCAGCTCCCGCTGGACGACCTGCGCAAATTCACCGAAGTGTTCAGCCGCATCAAGGATGCCTACGTCGAGGAGGTCTCCGACCAGCAACTGCTTGAAAGCGCCATCAAGGGTATGCTGTCCGACCTCGACCCGCACTCCACCTACCTGGCCCCCAAGGACTACGAAGAACTGGAAGAAAGCACCTCCGGTGAATTCGGTGGCCTCGGCATTGAAGTAGGCATAGAAAACGGTTTCGTCAAAGTTATCGCGCCCATCGACGACACCCCGGCGCAGAAAGCCGGCGTTCAGGCCGGCGACCTGATCATCAAACTGGACGAGAAACCGGTTAAGGGAATGTCCCTGGAAGAGGCGGTGCAGATGATGCGGGGCAAGCCCGGCACCGTGCTGACGCTCACCATCATGCGCGAAGGCGAGAGCGCCCCCATCGAGATTGATGTCGTCCGGGATATCATCAAGGTCACCAGCGTGAAGTCTCGCATGCTGGATAACGGTTACGGTTACCTTCGCATCACCCAGTTCCAGGCCGACACCGGCGGCCAGTTCCGGGATACCCTGAAGAAACTCGAGACCGAACACGGCGCCGACCTCGACGGTCTGATCATCGACTTGCGCAACAATCCCGGCGGTGTGCTGCAAGCCGCGGTGGAAACGGCCGACGCCCTGCTCGACGGCGGCCTGATCGTCTATACTGAGGGCCGGATCCAGAGTTCACGGCTGCGGTTCAGCGCCAAGTCCGGAGACGTCATGACCGGTACGCCGATCGTGGTTCTAATCAACGGTGGCTCCGCGTCGGCGTCCGAGATCCTCGCCGGCGCACTCCAGGATCACGAGCGCGCCGTCATCATGGGGACCCAGTCCTTTGGCAAGGGCAGCGTCCAGACCGTTATCCCGCTGGACGAGACCCATGCCATCAAGATGACCACCGCACGCTATTACACACCGGACGGCCGCTCCATCCAGGCGACCGGCATCAAGCCCGACATCGTGGTGCGGCCGGCGGAGCTGACCGAACTCGACGGCCAGCCGTTCTTTACCGAAGCGGACCTCAGCGGCCATCTTGAAGGCCAGAACGAGGGCAAAGGCAAGGCCAAGGATCAGGACCGCCCAGGCGAGCAGGCACCGGACACGGTCTCCATGGTCGAACGGGATTATCAGCTACGCTCAGCCCTGAACCTGCTCAAGGGAATGCACATCCTGAACCGCAGGGGTAAAAACTCCGGGGAAGGAAGCGGCGAGTGAGCCTGATTCGCTGGCTTTTCCTGGCAGTTACGTGCCTTGCCGCGACAAATGCAGCTGCGCAGAACCCTCCCCGGGAACTGCCACCCACCATCGCCATTATCATTGACGATATGGGGCACAACCTTCAGGAAGGCCGCCGGCTGGTCAACATGGACCAGCCGCTAACTCTCGCCTTTCTCCCCTACCGGCGTTTCACCGAGAGACTGGCCACAATGGCGCACCGGCAGAACAAGGAAATCATGCTGCATGCCCCCATGGCCAACACCCAGAATTTCGGCCTCGGTGCCGGCGGGCTCACACCGGACATGGACGAACACACCCTGAGCCAGACCCTGCGTCGCTCGCTTCAGTCCATTCCCTTTGTCAGCGGCGTCAACAACCACATGGGCAGCCTGCTGACCCAGCAATTGAGGGCCATGGACTGGGTGATGAGAGAGCTGGACAAGTACCCGGTGTACTTCGTCGACAGCCGCACCATCGCCTCCTCCATCGCCGGCGATGTTGCCACTGCCTACCAGATCCCCAACGTGACCCGTGATGTGTTCCTCGATCACGAACAGACCGAAGAATTCGTTGACCGCCAGTTCAAGCTGCTGATCAAACGTGCGAGGGAATACGGCAGCGCCGTTGGAATCGGCCATCCGCACAAGGTCACCGTGGATTACCTGGAGAAGCACCTGCCGCTGTTGGACGAACAGGGTATTGCCGTCGCTACCGTGAGTGGGCTGTGGGCCATGCGCAACGGGAATCGAGAGATGTTTGCCGAGGGGGAGAAGCAGGCGATTCGGCCGGCTTATGCGGCAACGATCAAGTTGGGGTCAGATGAAAGTGTTCATCAGACCCCTGGGGAGGACGAAGTTGGGGTCAGATGAAAGTGCTCATCAGACCCTTGGGGAGGACGAAGTTGGGGTCTGATGAAAGCTTTCATCTGACCCCGTTTTCGGGCCTGCCTAATCCCGGACTTCAATCCCCTGCGCCTTCATAAACGCCTTCGCCTCTGGAATCGTGTGCTGCCCAAAGTGAAAAATGGAGGCGGCCAACACCGCATCCGCTCCGCCCTTGGTCACACCATCCGCCAGGTGCTGCAGCTCGCCGACACCGCCTGAGGCGATCACCGGCACTGCCACCGCATCGCTGATCGCTCGGGTCAGGCCCAGGTCGAAGCCGATCTTGGTGCCGTCCCGGTCCATGCTGGTCAGTAGCAGCTCACCGGCGCCCATCTCGACCATCTTTCTGGCCCACTCCACGGCATCAAGGCCCGTGGGCTTGCGGCCGCCGTGGGTGAAGATTTCCCAGCGTGGTTCCTCGCCTTCGGCATTGACCTGCTTGGCGTCGATGGCCACAACAATACACTGGCTGCCAAACCGCTCGGCGGCTTCGCGCACGAATTCGGGATTGAACACCGCCGCCGTGTTGATGGACACCTTGTCCGCGCCGGCATTGAGCAGCTTGCGGATATCCTCGACGGTACGCACGCCGCCACCCACGGTCAGCGGGATAAACACTTCCGCCGCCATGCGTTCCACCGTCTCGTAGGTAGTGTCACGGCTCTCATGGCTGGCCGTGATATCGAGGAAGGTGATTTCGTCGGCACCCTGCTCGTTGTATCGGCGGGCCACCTCGACCGGATCCCCGGCATCCCGGATATCCACGAAGTTCACGCCTTTGACCACGCGCCCCTTGTCCACATCCAGGCAGGGAATGATGCGTTTTGCCAGTCCCATGCTAACTCCCTCAGCCGTTCAGGCTGTCGCAGAAGGCCTGGGCCTCGGCCACATCGAGGGTGCCCTCGTAAATGGCACGGCCGGTGATGGCGCCAAGGATGCCCTTGTCCGCCACTTCAGCCAGGCGTTTGAGGTCGTCCATATTCGTCACACCACCGGATGCAATGACCGGAATACCTCCTTCTTCCGCCAGCTTCGCAGTGGCTTCCACGTTCACGCCCTGCATCATGCCGTCGCGGCTGATGTCGGTGTAAACGATGGCATCAACACCGTCGTTGGCGAAGCGCTTGGCCAGATCCACAGCCATAACCTCGGAGACTTCAGCCCAGCCGTCGGTGGCCACACGACCATCCTTCGCATCCAGGCCGACAATGATGTGACCCGGGAAGCGCTTGCACATCTCGGTTACGAACTCCGGCTCTTTCACTGCCTTGGTACCGATGATCACCCATTGGACACCCGCCTTCAGATAGGCCTCGATGGTTTCAGCTGAGCGGATACCACCGCCGATCTGGATCGGCAGGTCCGGATATTTCTTCGCAATGGCCTGGACGATCTCGCCGTTGACCGGCTCACCGGCAAAGGCGCCGTTCAGATCCACCAGGTGCAGACGACGGGCGCCGGCGTCCACCCAGCGGGTGGCCATCTCGACCGGGTCGTCACCGAAGACGGTGGAATCGTCCATCCGGCCCTGGCGCAGGCGTACACATTTGCCGTCTTTGAGATCAATGGCGGGAATAATCAGCATAGAGCAATGTCCGTGTAGTTCGTTCTGATGGCCGGCGTTACTTGCCGGACCAGTCCACAAAGTTTTTCAGCAGCTGCAGCCCAGCCCGGGCACTCTTTTCCGGGTGGAACTGCACCGCAAAGATGTTATCGCGGGCAACGGCAGCGGCCAGGTCGACGCCATAATGGGTACGGCCGGCCATGTCGGCATTGCCCTCGGCTTCGGCGTAATAGCTGTGCACGAAGTAGAAGCGGTCGCCGTCCGGAATGTTGTGCCAGAGCGGATGATCAATGGTCTGGAAGACTTCGTTCCAGCCCATGTGCGGGACCTTCAGGCGCTCGCCATTTTCCACCAGGTTATCGCCGAAGTAGCGAACCTCCGACGGGAACAGGCCAATGCAGTCGACGCCGTTATTCTCTTCACTGCGGGACATCAGCGCCTGCATGCCGACGCAGATACCGAGGAAGGGACGATCCCGGGACACTTCCCGGACCAGGATATCCACCTCCAGCCGACGAATCTCCGCCATGCAGTCACGGATGGCTCCGACGCCGGGCAGGATGACATGGTCCGCCTCCCGAATCTGGTCGGCGTTATCGGTCACCAGGACGGTGACACCCGGGGCAACGTGCTCCACCGCCTTGCGGGCGGAATGAAGGTTCCCCATACCGTAGTCGATGATGGCAACGGTTTTCATGATCAAATGCGATGTCCTGTTGGTGACCGGTTACAGCGAGCCCTTGGTGGACGGGGTAATTCCCGCCATGCGCTCGTCCATCTCAATCGCCATGCGCAGGGCACGGCCGAAGGCCTTGAACACTGTTTCAATCTGGTGGTGGGCGTTCTTGCCCTTCAGATTGTCGATGTGCAGGGTCACCATGGAGTGGTTGACGAAACCGTGGAAGAACTCCTCGAACAGGTCCACGTCAAAACCGCCCACAGAGGCACGGGTATAGGGCACATCCATGGACAGGCCCGGACGGCCGGAGAGGTCGATCACGACACGGGACAGGGCCTCATCGAGCGGGACATAGGCGTGGCCGTAGCGACGGATACCCTTCTTGTCACCCACCGCCTGCTTGAAAGCCTGGCCCAGGGTAATGCCGATGTCTTCCACGGTGTGGTGATCGTCAATGTGCAGGTCGCCCCTGGAGACAATGTTGAGGTCGACCAGCCCGTGGCGGGCGATCTGATCCATCATGTGTTCAAGGAACGGAACACCGGTGTCAAAGCTGGACTTGCCGGTGCCGTCGAGATCGATCTCGACAGTAATCTGTGTTTCGAGGGTATTGCGTTCTACGCGAGCCTTACGTTCGGCCATGGAGACTCCGTCGTCATAAACCGGCTTGGTGCCGAAAACAATTTGTTTGCGGATTATACCTTTTATGCCCGCCGGAGTCCCGCAACCGCGTCAACGACCGTGATAGCTCAGAACGCCTTCTTGAGGTTGTTCATGTAGGTGTCCACGAGACTGTTGAACTCGTGCTTGATTACCGGGCTGATGGCCAGTTTCAGCAGGCTGGGCAGGGGTACGGTCAACTCCGCGCTGGTGCGGAATTTCACCCTGGTGGCATCGTCGCCATTGGCGGTCAGGGTCCAGGAACCGCTCACCACACCGTTACCCTCGCCCTTGATCGGCTCCCAGGTGATCTTGCCGGCATCCTTGTCCGAGTTGTATTTACAGGCATAGACGGACTGGATGGCGTGCTTGTCGACGCCGACTTTCTCCATTTCCCAACGATAGCTGTTGTCGCCCAGGTCGGTCAGCTTGTCGACCTTCGGAAAATGGCTGGCGGAACGCGGTACGTCGGCCAGCAACTCAAAGGCTTCGTCGTAACCCGCAGGTATCTCCAGATCGCGGCTCAACTCGATCGACACAGTAATTGCCACAGCCCACTCCTTTTTGTCTTTATAAACTGTCTGCGGAGGCCGAATGGCCCCTCACGGGGAAAATCAGGGGATGTATTTTGGCCTATCACTACACCATTGTCATACTCCTGCGCTGTTAATTTGTTAACCCTGCGTTATCCTTAACTTTATTAGCCAGGGGATTCGCCCTCAAGCTCCCGATGCTCACCGGAACAAGGAAGCCCTGATCATGAAAGCTGTTCGTTACCTCCTGATTGCCATTGTTGCCATCATTATTCTGGCAGTCGTGGCCATCGCGATCGCCATGGCGGTCATCGACCCGAACGACTACAAGCCTCAGATCGAAAAGGCCGTGGAGCAGCAGACCAACCTGGATCTGCAGCTGGAAGGTGATATCGGCTGGTCCTTCATTCCCCTCGGCCTGGAGCTCAACAATGTGAGCGCCAACCTTGAGGAAAAGCGTTTCGTGGCCCTCGACCAGTTGGTGGCACAGGTGGATTTCTGGTCCCTGATTGCCATGTCGCCCCGGGTGAACACGTTCGTACTGGACGGCCTGGAAGCCAACCTGGAAGTCAACGAGCAGGGCGACGGCAACTGGACCCGGATCATGCGCAAGTCCGCACAGGCTGCGGACAAAACACAGGCACCGGCTGAGCAGCCGGCCGAACAACCGCAAGAAGAAGCGCAGACCGCCTCCGGCGGCGAGCCGCTGAACTTCAATGTGGAGAACGTCCAGATCAGCAACGCCCAGGTGCATTACACTGACAACAGCACCGGCCAGGCGGTCACCCTCGAGAACTTTGCCGTCAACGCCAGCGACATCACCCTGGGTTCCGAATTTCCGCTGGAAGTCAGCTTCCAGGTGGATACCGCCAAACCACAGCTCAAGGTTGATGGCAGCATCAATGCCCGGCTGACCGCCAACGAGGCTCTCAATGACTTCGCCGTCTCCGAACTCAACGCCGTGTTCGACATGAGCGGCGAGCCGTTCGGCGGCAAATCCGTTACTGCCGAGTTGGCCGGTTCAGCCAGGGCCAATCTGGAAAACGAAACCGCCACGCTCTCCGGCTTCACCGCCAGCCTGGCCAACCTTGACCTCACTACTGATCTCGAGGTTCAGGGCTTCGGCGACAAACCGGCACTGAAGGGCAACCTCGACATCCAGGAATTCTCCCTGAAAGAGCTGCTCAGCAAACTGGGCCAGCCCGCCATCGAAACCAGCGACCCCGATGTACTCAAAGCGGTCGCCTTCTCCACCGACATCAGCGGCTCCCCGGGCACAGCGGCCCTGGAGAACCTCACCTTCAAGCTCGACGACACCACCTTCAACGGCTCCGGCAGCTACACCCTGGCCGACGGCGGCATAGTCTTCAATCTGCAAGGTGATGAACTCAATGCCGACCGTTACCTGACACCCAAGGCCGAAGGTGAGGAAGCTGCCGCCAGCGAAGAACAGCAAACGGCAGAGGCCGGCTCCACGGGAGGCTCAGGTTCCGCCCCGGAATCCGATCTGCTGCCGCTGGAAACCCTGCGCACACTGCTGCTGGATGTGGACTTAGGTCTCGGCCAGCTGATCGTCAGCAACCTGACCATCAATGAAATCAAGGCCAGCACCACCGCCAAAAACGGTGTGCTCAAGGTCGACGAATTCAGCGGCAAGATGTATGAAGGCAGCTTTGGCACCAACGCCACCATCGATGCCCGTAGCGACAACCCCAAATGGACCATCGCTTCCAACGTAACCAACGTCCAGACCCTGCCCCTGCTGACCGACCTGGCGGAAGTGGACACGCTCGGCGGCGGTGCCAACCTGAAGGTGAATGCCACCACCACTGGCAACCGTATTTCCACACTGCGCGAGAATGCCCACGGCCAGATCAGCTTCAACCTGGCCGAGGGTGAGTTCCGCCGCATGAACATGACGCGCATGGCGTGCCAGGGCATTGCCCTGGTGAACCAGGAGCAGCTGACCACCACTGATTGGGGCACCACCACACCGTTCAACGACATGAGCGGCACCCTGGACATCAACGGCAACACCCTGGCCAACAAGAACCTGGTGGCCTCGCTCGCGGGCATGAAACTGGAGGGCCAGGGCACCGTCGACATGAAGCAAACCACCCTGGACTACGAGGCGGGCCTGCGCATCGTGGGTGAAGTGCACCGGGACCCGGCCTGCCGGGTCACCGAATACGTGGAGAACGTGGTGATCCCGGTGGAATGCCGCGGCAACTTCTCCGAAGACCCGGGCGGCCTCTGCTCCTTTGACGGCTCCCGTTTCCGGGACACCCTGAAGACCATTGCGGAGAACGCCGCCAAGGCCAAGGTGAAAGAAGAAGTCGACAAGGCCAAGGACGAAGCCGAAGAAAAGGTGAAGGAAGAGATCGAGGAAAAACTGGGCGACAAGCTCAAGGGCCTGTTCCAGTAATGACCGACCGTTTCGCCGACAAACTCCTCACCTGGTACGACCAGCACGGCAGGCACGACCTGCCGTGGCACCATGACCGCAACGCCTATCGGGTCTGGGTCTCGGAGATCATGCTCCAGCAGACCCAGGTGACAACCGTCATCCCCTACTTCCAGGCTTTCATGACCCGGTTCCCGACCGTGCATGACCTCGCGAGTGCGCCGGTCGACGATGTCCTCAGCCACTGGTCCGGACTCGGCTACTATGCAAGGGCCCGCAACCTGCACAAGGCCGCGCAACAGGTGGTCGGGGAGTTTGGAGGCGAGTTCCCGCAGGATCCGGAAAAACTGGAATCACTCACCGGCATCGGCCGGTCCACCGCCGCAGCCATCGTCGCCCAGGCCTATGGCAAACGGGCCACCATCCTCGACGGCAACGTCAAACGGGTACTGGCCCGTTACCACGCGGTGCCCGGCTGGCCTGGCCAGACTGCCGTGCTGAACCGGCTCTGGGAACACGCCGAGGAGCACACCCCCGACGAACGGATCAGAGACTACACCCAGGCCATCATGGATCTCGGGGCTACGGTATGCACCCGTACCCGGCCAGCCTGCGAGGCCTGTCCGGTCAACTCCGGCTGCCAGGCCTATGCGCTTGAAGAGACATTCCGTTATCCAGGCTCCAAGCCAAAGAAAGCCAAACCGGAAAGAACCACCTGGATGGTCATCCTCGAAGATCCTGAGGGCCGCATCCTGCTGGAGCTCTCGTGACAATCCTTTATATCTTCAATAATGGCGTCATATTTTTCATGGGCAGTAAGATAAATTAGATCGCCGAGGTCGTTTCGAATCATCGGTCGATGTGTCGGAATGACCACAACCTCGAGCTTATAGATTTGTTGAA
>NZ_JAWOIS010000053.1:0-25895 GCF_046484525.1 Marinobacter sp.
GCCCCAGGGTTCTGGGTGGCGGCTGCTGTGGTGCTGTTGTTTTTCATCACTCTGGCCGGACTGCTCTATCAGAGGTATATGCCGGTCTCTATTCTGGCTGCCTACGGCGGGGTGAGTCTGGTGTCATTCGTGATGTACTGGATCGATAAGCAGGCAGCGCAGCGGGCTGGCCAACGCATCGCAGAGAATACGCTGCACCTTTTCGAGCTGTGTTGTGGTTGGCCCGGTGCACTGGTGGCCCAGCAGGCTTTTCGACATAAGACGCGGAAGGGCAGCTATCAGTTCGTTTTCTGGCTGGCGGTCTTGTCCAATCTTGGCGCTCTGGGGTGGCTACTTTTGGCCCCGGAGGCGATGAGTTTGCGCCAGCAGTTGGGCTTTGATTTGTCGAAGTCTTTGCAGCCGGTTGTCTGGCAGTAGACAACGGAGAAACCTTGAGATTACTCCGGTCGTTGTCGAATATGAGGTTACGCCTGTCTCATACCAGCATCAGTTATGGCGCATGGTATCAACTGGGTGCCCATGTGCACCCAGATAACAAACGCAGCGAAAGGCTCCGATTATGCACGTGGATAAAGCAAAGAAGCGTATTGCAAAGCAGGTTAAGAAGGGCTTTCACGGCTATCCGTTAGTTTCGCTGGAGTACTTTGGTAAAACGCCGGATTCAGCCAGCGAGGTTGTTATTTCATATACCGAGGAAGAGGGCGCGGAACCCCAGAAGCAAACGTTTGTGAGTGGGGGTGATGCCCGGGAAGACGAAACCATTCAATCCACCCTCCTGAAAATCATTGAGCGTGCGGATGCCAAAACGGTGACTGAGGTCAACGGTATTTCCATTCTCCGTGAAACTTGATCACAGACAGGCCTGGACGTCGTTGAGCGGTTCAAAGGGGCGTAAACATGCAAATCGGAGTGATCGCAGACACCCATAGTAAAATGCGTCCCGAAGCCCTGGAGGTTTTGAAAGGCTCGGATCTGATCCTTCATGCCGGTGACGTGGGGCGGGACGAGGTTCTGGATGCGCTGGAGGAGATCGCCGGCCATTCCCACAAACCCCGTAATGAGCGGGTTGGCGATGTGCTTTATTTCAATCCAGGTGGCGCCGGGCCCCGGCGTTTTACTCTGCCGATCACGGTGGGGCGGCTCAGCCATCCCCTAAAGCTCTACAAACCGCGGCACCACCATCAGCCCGACACCCACTGCCAGCATTTCCCAGGTGCTGCTTGCCAGGTAGGGGTACAGAATCATGGCGATACCGCAGTAACGGGTGACGATGTTCTGCTTGCGTCGCCCGTACATGAAGTACCCAAAACCGACGCAGCCGAAGATCAGCGCCAGGAGGATATCTGTGGTTTCCATGGGGTGGGGGCCTCAGGTGTTTCGTTTTGGCTTTGCGATGGGTGCCTCCTGGAGCTGATAGAAGCGCCGGATGGCAGCCAGCAACCGGTCTACATCCTGGCGGTTCACATCCAGATGGGTCACGAAACGAATGGGGGTTCCCGCCGTGATCAGGATGCCCTGTTCAGTCAGGTAGTCGCGCAGTTGCACGGCTTTGCCGGAGCGGCATCGGGCGTAGACAATGTTGGTCTGGGTGCTGTCGGGGTTGATCTCCAGTTGCGGGATTCCCGCAAGGCCAGCACTCAGGTATGCCGCGTTTTCGTGGTCTTCAATCAGCCGCTGTGGCCCTTTCTCCAGAGCGATTCGCCCGGCAGCGGCCAGTATCCCAGCCTGGCGCATGCCACCCCCCAGCATTTTACGCAGCCGCGTTGCCCGTTCGATCAAGGCTTTTGAACCCAGCAGTAGCGAACCCACAGGTGCGCCCAGTCCTTTCGAGAGGCAGACGCTGACCGAATCGTAGTGCTTGGTGATCTCGGTCACGTCACAGTCGGATTTCACCGCGGCATTGAATAGCCGGGCGCCATCAAGGTGCAGCAGCAGATTGTGCTCGTCACAAAGGGCGCGGGCCTGGCACTGGTAGTCCAGTGACAACACTTTGCCACCAATGGTGTTTTCCAGTGACAGCAGGCGGGTAGGGGCGAAATGGAAATCGTCGGACTTGATGGCCGCCTTGACCTTCTCAAGGTTGATGCTGCCGTCCGGCTCGTTCTCGATGGGTTGCGGCTGAACACTGCCAAGCACGGCCGCGCCACCGCCTTCGTAACGGTAGTTATGTGCCGACTGGCCGCAGAGGTATTCATCACCCCGGCCACAATGGCTCATGATCGCCAGCAGGTTGGCCTGGGTGCCGGTGGCTGTAAACAGCGCCGATTCGAAGCCCAGCCGTTCGGCAGCGTAGGCCTGCAGGCTGTTAACGGTTGGGTCGTCTCCGTAAACGTCGTCCCCTACCTCGGCGCTGGCCATGGCGTCGCGCATTTCGGCGGAGGGGCGGGTTACGGTATCGCTGCGGAAGTCGATCATGGGGACAGTATCTTGTGAATGGGTCTGGAAATCTGGAGCCTGAGGCAAATCTGATACAAAGACAAGCCAGGGTGATTGTGCCCGGTGTTCCCCATCATATTGTTCAACGCGGTCATAACCGCCAACCAGTGTTCGTCGAACGCCGTGATTTTGAGTACTACCTGGCAAACCTTCAGGAATGGAAGCAGGTCTATGAGCTGGAGGTGTTCAGCTACTGCCTGATGACGAACCATGTTCATCTGCTCGTCCAGGCGGAAGACAACCTGACTGCAATCCCACAATTAATGAAGCGTCTGGCTGGTCGACAGACCTGTTTTGTGAATGCCCTCGAAAAACGCAGTGGTTCGCTCTGTAAAAAATAAATCTGTCCCGGTTTTTGAACGGCCATATGGGCTCGTTATGCGATCGCAGTAGCGGGGTAGAAGAGTTTAACTCGGTTAGTGGCTTGGATTCCGCTAGGCTGCAACGCCAGCGCAGGCCAGAAATCCAACCTCTGTAAATGAGCTGGATTTCTGGCTTTGATGTTTATCGACCTTTATCAGTCTGCATATCGGAACCACATCCCACAAACTGAGAGCAGCTATAGCCCGAGTGTCTCCCACATAATCGATCAGATCGGCTACCTCCTCTCTGGAGTTGAAGTTTGGATAGATCAGAAAATTGCTAACCTTGAATGGCCCACTTGCCCCTGCGCCACCGATATCACTTCCCAGGAAGGATAACGCCACTGTGTTAGAGCCTGTTGAAAGGTAGATGCTTGTTTTGCCATCATCACTGACAAGCTCGTCTTCGCTACCTCGTAAATCAGTCGACAGGCCATAATAGCCCGCTTCGCGGGTGATGATTTCTACTGAAACCTCAAGTTTCTCGAAGATGCCGTCATCATTCTCATCGACTCCCCGATCATTGATCACACCTGTGACAGTCAGAGCAGGAGATTCAATGTCAGAGGGATCTACACTAACAGTTCCGATATCAGTCAGATAACCAAGGGGTTCCGCGATTCTCATCAAACCGACGAAGCTAATTGTCCACGGGTGCTCTCCAAGCTTTTTCAGACTTTCAGCACTGAATTCGACGCTGAGTGGCTCATTGGAACTATAGACAGCTCGGGCGGCATCTATTGTTTGTCCATCCGCGTCGGTAAGTCGGGCAGTAATGGTATGTTCAGCATTATCTCGTTCCTGGCTCTCGATAAAGGTGAGCTTCAGGGAGTCGACCAGTCCATTTCCGTTATCGTCTACTGTTTCGGAGTCAAATTCGCCAGACAAACCAAACGTCGACGATGAAACACGCAGGGGCTTAACCACGCGTCCTTTGTGCCCCGACCATTCTACGACGTAGCGGACACTGCACTTACCCTCCTGAGCCACAGAGCTAACGGCAGTATAGACACCATCATTTTGTCTGGAATCCGGGGCGGTCCCGTCATCTGCCAGTTGGAGGGTATCTAAAACTAAACCATCATCATCTAAAATTTCGGCAGATATTGCTGCGCCAAGGGCGGGTGAGCCACTGTTTGTGAGTGCCATAGCAATCGCAAAGTATCTGCCGGGTTCAGCAGTCGATTGTTCAGAACCGATAAACGTCGAAAATGATGGAGAAGGGGTTTCGGTAACTGAAAATACCGAAGCGTTAGAGTCCGATGAAACAATAAACCCATAGTCACCCACCGGAGCATCTTCCGATGTAACCGAAACAGTGTTTACCCCGTTTGAAGGATTTTCTGAGTTTGTCCATGTAAACGCATAGCTGGAGGAGTTACTCTCATCGATTGCAGTACCGTCCGGAAGCAAAATAGTAAGGCCGTTTGAATCAACATTAACCGCCATCATATTTACGGAGCGATTCTCGACGTGAAAACTATCCTGGACGACTGACCCACTCGGAATATGAAAAGACTGCACAAGGGGCAGCATGGGAGCGGCTCCCGTGACTGCGGATGCCAACATTAAGCCAATTAGCAAGATAATTTTTTTCATTTTGCGCCCCATCCCAGAGTTGATGTCCCAATATGAAGTGCCTGACTTTGCGCCTCCGTATCAAGAATGGTTCCGTGATTCTTTCCCTGTAAGCTGGTTTCGCTAACCGCATCAGGAACCCCGTTAGCGCTACGCACGCTCACCATCGTGTCATTCGGATTGGGAGTTGACGGCTCATAAACTACTACCGTGACAAGCATCGGAATCCCATGAACGGTGGCAAGTTCCGTACCCCACTCCACCGATTCATTCTCATAAATTAACTGATATAAGAAATTTGCATGCTGGAGCGTATCCACGCCTTTAAACTCCGCTGGGATTTGGTTGCCTTCGACCTCGTTAACATCAACGTACAGATCTCCATTGCTATCAGCGTCGGCGTAACTCTGATGGTTCAAAAGCAGGAAGAGGCTGGTGCCCAGGCAAGCCAGATTAATTGTCAGAACCCACCTTTCAGGAGCAATGACCGTGCAGCTGTCCAACATAGGCTGTGATAAAGGCTGCTTCCTGAAAGGCCTTCAAACCCGTATCGGCAAAAGCAATTGGCAGCGGGTTGGATGCCAGGGTGGACTTGATCAGTGCCGGGGGTAGCATGGTCACCGTCAACTCAATATCGGTGATCAGTTGAATGGCCGCTTCCATTTTAAAGCTGATGGCACCACCGGCAAATTTGCCTTTTGGCATCCGCTCTTTGATCGCGACACTGGTGACCCCGTACTCGGCCATTAACGCCGCAAAGGCCGCCTGGAACCGCTGCAGATCTTCACGGCTATGGTTTTTCGGCAGTGTCAGTTTGCGCACCTTGCACTCCGGCAGGTTGAACTGCCCTCTGTCCATATTCAGGAAACACACCACCGCATCGCTGCCAGTCAGCTCAACCCCGCAAACAATCATAGCCATTGCCCTCTATGCCCCGGTTGCCGTCAGCCACAGCACTTCTTGAATTTGATACCGCTTCCGCAGGTGCAGAGGTCGTTTCGGGAGGGCGATTTTATCGTGGTGACCGTCCCTCCTTTATTCAGGAGAGCGGTGAGCTCGTTGATGGATTCAACGGCGCCCTCGCGGGTATCCACCGAAATATTCGCGTGCAGTTTCGCCTTGGCCACCTGTGCCTCAACCTCCTGCTTGCGCGCATCACTGGTAACCACCAGCGTTAACGGATACTTCCTGCTGCCACTCTTATGGCTGGCGTTGGTCTGAAACCCGCCGTAAGCGGTGTGGTGCTGGCGTGCGTCCTGCCGGCCCTTGAAGAAAAATTTATCTGACATGGTGATATCCTGGTGGGAAGAATACCCGAGCTACTGCTGGGAGGAGTCTTTTAGCATGCTTGCGGAAACGGCGATATAGGGAGATATAATTTTCTGAGGCGGGCCGGAAAACCGGGACCGAAAACCGGGACAGATTTATTTAGCGTGTCTGTGGTTGAGATCCTGATCTTCACCATTGTGTTCATCTGGTTCCTGGCGGAGCCGGAGTGGTCCATCTGGCGCACGAAGTGGTTTGTGAATAAGGTGTTTGTACTGGCAGCGTTTGTTCTGCTGTTGAGTACGGCACTGTTCCGGCCTGAAACTCCCAAGGCGCGGTTTTATAGCGCATCGGTGGATCAAGGAAAAACTGGACCGGCACGCGATTGTCTGACGGGGTCAAAGGTCATAACATGGTTGATAAGTAGTCAAATCTTCATTCTAAGGATTAAACGCATTTTGATCGGTGTTTGCTTGCGCTGAGCGCAAAGGGTCTCAATGGCCTGAGTACCGTGAAAAATCGAATGGAGGCGACATGCGAACCAACTCCTCATGGCCGGACGCGCGTCCGGCGCTGCATCCGTACCGCACCCCCAGCCGCGGCAAGGCGATTTGGCAGCTTATCAATACACTGGTTCCTTACGCCGGCTTGTGGTACTTGATGATCCTCTCTATTCGGCACGATTTTTCCTATTTGTGGACACTGGCACTCTCGCTGGTGGCGGCCGCGTTTTTGGTCCGCCTTTTCATTTTGTTCCATGATTGTGTCCATGGTTCGTTCCTGCCATCAACGCGTGCCAACACCTGGGTAGGGCGCCTGTTGGGGGTCCTCGTGTTTACGCCATTCGACGACTGGCGCCTCAGCCACCTTCGTCACCACGTCAGCTACGCCAATCTCGATACCCGAGGCTTTGGTGATATCTGGACGCTCACCCTACGCGAATACAACCAGTTGCCGAGGCTTAATCGTTGGCTTTACAGGCTCTACCGTAATCCGGTGGTGCTCCTGGGCTTCGGCGCCATTTTCAATTTCCTGCTCAGCAACCGGCTGCCGAGTCGGAAAGTGCAGCGAAAAGAGCGTAAGAGCGTCCTGTTCACGAACCTTGCTATCGTTGGGGTATTCCTGATCGCCGCCCAAACGATCGGTTGGCAGGCTTATTTACTGATTCAGCTGCCTGTGTTGTGGTTGGCGGGTATGGGCGGCATCTGGCTGTTCTACGTTCAGCACCAGTTCGAAGGCGGTTACTGGGCCCGAAAAGGTGACTGGGATCCGTTGCGGGCCGCCATGGAGGGCAGTTCCTTCTATCAATTGCCGAGTATTTTGCGCTGGTTTTCGGCGAACATCGGGTATCACCATATCCATCATCTTAATTCCCGAATTCCCAATTATCGTTTGCCCGAGTGTTACAACGAGGTTTCCGCTGTGCGCGCCAAAGAGCCTTTGACCTTGCGGCAGAGCCTGCACAGCTTCCGGCTCAAACTTTGGGACGAAAGCCAGCAAAAGATGGTCGCCTTCCCCTAGCGAAAGTGGGGGCCCAAGTCTGGGAGATCAGAGCTATGAGGATGCAGATGGGTAAATCAAATAATCGGAAAACCGCATTGACCTCCACCGCGATGCTTGCCGTGATTCGGTGCGCCATGAGGGTCAGGTATGTAGCATTGGGATCTGTGCTGGCGCTTACGAGTCTTCCCGCCATTGTCTTCGCCCAACCATCATGTCCAGGAATTCATGTGAACATTCCGAACATTAAAAACAGCACGGGGACTGTAGCTTGCGCACTTTTCGAATCGCCAGCGGGCTTCCCCACTGAGTTTCTAAAGTCCGCGACCCATATAATGATGATGAAGATCCGAGACACGAAGGCACGTTGTAGCTTCCTCGATATTCCGTCAGGAACGTATGCGTTGGCTGTCATCCATGATGAGAATATGGATGGCAAGCTCAACACTAACTTTCTGGGGATTCCCACGGAAGGTTATGGTTTTTCAAGCGGCGCAGAGGCTGGGATGAGTGCGCCTTCATTTGAGGCCGCAAGCTTTTCGTACGATGGGCAAAATCTGGATCTGACTATTAGATTGGATTATTGAGGGCCTGTGGGAAAACTGTGACAGATTTATTTTCGCGCCTAAGAAATTGCGCACAGCTGAAATCACCTATAAGGATTTCCCATGCCCTACGATTTATCGGATACCTTGGTGGTTGGCATCTCGGCAACGGCGTTGTTCGATCTGAGCGAGGCGGATTCCGTATTTCGTCGTAAGTTCGAATCCAATCGTGAAGAGGCCATCGAAGAGTACCGTGAATACATGGCGGCCCGTGAGTCCGATGGGCTAAAGCCTGGCACAGGGTTTTATCTGGTGAAGGCCCTTCTCTCCCTGAACCAGTTTCAGTCCGGCGACAAAGCCCCCCTGGTGGAAGTTGTGGTGATGTCCCGCAACAGCCCGGAAACCGGGGTGCGAGTGTTTCACAACATTCGCGAGTACGGCCTGGATATCACACGCTCCGCGTTCACCGGTGGTGAGTCCGTGGTGGATTATCTGGAAGCTTACGATGTGGATCTGTTCCTGACCACCAATACCAAAGATGCGCAGCGGGTTATTGATAGCGACAGTTGCGCCGTGGCTCTGGTGAAGGAGCCACCCGCCAATATGGAAGCCATTCCCGATGGCCAGGTGCGAATCGCCTTCGATGGCGATGCGGTGCTGTTCAGTGACGAGAGTGAAATCGTGTTCAAGGCCGAGGGCCTGAAAGGATTTCATTCGGCTGAGGATAGAGAGCAGGACAATCCCCTGAACGATGGACCTTATGCAACGCTGCTTCGGAAGCTCTCGCGTTTGCAGGACCGGCTTCCTCACAAGGTCGACTTTTCACCCGTTCGTGTGGCCATCATTACCGCAAGAAATAGCCCGGCTGAAATGCGAGTCATCAAAACCCTGCGGCATTGGGGGGTGTATGTGGATGAGATTTTTTTCCTGGGCGGGCTGGATAAATCGAAAATCATTAAGGCGTTCAAGGCGCACATCTTCTTCGATGATCAGGATGTGCATCTGGAGCCTGCTGCCAGATATACCCCTGCGGGGAAGGTGCCTTACAGGTCCGGGTCGCCGTTGAAGGATTCTGAGCAAAAATAGAAAACCGGGAAAACCCGGACAGAGCTATTTGGGCCGCTACTCTGATGGCTCAGAACTCGGGGTGATTGTGCCCGGTTTTGTGCGGGCTGCCTCAGCTGTCACTCAGGACATTTACCGTAAGCATGGCCACCTCAACCATCCGGAGTTTTTCGAGAAGCGGCGGGCGCTTTTCACAAAGCTGAATTTTTCTCTGGGTAGTTTGGCTCGCAAGGGGATGTCACGGTGATCAACGTTTGCTCAGAAGAGGCCTTGTCGGAACTGCTGCAGTCGAACCCTGCGGTTCTTGTGCTCTTTGGCGGACCGCACTGCGGTGTCTGTCAGGCCATCAAGCCCCAACTCGAAAAGCTCGCGAATGACGAGTTCCCGAAACTGGTGACGGCCTACATTGATTGCCAGGAAGCTGCCGCGCCGGTGTGTGCGGCCCGCGGTATTTTTTCTCTGCCTGTGGTCCAGCTGTGGTTTGGCGGGCAGCGATTCGCGGAATTCGCGAGGGTGTTTTCAATTGGTGAGGTGCGCTCGGCGCTGGAGCGGCCTTATGGACTCTTGATGTGAACTTACCGCTCCAAGGGAAAAGTGCAGTGAATCAGAAAGGGTTACTCACCTCATGGAACGACGCCAAGGGGTTTGGCTTCATTACGCCGGAAGGCGGCGGTGAACGGGTGTTTGCTCATATCAGCAGTTATACGGGCCGGGGCCGACCGATTTCCGATCGCAAGGTGAGTTACAGCATCACGAAGGACGATCAGGGCCGGCTGAGGGCAGGGCGGTTCCAGTATGCTGGAGCGGCAAAAGTGGGCGCCAGCATTGCTCCGGGCGTCGGGGTGGCCAACGTACGGCTGAGAACCAGTGAACCGAGCACTACCGCTGAGACAGGGATCAGCAAAGTCACCATTAGCAGGTTGGTGGCCCCTGCAGATTCGAGTATTTTAAAGTAGAGAATATAGGCCACTGCCGTCGAAAGCACGGCAAGCCCGACGGTGGCTCCCCAGGTTTCCGGACTGCTTTGGGTAATATCCGGAACGCCGTCGACAACCAGGGTGATCGGTGTCAGCACGAGTGCAGATGCGGTGACCTGCCCTGCTGCTGTAATCATGGGGCTGATCGCCATTGCTTTGAATCGTCGGCCATAGACACCTGCGAATGCGTAGGACACCGTTGCCGCAATTATGGCGACTTGGGCCAGCAAGCTATTGCTTCCAGTAACTGCAGGTAGGCCGATCATTACCATAACGCCTATGAAGCCAATCACCACGCCCACGAGCTTCAGTGGTGTGGCTCGCTCGTCTGGTAACAAAGTGCCAGCAACGACAACAGTGAAGAGGGGCGTGGCAGCGTTAAGGATGGACGCCAGCCCAGATCAATTCCTTTTGGAACCAGCATATTGGGCTATCAAAACTCGAAACATCCGATTCTTGTCGCCAGACTTGGTCCCATTCAGGTAGGGGAACGGCTGAGAGCAAAAAGGGCAATATTCGGATGGAAAAGCCTGGCAAGGTCCGTTGTACTAGCCTTGTCCACATTGAAAGAAGGGTTAGGTCATGTCGATGCCATCGGAAGAGGAAGTGCGTGCTGCCTTCAAGGCTGGAGACAAGTCCTTCGATGGGCATCCACGGATGGCACGGCTGGTGAGGGTGGCACGCCATATTGAAGCGCACGCAGATGAGCCGCTGACTCTGCTTAGGTTGGCGGAGATAGCGGGGCTGTCTTCCTCCAGGCTGCAGAAACAATTCAAGGAAGCTTTTGGCGTCTCCCCCAAAACCTATCAGGATGCGTTGCGGATGCGCCGCTTCAAGCAATCTCTGAAAGGCGGTGAGAAGGTGACCGATGCAATTTTTGCATCAGGATTTGGCTCGGTAAGCCGTGTGTATGGGGAAGCGACCCGCAATATCGGAATGCAGCCCAAGGCCTATAGGGACGGGGGAGCAGGTGAAGTCATAGTCTACGCGTGTCGCTTCACCGCCTTAGGCCTGATGACCATGGCAGCAACGGATAAGGGCGTCTGTTTTGTGCAGTTTGGTGACGATGAGGCCTCACTGTTCGGCCGTCTGAAAGCGGAATTCCCCAATGCCGAAATGACCGCCTCGCCGGCCCAGGATGCTCCAGAGCTTGATGCCTGGATGGCTGCCCTGGATCAGCACATCAGCCAGGGTGCCCCCGCGCCGGATCTGCCGCTGGATATGCGAGGTACGGCGTTTCAGATGAAAGTATGGCAATTCCTGTTGAGCATTCGGGAAGGCGAGGTGCTCAGTTACAGCGAGGTGGCCGCGAAGATCGACAAACCCAAAGCGGTGCGGGCAGTTGCCTCCGCCTGCGGCAAAAACCGTATTGGCGTGTTGATTCCCTGCCATCGGGTGTTGCGGGGCGATGGGGGGCTTGGTGGATATCGCTGGGGATTGGAGCGAAAGCGGGCGTTGCTAGATGCGGAGAGGAAACGGCGGGGTGACTGATGCTGGCCACAGGATCTTGAGATTTATTTATGCGTTATCTGGTCCATGGAAAACCTCAGTAGTACTGTTCAAACACGTTTTGCCGGAGCCCGAAATGTTTAAGCCTGCTTGTTACAGTTGTCGGAAAACGTTTGAGCCATCTGAGCTTAGGGTTTCCTACTCAAAAAACTACTGTGAGGGCTGCGGCGTGGGGCTGTTTGGTGAGGATTACTTCCGTTTCGCCAGAAAGCCCGCCCCAACTACCCGGAGGAGCCTGGTTGTCCATTTTGCCGTGCTTCTTTTCGGGGTGGCTGGCCTGTTGGTATGGCTTTCGACTGGCAGGTCGTGACGGCCCGTGCCTACTCGTAGACATCCCGTAAGGAAAGCAAGGTAAAGTCCGGTACCACGCCGAGCCCGGGGCGATCACTGAGCCACATTCGGCCGTTCGCCACTTCCGGGGCACCCGTGGCAAGCTGCACTTTGTTGTAGTTGTGCAAATCAGTGGTGTTCAGCAAGGCTCTGGGGGAAGTGCTGGCGGCGAGGTGCGCATAGGCCGCTGTCGCGATGCCACTGCCCCAGGCGTCGTCAGATGCCAGTAGTGACAGGCAGGACGGAAGGCCTTCGGCAAAAGCTGCCATGTAGTTGGGGCCGCAGGGGCACACCTCACCATAGCCCTCCAGCCCCGTGTCTGTTGAAAGGGCAACAACCGTTGTCTCGAAGACCTGATGGGACCGGCCGCCAGCAAAGGCATAAGCTTTTCCGGTATATTCCAGACTCGCCGTGTATACCGCCATTCGCTCAATGCGCATAAGCCACTCCGCCCTGCCTGTAACTGTGATGAGACAAAGTTAGTTCACCGGTGTACGAATGGATAGCGGAATCACGATGCTCGTGATCTGGTGGAGAAGGCTAAGCGCAAATGGTTGGCGCCCTTTATGCGAAAGGCTTCCTGATGGTGCTCTCTCCGTAGGCCGCCCCAGCGCCAGGTCTTCTATTTTGCTCTAGCTCTTTACGCAAACAAACAGCGCGTTTCCGGACTGCCGGTCCCAAGGCTCTATTTTGCCGTAGTCGTGCTCGAATATGTGAACCTCGAAATAGGGTTCCAGCAGCTGTGCAAGCTCTTGGAAGCCCAACGCCACCATGGGATGCTCGTCCTTCCAGGTCTCGCTGACATTTTGCGTGTTTTTTTTGATGCACAGCTTGAGAGACTGTTGCTCGCCATGGCCGCGGTAGTGCCAGCCCGAGCTGAATGTGAAGGCATCGCCCTGGTGCTCTGCGGTATGGGTTACGAACAGGTTGTTGTTGATCTTGTTTTTGTCCACCGCATTGAAGCAGAACACACCATTGGCCTGCAGGGCATTGTGGACGCTGGTGATGCAGGATTTCAGGTGGTCGATGTCATTGCTGTAGTGAATGGAATACAGAAAGCAGGTGATCAGATCGAAAGGCTGGTCAAAGGCAAAACTGCCAATGTCGCCCAGGGTGAACTCGGCTTCAGGGCAGCGCGCTTTCGCTTTATCCAGCATGGGCTGACTGATGTCCAGGCCCTGACTTTGGTAGCCAAAGTCGAGGAAATGCCGAATGTGGGGGCCGGTTCCACAAGCCAGGTCCAGGTGAGTGCGACCGCCGTTTCCGAACAGCTGGTTAAGCCTGCGCACGCCGCTGCTTTGTTCCGGGTAGTCGATGTCGGCACACATCAGATCGTAATAACCGGAGAGGTCGGTGTAGAGCTTGGTGGACGGTTGCATGACGGCTCACTGGGCGGGCGGGATAGGCGGCTGGCCGGCAGTATAGCAATCAGTTCGCCGGTGTTCACAATCGTTTCTGGCACCGCTGCGGGTTATAATGGCGAACTTTGAACCGTCACAGAGAACTCTTTGCCAATCGAAAAGAATCAAGTGGTCTTGTTTCACTACAATGATCGCCCAGGTGAAAACCGAGCAGGGGCCGCGCCATGTAGTCGTCGCCAAGGTCGGCCCCAAGTTTGCCGATGTCGACACCACCGGCGTGAAGAGAGTCTTGGCAACTAATAGGCCCCACGAAATGAATGCGCCTTTCACGCTGCGGCCCTACCAGCAGGAAGCGGTGGATGCCACGCTGAGGCATTTCCGAAAATCCGATGAGTCTGCCGTCATCGTGCTGCCAACCGGCGCGGGTAAGAGTCTGGTCATCGCCGAGCTGGCCCATCTTGCCCGGCGCAAGATTCTGGTACTGACCCACGTCAAAGAGCTGGTGGAGCAGAACCATGCCAAATACCAGAGTTATGGGTTGGAAGGCGGCATCTTCTCCGCCGGGCTGAAGCGCAAGGAAAACCGGCATCAGGTGACCTTTGCCAGTGTGCAGTCCGTCTCGGCGAATCTGGATCAGTTCCGGGATGAATACTCGTTGGTCATCATCGATGAGTGCCATCGGGTAAGCGGTGAGGAAACCAGTCAGTATCAACGGATCATCGAGCTGCTGCGGCAGCAGAATGACGCCCTCAAGGTGCTCGGGCTAACCGCCACCCCCTATCGTCTGGCCATGGGCTGGATCTATCGCTATCACTACCGGGGCTTTGTCCGGAGCGAAGAGGATAAGCCCTTTCAGCACTGCATTTACGAACTGCCGTTGAGCTACATGATTAACCGGGGGTATCTCACCCGGCCCGAGCTGGTTAACGCGGCGGTGGCGCAATACGATTTCTCCGCGCTGGCCCGGGACCGCTTTGGCGAATACGCCGAGAAGGACGTAAACCAGCTGCTGAGCAAACATAAACGCGTGACCCGGGCCATCATTGAGCAGGTGATGGAGCTGGCCGCCGACCGCAAAGGGGTGATGATTTTTGCGGCCACGGTGGAGCATGCGCGGGAGATCACCGGCTATCTGCCGGAGCATGAAACCGCCCTGGTGACCGGCTCGACCGTTCTGAAGGATCGGGACTCGCTGATTCAGCGCTTCAAACATCAGCAGTTGAAGTATCTGGTGAATGTGTCCGTACTCACCACTGGCTTCGATGCACCCCACGTGGACTTTATCGCCATTCTTCGTCCTACCCAGTCGGTCAGCCTGTATCAGCAGATCGTGGGCCGTGGTCTTCGTCTGGACGAAGGCAAACGGGACTGTCTGGTGATTGATTACGCGGGCAACAGTGTGAACCTGCATCACCCGGAGGTAGGGGAGCCGAAACCGAACCCCGACAGTGAGCCGGTGCAGGTGTTCTGCCCGGGCTGTGGTTTTGCCAATATCTTCTGGGGCAAAACGGACAGTGGCGGCCGTGTGATCGAGCACTATGGACGGCGTTGTCAGGGGCTGCTGGAGCCTGCGGACGAGGGGGAATCTGCCGTGCAGAACGGGCGCCCGCAACAGTGTGATTACCGTTTTCGTTTCAAGGAATGCCCACACTGCGGTGGCGAGAATGATATTGCGGCCCGAAACTGCGGGCAGTGCCAGAAAGCCATCATCGACCCGGATGATCAGCTGAGAGATGCGCTGAAGCTCAGGGACGCCATGGTGATTCGTTGCGCGGGGATCACATTGAGTGTCAATGGCGGCAAACTGAGGATCACCTATCACGGTGAAGATGGAGAGGAACTCAGCGAGTCGTTTGATTTCGGCAAGCCAGGCCAGCGCAAGGTTTTTAATAAGCTGTTTGGGCGTCGTTTCGCGAATAGCCAGGCCCCGAAAGCGTTCACCACGGCGGATAATGTGCTTGAGAGTCAAGCCTTGTTGCCGGCACCGGATTTTGTGATTGCCCGCAAGCAGAAACACTATTGGCAGGTGCAGGAACGGATTTTTGATTATCAGGGCAACTATCGAAAGGCGTATGAAACGTAACGCCCGGAAGCGTTAAGGCGAGCCGGGCCGAAACACCAGTAGCCGGTTGTTGGCCGGCATGGGGTGGTTTTCAGCAAGCGTCATCCCGGCCGATTCCGCCAGAGCACGGAGGTCGGTCAGATCCCGGATGCCCATATGGGAGGCCTGGGCTCTCAGGTGCTGATCAAAACGACGGTTGCTGTCACTGGAGTGCTCGCCCTGATTGTTGAAAGGGCCGTACAGGCAGAAGGCACCGTCTTCTGGCAGGCGCTCACCGATACCTCGGAACATCTGTTCGACTTCGCTCCAGGACATGATGTGGGCGGTATTGGCGGAGAACACCCATTTGAAGGTGTCGACCGGCCAGTTGGCATCGCTTACGTCCAGTTCAACGACGGGCAGGATATTGGGCAGGGCGGCCTGCTCCAGCCGGGCACCACACAGATGAGCCGCCTCGGGATGGTCACTCGGTTGCCACTGCAGGTGGGGCATGGCCTGTGCGAAAAGCACGGCGTGCTGCCCGGTGAGTGTCCCGATTTCCAGGACCTTGCCCGGCGCATTAAAGATTGCCTGCAGCTTCTCCAGGATCGGGGCCTTGTTGTTTTCACAGGCCTGGGAATAGGGCAGGTCGTTGGTCATCGGGTTACATCTCCTCTATGGGGTAGCGACGGTGGCTGCCGCTACCCGATACTTTGGTGATTAGCTGAGAATAAATCCGCTGCTGGTTATAATGGCATATCTTGAACCGTCGCGGAGAACCCTATGCCAATCGAAAAGAATCAGGTGGTCTTGTTTCACTACAGCGTCAGTGATGACCAGGGCAACGTTGTTGAAAGCTCCCGTGGCGGCGAACCGAACGCCTACCTGTATGGTCACGGCGGCATTATCCGAGGCCTGGAAGAAGCTCTGGAAGGGCGCGAGGCCGGCGAGAGCTTCAGTGTCACTGTCACTCCGGAAAAAGCCTATGGTCCGCGCAAGGCCGATGCCATACAGCGCGTGCCGATCAAGCATTTGATCGGTGCAAAACGCTGGAAGCCGGGCATGATCGCTCAGGTGCAAACCGAGCAGGGCCCGCGCCATGTGGTCGTCGCCAAGGTCGGCCACAAGTTTGCCGATGTCGACACCAACCATCCGATGGCCGGTAAAACCCTGACCTTCGATATCGAAATCCTCGAAGTCCGCGCCGCGGATCCGGAAGAGATAGCGCACGGCCACGCGCATGGGCCGGGTGGGCATCATTGAAGGGTTAAAAGCTCTCAACCCCGGATTTACTGGGCAGACGCGTCCCGGTCGACCATCTCAACGTAGTCAGGCTGTATTCATGATGAAATCAATCGCCCTGGCGGTACTGTTAGTCGTCCTTCTGGGGTTTATCGGTGTTCAGTATTACATTACTTCCGTCCCTGCTCTTGAGGCACCCATCACCGTTGGTGAAGTTCGGGAAGTGAAGTCTGAAAAATCGCTGGTGGTTACACTGGTGGACAGTGAAGGACAGCGATTTACCGTCGGGCTTCGGGGCGATACCGCCAAACCGGAGGAAGCCGCGCTTTTCTATATCCGGAATCCGGATGTCATTCCCTATGTGTTCTGGCCGGGTCTTCGAAGTAATGATGAAAAGCGGGTTCTGGAATTGCTGGAGGACTTGACCGAATCTGACGCGTCAGACGTTGCCGCCGTTCGCGGCATCTACTCGGTCTTGAAGGAACGCAACTGACGATCACGACGAGTGTCGGCGCAGAGGGCATGCATCTGTGTGGTACTTGTTCTAGTCTGATGAGAGGGGAGTCTCGTAAATCTGACTGAGCATGGATGAATGCTTGAATGATTGCCCTGACGAAAACGCGATAAGAGGACTGTGTATGCCTCATCTTCGTTTTACCTACCTGCTCTGTTTTGCTGTTCTTGCTGCTTTTCTCGCTGCCTCGTCCGCGCAGGCTCATCACGGCTGGGCCTGGGCAACGGACGAGGAATTTGAAATCACCGGTGTCATCCAGTCCGTGCGGCTTGGTAATCCCCATGGCGAAGTCACCATAAGTGTGGATGGCGAGGATTGGGTTGTGGAAGTTGGCCAGCCCTGGCGTAACGACCGGGTTGGGCTCACTGAAGAGATGTTGAGCGAGGGCCGCGAAATTACTGTGCATGGTCATCGCTCCGCGAAAGAAGGCGAACGGCTGGTCAAGGCTGAGCGGGTTGTGATCGACGGGAAGGATTACGATCTGTATCCCGGCCGGAAGTCCTGATCCCGGGGATGATTGAACAAGCGCTGGTCGCCGTCGAGGATTTGGCCTTTGTCTCGGCCCTGCGCAACTCCACATTCATGTACCCGCTGGTAAATGCCGGGCATATTCTCGGGGTTTCGATGCTGGTAGGCGGCATTGTGCCGCTGGATTTACGTTTGCTGGGGCTCTGGCGCAACTACCCTGTGATGGTGTTTGTCGATGTGCTTCGAATCACGTCGGCGGTTGGCTTGGGGTTGGCGGTTGTTTGTGGTGCGCTTCTATTCGCCACAGCGGCCGTGGATTATGCCCGGTCGCCGCTGTTCCAGGTGAAGATAGTGCTTGTCTTGTTGGGTGTGTCGAACGCGTTAATTCTGGGGCGGGTGTTGATGCGCCAGGATATACCGAGCCTCCCGATGAAGGCTCGCATGCCCCCGTCCCTGAGGGCAGGGGCCGTGTTGTCTTTGGTGGTGTGGAGCAGTGTGCTGATCCTTGGCCGGCTGTTGGGATACTTTTGAGCTCGCGTTGCCGGTCAATAGTCATGAATCGAATAATAAGTCTGTCCCGGTTTTAACCGAGAGCTTGGGGGTGTGCTGAACTTGGGGTCAGATGAACGAGTTCATCAGACCCCTGAGCATGACACTCCTGGGGTTGAATTCACGCGCTCTCCCTCGCATGTTTGTGGTACGAACCATTTATAAAGCCGCATTTGCTCCAAGTGGTTCTCAAGGCAACAGGAGGAAGCATGGAGACGCGAACATTCGGAAACACAGACATTCAGGTCACACCGGTCGGGCTCGGTACCTGGGCCATTGGTGGCTGGATGTGGGGCGGAACGGACGAAGCCCAGTCCATCGATACCATCCACCGGGCCATCGATAAGGGCATTGGTCTGATCGACACGGCACCGGTCTACGGCTTCGGGCGCTCTGAAGAGATCGTGGGCAAGGCCTTGGCCAATGGCCGGCGGGATCAGGTTGCTCTGGCCACCAAGGTGGCTCTGAACTGGAACGATGATCAGGACAAGGTCTGGCGGGACGCGACTGCTGCGCGTATAGAACGGGAGGTCGAGGATTCCCTGAAACGCCTTCAGACGGACCGGATCGACATTTACCAGGTCCATTGGCCGGATCCGAAGACGCCCATGGAAGAGACCGCCCGGGCGCTGGAGAACCTCTACCAGGCCGGGAAAATTCGGGCCATTGGTGTCAGCAACTTCACGCCGTCGCAGATGGACGAGTTGCAGAAGAGTGTGCCCCTGCACAGTTTGCAGCCCCCGTATAACCTGTTTGAACGGGAGATCGAGAAGGAGATTCTTCCGTATTGTCGGGAAAACGGCATTGCGACCATCACCTACGGCGGACTTTGCCGCGGTTTGTTGTCCGGCAAGATGCGGCAGGACACGCAGTTCACCGGTGACGATCTGCGGAAGAACGATCCGAAGTTTCAGGGTGATCGCTATCGCCAATACCTGGATGCCGTGGCTGAGCTGGATGCGTTTGCCCGCGAGCGGTATCAGAAAAATGTACTGGCGCTGGCACTTCGCTGGCTGGTGGATCAGCCCGGTGTCACAACCGCGCTTTGGGGTGCGAGAAGACCGGAACAGCTGGACCCGGTCGACGATATCGAAGGTTGGTCGCTGGATAAGGAAGCGATGGCCGCAATCGATGACATCCTGGCCAGGTGTATTGATGATCCCGTCGGGCCCGAGTTTATGGCGCCGCCGACTCGGTAATTTGCGGTAAGGGACGGGGCCCAAACCAGGATCGCAGTGTCCATAGCGTGAATGTCTCTGTCTTCCAGGGGCCGGACGGAGCTCCGACTGCCATGGAATGTTTGTTTTTTGTACAGGCTGGGCCATATTGGTGAATGCGCTTCTCAAACAATAATTAGGAGAGAGGGAATTCACCATGCGTTTGAAACTGCTGTTTACACCCCTGGTTATCATCCTGGCGTTGGCATGGCTGCCGGTCACGAGCCATGCGGCCAACCCCCACTACGATCTGAAAGTGCTTTCCAGCGCGCCGGACCAGGTGTCCGGTACGGATGTGCTGGTGCAGGTCTTGTTCAAGGGCCACCCCCTGGAGTCAGAGCCGGCGGTGCAGTCACGTCTGCGACAACTGAGATTCTGGTTGAACGGTCAGCCCGTCAATCCGGAGATCCGCGCCGGGCGCCATGGGCATGAGGTGTTGGTGTCCGGCCTTCGGGAAGGCGAGAACCGGCTGGAACTCCACCATCGCAGGCAGGGGCCGCTGGCGTCCGTCGATCTCACGGTTTACCCCGTCACTGGTCCCATTTTCTCCGGGCCCCAGCAATACCCGTTTGTCTGTACCGTTACCACCGAGTTGGGCAAGCAGCCTCTTGTGGATACCGATGGCGACACGGGTTTTCCCGTCCTCGATGAGCAGGGCAGCCAGATTGGCCTGAGCCGGGACTGCTCCATCGAATCCTATGTCACGTTTTTATACCGCACCACCGGCGGAAGCTGGGCGCCATTGCCGGATGACGGCAGCCGTCCGGATGATATGGCCTCAGCGCAACTGACGGACGGCCGCACCGTGGACTTTATCGTTCGCCAGGAGCGAGGCACCATCAACCGCTTCATTTACAGTTTCGCAACCCTTGCCGAAGCCGGCGACGAGCCCTGGGGAGCGTCTACCGCTAACTGGAACGGGAGGCTGTTGTTCCACTTCCAGGGCGGTGTCGGTATTGGCCATTCCCAGGGATCCATCAGCAACAGCCGGGCGTTGCAGCCGGATACGTTGCAGAAGGGCTATGCCGTGATCTATTCCACCGGGACTCGCACCAGCCCCCATTACAACCTGCAAGTGGGTGGTGAGACTGCGCTCATGGTGAAGGAGCATTTCATCAAGCGCTTCGGCGTTCCGGACTATACCGTGGCGATCGGCGGCTCTGGTGGTGGCATCCAGCAGTATGTCTACTCCCAGAACCACCCGGACCTGCTGGATGGCGGTGTGCCCCAGTATTCCTATCCGGACATGGTGACTCAGACCATTCACATCGGGGATTGTGAGCTGCTGGAGTACTACATGGATGCCACCGACCGGGGCAATCCCCGATGGCAGACTACGTCCAACCGAAGCTGGCTGGTGGGCCTGAATTCCAACGATCGGTATCCCGATCCGTTTGCCCAGATCAAACAGATGCTGGGCTATAGCACCGCGCCCGGCATGACCGAGTGCATTCCGGCCTGGCGTGGGCTGACGCCTCTTGTGATGAATCCGCACTTTGGCTGGGCTGAGAATCAGGAACTGATGCAGCCGGAAGGTGTGATGGACGATGTGCGCTGGACTCACTACTCGGACGCAAAAAACATCTACGGCGTGGATGAAAACGGGGAACCCCGTACTCTGTTCGACAACGTGGGTGTCCAGTATGGCCTCGAGGCTCTCAGGGAAGGCAAGGTCACCAAGCAGGAGTTCCTCAAGCTGAACGCTCAGGTGGGGGGATGGAAGCAACCTTCTGAAATGGTCCAGGAGGGCTTTCCGTTCCTGGGCTCGGTTTCCGACGTATTGGCGGATCCGACGACCTTTGATCCCTGGAGTTCCCGTAACATGAATCTGAGCCCGGACGATGGAGCGACACCTGCCCCCCGCACCGAGGGTGATGTGGAGGCCATCCGCGCCGCTTATAACTCTGGCCTGGTGTTTGATGGTCAGCTGAATATGCCGGTCATCGACTGGCGGCATTATCTGGAGGAGGTGCTGGATATGCATAACAGTCATCAGTCCTTCTCCGCCCGCCAGCGCATCGTTAACCGGATGGGCGATGCCGGCAATCAGGTTATCTGGTTCACGGACACCCGGCCAACGGACTACTCAGATCCGGATGAACCGGAACCCCGGGAGGAATTCAATCAGACCTGGATGGCGCTGGAAGTACTGCACGACTGGATCACCAACATTCAGCAGAATCCGGAGTTGGGCATCGCCGCTAACCGCCCGATGGAAGCCCAGGACGCCTGCTTCAACACGGACGGCAGTTTAATCGATGCCGGCGAAACCGTGTGGAACGGCATCCTGGATGATGAGGCGGCGGGGACCTGTACCAACCGGTTCCAGACCTACACCACGTCGAGGATGGAAGCGGGTGGCCCCATTGAAGGCAGCATTTTCAAGTGCAGCCTGAAATCGGTAAATACTGCTTTATCGGACGGTACCTATGGGCAAGTCTCGTTTACAGCGGAGGAAACCACCCGTCTGAACGAGATTTTCCCGGACGGGGTCTGCGACTACAGCCAGCCCGATCAGGGTCGGCCCGCGGGCTGAGACTATATTCTGGAACCGCCAAGGGCACCCTTCGGGGTGCCCTTACTGGATTCAATAACTAAAACGGGGACATCCATTGGCCAGCCGGAGCCAATAGGCCACACCAGGCCCTTGGCAGTCGCCGTGGATATGCCGCCGATCAGAAGGCGCAAAGAGACCGTTGGTGCCACAGGTGCAAAAGGTAATGTCATTCTTCCTTCAGCCACTGGCACACCAGCTCTGCTGCCGATTCGTCATCAAGACCCACTTCGGAGATTGTGCTCCAGGTATCGATATCCATAGCTACCCGGAGCGTTGCGCGGTAACGCTTTGCGCTGGCGCTTTGCTTCCCGGCTGGTATCAACCCGTCCTCAAGGCTCCGCAGCAGCTTCATCCATCCGTTTTCAACCACATCCGCCAGGGCGGGCATTGTCTTCGCATCCCGCATCACTTTTCCCATCATGTCGTAGGTGCGGCGGTAGTAGTCGTAAAGCAATCGGAGCACGCCGGCAGCGCGCTTTAACTCATCCGGCTCTGCGAGTGCCTGAGCAAAGTCCGGCGGTGGGTTATCGGCAATCCAGTGATCACCGCAGGCACGAAACATCGCGGAGTCATCAGGGAAGTGTTTGTACACCGTCACGCGGCCGACCCCCGCCAGGTTTGCAATGTCACTAATGGTTGTCTGCGCTGGCCCGACCGTTCGGTGTAACTCAACGACCGCTTCGGTAATTCGTCGCCGGGTCTGTTCTTCTTGTTTTGCCCGGGTGGTTTTTCGGTAGCTACGTTTCGGGGATTTAATCGACATACAGTCTGTACACTCAATATTGACAGGTGCGCGAACGAGGAATAATCTCTCGTATTGAATATACACAGTGTATTCTTAAATTGAGTGGAACGCGAGTCGGGGACGGGTCTCCCTGACTACAATCAGAGGGATAACTTATGAATAACGCATCTCTGCCGGCCGTCACCAACCGCGAGCGCAGACTGTACCAACTCGGTATCATCCTGTTTCTCATGGGACTGTTAACAGGGTTTCTACTGCCGTTAATGGAGAATGCCAGAATGGGGCTGTCGAGCCACCTTGAGGGCATCATGAACGGAGTGGTGCTGATTGTGCTGGGGGTGATCTGGCCCAAGCTTCGGCTTGGGCGCACAGCCGAAAGAATCGCATTTGGTCTCGCGGTATTCGGTACTTACACCAACTGGCTGGCCACGCTGTCTGCCGGGTTTATTGGTGCAGGCGTATCCATGATGCCCATGGCTGGTGCGGGCTTTGAGGGTTCGGCGGTTCAAGAAGGCCTTATTGCCATAGCCCTGTCATCGCTCTCGGTGGCGATGGTGGTGGTTGCCGTTATGGTGTTCTGGGGCTTCTGGAATCACGGAAATCAGGTCGAATAAGTGATATTGCCTGCAGTTTGCGATAACCGGGACAAATTGGGGTAAACAAGTCTGTCCCGGTTTTCGTCGGTTTTCCATACGGACCCCATCATTGAATCAATGAGCTATCCTGTGATTCTCAACCTTCACGTATGAGAGCCGAGCAATGATCGAAACGCCACTGGAATTCCCGAGCCAGGGTACAACCTGTCGCGGTGTGCTTTATACACCGGATGCCGACAGCAGGAATTTGCCATGTATCGTGATGGCGCATGGTTTTGGGCTGACTCACGCCAGTGGTCTTGCACCGTTTAAAGAAGCCTTCTGCAAGGCGGGCTATGCGGTCTTTGCCTTTGACTACCGGCATTTCGGGGACAGTGATGGCCAGCCACGCCAGACCCTGAGCCCCAGCAAGGAAGTGGCTGACTGGCTGGCGGCAATGAATTTTGCGCGGCAGCTGGATCGAATCGACGGTGGTCGCATTTGCCTGTGGGGAACGTCGTTTTCTGGTGGGCTTGTGATTGCAGTCGCGGCACAGGATGGAAACGTGCAGTGCACCATCTCCCAATGCCCGATGATGGATGGTTTGGCATCTTTACTGGGCGTTGTCGGTTATGCCGGCATCATGCAGGCGATGCGCCTGACCTGGCACGGAACGGTAGACTGGATTCGCCGTGGGCTGGGGATGTCTCCCCTGTATATTGCATCTGCAGGCCGTCCCGGGGAGTTGGGCATGATGACCGCTGAGGATTGCCAGGAGGGGTATGTGCCCCTGTTGGCCGAGAATGCGTCGAACTACGTGGCTGCGGGCGTGAGTTATACGATCCCTCTTTTCCGGCCCACCCGTTTGGCCAGCAAAGTTACGTGTCCGGCACTGGTGCTGATTTGCGACCGCGATACGGTTGCTCCGGCTAGTGCTGCAGCCAAAGCGGCCGAAAAAATGCCGAATTCGGAAGTGAAGCACTATCCGGTCGGGCATTTTGACGTTTATCGGGGTGAAGCTCTGGCTCAGTCATTAAAAGATCAGCTTGAGTTTCTTGGGCGTTGCTACCGCGTTGCCAAAGGCTCTCAGTGGCTCAGTAGGTCAGCGAATTAACCAGGCGGGACACTAGCCAAATGAAACCGCTCTTTCTGATCGTTGCTTACCTCGTCGCTATCACATTGCCGTTGATCCTGTCCGCCTGGGTCGGTGGACCACCACGCCAATTCCACCAGGAACTGGCCTCCGGCCTTGGCATTCTTGCCTTCTCGATGATCCTCATGGAATTCATTCTGTCCGGCCGTTTCAAGGCCATCTCCAATGACGTCGGAATGGATGTGACCATGCGGTTTCACCAGATCATGGCCCGCACGGCACTGGTCTTTGCTGTGTTGCACCCGTTTCTTTACCAGGGGACGCCGACAGGTGGTGAGCGCCCATGGGATCCCACACGGCAATTGACGCTCACGACCGATTTTTCCGATCTGTCGACAGGCATTGTCGCCTGGCTGCTGCTTGCCGGCCTTGTTGTCATGGCCATCGGGCGTACCCAGCTGGGCTACCGATACGAGATATGGCGCCTTTTACACGGGCTCGGTGCGCTCCTGATCGCGGTTCTTCTGCTGCACCATACCGTGTATGCAGGGCGTTACGGATCGCAGCCTGTGATGACCTGGGTGTGGCTGGCCATGACGGGCGTGGCGGTTGGGTCACTGTTGATGGTTTACCTGGTGGTTCCCCTAATGAAGAAGGCGCGCCCCTGGCGCGTGACCTCCGTCGTCCGGTTGACGCCCAAGCAATGGGAAGTGACCGTGACCCCCGACGGTCATCCTGGTCTTGATTACCAGGCCGGGCAGTTCGTCTGGCTGAATGTGGGGCACAGCCCCTTCTCGATGAAAGAGAACCCGTTCTCCATTTCCTCAGCGCCGGCGGCCGGACCGGAAGTCTCCTTCATGATCAAAGAGCTTGGCGACTTCACACGAACCATTGGGGAGATAGAATCTGAAACCGTCGCTTATCTGGATGGCCCTTATGGCAATCTTTCTGTCGATGGTCGCACTGAACCCGGGGTCGCTCTCATTGCCGGTGGCGTTGGCCTTGCTCCGCTGCTGGGCATACTCAGGCAAATGCGCCTGACCGGCGATTCGCGCAAGGTGAAGCTGATCTATGGAAACCGGATCATCGAGCAGATTGCCTATCATGAAGAGTTGGGTGATGAGGATGTGGTCTATGTGCTGTCGGAACCGCCGGACGATTGGCGGGGAGAGACAGGTTTCATCGATGCCGCGTTAATGGATCGCGTCTTTTCAGAGAAAGAGTTCAGCGAGTGGGTCTTTGTGATGTGCGGGCCGGGGATCATGATGGATATTGTTGAGGATCACCTGATCAAGAGGGGAACGCCCTCTCACCGTATCCTGGCGGAGCGGTTCAGCTATGACTAATCCAATCAGGCGTGTGAGTCAGCGGCGACGGCTTTCTTTGATCATTTGGGGGCTGAACATCACCTTATGCCTGGTCCTTCTTGTTTTTGTGTTGCGCTGATTCAGGGCTGGGCAATTATCCCGGGCTCACTGCAGTCGAATGGAACGCGCGGATTAAGATTGAACCCATCATGCTCATCAGGATGTCACGGTGATCAGCGTTTGCTCAGAAGAGGCCTTGTCGGAACTGCTGCAGTCGAACCCTGCGGTTCTTGTGCTCTTTGGCGGGCAGCGATTCGCGGAATTCGCGAGGGTGTTTTCCATTGGTGAGGTGCGCTCGGCTCTGGAGCGGCCTTATGGGCTCGTAATGTGAGTGTAGTAACAGGCAGAAGCCGTTAGCTCTGCTTCTGACTTTGACGTTTATCGACCTTTATTAATCTGCATTTTTCACTAGTGTCCCGTCTGGTTAATTCGCTGACCTACTGAGCCACTGAGAGCCTTGAGAGCAAGGCGCGATGGCGAAGGTTTGGTGGTTCCAAATCGAGTCAGAGCAACGCAGCTATCAAGGCTCTCAGTGGCTCCCGAAGGGCGCGGCGCTGGGGCCCCTGACCGGTGTTGCCAGCACTTGATGTGGAACCAC
>NZ_JAWOIS010000077.1:0-32341 GCF_046484525.1 Marinobacter sp.
TTTTGAGGGTCTCGCTACTTTGGTGCTTGCACTTAGTGATCATATTTCAAACGACCGAATCCACAGAGTGCTTGGTGATAAAGCGGCAGTTTGGAAGGTCACACTGGCCGACCCACACAATAACTTTATGGAGTCGAAGCATCAGCTTTATCTATTCATGAAGGAGATGAGGAAGTTGATGATTGATATCAAAAAACACCATGGGAAGGACGCCCCATTACATATTTTCCCAGCGATGCCAGTTTCCTGCTCAGTAGAACTTGGCCGTGTTCGGATGCCTAAAGCGGACATGCCATGGGTAATTTTTGACCATGACATATGCACACAAAATTTTGTTGAATCGATAAGAATTGAGGGTGATTTGCATGAACAGATATGAAGACAACGCTGTACTCGTCAAGATTCTGGAAGAAGTTGAGCTTCCTGAAGGAGCGTATGAAAAAGCTGATAGGCGCTATAAAGACTTGGGCGATTGGCTACAGAGACCTGAATCAAGTTGCACGGAATACGATCCTCATGTCTATGCCCAAGGATCTTTTCGACTGGGTACTGCAATTAAACCCAGTCAAAGTGAGGAATATGACTTGGACATGGGGTGCAAATTAAAAGAAGGATTGGGTAAAGATCGAATAAGCCAGGAGGGCCTAAAGAACCAAGTCGGAAAAGAATTGGAGCTTTACAGGACGTCAAGAGGGATTAAAGAAGAACTCGCTGAAAAGAGACGTTGTTGGCGACTTGAGTATGCTGATGGCATGAGCTTCCACATGGACATCGTGCCATGTATTCCCGAGAAGGACAGTCAAAGAAGCCTGCTTCGGAAGCGCATGATAGAGGCATCACATTTTGATGAAGATCTTGCTGACAGCGTTTCGAAACTGGCTGTTTCCATCACTGATAATACCGATCCCGAATACAAAGAAATAACCAGCAATTGGCGAATAAGCAACCCGGAGGGTTTTGCCAAATGGTTCGAGTCACGGATGAGGACTGCACAGTCTATCCTCAACGAACGTGAAATCAATACTAGGGCCAGCATTGACGAGCTTCCCTACTACAGATGGAAAACGCCACTCCAGAGTGTGATCCAGCTTCTCAAACGCCACCGTGACACAATGTTTAAGGGTGGAAACGAAGACTCCAAGCCGATTTCAGTAATCATCACGACGCTCGCAGCACGGGCTTACAATGGCGAAAGTAGTCTCGAATCGGCTCTTGAGAACATTCTGAACCGCATGGGAGATTTCGTTAATCAAACCGCACCTTATGTTCCAAACCCGGTCAATCCAGATGAAGACTTTGGTGACAAATGGGATTCAGAAGAGCATAAGCAGCTACATCTTCGAGAACATTTCCATGCATGGCTCCGTCAGGCAAGAGCCGATTTCAAGACTATTCTGGCCAAGAGCAACAGCCAAAACATCGTCGAGGCTGCCACTAAGGGGCTCGAAATTAATCTGGATAAACGTCAGGTTGAGCGGTCCCTCGGTCTATCCCCTGCGATCATTTCTCCAGCCACTAGGATCGAGGCTAATGAGAACCCAAAACCTTGGTGTGAATCGTAAACGATGTGGTGGGATGAAATTAAGCTGGAGGATTTTCTATCTCACAATCCTTGTATGCGTATTGGTGCATTCTGCAATGATTCACTAATCATAGAGGGCGAGTATCGCATTCATGCAAGTATGAACGGTGCTCGGGAGATCGAGAAAACTTTTTCTTTGAGGGTAAGCGTAAGTCGGAAATTTCCACGAGAAGTACCCAGGGTTTCGGAAACCCGAGGTCAGATACCTGAAACCTGTGACCACCACATCAATCATGATGGTTCGTTTTGCCTTGGCTCGGAAATAAAAGTTAAGTCAATTCTCTCTGAAAGTCCGGATTTGCTGGCATTTTCTGATCGAATTCTGACTCCTTTCCTCTATGCGGTAAGCCACAAGATTATATTTGACTCCTTTCCCTACGGAGACCTTTCGCATGGAGAAAAAGGCCTGGTTGAAGACTATCAGGAGATTTTCAAAGTCCACGATAAGGCATCCGTACTACTGGCACTCAAAGCATTAAGTATGCGAAAGAGGGCTGCTAACAAGCTTCCTTGCCCCTGCAATTGTGGTTCGAGGCTTGGAAAATGCGACTACCGATTCTTCATCAACCAATGGAGAACATTGGATCGAAGGCGATGGTTTAAACGCCACTTGTCACATTTCACAGTCCCATTGAAGAAAAAACGGCAAGGGAAAGGTGTGTCTCGATTACGAGCACGTAAAGTTAGGGTTTAGGATATTTTGCAAAGTGAATGATTTTCTCAAGGTCTACCGGGCCTTTAGTCAGACCTAAACGCATTGCTGGGGTTTCGCCCTTATCGTTTGTTTTGCAGTAGTTGTAGTAAACCCGATAGATGTCTCCAAGTTGGCTGTATCTGTCCGGATTGTAAGGTGAGTAACCGTACCAGACCCGCCGACCACTTGTTTCGGAGCCAAATGGTCGCTCGAAACAACTGACAGCTCGCCGGATTTGCACAAAGAATCGATCTACAGCATGCAGTGATCCCATCTGAAGAAGGCTCGCTTGATGATTCAATGAGTAGCGATCAATGCGAGTTATGGCTGCAATCATTTTTCTGATTCTTGATGCCGGAGAACTTTACTCTAATCACAGGTTCAATAAAAACAGGGGTGTTTACATATCTATTATCAACTAGGCTTGGCATTATATACCTCATCAATTTATCGATACTTAAGTATTCAACAATGAAAATGAAGTCGCTGCTCAAGGAAAATCAGAAGTCGATTGCGCTTGTCGTAGGCAACGGAGTTAACTTGTATGGCCAGGCTCGAAACACTAACTCTTGGATTGATCTTTTGGTTAGGCTTGCGAAGGAACACTTGCCTTCTGAGTTAACCGAAGTACCAAAAGGGATCTCGCTTACAGAGTTCTATGATGTTCTGGACCTTAAAGCGACCAGTGACGATAGCCGAAGATCCTTGCAGAAAGAATTTTGCGAACTGATGGAAGAGTGGAAGCCTTACGATCACCATCGTCATATTGTTAATTGGGCAAAATCTGCAAATGCACCGATCCTGACTACGAACTTCGAATCTACGCTATCCGATGCCGGAGGATGTTCGCTCTACAGGACAAAAAAAGGCGGATTCACTGATTTTTATCCATGGGAAAATTACTTTGGCGTAAACCAGATCAACAAACCTGGCGACGGTTTTGGTGTTTGGCATGTTAACGGGACGCAGCATTATCATAGGAGCGTTCGGCTGGGGCTTTCCCAGTATATGGGCTCAGTGCAACGGGCGCGAGGGTGGTTGCACCAAGGTGGAGAAGCGCTTTTCTCCGGTATTGACGTGGAGCGTTGGTATGGCGCAAGGTCATGGCTAAACATCATATTTACCCGTCCTTTGCTAATCTTTGGTCTTAGCTTGGAAGAGAACGAAGTTTTTTTACGCTGGTTATTGATAGAACGGGCTCTATACTTTAAAAAATTTCCCGAACGAAAGAAGAAAGCTTGGTACGTCTATTCAGGGAATAAAAACAGCGATGGGAAACAATATTTCCTAAAAGGTGTCGGGGTGGAGCCGGTTCACGTGAGAGATTTCGACGATATATATAGTCAGTCAATATGGGTTTAGGCCAAGAGTTTAAGAATTCGGCTATTAAAAGTGCGGTATTTTTTGTCTGTCTAAAATGCCCCTCTCAGTAACCAATGGAATCATACGCCGAGAAGCTAGATAAATCGCGTTCGTAACCAGCTTTTTTGCACGATCATTATGATTCTGAAAGCACCAATCGTGGTTTCCTGCCACCAGAATTTTGTTCGAATAAGGTAGTTCGCCAAGCCAATAATTGAAATCCTCAATTTCAAAAAGAGCCCCTCGCGCAAGACAATCGCCAGCGTGAACAAGAATGTCACCGTCGGGTATGTGCTCGATATCTTCGTGCATGCTGTGGGTATCAGAAATACATACTATGCGCACTTATTCACCCTCCAGAAAAACCCGACCGACTTGGTCAAATTACCACCAGCCCAAGAAGTCCTAAAACTATTATTGTTTATTTTCAAATACTTAACGTGTCCGAAATTAGGTCCACGAATTAAAAGAAACTGGAAAGGAAGTAAAATTCCGGAAAAAAGTCGTTTGGAGTCAATGCAAGAGGGCATTTGGTTTAGGGCTGAACATATTTCTTTGTTTTTCTGACACTTACTGATGTATAACAATTATTTTTGAAATGTCTAATTCCGAATTACGAATTATTGGAAGTTTTGAATCGACAACGGCGCGGCTTAGAGCCGCACTTTGTCCAGAAAGGAATTATTCGAGGCCAGAGGGCCGGTCATCAGCTGACCCGACGATAACCACCTTCCAGGCCGTTTTTCGACAACACCCACTGCCACAGCTGGATATCCCGGGAACGGAAGGCCCCGGCACAGGACAGCAGGTAATACTCCCACATCCGGTAGAAGCGCGTGCCCAGCTGGTCCCGGAACTGTGGCCAGGCGGCTTTGAAGTTGCCGTACCAGGCCATCAATGTCCGGTCATAGTCGGCGCCGAAGTTGTGCAGGTCTTCCACCACAAACAGATTGTCGACCGCGTTGCTGACGTGGCTCAGCGAAGGCAGCTCCCCGTTGGGGAAGATGTACTTGTCGATCCAGGGATCCGAGCCCCCGGACCGGCTATTGCTGCCAATGGTATGCAGCAGGAACAGGCCGTCGTCCTTCAGGCAGCGATGGGCTACTTCCATGTACGTGCGGTAGTTCTTGCGACCGACATGTTCGAACATACCGATACTGACCACCCGGTCGAACTTCTCGTTCACTTCCCGGTAATCCTGTAGGCGAAACTCCAGCGGCAGGTCCGGATAACGGTCACGGGCCCAGGCGGTCTGCTCCTTCGAGATGGTCACCCCGACACACTCCACCCCATAGTGCTCGGCGGCGTAGCTCATGAAGCTGCCCCATCCGCAGCCGATATCCAGCACCCGCATTCCCGGCTCCAGTCTGAGCTTCTGGCAGATCAGGTCGAGCTTTGCTTCCTGCGCCTGCTCCAGGTTCCTGGCGTTTTTCCAGTAACCACAGGTGTAGGTCATTCGGGAGTCGAGCATGGAGCCATAGAACTCATTGCCCAGATCGTAGTGCTGCTCCCCCACCTGCCAGGACCGCCGTGGATCCTGGCGGTTGAGCAATTTCGCCTTGAGGGCATGAAACATAACCCGCGAAGGCCGCACCTTGTGGTGCAGGCGCGCCCGGAGCAGCCGATGAAAGAATTCGTCGAGCCGTTCACAGTCCCAGTCGCCATCCATGTAACTTTCACCAAGCCCCAGGTTGCCCCGGGCAAACACCCGGTCGGCGACGCCGGGCGCATTCAGCCGCATATCCCACGGAGACTGACTATCGAGGCGTATACCTGCCTCGGTCAGCAGTTCCGCCATATACCGCTCGGACGCGGGCATTCTCCGTTCCCGAAGATTGGTCAGACGCTGGTTCGACGCAACTTGAGGCAAAACCACCCCTCCTTTTCAGATCCAGAACAAACGTGACTACACGGTTGCCGTGAAAAAGAAAGCTCCCTTAACAGTAACCTTAGTCAAAAATCGGGAAGGCGGGGTTTGAATTTTTTAATCAGAACAATAGCCGGGGCTACCCTGCCCCGGCAGAGAAAGATCAAGGTATGAGATCAGCGCAGGATAACCAGGGGCTTCTTTGCCATCTTGAGCATGGTTGTGGTGGTACTGCCCACCAGGAACTGGCGAATGCGGGAGTGGCCGTAAGCCCCCATCACCAGGATATCGATATCGTGCTCTTCCTGGTATTGATGCAAGGCCGGTTCAACATCGCCGGCACGGATCGCAAGGGTAATCTCGCTCTCTAGTCCGGCGAGCATGGTTTCCGCCTTTTTCAGCTGCTCCCACCGGTCGCTGGTATCAGGGCCAATCATCACCAGGTGCAGCGGCATACCCTTCAGTACCGGGCTGCCCGCCAGCAGTTCGACACCCTTGAAGGCAGTCGCACTGCCATCGAACGCCAGCATGGCACTCTTCGGCTCGACGTATTCATCCGGCACCAGCAGAATCGGCCGGTGGACGCTTCGAATTACGGTCTCCAGTTGGCTGCCGATATGAATGTCCCGGTCTGAACTGCTCTCACCATGCAGCCCCATGACCAGCAACCGGGTCTGGCTCTCCAGTGCCAGCAAGGATTCGGTCAGCTCGTCATGGCGTTGGCGCTTGGTCACGTCGGTGATGCCGGCCTGTTTGACTCGCTGCTCCGCCTCATCCAGAAGGTGATGACCGTGTTCCAAAGCAAGCTTTGCCCGTTTGCGATCCAGTTCTGCCAGCTCGTCCAGCAGGTGCTCCCGGCTACCGAGACCGATGCTACCGGCAAGGTCCGGCTCAGCCGGATAACGTTCCTGATCCAGAACGTGCAGGAGCAGCAGGGGCGCTTCCATGTGCCGACCCGCCCAAGCCGCGTAATCGCAGACAGCCGGAGCCGCGCAGGAGCCATCGATACAGGCAACAACGTTCAACATCTTTACCTCGTCATCCAAATGATCATGGTCATTATTAATGTAGGGCAAGCGGTCAACAAAAGCGCACTCAAGGTTTGCAAACACCTGCCATTAAAGTAAAACTCGTAAAATCCACTTGTCGGGACAGATTGGATCAAAGTGCCGATCAAATGCAAAGTCTGGAGTTCTCTTTGACACATGGATGATGTAGCAAGCCAGTTCATCACGTCCAACCAAACCATACTCAACCTGGCCGTGGCCCTGCTGCTCGGCGCCATTATTGGTCTGGAACGGGGCTGGGATGCCCGGGAACAGAAGGCCGGAGAACGCATTGCCGGAATCCGGACCTTTGCGCTCATCGGCTTGCTTGGCGGCATCTCCGGTGTACTGGCGCGGGAGATTACTGAATGGGCCTTCCCGGTCCTGCTGGTGTGTGTCGTTGCCATGGGCATCGTTGCCTACAGCGAGCGTCTGGCGCATATCCGCAACTTCAGTATCACCGGCATGGTCGGCATGATGCTGACATTCTGTTTTGGCACCATCGCGGTGGTCGTGGATCCGGTCATGGCGACGGCAGCGGCCGTGGTGACTGCCATCATTCTGGACAACAAGGAAGAGATTCACGGCTGGGTCAACAAACTCAAGGCCCACGAACTGGATGCAGCCCTGAAACTGCTGCTGATCTCCGTCGTGATGCTGCCTCTGCTTCCGAACGAAGCCATGGGGCCCGGAGGGGTGCTTAATCCCCGTGAAATCTGGTGGATGGTGGTAATGATTGCCTCCATCTCCTTTGTCGGCTATTTCGCAATCAGGGTGGCAGGCACTAGCCGGGGCATTCTCTTTACCAGCCTGTTTGCCGGGCTCAGTTCTTCCACCGCACTTACCCTGCATTTCGCCCGGCAGTCAGCCCGCAATCCGGAACTGAGTCCGCAATTCGCCACCGGCATCCTGATTGCCTGCGGCACCATGTTTCCCCGTATCCTGGTGTACTGCTTTGTCATCAACCGCGACCTGCTGCCGCTGCTGATCTGGCCGGTTGTGATCATGACAGCACTGCTCTATGGTCCGGCCCTTTTCATCTGGCGCAACAATACGGGAAAACTGGAAATCTCCCAACCGACCCTGAACCAGAATCCGCTGGACCTGACCTCGGCCCTGGTGTTCGGGCTGCTGCTGACCGCCATTCTCCTGCTCGGTGAATTCCTGAAAAACTGGCTGGGCGATGCCGGTATTTATCTGCTGGCGGCCAGCTCCGGTGTCGCCGATGTCGATGCCATCACCCTCTCGCTCACCCGTATGTCCAACGACTCCCTGGCGATGGGCACTGCGGTTGTCGGTATCGTCCTGGCCGCTGCAGTCAACAACCTGGTCAAATCGGGCATGGCCTGGGGCATCGGTAACCGGCGGCTGGGACTGCTTGTTGCTGGTCCTATGGTGATTTCTCTGGTGGCGGGTCTTGCGGTTGCGTGGTTTCAATAACCTTGCAGGGGCTAACCGGCCTTGCGGAACGTAAGGTTGTACCGGTAGCCACCGGTCAGAGGATGATCACCGGCCTTCAGAGTCAGGACCCCATGGTAATGGCGCCGGACCGGTCCACCCCAGACCACTACATCGCCATGGCCGAGGGGCACTCTCACCGGCCGGTCATTGCGGCGTGGCCCGCCGAACTGGAAGACAATGGACAGCCCCAACGACACCGACACGATGGGCTGATTGAAATCCCGCTCATCCCGATCCTGATGCAAACCCATTTTTGCGCCCGGCTGGTATCGGTTAATCAGGCAAGCATCCGGGACGAAGTCGTCGAAGCCTGCTCCCGCAGCGGCCTTTGCTGCCAGATCCAGAAACAGCTCCGGCATCCGGGGCCAGGCTTGCCCGGTGACCGGATCCCGGGCCTCGTAGCGATAACCCCGCCTATCGGTGACCCAACCAAGCTCACCGCAACAGGTCATCGCCGCCGACATGGTATGCCCACCCGGCGTTTCCATGTGCCGGAACGGCGACCGTGAGGCGACGAGGTCAATGGCGGCCATTAACCCCGACCCCGCCTCACTTGCGAATCCCCTGAGCACCACAGCGCCTTCGGCGATGGTTTCCCGGCGAGGCTCGACACCCTCGCCTTCAAACAGATCAAAGGTCATAACTTACGACTTTGTATGGAAAAACCGGAAAGTTCCGACTAAACAGTCTACCCTTTTAACCGGGTTTTCAAATAAGGATGAACGATCTTGCTGCGCAAGGTCCGCAGCTCCGAAACCTTCAGTTTCCCGAAGCGCCAGAGGAGACCGAATATTTGCTGCAGACCGTTACACGGGAGGCCGACACTGTTACCGGCGAATGGCATTCTTACGATGGCGGGATGCAACTGATCAATCGACGACTGGTGCCCGACTATACCTTTGACCCGAGAACCCGCCACCGGTTCGAGGCGGCAGTGGACTCCCCCAAAACAGAACTGTCGGCCCCCTATGTGTTTTTCACCACACAGGAAACCGGGTTACGCTCTCTCGCCGCAGCATCGGCTTCGATTCCGGGACCGGATCGGCCGTTTTCGGTATCGATGTCACCGGCACCGATCTGGGTGCCCATCTGAACAAGCTGCGCCAGACACCGGGAACCCGGATTGCCATAGTCAACCAACAGGGACAGGTGCTCGCGGACTCTTCCGGCCGGACCGAAGCCGGCGAAGTCATTACCACGGCCCTGAACCAGAATGGCCATACAAGGAAGGCAAGACGCTGACCCAGGCACTGACTATCATGTCCGGCATGGTTGATAACGGCCACATCGATCGTGAGACCTTTGAGCTGTTTGTGCGCTCCGGTACGTACCTGCGGTATGCCCAACAACACCTTCGGCCGGAACAGATCGATCAGGTGGATGAAGGCCTGTTCATGAATCGGAACTGAAAAACACGTATATTCTCAAGTCGTATTTTCGCTCGACCAAGGACAACCTGATGCTGTTTGCAATCATTATTGGCGGCCTGATTGGCTATGCATTCGGAAAATTCACCGGATTCCTCATCGGGGCCGCCATCGGCGCGTTTCTGTTCAACCGGGCCAAGGCCCGCCTGATCGGCAAACTCCAGAACATCCAGAGCGGATTCCTGGAATCGGTTTTTGCGGTGATGGGAGCGCTTTGCAAGGCTGATGGGGTGGTCACCCGGGATGAGATCCAGATGGCGGAATCCATGTTCGCGCGTTTCCGGCTCAATCATAAGCAGCGGGAAGCCGCCAAACAGGCCTTCAACCGGGGCAAAGCAGAAGATTTTGACCTGGATGCCGAGCTGGACCGGTTCATGCGCTTCAGTGCCCGCCAGCCGGCCCTGCTGCAGATGTTTCTCCAGGTACAGGTGTCCGCGGTCGCCGCCGACGGCGTGGTCCATCCGAAAGAGCACCAGATGCTGTTGCGCATAGCGCGCCGGCTGGGACTGCCGGAAAGCCAGGTAGACCAGCTGGAAGCCATGCTGCGCGGCGCCCATGCCGGCCAGGCGGGCGCAGGGCAGCGTTCCACCAGCGACCAACTCGACGATGCCTACAAGGCACTGGGCGTATCACCCTCTTCCAGTGACGAGGAAATCAAGAAGATCTACCGCAAACTGATGAGTGAGAACCATCCGGACAAGCTCGCCGGCAAGGGATTGCCCGAGAGCATGCGGGAAATGGCCGAGGAGCGGACCCGCGAGATCAGCCATGCCTACGACGTGATCAAGGACGCCCGCAAAAGAGCCGGTTAACCCTCAGAACCAGCGCGGCACCCGGTTCCGGTATTGCTCGTAGGCATCACCGAACTGCCGCGCCAGCGCCTTCTCCTCCTCGTGGGCCTGCCTCACGATCACGGTGGCCCCGGTTATCAGGCAAACCAGGGAAAACACACTGGGCAACGCCAGAAAGAAGCCGAACTGACCGGCAATAATGGCCATGAACAGCGGGTTGCGGCTGCGGGCGAACGGGCCTTCCGTAATGAGCTTCTGGCGCCCTTTTCCGGCCTCAATGCCAGAGCGCCAGTCTGCGTGCATGTAGGCCTGCAGGTAATTCACGCCAGCAAAGGATGTCAGCAGCAAGAGCATGCCCACCAGCAACACCGGCCAATGGTACAGCGGGCCAAATACTCCGAGCCAAGGGTCGATGTCCGCAAACACCCGCACCACGCAAATGCCGAGAATGGCCGCACGGAACAGGTTGAAAGCATGGCGGTGCCACCAGGGCGCGGAGCCGCGCTTACCGTAATTGATGTGGGAAAATTTGAGCCGGTCATAGAGCCCGAGCGTCCGGCCGGAAAATTGCAGGCCGATCATCAGAAAAAAAATGCCCAGGAAATGCCTGACCAGCGGTTCGATAAGGTCCATCAGGTGCGCTTACAGCAGAATTGTCCTGCAAGCTTATTATCTGAAACCACTCATGAAAAGTGTCTTTTTACTTCCTGAAATGACATGTCGTCACGTTATGGAATGGGATAGAGTTGCAGGAGAATTCTCAAGGAGCGCATCCGATGTCCAGCCCAGACCTGCCAGAGACCGTTCGCGCCTTTTCCGATGACGCCTTGGGGCATGACGACGCCACCGGGCTTGCGCAACGGCTACGTCGCCGGGAAGTCTCCAGTGCCGAAGTGGCGGAAGCGGCGATCCGGCGGGCGCGGATGGTCGAGCCGCAGCTGCATGGCGTGGTAGCGGAAAACTATGATCAGGCGCTGGCAGCGGCCAGGCGTCTGGACAATGAGCGGCCGGGCGGAAACCCCGGGTTCTTCCGGGGCGTGCCCACCTTCATCAAGGACAACCTCAAGGTGGCCGGGTTACCCACCCGACACGGCTCGGCGGCCATCCCGGACAACACCGCACCGGACACCAGCCCCTTTACCCAACAGATGCTGGTGCAGGGTTACGTCTGCCTGGGCAAGAGCTCGATGCCCGAGTTCGGCTTCAACGCCACCACAGAACCCGCTCACGCCGAACCGACCCGCAACCCCTGGAATCTGGCCTACTCCACAGGCGGGTCCTCGGGCGGATCATCCGCCCTGGTGGCCGCCGGCGTGGTGCCGGTCGCCCACGCCAATGACGGTGGTGGCTCGATCCGCATCCCCGCCGCCTGCTGTGGCCTGGTGGGGCTCAAACCCACCCGGGGCCGCCTGGTGGAAAACGATGCGGTTCATTCCCTGCCCATCAACATCATCAGCGATGGCATTGTCAGTCGGTCGGTACGGGACACGGCAAATTTCCTGGCCGAGGCAGAAGACTGGTTTCGGAACCCGAAACTGCCTCCCGTCGGACGGATCGAGGGAGCTTCGGACAACAAGCTTCGCATTGGGCTGGTGCTGGATTCGATCAATGGCCACCGGACCGACGATGTGACCCGGAAAACCGTGGAGGACACGGCCCGGCAGTTGGAACGGCTGGGCCATCAGATCGTGCCTGTCGCTGTCCCCGTGCCGGAGAGTTTTCCGGACGACTTTGCCCTGTACTGGGCCCTGCTCGCCTTTGGTGTGAGGGCCAACGGCCACAAGCTGCTCAATCCGGCATTCGACAAGCGCAAGGTGGATGGCCTCACCAATGGCCTCGCGACGATGTTCAAACGTAACTTCTGGCGTTTGCCCGGTGCCTTGTGGCGCCTCAGGCGCTCAATGAGGGATTATGCCCGGGCCATGGACGGCTATGATGCCGTGCTGACCCCGGTACTGGGCCACACCACGCCGCCCCTGGGCCATCTGAGCCCCGACGTGCCCTTCGAAACCCTGTTCGAGCGGCTCACCCGATACGTCAATTTTACCCCTCTGGCCAATGCCACCGGTGCACCAGCCATTTCGCTGCCGGCGGGGCTGACAGAGGATCACCTTCCGGTGTCGGTCCAGTTGATGGGCAAGCACGGCGGGGAAGCCACCTTGCTGAACCTCGCCTTTGCCCTTGAGGCGGAGCAGCCCTGGCCTGGACTTTGGCAGCAAGTACGGCAGGTTCAGGCCGAAAAAACCGCTTCGGCAGGCGGGTAACGGAAGCCAGGGAATATCGACATCACCTGCAGAAAATTCTGCTCCAGAGGAGCATCGAAGACCACGCTCTCGCCACTCACCGGGTGGGAGAAGGCCATCCGGGTGGCGGCCAGCATCAGCCGCCCCTCACCGAAACGCTCGGCAAAGTAACGGTTATGACGCCCGCGCCCGTGATTGGCATCGCCAATGATGGGGTGACTGATGTGCTTCATATGACGGCGCAGCTGGTGCTTGCGGCCGGTTTCCGGATACAGCTCGACCATGGCGTAGCGGCTGGTCGGATATTTCTCGATGGCAACCGGTATCTCTGTGGTGGCCAGGGTGCGGTACCGGGTCCTGGCGTCCCGAACCGGCTGTTCTTGCCCTTTCAGCCGCCGGTCTTCCGGCTCCTCCCGCAGCGGGTGATCAATCGTTCCCTCGCCGGGCGGCCAGCCACGAACCATGGCAAGGTAGGTCTTGCTCACTTCCCCTGCCATCATGGCCAGTCCGAGGCGGCGGGCGGTTTCCGGATCCCGGGCGAAGACCAGAACCCCCGAGGTGGGCCGGTCCAGACGGTGCACCGGGTAGACATGCTCGCCCCCGTTCAGCGAGCGGGCGTACTGCAGGGCAAACTCGGTTTCATGTTTGTCGATCGGACTGCGGTGCACCAGAAGGCCTGCGGGTTTGTGAACAACCAGCAGTTGCTCGTCGCGGTAGAGTTCCAGGAGCGGATTGTCTTTTGCCATGGCCCTACCCCACTTCCGGCTGCAACCGGCCGGTGAGCTGCCGAACTTTCCGCCCGGTTTTCTCACCGAGCACCAGCAGGGACGGTGTCAGCAGCAATGTCAGGATGGTCGCAAAACCCAGACCACCGGCAATGGCACTGGAGAGCTGGGTCCACCACTGGGTGGACGGCGCACCGAGGCCCAGAGACGGACTGAGCAGATCGACGTTGATGCCCAGCACCATGGGCATGAGACCCAGAACCGTAGTAATCGCAGTCAGCAGGACCGGTCGTAAACGCAGGCACCCGGTCTCCAGTGCCGATTCATAGGGCGATAGCCCGTCCCGGCGCATCTGATTGTAGGTATCGATCAGAATGATGTTGTTGTTCACCACGATCCCCGCCAGGGCAATGATCCCCATCCCGACCATCACGATGCCGAACGGTTGGCCATTGAGCAGCAGCCCGATCAGGACGCCGGCGGTGGACAACACGATCGCCGAGAGGATCAGAAAGGTCTGGTACAGGGAATTGAACTGGGTCACCAGGATCAGGAGCATCAGACCAATGGCGACCAGGAATGCAGTGGTCAGGAACGATGCCGCCTGCTGCTGGTCCTCGCTCTCACCCGCGAAAGCAAGAGTGATGCCCTCCGGCGGTTCCGGCATTTTCTCCTGCAGCACCCGCAGCATTTCATCCACCTGCCGGCCCGGCGCCAGATCCGATTTGATGGTTACCGTGCGCTGACCGTCAACCCTTACGATGCTGCCGGTCTTTTCTCCGGGCTCCAGCTTGACGAATTCAGAGAGCGGCACCTGGCCCCGAGAGGTGTTGATGGTCAGGCGCTGCAACTGATCCAGGTCCCGCCAGTTGTTGGGAACACGCACGGCAATGTCCACCTCGTCCCGGACATCCTCGGGCCGATAGGTCGCCAGTACCAGGCCGTTGGTGACCAGGCGCACCGCACTGCCGATACTGAGCACGTCGGTGCCAAAGCGTGCTGCTGCTTCCCGGTCCACCTTCAGTTGCCATTCAATACCCGGCAGGCTGCGGTCGTCCTCGATTTCCACGAACCCGTCCAGGGTACTCATGCGGCGCTCGACTGCATCCACAAAACCATTGAGCTGACCGTCATCACGACTGCTGACCTGGATCTCGATCGGCTTGCCCTCGGCCGGCCCGCCCTCCTGTTTGCGGAATTCCAGCTCGATGCCGGGAATATCGGCAGTCCGTTCCCGGAAATCCTCCAGAATCGCGCTAGCGGGTCTGCGGGTGAACCAGTCGGTGAACTGGAACTGCAGCACCCCGATGACATCCGGTGCCATCCGGGTGTTGTTACTGAGCATGGACCGGGCGTAGAGGGCCTTCACCTCTGGCATCCCCTGCAGACGCCGTTCAACCTCCCGGACAATGGCATCGCGCTCCCAGACAGACAGATCGCCCCGGGCCCGAACCTGCACCTGGGCCGAATCAGGCTCCACGCTGGGGAAGAATTCCACGCCATGGTTGAAGCGGGCATAGGCGGCGTAAATCACCAGAATGACCACCAGCACGCCCAACAGGGTGAACCCCGGGAACTGCAGCAGTCGGGACAGCACCAGCCGGTACCAGGCCATCATACGGCCATCGGCATGGGACGCCCGGGCCCGGCGTCCACCACTGACACCGCCGAGCACCGGCAGGAATACCAGGGCCATGGCGAGGGACGCGCTCAGGCAGATGATCACGGTGATCGGCAGGAATTTCATGAACTCACCCACAACGCCGGGCCAGAACAACAGCGGTACGAATACCGCCAGGGTGGTCGCGGTGGAGGCAATGATCGGCCAGGCCATCCGACTCGCGGCTTCGGCCCAGGCGGAACGGACAGTGCCTCCTTCAGACAGGTTCCGGTCCGCCAGCTCGGACACCACAATCGCGCCGTCCACCAGCATGCCGGCAACCAGAATCAGGCTGAACAGAACCACGATATTGAGCGTCAGGCCCATACTCCAGATAACCAGAATCCCGGTCAGGAAGGCGCCGGGAATGGTGAGTCCGACCAGCAGCGCCGAACGCGGGCCCATGGCCGCGATCACCACGATGATCACCAGCACAATGGCGGTCAGCACGTTGTTGAGCAGATCCGAGAGGATATCCTGCACCTCGTCCGACTGATCCATGATGTAACGGATATCGAGGCTCTCCGGCAGCCGAGGGCGGGCCTGCTCGATCAGCTCCCGGACCTGGGCCACGGTTTCGATAATGTTGGCGCCGGATCGCTTGGACACTTCCAGCACCAGCGCGGGCTCACCGTTGATGCGGGCAAATCCGGTGGGGTCCTTGAAGGTACGCTGGAGCATGGCGACATCCCCGAAGGTCACCACGGTATCTCCGTCCACTTTCACCGGCATGGACATGACATCCTCGATGTTCTCGATCACACCGGGCACTTTCAACGCCATACGGCCGTTGCCGGTATCGAGGGAACCCGCAGCCACCAGCTGGTTGTTGCGGGTCACCAGGGAGGCAAGCCGGTCGAAATCGATGCCGTAGCTCTCCAGCACCTGGGGATCCACCACGACTTCCAACTGATCCTCCCGGTCACCGCCGATCTCCACTTCCAGCACCTCGGGAATGGCCTCGATGGCATCCTGGAACCGCCGCGCGATGGTGATCAGCTCCCGCTCGGACAGCGGCCCGGAGAGGCCCACCGACAATACCGGGAACAGGGACACATTGATCTCGTTCACCCGCGGTTCGTCCGCTTCCTGGGGCAATTTGGTCCGTGCGGTATCCACCTTCTCCCGGACATCCTGCAACGCTATGTCCGGATCGAAGCCGGCATCGAATTCCAGCATCACCGACGCATGGCCCTCGGAGGCGGTGCTGCGCATTTCCTTGATGCCCTCCAGTGACCGCAGCTCCTGTTCCATCGGTCGCACCAGCAAACGCTCCGCGTCTTCCGGGCTGATGCCGTCCAGGGTCATGGAGACGTAAATGATCGGGATGGTGACATCCGGATTGGCTTCCTTGGGGATGGTATTGAAAGCCGCGATACCACCAAGTATCAAGAACAACAAGGTCAGCAGGGTAGTCCTGCTTCGGTCCATGGCGGCAAAGATCAGAGCCCGCATACCGATCAGCCCCTGTTGTCCGAGCGATCGACGGGGATGACTTCCTCACCTTCGCTGACGAAACCACCGCCACGGGTGATCAGACGGATCTCATCAGGCAAGCCGGTTACCCAGGCACCCTCGGTAGAGACACTGAGCAGCCGGGCCGCAGCAAAGACCACCCTGTTATTCTCATCCACATACTTGATGCCCGGACGGCCGTCATCACCCAGGCTGAGGTAGGCGGGAGAAATGAACATGGCTTTGACTTCCGGTAGCGCGATCCGGAGGCTGGCGCTGCCTCCGGCAACCCGTTTAAGCTCCGGGTTCTCCACGGCAATCTCTACCGCGAAACTCCGGGTCTCGGGGTTGGCCGCACTGGCCACGAAGGTCACCACGCCCTGGAGCTGGCCGCCGTCCAGCAGATCAATCCGGACCGACTGCCCCACGGCGACCTGGCCGACCGATTGCTGCGGAACCTGGCCGGTGGCTTTCAGACGGTCGATACGCACCAGCTCGAAAAGCGGCGAGCCAACCTGTACCAGGGTTCCCGGGTCCACATGTCGGGCGTTGATGATGCCGTTGAATGGCGCGGTCGGCGTCAGGTGCTGCACAGCCAGGCGGGCGGACGTCAGTTCGGCACGGGCAGCGGCAAGCTCGCTCTCCAGGTCCAGCAGCTGCGACTGCGAGGTGAAGTTGTCCGAGCGCAGCCGGCGCGCCGCCACCAGATCCGCTTCCAGCTTTTTCACCCTCGACTGCCACCGGGCCACCAGAGCCGAACGGCCATCGTCAGAGAACCGCGCCAGAACCTGGCCATCGGTGACAGCTTCCCCGAGATCGGCAGCCACTTCCTCAACGGTCCCCGCCACCCGGGCGTTCAGGCTCACGGAAAACCAGGGCTCAAGCTGGCCCTGAAGCTGGATTCCCGGCTCATGCAGACGTGCCTGCAGCTTTTCCACTTCCACGCTGGTCAGCCCCGCCTCCGGGTCCTGTTGCTGCTCGGGCGCCTGATCCGATGAAACCTTGACCTCGCCGGTCATCATCCAGATTACCAGGAGAACCACCACCAGCAGGGATAACCCCAGGGATCCCCATCTTGCTTTCGTCATTGAATGCTCGCTGTGTCTGAAGACGGTGAATAAGGATGCGGAAAGAGAAACCGTACGCCGGCCTGGAGAAAAAACCGGCAATTAACGGTTGCATCCGATTTAAAACGTGGGGTAGATTCTACACAGAATCCTTTTACGAATTCAGAGCAGACTGTCGATTTCATGAATCTCAACGCAGTGATTGTCCTTGTGAAGCTCGTCCTGGTGGTCGTGGTACCGTCCGGGGGCTTCTGCGTGGACAAGCGGGTGAGATAGCGACAAACCTGACAAGACACCAGAAACCCCCGGCACCGAAAGGTCCCGGGGGTTTCTTTTTTTACGGCAAAAGAAAAGGGAAAAACAACCATGAACGGCGCACAGCACATTCTTGACGCGTTCCACCGCCACAACATCAGCACGGTTTTCGGGTATCCCGGCGGCTGCATCATGCCGCTATACGATGCGCTGGTGGACGATGTGGGCGTGGAGCATGTGCTGTGCCGCCATGAGCAGGGCTGCGCCCTGGCGGCAGACGGCTACGCCCGGGCCAGTGGCAAGCTGGGCGTCTGCATTGCCACGTCAGGCCCCGGTGCCACCAACCTGATCACCGGCGTTGCCAACGCCCACCGGGATTCCATTCCCATGCTGGTCATCACCGGCCAGGTTCCCTCGGGTCTGATCGGCACCGACGCCTTCCAGGAAACCGACGTACTGGGCATGACCCTGGGCATCGTTAAGCACAGCTACCTGATTGACGATGCGGACAGCCTGCCCGCCATCATGGAAGAGGCGATCGAACTGGCCCAGAACGGTCGCCCGGGGCCGGTCTGGATTGATATTCCCAAAGACCTTTTGCTGACCGAAGTGGCCGATGCGCCCTTCCCTCAACCTGAGCCCCGTGAAACGGCTGCGACCGACCTGACGGAAGCCCTGGCGATGCTGCGCGCCGCCCGCAAGCCCCTGCTGTACAGTGGCGGAGGCATCAGCCTGGCCCACGCCGAGAGCAGTTTCCGGGCCTTTGCGGAATCCTCCGCCCTGCCAGCGGTTGTGACTCTGAAGGGCATCGGCAACGCCGGCAAACACAATCCCTACAACCTCGGCATGCTGGGCATGCACGGCTCCCGAGCAGCCAACAGAGCCGTAGACGAATGCGACCTGCTGCTGGTCATCGGCGCCCGCCTGGACGATCGCGCCACCGGCAAACTGGACGGCTTCGCCCCCAACGCCAGGATGATTCACATTGATGCCGATGCCGCCGAAATCAACAAACTGCGCGACGCCGATCTGGCCATACGCGGTGATCTGAACACCATCCTGAAATCACTGGCGGACGCATTGCAGGCTGACCCTCTGGCGATCAAGGATTGGCAGAAACAGTGCCGCACCTGGCACACCACCGGCGGTTTCCACGCGGCCGACAACGAAGAACCCCTGGCCCCGATCACCGGCCCGGCCTTTATCCGCCAGCTTTCCCGGATTGGACCGGACGACACCGTGATCGCCTGCGACGTTGGCCAGCACCAGATGTGGGTGGCCCAGCACTACGACTTCGACCACCCACGCCACCACCTCACCAGCGGCGGCCTGGGCACCATGGGCTTCGGCCTGCCCGCGGCCATCGGCGCCCAGTTTGCCGACCGCAACAGCACCGTCATCAACGTCACCGGTGATGGCTCGTTCATGATGAACGCCCAGGAACTGGCCACCATCCGCCGCTATAACCTGCCGGTAAAACTGATCGTCATGGACAACCAGTGCCTGGGCATGGTGCGCCAGCAGCAGGAACTGTTCTACAACAACCGGGAAAGCCAGATAAACCTGGACGATAACCCCGACTTCGTTGCCATGGCCCGGGCCTTCGATATCCCGGCCCTGCACATCGAACGCACCGACCAGATCCGCCGGGGCATCGAGACCATCCTGGCGTTCAACGGCCCGATGTTGCTGCACGTGGCCATCAGCCGTGAAGACAACGTCTGGCCCATCGTCAAACCCGGCGCCAGCAACCGTGAAATGATCGATGAAAACCGACGCACCAGCACTGCAAACAAGGAGAACGTAGCATGACCCCACGAGCGGACATTTCAATGCCCAGTTACACCCTCAATTGCCGTATGGCGCATGAAGCTGCGGCCCTCGAACGGCTCTGCCAGGTGGTCCGTATTCGTGGGTTCCGGATTGCCAGGATGGCAGTGGAAAGTGCGGAAGAGCATCTGGATATTGCCCTCACCCTGGAGGGGACACGGCCAATTGCCATGTTGCAATCGCAACTGGAGAAGCTTCATACGGTTGCCGAGGTTGCCCTCGCGTCTGGTTCTGTGGCTCGGTCTCGTTCAGCCTGAGCTCGGAGTTGCGATTCTTCCAGCCTGAGGTTTGGCGGGCATGGTCTTTCTGTAGCCTGAGATTTGGCGGGCAGGTACGGGGGTGGGGGTATCTTTTCTTCGGGGAAAACAACTCGCTTCGCTCAGACATCTTTTCCCTGTCAGAAAAGATACCCCCACCCCCTACCGACGGGCAGCAACGATATTTCTGAAGGGAAAAGAAAACAAAACGTCTTTAAGCCGATAAACCCGCGTTGCACGTCGGCGCGGGGTGGCCGGTGGATTTTTCGCCGGAAAAAGGTGTCTGAGCGAAGCGAGTTCTTTTTCCAAGAAAAATCCACCGGCCACCCCGCAAGCCCGCCCCCAAAGGGCAAGCTACGAGAAACAGTACGCCAAATCAGATCAGTTCGATGGCCACAGCCGTGGCTTCGCCACCGCCGATGCAGAGCGAAGCCACGCCGCGCTTGAGCCCACGCTGCTTCAGCGCATTGATGAGGGTGACGATGATCCGGGAACCGGAGGAGCCGATCGGGTGACCGAGGGCGCAGGCGCCGCCATGGACGTTCACCTTCTCCGCCGGAAGCTTCAGCTCGTTGATCGCGGCCAGGGTAACCACTGCGAAGGCTTCGTTGATCTCGAACAGGTCGACATCGTCCAGCGTCCAGCCCGCTTTCTTGAGGACCTTCTCGATGGAGCCGATCGGCGCGATGGTGAACTCGGACGGCAGGCGTGCATTGGTGGCATGGGCCACGATGCGGGCCTGGGGTGTCAGGCCTCGGGCGTCAGCTTCAGCCGCAGAGGCCAGTACCAGGGCGGAAGCACCGTCACTGATGGAACTGGAGTTGGCGGCGGTCACGGAGCCGTCTTTGGCGAACGCTGGCTTCAGCTGCGGGATCTTTTCCGGCTTGGCGTTGCCCGGCTGCTCGTCGGTATCCACCTCGGTATCACCGCCACGGCCAGAGACAGTCACCGGAACAATCTCGTCCTTGAACCAGCCGTTTTCGATGGCGGCGAGGGATTTCTGCAGGGAACCGATGGCAAATTCGTCCATGGCCTGGCGGCTGATGTCGTATTTATCAGCGGTGCGCTGGGCGAAGACGCCCATCAGGCCGCCTTCGTAGGCGTCTTCAAGACCATCCAGGAACATGCTGTCCAGCACCTGGCCATGCCCCATACGCATGCCGGCACGGGCCTTGGGCAGCAGGTAAGGCGCCTGGCTCATGTTTTCCATGCCACCGGCGATCATAATGTTGTTGGTACCGGCCTTGATCTGGTCGTGGGCCATGATGACCGCCTGCATGCCCGAACCACACATCTTGTTGATGGTGGTACAGCCGGAGCTGTCCGGTATGCCGGAGGCGCGGGACGCCTGACGGGCCGGGGCCTGGCCAAGTCCGGCGGGCAGCACGCAGCCCATGATCACTTCCTGGACATCCGCCGGCTGGAGACCTGCCCGCTCGATGGCCGCCTTGATGGAAGTGGCGCCCAGTTGCGGGGAGCGTACGGAGCTCAGGGAGCCCATCATGCCGCCCATCGGGGTTCTTGCTGATCCTGCGATTACTACGTCATTGGTGTTCATTCGGTCATCCTCCTGATTGGGTGGAGGGCCCGATCAGGGGGCAGCCTTCCGGGACACGCTGTGAATACGTCCCTGTACGCTTGACTGCAGCATCCATGCTGCAGACAGTCCCGGAAGGCTGCCCCCTGCCCGGACCCCGAGCATTCGAGTTGCCTTCCTGAGCCCTAAAAGGCTCTATTCTTCAGGCCTTGCCCAGCACAGAGCGGGCAATAATTTCTTTCATCACTTCGGACGTACCACCGTAAATCCGCTGCACCCGGGCGTCGATGAAGTTGCGGGAAATCGGATACTCCGTGGTGTAACCATAGCCGCCGAACAGCTGCAGGCAGCCATCGGCCACCCGGCACTGCATCTCTGTGGCGCTGTACTTGGCCATGGAGGCAGTCGGTGCATCGAGTTTGCCTTCCTCATACTCGCGGATGCACTGGTCCACGAACGCCTTGTTCACCCGGTAGTCGGTTTCCATGCGGGCGATTTCGAAACGGGTGTTCTGCAGTTGGGCCAGTTTCTGGCCGAACAGTTCCCGCTCCTGAGTGTAGGTGATGGTCATGTCCAGGGAGCCACGGGCAGCGGCAACGCCCAGGGCGCCGATCACCAGGCGCTCCCGCGGCAACTCGCGCATCAGGTAAACGAAGCCCTGGCCTTCTTCGCCGAGCAACGCGGAGGCGGGGATGCGCATATCCGAGAAGAACAGTTCCGAGGTATCGCCGGAGTGCTGACCGATCTTGTCCAGGTTCCGGCCCTTGCTATAGCCCGGCAAAGCGGTGTCCACCAGGAACAGGCTGATGCCCCTGGCACCGGCGCTCGGGTCGGTCTTGGCCGCGACGATCACCATGTCGGCATGCTGGCCATTGGTGATGAAGGTCTTGGATCCGTTCAGGATGTAGTCATCCCCATCCCGGACCGCACTGGAGCGGATGGCCTGGAGGTCACTGCCGGCGCCCGGTTCCGTCATGGCGATGGCGCCGACGGCTTCGCCGGAAACCATCTTCGGCAGCCACTGCTGCTTCTGTTCCTCGTTACCGATGTGGCTGAGGTATGGCGCAACGATGTCGGAATGCACCATCACGTTGGTGGAAAGCGCACCGAACCCCATGCGGGCCAGTTCTTCACCAACTACAACAGAGTATTGGAAAGGCGCACCACAGCCACCGCACCCCTCGGGCACATCCACACACAACATCCCGGCGTTGCCAAGCGTGTTCCAGAGTTCCCGGGGGACGATGCCGGACTTTTCCCAGGCTTCGTAATGGGGCGCCACTTCGGTTTCCAGGGCCTTGATAACAGAGTCCCGGAACAGCGCCAGTTCTTCTTGATCGACAGGATTGGTCATGTCGCTCACCTGTGGTTATCAGATCGCTTTTGGCAGATCACGTGGGTATTGAGGATCCGCTTGTGGCAGATCCTGTTCGTCAAATCACTTGGGCGCCATGCGCAGCGCACAGTCGAGGCGGATCACCTCGCCATTGAGAATCGGGTTGCGCACCATCTGGTCCACCATCATGCCAAATTCCTCCGGCTTGCCAAGCCGCTTCGGGAACGGCAGGGTGGCGGCCAGGCTGTCCTGAACTTCCTGGGGCATACCGGCCATCATGGGGGTCATGAAGATACCCGGTGCGATGGTATTCACCCGGATGCCTTCCCGGGCCAGCTCGCGGGCGGCCTGCAGGGTCAGGGCTACCACACCGCCCTTGGAGGCGCTGTAGGCGGATTGCCCGATCTGCCCCTCGAACGCGGCCACGGAGGCAGTATTGATAATCACGCCTCGCTCGCCATCGGCATTCGGCTCACGCTGGGCCATGTCCGCCGCAGCGAGCCGAAGAATATTAAATGTACCAATCAGGTTGACCTGGATAACCTTGCTGAATTTCTCCAGAGGCATGACGCCATCCCGACCCAGAATCTTCGATGCCGGCGCGATACCCGCACAGTTGACAGCTATACCGCAGGGGCCATGGGCTTCGCGGGCAGCGTTGATGGCAGCCTCAGCACTCTCCGGCGAAGTCACATCACATTCGTGGAAGATTCCCCCAAGCTCGGCAGCAACCTTCTCACCCTGCTCTTTATTCACGTCCAGAATCGCCACCTTGCAGCCTGCGGCAGCCAGCGCACGGGCAGAAGCCTCACCAAGACCTGAGGCCCCACCTGTTACAATGGCTGGTATATTATTGAAATCCATCGTTCACTCCTCTTCTTGTAATCCGCTTGTGTGAATTCGGACCAGAAAACCACTTTACGTTTACGTAAACTTTATCTAACCTTAGTCGAAAAAGGAAATGGTCATGAGCGAAAAAAGAACCTTCAGCATCAGCGAGCTCTCGCAGGAGTTCGATGTAACAACGCGAAGCATCCGCTTCTACGAGGATCAGGGCCTGCTCAAACCCAGGCGCCGCGGCCAGACACGCATTTTCAGCACCAAGGACCGAGTGCGCCTGAAGTTGATTCTCCGCGGTAAACGCATGGGCTTCACCCTTGCAGAAACCAAGGAACTTTTCGACCTCTGGGACGAGACCCTGACCGGCAATGAAAAACAGCTGCTGAAAATGCTGGAGATCCTGGAAGCCCGGAAGGCCATGCTGGAACAGCAAAAGAACGACATAGCCCAGGCGGAAATGGAAATAGATACCGCCGAGGCCCGGTGCCGAGAAGCCCTGGCCGACCTGGAGAAGAAGAAAAAAGAACAGGAACTGGCGCCAAAAGAGACAGAAGAAGCCGTTGCCCACAAGTGACGGAAACCAAACATCAAGCTTTCAAAACAAGAAGGTAGCCAACGATGAAATCACAATACTCAGAGCTGAATTTCGGCCTCGGTGAAACCCTCGACATGCTGCGTGAGCAGGTCAACGGCTTTGCTGCCTCCGAAATCGCCCCGCGCGCCGAAGAAATCGACCGCAATAACGAGTTCCCCATGGACCTATGGCGGAAAATGGGCGACATGGGCCTGCTGGGTATTACCGTGAGCGAAGAATACGGCGGCTCCGACATGGGCTACCTGGCCCACGTCATCGCCATGGAAGAAATCAGCCGTGCCTCCGCCTCCGTTGGTCTCTCCTACGGTGCCCACTCCAACCTCTGCGTGAACCAGATTCACCGCAACGGCACCGAAGAACAGAAACAGAAATACCTGCCCAAACTGGTCAGCGGCGAACACGTCGGCGCCCTTGCCATGTCCGAGCCCAACGCCGGCTCCGACGTTATCTCCATGAAACTCCACGCCCGTGACGAAGGCGACCATTACGTCCTCAACGGCAACAAGATGTGGATCACCAACGGCCCGGACGCCAACACCTACGTCATCTACGCCAAGACCGACCCGAAAGGCGGCTCCAAGGGCATCACCGCCTTCATCGTCGAGCGCGACTACCCGGGTTTCAGCCGCCACCAGAAACTCGACAAACTCGGCATGCGCGGCTCCAACACCTGTGAACTGGTGTTCGAAGACTGCAAGGTTCCCAAGGAAAACATCCTGGGCGGCGAAGGTAACGGCGCCAAAGTCCTCATGAGCGGCCTCGACTACGAACGCCTCGTCCTCTCCGGAGGCCCCCTGGGCATCATGCAGGCCGCGATGGACGTGGTCGTTCCCTACATCCGCGAGCGCAAACAGTTCGGCCAGGCCATCGGTGAATTCGAACTGGTACAGGGCAAAGTGGCCGACATGTACACCTTCATGAACACCTCCAAATCCTACGTCTACATGGTGGCCCAATCCGCCGACCGCGGCGAGACCACCCGCAAAGACGCCGCCGGCGCCATCCTCTACTCCGCAGAAATGGCCACCAAACTGGCCCTGGACGCCATCCAACTGCTCGGCGGCAACGGCTACATCAACGAATACCCGACAGGCCGCCTGCTGCGAGACGCCAAGCTGTATGAAATCGGTGCCGGTACGTCCGAAATCCGCCGGATGCTGATCGGTCGCGAGCTGTTCCTCAACAAGTAACGAACGCCCGATCCGATCGACTCACGGACTATAACTCCCACGGTAAGCCGAGGGGGTGGCGGGTGGTCCTCCCGGGAATGTTGAAGGCCAAGGATGGCCTGAAACAAGCGCACATGGACGTGCTCGTAGCGGTTCCCGGGAGGACCGCCCGCCACCCCCGGATGCCCCGAGAAAGAAGGCTGGGAAAATGACCATACTCCAAAGCAAAATAAACCCAAGATCTGACGAGTTTCAGGTCAACAAAGAGTCCATGGCAGCAGCCGTAGCGGACCTGCGGGAAAAAGTCACCAAGATCCAGCAAGGCGGTGGCCCCGACTACCAGAAGCGCCACACCGACCGCGGCAAACTCCTGCCCAGGGAACGCATCAACCGCCTGCTCGACGACGGCTCCCCGTTCCTCGAAATCGGCCAGTTCGCCGCCTACAACGTCTACGACGAAGAAGTCCCCGCTGCGGGCGTCGTCGCCGGCGTCGGCCGCGTCTCCGGCACCGAATGCATGATCATCGCCAACGATGCCACGGTAAAAGGTGGCAGCTACTACCCGCTCACGGTGAAAAAACACCTGCGCGCCCAGGAAATCGCCCTGGAAAACCGCCTGCCCTGCATCTACCTGGTCGACTCCGGCGGCGCCAACCTGCCAAGACAGGACGAAGTCTTCCCGGACCGTGACCACTTCGGCCGCATCTTCTACAACCAGGCCCGCATGTCCGCCGACGACATCCCCCAGATCGCCGTCGTCATGGGCCTGTGCACCGCCGGTGGCGCCTACGTGCCCGCCATGGCCGACGAATCCATCATCGTCCGCAACCAGGGCACCATCTTCCTGGCCGGCCCGCCCCTGGTGAAAGCCGCCACCGGTGAAGTCGTCTCCGCCGAAGACCTGGGTGGGGCCGACGTGCACTGCAAGATCTCCGGTGTCGCCGACCACTACGCCGAGAACGACGCCCACGCCCTGGAAATTGCCCGCCGCTGCGTGGCCAACCTGAACCGCCGCAAGCCGGTTCCGGTGGAAGTCCAGAAGCCCCGGGCACCGCTGTACGATCCCGAGGAAATCTACGGCATCGTCGGCACCGACCTGCGCAAACAGTTCGACGTGCGCGACGTGATCGCCCGCATCGTCGACGGCTCCGAGTTCGACGAGTTCAAACGTTACTATGGCCAGACCCTGGTCACCGGCTTCGCCCACGTCCACGGCTACCCGGTGGGCATCGTCGCCAATAACGGCATCCTGTTCAGCGAGTCCGCCCAGAAAGGCGCGCACTTCATCGAACTGTGCTGCCAGCGCAACATCCCGCTGCTGTTCCTGCAGAACATCACCGGCTTCATGGTCGGCCAGAAGTACGAGTCTGAAGGCATCGCGAAGCACGGTGCCAAAATGGTCATGGCCGTCGCCTGTGCCGAAGTACCCAAGATCACCGTACTCATCGGCGGCAGCTACGGTGCCGGCAACTACGGCATGTGTGGCCGCGCCTACAGCCCCGACTTCCTGTGGATGTGGCCCAACGCCCGCATCTCCGTCATGGGCGGCGAGCAGGCCGCCGGCGTTATGGCCCAGGTTCGCCGCGAAGGCCTCGAGCGCAAGGGCGAGACCTGGAGCGAAGAAGACGAGGCGGCATTCAAGAAGCCCATCGCCGACAAGTACGAGCACCAGGGCCACCCCTATTACGCCAGCGCCCGCCTGTGGGACGACGGCGTTATCGACCCGGCCCAGACCCGGGAAGTGGTCGCCCTGAGCCTGTCCGCCACGCTGAACCGGCCGGCGAAGCCAACGCGCTTCGGCGTGTTCCGCATGTAACCGAGGAGAAGGATCATGTCAGAACAGGAATCTGCGGTTCTGCTGAAACGCCGCGATGGCGGTGTGACCGAGGTTGTGCTGAACCGCCCGGACAAACGCAACGCTTTTGACGACGTCATCATTCAGCAGCTGATCCATACGCTGACCGACGTCAACGCCGACAGCCGGACCAAAGTAGTGATCCTGCGCTCCGAAGGCAAACACTTCTCTGCCGGCGCGGACCTGGGCTGGATGCGCCGCATGGCCGAAAACACCCACCAGGAAAACCTGGACGATTCCCGGGAACTGGCACGGCTGATGAGTGTACTCAACCATCTGTCCAAGCCGGTGATTGGCCTGATGCAGGGTGCGGCCTTCGGCGGCGCCGTCGGTCTTGCCGCCTGCTGCGACATCGTCATCGCCACCGAGCAATCCAGCTTCTGCCTGAGCGAAGTGAAGCTCGGCCTGATTCCAGCGGTCATCAGCCCCTACGTGGTGCGCGCCATCGGCGAACGCCAGGCCCGCCGGTACTTCATCTCCGCCGAAGTCTTTACCGCAAAACAGGCTCAGGAGTATGGCCTGGTGCACATCGTGTGCGACGACGTGGATGCCATGGAGCAGCGCTGCAACGAAATGCTCCAGCAACTGGCCAGCAACGGCCCCGAGGCCATGAAAGCCGCTAAGGACTTGGTCTTTGCCGTCAGTCACAAGCCGATCAATGAAGCCGTGATCGACGATACCGCCCATCGCATCGCAGACATCCGCGTGGGTGAGGAAGGCCAGGAAGGGCTGAGTGCTTTTCTGAACAAACGCAAGGCCAACTGGGTTCCGGAGGAATAACAACAATGTTCAGCAAGATTCTGATAGCCAACCGGGGCGAGATCGCCTGCCGGATCATCCAGACCGCCCACCGCATGGGGATCCGCTGTGTCGCGGTCTACTCCGACGCGGACGCCAGCGCCCGGCATGTGGCCATGGCCGACGAAGCGTTCCATATCGGCCCCGCGCCCAGCTCCGAGAGCTACCTGCGGGCCGAGAAGATCATCGAGATTGCCAAACAGAGCGGCGCCCAGGCCATCCACCCGGGCTATGGCTTCCTGTCCGAGAACACCGAATTTGCCGAAGCCTGCGAAGCCAACGGCATTGTCTTTATCGGTCCGCCCTCCTCCGCCATTGCGGCCATGGGCTCCAAATCCGCCGCCAAGGCCATCATGGAGAAAGCCGGCGTGCCTCTGGTACCGGGTTACCACGGCAAGGACCAGTCCCCGGATGTGCTCCGTGCCGAAGCCGAGAAATGCGGCTTCCCGCTGCTGCTGAAAGCCGTCGCCGGCGGTGGCGGCAAGGGCATGCGGGTGGTCGAAAGCATGTCCGAATTCGACGATGCCCTGGCCGCCGCCCAGCGCGAGGCCAGAAACGCCTTCGGCAACCCCGACATGCTGATTGAGCGTTACCTGACCCAGCCAAGGCACGTGGAAATCCAGGTGTTCTGTGACCAGGACGGCAACGGCATCTACCTGGCCGAGCGGGACTGTTCGGTCCAGCGCCGCCACCAGAAAGTCCTGGAAGAAGCACCGGCCCCGGGCCTGACCGAGGAAACCCGCAAGGCCATGGGCGAAGCTGCCGTACGCGCCGCCCAGGCGATCAACTATGTGGGTGCGGGTACGGTCGAGTTCCTGTACGACGTGGACGGCTCCTTCTTCTTCATGGAGATGAACACGCGCTTGCAGGTGGAACACCCGGTCACCGAAATGGTTACCGGCCAGGACCTGGTGGAGTGGCAGCTGAAGGTCGCCTGGGGCGAGCCCCTGCCCCTGACCCAGGACCAGGTCAAAACCCGCGGCCATGCTCTTGAAGCACGGATCTATGCCGAGGACCCGGACCAGGACTTCCTGCCGGCCACCGGTACCCTGCGCTACCTGAGCACCCCGGATGAGTCCGCCCACGTGCGGGTGGACACCGGTGTCACCGAAGGCGATGAGATCAGCATCCACTACGACCCGATGATCGCCAAGCTGATCGTCTGGGACGAAACCCGGGACCAGGCCATCAACCGCATGGTCCAGGCTCTCGAGCACTACCGTATCGCCGGTGTGAAGACCAACATCCGGTTCCTGCACGCCCTGGCCGACGCCCAGCCGTTCCGGGAAGCGGATCTGACCACCGGCTTCATCAGTGCCCACGAGGACCTGCTGTTCCCGAAATCCAGGCTCGACACCCACAAGGCGCTGGTGCTGGCCGCCGGTTTCGTACTGGAGCAGCGCAAATCGTCAGAGCCGGTGACCGCGGATCCCTGGTCCCCGTTCAGCCGCAAGAACAGCTGGCGCATGAACTCGGAATACGCCCAGCCGCTGAAATTGCAGGTGGGTGACGACATCCACGAGCTCAAGATCCTCGAGCGGGACGACCGCTACCAGGTCTTCGTGGGCGACAGCGTGTACCACCTGAACGCCAAACTGGACGACGACTACCTGCAGGCTGTGGTCAACGGCCACCGGATCAGCGTTCACGGGAACCTGCACGACGATCAGCTGGTCCTGTTCTACGAAGGCGACACCTTCAAGTGCACCGTCTACCGCGAGACCTACGGGTTCGAGGAGATGGCCGGTGAAGGCAGCCTGGCCGCTCCCATGAACGGCGCAATCGTTGCCGTTCAGGCCAAGGTGGGCGACAAGGTCAGCGCCGGCCAGACCCTGGTGATCATGGAAGCCATGAAAATGGAGCACGCCATCAAGGCGCCGGCCGACGGCGTGGTGAGCGAGATCTTCTTCGCCGAAGGCGACCAGGTGTCCGAAGGTGCCGAACTCATTGCCATCGAAACCGAGGAGGCTGAGTGATGGCGTTTCCGAAACAGGTTCGACTGGTGGAGATGAGCCCCCGGGACGGTCTGCAGAACGAGCCCGGCCCGGTCATCGCCACCGACATCAAGACCGGCCTGATCGACCGGCTTGCCGACTGCGGCCTGAGCCACATCGAGGCCGCCAGCTTTGTGTCGCCCAAATGGGTGCCGCAAATGGGCGATGCCGCCGACGTCATGGCCGGCATCAACCGCAGGGCCGGCGTCCGCTACTCCGCCCTCACCCCCAACATGAAGGGTTTTGAGGGCGCGCTGGCCGCGAAGGTGGACGAGGTAGCCGTTTTCGGGGCCGCCTCCGAGTCCTTCACCAAGAAGAACATCAACTGCACCATCGCCGAAAGCCTGGAGCGGTTTGCCCCCGTGGTCGAGGAAGCCCGCAAGAACAACATCCCCGTGCGCGGCTACGTCTCGACCGTCCTGGGCTGCCCGTACGAGGGCGACATTGCCCCCGAACAGGTCGCCACAGTCGCCAAAGCCCTCTACGACATGGGCTGCTACGAGATTTCCCTGGGCGATACCATTGGCGTAGGTACGCCGCTGAAAGCAAAGCGTATGCTGGAAGCGGTGGCCGCACACGTTCCCATGGAACGGCTGGCCGCCCACTTCCACGACACCTACGGCCAGGCCCTGGCCAACCTGTATGCGGTGCTGGAAGAAGGCGTGAGCGTAATCGACGCCTCCGTCGCCGGCCTGGGCGGTTGCCCCTATGCCAAAGGTGCTTCCGGTAATGTCGCGACCGAAGACGTGCTCTATCTGCTTAACGGTCTTGGCATCGAAACCGGTGTCGATCTGGACAAACTGGTCGCCACCGGCGACTGGATTTGCCAGCAACTGAATCGCCATAACGGCTCTAAAGTCGGCCAGGCGCTTGGAGGAACCTGCAAATGAATAAGAACAAGAACGTGGTCGCCCTTGATCTCCCTATTCCCGAGATCAGTGACATGCCGGAGGACACCCAGAAGTACTTCCAGATCTGCCAGGAAAAACTCGGCATGATCCCGAACGTACTGACCGCCTACAGCCAGAACCTCAAGCAGCTGGAAGGCTTCACCCGTCTTTACAACGAGCTCATGCTCGGCGAAGGCGAACTCTCCAAGCTCGAGCGGGAAATGGTGGCCGTGGTGGTTTCCTCCGAAAACAAGTGCTTCTACTGCCTGGTGGCCCACGGCGCCGCCGTGCGGGTACTGAGCGGTGATCCCCAGCTGGGTGAGCACATGGTGATGAACTACCGCAGCGCCAAACTCGACAAGCGCCAGCGGGCGATGCTGGATTTCGCATCCCACCTGACCCGGTCACCGGCCACCGTCACCGAAGACGACATCCAGGCCCTGCGGGATGCCGGTCTCAGCGACCGGGGCATCTGGGACCTGAGCAACCTGGTCGGCTTCTACAACATGTCCAACCGCGTGGCAATTGCCAGCGATATGCAACCCAACCCCGAGTATCACAGCCAGAGTCGCTAGCAAGTACGCAGACTTGCTTGCCCTCGAATACAACAACAATTGGAGGCAGAGATATGAGCAAGACTCTACCAAGCTACACCAGCGGAACCGCAGAAGTGCCCCTGCTGGGCATGACCATCGGTGAAATGCTGGACCGTACCGCGGAGAAGTATCCGGATACCGAAGCCCTGGTGTGCCTGCACCAGGACATCCGCTGGACCTACAAGGAGTTCGTGAAAAAGGTCGACGAGGCCGCCCGTGCCTTCATGGCCATCGGAGTGAAACGCGGCGACCGGGTGGGCATCTGGTCCCCCAACCGTTACGAGTGGACCGTCACCCAGTTCGCCACCGCGAAAGTGGGCGCCATCCTGGTCAACATCAACCCGGCCTACGGCGTGCACGAACTGCAGTATGCGCTGAACCTCGCCGGCATCACTACACTGGTCACCGCCGACAGCTTCAAGGCATCCAATTACCGGGAGATGATCTACGAGCTGGCGCCGGAACTGAAACGCAGTGCCCCCGGCAAGCTCAAGGCCGATCACGTACCGGAGCTGCGTGCCGTAATCAACGTGCACGAAGACAAGCACGACGGCATGTGGACCTGGAAGGAATTCCTGGGCTTTGCCGGAGAGGTGTCCGAGCAGCAGCTGTACGAGCGCCAGGACCAGCTCCAGTTTGATGACCCTATCAACATCCAGTTCACCTCCGGCACCACCGGCAATCCGAAGGGCGCCACGCTCACCCATCACAATATCCTGAACAACGGCTACTTTGTGGCGGAGAGCCAGCGCTTCACCGAGAAGGATCGCCTGGTGATTCCGGTGCCCCTGTACCACTGCTTCGGCATGGTGATGGGTAACCTGGGCTGTATCACCCACGGCTCCACCATGATCTATCCGGGTGAAGGCTTCGAGCCCAAGTCCGTCCTGCAGGCCGTGCACCAGGAAAAGGCCACCGCCCTGTATGGCGTGCCCACCATGTTTATCGCCGAGCTAGCCGAACCGGAGTTCGAGACCTACGACCTCTCCACCCTGCGCACCGGCATCAT
>NZ_JAWOIS010000019.1:0-77076 GCF_046484525.1 Marinobacter sp.
AGCTCTCCGGTGCGGGTCTCAATCGGGAGCAGCAGGAGGTAATTCTGATTGGCCGGCCGGTCAAAGAACAGCTCGGTCGGGCACATGGTGGTTCGCCCGGCTTGGGAGGGCAGCATGCGCTGTCCATACTCCGAGAAGAACAGCGCATTGATGAGTTCGGTCTTGCCCCGGGAGTACTCGCCGACAAAGGCGATGGTCAGCTCATCCTCAATGAGCAGTTCGAGCCCGTTTCGAATGCGGGTGCTGATGTCGTCGGAAAACAGGTCATTATCTTGCAGCCAGAGGCGGTAGCGCCCGATCTGCCGGATCAGTTCCTTTTTCCAGTTATGGTAAGCCTCTACCTGCTGCGACAGAGTTCCCTGCGGGTTCATTGGAGTTTCCTTCTGCGCGACTTCCCGGTATACCGGCGCCCGCTGCCTGCCGGGCGCGCGGACTACAGCAATTCATGAATGACTAGTAATACTATCCCGTCTTCTGAATCCATGTGTACCTTCCCTGTGCATTCCGGTGAACAGGTCACAATTTATTCCAATAAAAAGCCGCAAAATCAAGTAGATGATTTTGCGGCCTGGATTTATTGATTTTCGTTTCCGGGTGTTACCGAATGTATGTCCGGAAGGCGGATTTACATGCCGAGGCCGATGGATCCGAGACCGGCAGCCAGTTTCATGTGATCGATCACAACTGAAATCACGTTCAGGATCAGGAACACGATGATCGGAGACAGGTCCAGTCCGCCCATGGATGGCATGATGTTGCGCACCGGACGCATGACCGGCTCGGTGATCTGGGCAACCAGCTGAATGGCCGGGTGGCCACTATGCGGAGCGATCCAGCTCACCACCACCACCGCGATGACCGACCAGAAGTAGATTTTCACAATCAGGCTGAGCACGTTCAACACTGCCCAGACCATCAGGGTAACGGGGTTGATCGCCGGAAGGCCACCGTTGAGCGCGATCAGGATGAAGAAGAATGTAATGGCCTGGATGATGACCGCCAGGACGAGGGAGGCGCCGTCGATGCCACCCCAACCGGGAATAAAGCGGCGAAGGGGGCGCAGCAGCGGGTTGGTCGCCTTGACCACGAACTGGGAAATCGGGTTGTAGAAATCGGCCCGGGCCAGCTGCAGCAGGAAGCGCAGCAGCACAATCGTCAGATAAAAGGTGGACGCGATCAGCAGGATGGTGATCAGGATGTCTGCCAGCATGTAGCTGTGTCTCCGTTATCGGTTACTGTTTGCCGGCCAGTTCTTCGGCCATTTCTTCCGAACGCTTGAATGCTGCGCCGTAGGCTTTCTTGACCAGTTCTCGCAGCCCGCCTTCCTCGAAGGTATTGATAGCCTGCTCGGTGGTGCCACCGGGGGACATGACATTGCGTTTGAGCCGGGCGGGGTCGTGTTCGCTTCGGGCTGCCATTTCTGCGGCCCCGGCCATGGTCTGGATCGCCAGTTCCCGGGCGGTGGCCGGTTCAATGCCGGCTTCCGTGGCAGCCGCCTCGAGCGCTTCAAGCATCAGGAAGAAGTACGCCGGGCCACTGCCGGACAGAGCGGTAACCCCGTGCAGCAGGTTTTCGTCCTCCACCCACAGAGCGGAGCCGATGCTCTCAAATACAGCCTGGACCATCTTTTTCTGGTCGTCTTTCACCTGGCTATTGGCGAACAGGCCGGCAGCCCCTTTGCCAACCAGTGACGGTGTGTTGGGCATGACCCGCACCATGGGTAGCCCGCCGCCGAGCCATTCGTCCAGGGTGTCGGCGGTCAGACCTGCGGCGATGGAGACCATCAGTGGACGGGTGTTCTGCACCACCGGGGCGATGTCACGACAGACATCAGCCATGACCTGGGGCTTGACCGCCAGGATGACCATATCGGCCTGCTGGGCGCAGTAGCGGTTGTCGGTGGTGACGCTGACGCCGAAACGCCTGCGGATGGCCTGAAGATGACCGTCAACCGGGGCGCTGACCCAGATATCACCGGCCTTGTAGCCGTTGTCAAGCATGCCGCCAATGATGGCGCTGGCCATATTGCCGGCCCCGATAAATGAGATAGTGGGCGATGTGCTCAAGGTTCACTCCAACGGTTGATCGGTTAACTGTTTGAACCGGATGATAGCAGGAACTGAAAGATTCAGCTCTGGGGTTCCTTCGGTGGGCGGGCTCCGAACACCGCAGTGCCAACCCGCACCCAGGTCGCGCCTTCGGCAATCGCCATTTCCAGATCATCGGACATGCCCATGGACAGGGTGTCCAGCGGGCCGGCGCCCGGGCATGTCTGTTTCAGGGATTGGAGGGCGTTGGCCAGTTTGCGGAAACTGGACCTGAGCTCCGATTCCGGCTGGTCGGGATCGGGAATGGCCATCAGGCCCCGCAGGCTGAGGTTGGGTAGTTCGCCGATTGCCGAAACCAGCTCTGGCAGCTCCTCCAGAGTACAGCCGGACTTGGTGTCCTCCTCGTCAATATTGACCTGCAGGCAGATGTTGAGGGCTGGTAATGACGGTGCACGCTGCTCACCGAGGCGGCGGGCGATCTTCAAGCGATCGACACTGTGCACCCAGTCGAACGATGTGGCGATCTGGCGGGTCTTGTTGGACTGGACCGGCCCGATAAAATGCCATTCGATGCCGTCCAGATCGTCCAGGGCCTCAATCTTCTCGAGGGCTTCCTGCAGGTAATTTTCGCCAAATGCGACTTGCCCCGCAGCGAAGGCTTCACGCAGGTCTTCCGGCGGTCGGGTCTTGCTGACTGCCAGCAGGCGCACACTGCCGGGGTCCCGCCCCGCCTGCAATGTTGCTTTTTGTATGCGTCGGGTTACGCTCCCGATGTTGTCTGCTATGCTGCTCATACTGTGAGTTTGCCGCTTCTGGATTAAAAGAAAAAGCCCTCCGAGGAACCCTATGGATATTACTGAACTGCTTGCCTTTTCGGCTAAACAGGGTGCGTCCGATTTGCACCTTTCCTCTGGTTTGCCCCCCATGATTCGTGTCGACGGCGATGTACGCCGGATCAACCTGCCGCCGATGGAGCACAAAGAAGTGCATGGCCTGATTTACGACATCATGAACGACAAGCAGCGTAAGGATTACGAAGAATTCCTGGAAACCGACTTTTCCTTCGAGGTTCCCGGTGTCGCTCGTTTCCGTGTCAACGCCTTTAATCAGAATCGTGGTGCCGGTGCCGTGTTCCGGACCATCCCCTCCAAAGTGCTCACCATGGAAGATCTGGGCATGGGCCAGGTTTTCAAGGATATCTCGTCCGTTCCCCGGGGGCTGGTGCTGGTGACCGGGCCCACAGGCTCCGGTAAGTCCACCACGTTGGCGGCCATGATGGACTACATCAACGACACCCGCTATGAGCACATCCTCACCATCGAGGATCCGATCGAATTCGTGCACGAATCCAAGAAATGTCTGGTCAACCAGCGGGAAGTGCACCGGGACACCCTGGGCTTCAACGAGGCCCTGCGTTCGGCACTGCGGGAAGACCCGGACATCATCCTGGTGGGCGAGCTCCGGGACCTGGAAACCATCCGCCTGGCCCTGACCGCCGCGGAAACTGGTCACCTGGTATTCGGCACCCTGCACACCACCTCGGCAGCCAAGACCATCGACCGGGTGGTGGACGTGTTCCCGGCCGAGGAAAAGTCCATGGTGCGGTCCATGCTCTCCGAATCCCTGCAGGCGGTTATCTCCCAGACCCTGATGAAAAAGATGGGCGGCGGACGGGTTGCCGCGCACGAGATCATGATCGGTACCCCCGCCATCCGGAACCTGATCCGGGAAGACAAGATCGCCCAGATGTACTCCGCGATCCAGACCGGCGGTTCGCTCGGCATGCAGACCCTGGATCAGTGCCTCGAGCGACTGCTGCAGAAAGGCCTCGTTTCCCGTGAGGCGGCGCGCGCCAAGGCGAAGATGCCGGATAACTTCTGAGGTAAGTAGGTAACAAGATGGAATTCGAAAAACTGTTGCGGTTAATGGTAGAAAAGGGTGGTTCGGACCTGTTTATCACGGCAGGTGTGCCGCCCAGCATGAAGGTCAACGGCAAGGTTCTGCCGGTCACCAAGAATGCCCTGACCCCGGAGCAGACCCGTGAGCTCGTCTACGGCGCCATGAACGACAAGCAGCGCGCGGAGTTTGACGCCAGCCATGAGTGCAACTTTGCCATCAGTGCCCGGGGCATCGGCCGATTCCGTGTCAGTGCCTTCTTCCAGCGTAACCTGTGCGGCATGGTGCTGCGCCGGATCGAGGTGAAGATTCCCCAGATCGATGACCTGGCCCTGCCGGATATCATCAAGGATCTGGCCATGACCAAGCGTGGCCTGATCATCTTCGTGGGCGCCACCGGTACCGGTAAGTCCACCTCTCTGGCCGCCATGCTGGGGCACCGCAACCGGAATAGCCGCGGGCATATCATTTCCATCGAGGATCCGATCGAATTCGTGCACCAGCACCAGGGTTGTATCGTGACCCAGCGCGAGGTGGGGATCGATACCGAGAGCTTCGAGGTGGCCCTGAAAAACACCCTGCGTCAGGCCCCGGACGTCATCCTGATCGGTGAGGTTCGGACCCAGCAGACCATGGAATACTCTGTGCAGTTTGCCGAGACCGGCCACCTGTGCCTGGCAACCCTGCACGCCAACAACGCCAACCAGGCCCTGGACCGTATTATCCAGTTCTTCCCGCCTGAACAGCACAACCAGATCTGGATGGACCTGTCCCTGAACCTCAAGGCCATCGTGGCGCAGCAGCTGGTGCCGACACCCGATGGCAAGGGGCGTAAGGCGGTCATCGAAGTACTGATCAATACGCCACTGGCATCGGACATCATCCGTAAAGGTGAGGTCCACAAGCTCAAGGAGTTGATGGCGAAATCCGGTGAAGTGGGCATGCAGACCTTCGACCAGGCCTTGTACCGCTTGTACTCTGAGGGTTCAATGACTTACGAGGACGCCCTGGCTCACGCCGATTCGGCGAACGATCTGCGTCTGATGATCAAGCTTGGCGCCGATGCCGCCGGTGCCGAACAGCTCTCCACATCGGTGGACAAACTGTCCATCCAGGATGACTGAACTATAATCCACGTCTTCAGACTAAAGTTGTAATTGGTTAGGGCCTCGAACCAGTAGTTTTGACATTTGAGGCCCTTGGCCGGTGCTGCGTATACTCCCCGCCGAATCAATCAAGGAGATATCATGCACAAGAATACCGACGTACTCGTAAAGGCGATCCGCCTGGCAGCCCTGGTCGCCGTTGCCGCGCCAGCCAGCGTCATGGCGGGTGGTTTCTCGCTCAACGAACAGAGCGCCAGTGCCATGGGTGTGGCCAATGCCGGCACCGCCGCCAATCCCGAGAATGCGACCACCGTGCTGTTTAACCCTGCCGGGATGAGCCAGCTTTCCGGGATGAACGTTTCCTTTGGTGCTGCGGTTCTGGATATTGATGCTGAGGCGAAAGAGGGTACGACCTCAGCGACTAACCAGCTTGGTATGCCGGTGACCAAACAAGGTACCGGTGGAGATATTGCGGACCCTGCAGTCCTGCCCAATTTCTACTATACCCACGAGATCAGCGACTCCATTGATGTCGGATTTGGTGTCCATGCGCCCTACGGATTGGCTGCCGATTATGAAAATGATTTTGAGGGCGGATACTTTGCGGATGAGACCGAACTCACGGCAATTGCGTTCACGCCGTCGGTTTCGGTCAACAATGGTAAGGGCCTGTCCATGGGGGTTGGTCTCAATATTCTCTACGCTGAAGGCAAGCTGACAAAGTTCCAGGATAACTCCGCAGCGGGGTTCGCTGTTGCGAATGACCCTGCTGCATTTGAGGACGGCTACGCTGACATTGAAGGCGATGATATTGGGGTCACTGCCCGCGTCGGTTTTCTCTATGAGATGTCAGAACAGACCCAGTTTGGACTGGTCGCAGAGACCGGCACCGAACTGAAGCTCAAAGGTGACGCAGATATCACCAATTACGTAAATCCCTCCAAAGGCGTTTTCGCCCCTATCGAAGCTTCTGAAAAAGTTGAGGTGCCTCTGGCGATTCCGGAAAGTATTACCTTCGGCCTGCGTCATCATCTGAGCGACATTTTCACTTTGCTTGCTGGCGCAACTTATGCCAAGTGGAGTCGTTTTGAAGAACTGGACATTGTAAGTCGTGAGGCCGGCGGGGAAATTACTCAGGCGTCTGAGGAGGGCGTGATTCTGAGTCACGTGACGGAGCAGTGGAAGAATACCTGGCAGTTCAATGTGGGCGGCATATGGCAAGCCACGCCTGAATGGGCTTTGAAGGCAGGATATGCCTGGGACGAATCTCCGGTCGACAATTATGTCACTACGCGGATCCCGTCAGAGGACCGTCACTGGCTGACCTTGGGTACGCAGTGGAAAGATGTCCGGAGTGGCTGGACAGTCGACGCCGCAGTCGGAACCCTGATCTTTGATGGTGATGCTGAGGTCGATGAATTCAATTATCAGCATGACAACCCGTCCCAGGTTGCCGAATTGCAGCCAGGCGTGACTGACCAGAGTAATTACGAAGGCGAATACGACCTGAGCGCCTGGAGCGCGTCAGTCCAGATCAGCAAAGCCTTCTGATTCCCGCTTTCAATCTGCACTTTGTGTGAGGCTGGCGGCACTGGTGCACCAGTTTCAGCAGATAGGGGTCCAGGAGCCGGCCGGCGGGTCAGGCCCGAGCCGGCTTGTCGGGCAAGTCGAATCAGTGGGCTTCGTCCCAGTTGTCACCGACCCCGGCATCCACCACCAGGGGAATGGCCAGTTTTGCCGCAGCTGACATCCGTTTCACCAGCCCGTCCCGGACCTTATCCAGGGCAGAATCCTTTACTTCCACGATCAGTTCGTCGTGAACCTGCATGGTCATGCGGGCCTCTTCCGCGTGTTCGTTACGCAGCCAGTTGTCGACCTCGAACATCGCGCGCTTGATGATATCCGCTGCGGTTCCCTGCATCGGAGCATTGATGGCGGTCCGCTCTGCGGCCTGCTGCATCTGTTTGTTGCGCGCATTGATTTCCGGCAGGTACAGGCGACGGCCGAACAGGGTTTCCACGAAGCCATCGTCGTGGGCCTGTTTGCGGATGTTGTCCATGTATTTCAGCACGCCGGGGTAACGCTCGAAATACCGGTCGATGTATTCCTGGGCCAGTTTCCGTTCCACGCCCAACTGGCGTGATAGCCCGAAGGCGGACATGCCGTAGATCAGGCCGAAGTTGATGGCCTTTGCGCTGCGGCGCTGGTCGGAGCTGACCTCCTTGAGTTCGACCCCGAAGACCTCGGCCGCCGTGGCCTTGTGGATGTCCTCGCCGTGCTCGAACGCGTTGATCAGGCCCTTATCGCCAGACAGGTGGGCCATGATCCGCAGCTCGATCTGGGAATAGTCCGCGGCCACCAGCTTGTATCCCTCCGGCGCGATGAACGCTTGACGGATGCGGCGGCCCTGCTCGGTACGGACGGGAATGTTTTGCAGGTTCGGCTCCGAGGAGGACAGCCGTCCGGTTGCGGTGACCGCCTGGTGATAGGAGGTGTGGACCCGGCCGGTGCGGTGATGGATCAACTCCGGCAGGGTGTCGGTATAGGTGGACTTGAGCTTGCTCAGGCTACGGTGCTCGAGAATCAGTCGTGGTAACTCGTGCTCGTGGGCCAGTTCCTGCAACACCGGCTCGGCGGTCGATGGCGCGCCCTTCGGTGTTTTCTTGATCACTGGCAAGCCCAGCTTGCCATAGAAGATGGCCTGCAGCTGTTTGGTGGAGCCCAGGTTGAAGGTTTCCCCCGCCACCTCGTGGGCTTCCTTTTCCAGTTCGGCCATGCGCTCGGCCAGCTCCTGGCTGTGGTTCCTGAGCACGCTCGCGCTGATCAGCGTACCGCGTTGCTCCATGCGGGACAGAACCGGCACCAGTGGCAGGTCGATCTCCCGGTAGACGGAATCCAGCTTGCCGGTTTCCCTGAGGCGGGGGGCCAGGGTCTGGTGCAGGCGCAGCGTGATATCTGCGTCTTCGGCGGCATAGGGGCCGGCCTTTTCCAGATCGATCTGGTTGAAGGTCAGCTGCTTGGCGCCCTTTCCGGCAATGGACTCGTAGGTGATGGTCTGCTCGCCCAGATATTCCCGGGCCAGGCTGTCCATGTCGTGGCGGGTGGCCACGGAGTTATAGACATAGGACTCCAGCATGGTGTCCTCGGCAATGCCTTCCAGATCGATGCCGTGGTTGGCCAACACGTTCTTGTCGTACTTGAGGTTTTGGCCCACCTTTTTCGGTTTGGGGTCCTCCAGCAGCGGCTTGAGTTGCTCGAGGACCTTGTTGCGATCCAGTTGTTCCGGTGCGCCCATGTAGTCGTGGGCCAGAGGCACGTAAACCGCTTCCCCTGCTTCAACAGCAAAGGAAACCCCGACAATTTCAGCGTCGATGTACCGCAGGCTGGTGGTTTCCGTGTCAAAGGCGAACAGATCGGAAGCATTCAGGTGCTTGATCCAGTCATCAAGTTCGCCCTGATCGGTGATGACGCTATAACGCTTTTCCTTCGGGGCGGGCGAGTCGCTGTTGGCGGTTTTTGAATCGGTACGGCTGTCACTCTCCAGTTCGTTCACCCAGCCGCGGAATTCGTATTCCTTGAACAGGTCCAGCAGTTGGTCGTCGTCCTGCTCCCGCAGCTTGAGATCCTCCAGCCCGAACTCGAGATCCACGTCGGTCCGGATGGTGGCCAGTTCCCGGCTCAAGGGAAGGGTTTCGATGGCTTCCCGCAGGTACTCGCCGATCTTGCCCTTGATCTCGTCCGCATGCTCGATGAGATTGTCCAGGTCCTTGTAGGTCTGCAGCCATTTGACGGCGGTCTTCGGGCCGCATTTGTTCACACCTGGAATGTTGTCGACCTTGTCGCCGACCAGGGCAAGGTAGTCGATGATCTGCTCCGGGGTGACGCCGAACTTTTCCACGACACCTTCGCGATCCATTCGGGTCTCGGTCATGGTGTTGATCAGGGTGACGTGGTCGCTCACCAGTTGTGCCATGTCCTTGTCACCGGTGGATACCACCACCTCGATCCCCTTGCTGGTGGCTTCGTTGGCCAGGGTGCCAATGACGTCGTCGGCTTCCACTTCCGGCACGATCAGCAGGGGCAGGCCCATGGCCCGGACGATCTCGTGGATCGGTCTGATCTGCATCGCCAGGTCATCCGGCATGGGCGGGCGGTTGGCCTTGTATTCCTCGTACATCTCGTGTCGGAAGGTTTTACCCTTGGCGTCAAAGACCACCACCATTCTCGAGCCCGGAAAATCCTGCTCCAGGCGCCGGATCATGCTGATAACGCCCTTGATGGCCCCGGTCGGGTGATTCTTGCTGTTGGTCAGAGGCGGCAGCGCGTGATAGGCGCGGAAAAGATAGGATGAGCCGTCGACGAGCACCACGGGCGGGGTCTTGTTTTCATTCATAGAAATACGGATCCGGATTCTGATTGAAGCGTTGGTTGGCTTGTGCAACTCTGTACTGAACTGGATTGACGAAAGAGTATCACGAAAATGAAGCGAATCGCTTACCCCGCCATACTGCTACTTGGCCTGCCACTGGCAGCATTGGCCCAGGAAAAGGGCGCCCTGGACCAGACCCCGGTGGAGACTCCGAAAGAGCCGGTCGTCGTGACCGATTATCAGCCGGAGGCTGAAGGCCCGCAGATTGTTATCCGCCCCGGCGAGAACGAGGTGTTTTACGAGTACCGGGTGAATGGCCAGCTTATGGAAATCAAAGTGGTGCCCGAAGTCGGGCCCGAGTATTACCTGGTGCCTGCCGATGGCGGTGGCTGGATTCGGGAAACCGAATCGGACCTGCTGGTGCCCAGTTGGGTACTGTTCCGGTGGTAACCGGTTTTTAGTATGAACATTCTAATTTTTACCCGTATCTTGGTTAGTGAGATCCAAAGAAGGTCCGTGATTTAAGCACTTGGCGGGCCTGACGAATGTTCACGAAACCAAGGAGAGTCCATCATGGGTAAACTCAAGTCCTACCAGGAACAGATTCAGGAAATCGTCGAGAAGGGCATCAATGCCGCGGAAGAACAGCAGAAGAAAATCGCTGCCAAACCGTTCCAATACGCCGAGAAGCTGGAATCCGAAGCTCGCGAGTACAGCGTCAAGAACCTCCGCAAGCGCTACGATGGTTACAGCGAGAGCCTGTTCGAGCAGCTGCGTAGCCTGAACTCCCGTTTCGGCAACTTCGCTGCCGAGCTGGTGGCCAAGCTGGAGAAGGAAGCTGCTGAAGGTGCGGAAACTGTCTCCGAAGCGGCCGAGGACGTGTCCGAGGCGGCCCAGGAAGCCAAGAAGAGTGTTGAGCCGAAGAAGCCGGCCGCTCGCAAGACCACCGCCCGAAAGAGCAGCGGTTCTGCAGCTGCCAAGAAGAGCACAGCCTCTGCTTGAGCTGAATTGACTCGAAGAGGATGGGGTCAGATGAAGGTTTTCATCTGACCCCTTTTGTTTACAGTCTCTGCCAGATCTGAATTGAAGATGGGGTCAGAAGAAAGCTTTCTTCTGACCCCATCTTTATATCTGGCCTTACTGCTCTTCGGCCACTTCCAGAGGCAGCGTCCGTTCCTTGTCCGTAATCACTTCCAATCGCTGGATATCTTCCCGGTAGCTCTGTTTGAGCTGCACGATGTCCTTGCGCTGGCTGGCGATATCCTGTTCGATTTCCTCGATCTGGGATTCAAGCCGCCGGATCTTGTCCAGGGTGGCTTGCGGGATTTCCCGGCCTGCGCGCTCCATATCCGCAGCGCGGCTCTGCTCGTTATTGAGCTGGGATGAAATCACCTGAATGTTGCCGCGCTTGAGCTGGATAAGGCCATTCATTTCCCGTACCTTCCGGTGCATGGCTTCAATCGCCTGATCCGGGTGGCTGTAGCGTTTGAGCAACAATTCGTCCTGCTCGCGCTGGCGTTCCCGTTCCTTTTGGCGTTTTTTCTCGGCCTTGCGGGCTGCAATCTCTTCTTTGGTCGGCGCAGGCGGGACGGTTTCGACCACCCGGCCGTTGCTGCCCAGGATGTCGTAGCCCCGTTTTGTGGCTTCCTGGGGAATGGTGTTGCTGATTACTACCTGGCCCTGTGCGTCGGTGTAACGATACATCTGGGCATTGGCCGGTAGCGAGGCGCCCATGGTGGCTATCAGCAGCAATGCCGAGAAATACACAGACAGACGATTGCCCATCAGTCAGACTCCGTATTGATCACGGTATTCGGCTACCTTGTCCGCGTGACCGGCAAACTCCGGGTTGGCCTTGAGGTAGTCGAGTACCTGTTCGAGGCGAATGATACTGACCACCGGAATACCAAATTCCTTTTCCACTTCCTGGATGGCCGAGAGTTCGCCGTTACCTTTTTCTTGTCGATCGAGGGCGATCAGTACGCCTGCCGGTTCGGCACCTGCAGCCCGGATAAGGTCAATGGACTCACGGATGGCAGTACCGGCGGTGATGACGTCATCCACGATCAGCACTTTGCCCTCCAGTGGTGCGCCGACGATGTTGCCGCCCTCACCATGATCTTTCTTTTCTTTGCGGTTAAAGGCAAATGGTTTGCTGTTACCTTCTGTAGCCAGGGCCATGGCGGTGACGGTGGCCAAGGGAATGCCCTTATAGGCAGGGCCGAAAATGATGTCATAATCCAGCCCACTGCGGCTGATAGCAGCGGCATAGGCCTTGCTTAATTGCAACAGGTCGTTTCCGGTGTTGAACAGTCCGGCGTTGAAAAAGTACGGGCTGGTGCGGCCGGACTTGAGCGTGAATTCTCCAAAACGCAACACGTTCCGCTGGATGGCGAATTTGATGAAATCTTGCTGATAGTCGTGCATGACAAGGCTTCTGGCGGGAGTGGATCTTTAATTAGTGCGTAAAAACGGTATCATACACACAAACCGAATCAGGGAACACGTATGCGGGTAGTATCAATCAGCGTCAATGGTCTCGCCCAGGCTGTTGATAAGGGTTTTTTTGACTGGCTGGCCGACCAGGACGCTGACGTGGTTTGCGTTCAGGATCACCGCATGCGCGCCTACGAGATTGAAGACTACAACCTCATCCCCGAGGGCTACGAAGCCTACTTTATTGACGGTGAGAAGAATGAGCATGGGGGTGTCGGTATCTATACCCGTCATTTTCCCAAGGCCATCATGTACGGGTTTGCCAATGAGCAGGCGGACCGTGAGGGGCGCTTCCTTCAGGCAGACTTCGACAAGGTCTCTGTAGCCTGTGTACTGGCTCCTTGCGCGCTCGGAAGGGAAGAAGAGTTGATTGGTGAGGATGACCTGACCGTTCTGGATCACAAGGATGAGTTCATGGATGCTTTCGGTCTGCATATGCAGAAAACCCTTCGCAAGCGTCGTCAATTCATCTTCTGTTCCAATCTGCAAACCGCTCATCATGTGACGGACGCCAGTCCACTCTATCACAAGTTTGACTTCTCTGGTTTCCTGCCCCATGAGCGGGCCTGGCTGGATCGGCTGTTTGACGAGATGGGCTGTATTGATGCCTTCCGCGAGGTGAACAAGCAGAGCAATCAGTTTACCTGGTGGCCGGAGCAGGCGGAGGGTGCCCGTCGGAATGCCGGTATCCGGGTGGACTACCAGTTGCTGACGCCGGGGATTCGCAGGACGATTCAGGATGGCTGGATTGATAATTCAACCCGGTTCTCGGATCACGCGCCGGTGATCATGGATTACGACATCGAGATCGGTTTTTAAACTTTATCTCGACTTCGGGGAAGCGCCGGCAGGGATGCCGCTCCCCAGACACGCTGCAAGTACATCCCTGTACGCTTGTTTCAGGCCATCCCTGGCCTTCAACAGTCTGGGGAGCGGCATCCCTGCCAGCGCCCAGACTTCCGTATTAGCCTTCCAACGCTGTTTTCTGGATTTCAAATAACTGCTCAATGCCCTGTTTCGCCAGGGTCAGCATGCTGTCCAGTTCTGACTGTTCAAACGGTGCGCCTTCAGCCGTTCCCTGGATTTCGATAAAACCACCCCTGTCGGTCATGATGACGTTCATGTCGGTTTCGGCTTCGGAGTCTTCCGGGTAGTCCAGGTCGACGACCGGTGTTCCCTTGTAAACACCTACGGAAAGTGCTGCCACCATCTGCTTGAGCGGGGAGGTTTTTACGCGCTTTTCGGCCACCAGGTAGTTCAGGGCATCCACCAGGGCTACGCAGCCGCCGGTGATTGCCGCGGTGCGGGTGCCGCCGTCGGCCTGGATGACGTCGCAGTCGACGGTGATGGTGTGTTCGCCCAGGGCGGAGAGGTCGACTGCGGCACGCAGGGAGCGGCCGATCAGGCGCTGGATTTCGACGGTGCGTCCGCCCTGTTTGCCGCGGGCGGCTTCCCGGCCCATGCGGCTGCCGGTGGAGCGCGGCAGCATGCCGTATTCGGCGGTGATCCAGCCTTTGCCTTCGCCGCGCAGGAAGGGCGGTACCTTGTTTTCGACGGAGGCGGTGCAGATCACTTTGGTGTCCCCGAATTCCACCAGCACGGAACCTTCGGCATGGCGGGTGTAGTTCCGGGTGATTCGGACGTCTCTGGGTTGCTCGGGCGTTCTGCCGCTTGGTCGCATAGTGTGTCCTGTATCTGAATCTGAATGTCCGGACTGGGGTCCGGGCGGGGGAGTAATAAAAGGACAGCGAGTATAACACGCTCACCGGAGAACACGGGTCGATCGTCCCTGCCCCTTTGGTCGGGTTCGCCGCAGCTGTTAAGAGCCTGTTAAACTTCGGTGATCTGCCAAACATGATGATTGGAGCCGATATGATCCGGAGTATGACTGCCTTTGCCCGGAAGGATGCCCGTGGAGACTGGGGCACCCTTACCTGCGAGATTCGCACCGTGAACCATCGTTACCTGGAGCCGTCATTCCGGTTGCCGGAGGCGTTTCGGGAGCTGGAGAACAAGCTCAGGGAGGAGTTGCGCAAGGGCCTGAAGCGAGGCAAGGTGGATATCTCCATGCGGCTTCAGTCCGCCGAGAGCGCCGCGCAAAGCTTCGAGATCAGTGACGAAATGGCGAAGGCGGTGAACAATGCCGCCAACCATATCAACCGGATGCTGGATAACCCGGCCCACATCAGTGCTCTCGACATTCTCCGCTGGCCTGGTGTGCTGTCGGTGCCGGAGCAGGACTACAGTGTTGCGAGGGACGCGGCGACGGAACTGTTTGCGGACACTGTGGCGGAGCTGGTTACCGTTCGTGAGCGGGAAGGGGAGCGGCTGCGTCCCTTGTTCGAGGACCGACTGGAGACCATGGGCAAGCTGGTGGCGGATGTTCGCGCCCGGATGCCGGAATTGCTTGAGGCCCAGGAGCGCAATTTGCGGGAACGGTTCGAGAAAGCCAGTGTCGAGCTGGATCCTGATCGGATCGCCCAGGAAATGGTGATGCTGGCCCAGAAAAGCGATGTGGCCGAAGAGCTGGATCGCCTGAATGCCCACATCGGCGAGGTCTCCGATACCCTGAAGCGGGACGACGCCATTGGCCGCCGCCTGGATTTCCTGATGCAGGAGCTGAATCGGGAGGCCAATACCCTGAGCAGCAAGAGCATCGATGCCGATGTCACTCGGGCAGCTGTGGACCTCAAGGTGCTGATCGAGCAGATGCGGGAACAGGTGCAGAACATCGAGTAACGGACGAGCCGAGGCGGATACCTGGACCCATGGACGATTTTCACTGGCATGCTCGCGCTCTCAAGGAAGTCCTCGATCGGCTGGGGACCAGGTCGCAAGGGCTTTCGACATCGGAGGCCAGGCGTCGGCTGAAGAAGAGCGGGCCGAATCGTATTGAGCGAAACGGTCGTCGGTCCTGGTACAGGATTCTTCTGCATCAGCTCGCCGATCCGATTGTCTACGTGCTGCTGGCCGCAGCGGTGCTTGCCATCCTGATTGGCAAGGTGACGGACAGTTTTGTGGTGCTCTCCGTTGTTGTGCTTAACACCACCATCGGCTTTGTCCAGGAGGTGCGCGCCACCCAGGCCATCGAGGCGTTGAGCCGGATGGTGCCGCAGAATGCCACGGTGCTGCGCGACGGTGACGCCAAGTCGGTTCCCGCCCACACGGTAGTGCCGGGGGATGTGCTGTTGCTGCAGGCTGGAGACCAGGTGGCAGCGGATGTCCGGCTGCTTGAAGTCAATGGACTGCAGGTTGATGAGGCGGCACTGACCGGGGAATCGCTTCCGGTGACCAAGCAGGATGAGCCAGTGGAAAATGACGCGGTGATTGGTGATCGCCATTCCATGGCTTTCGGTGGGACCCTGGTCACAGCCGGTACTGCGGACGGCGTGGTGGTTGCTACTGGCGCCAACAGTGAGCTTGGTCGGATTTCCCGGTTGCTGAGTGAAACCTCGGAGCTGCAAACCCCGCTGACCCGTCGGCTCGCAAGCCTGGTCAGAGTCATTTCCCTGGCGATCCTCGTGGTCGCGGTGCTTATCTTTCTTGTTGGGATGTGGCGGGATAATTCGCTGCTCGACAGTGCGCTGGCCGCAATCACGCTTGCCGTTGCATCGATTCCCGAGGGCTTGCCTGCCGTTATCACCATCGCATCGGCCATCGGTGTACAGCGCATGGCGCGTCGCCGTGCCATCGTCCGTCACCTCCCCGCTGTAGAAACCTTGGGCAGTACCACCGTCATCTGTACGGACAAGACCGGAACCCTGACGCGCAATGAGATGACCGTCGAGGCGGTGTGGACGCCGGATCTTGAGGTCGAGGTGACCGGTATCGGGTACGCGCCCGAAGGCGAGCTGCGGGCCGGAGGCCAGTCATTGTCCCCGGTGCCGGAGCAGGTTCACGACTTGCTGCTGGCGGGTTTGCTTTGTAACGACGCGGAGCTGGAGTGCAAGGACAGGCGATGGCAAATCGTCGGCGACCCCACCGAGGGGGCTCTGATCGTCGCCGCCGGTAAGGCGGAGCTGGATGAAGACTCGATGCGGGCGGCTTTCCCCCGCAAGGACGAGATCCCGTTCAGTTCGGAGAGCCAGTTCATGGCGACGCTGAACGAATCCGGTGATGGGGCTGACATGGTGTGTGTGAAGGGCGCACCGGAGGTGATCGCAGGGATGTGTCCGGTATTCGCCGGAGGCCAGCCAATGGCCATGGAGCTTGTGCATGAAGCCGTGGAAGCGCTGGCTGCGCGAGGCATGCGTGTGCTGGCCGTTGCCATGGCAAAGCCGTCGGCGGGCAAGGTGGATCTGGAGTCCTCCGGTTGGCGGGACGACCTTTGTTTCCTTGGGCTGGTCGGCATGTCGGATCCTCCCCGTGATGAAGCCATTCACGCCGTCAGGATCTGTCAGCAGGCTGGCGTTGTGGTCAAGATGGTCACCGGCGATCACGCGGAGACCGCCCGGGCAATCGGCCAGAGCATCGGTTTGCTGGAGGCCGGCGGCGAGGGTGCGCAGGTGGTGACGGGAGTGCGGATCGAGGCGGCAACCGATGCCGAACTGCTTGAACTGGTGCACTCCACCAATGTTTTTGCGCGTGTGGCGCCGGAGCATAAACTGCGGCTGGTCAAGGCACTTCAGGCCGGGGGGCAGGTTGTTGCCATGACTGGTGATGGTGTCAATGATGCGCCGGCACTGAAGCGGGCAGAGATCGGGGTCGCCATGGGGATCAACGGCACGGCGGTTGCCAGGGAGGCCAGCGACATTGTGCTGGCGGATGATAATTTTGCCTCCATCAGCGCCGCCGTAGAGGAGGGGCGACGGGTCTACGACAATCTCTCCAAGTCCCTCGCTTTCGTACTGCCCACCAGTCTCGGGCAGGCCATGATCATCCTGATTGCGGTACTTTTCTTCCCCGTTACTGACGGCCATCTTCTGATGCCGATCGAGCCGGTACAGATTCTTTGGGTGAACCTGGTCGTTGCCATTGCACTGGCACTGCCGCTGGCCCTGGAGGCCAGGGAGCCTGGCTTGATGAAGCGACCGCCAAGGCCGCCGAAGGAGCCACTACTGAGCCGGTTCCTGGTCGTTCGTACCTTCCTGGTCGGCGCCTTGATGACCGGTGGGGCGGCCGGACTTTTCCTGCTGGAGTACACCGCCGATCTTTCCGAAGGGGCTGAGCTTGAGCTCGCCCGGGGCAAGGCGCAGACCATGGCGGTCACGACTATCATCCTGTTTCAGATGCTGTATCTGCTGAACTGCCGCTCGCTCACCCAGACGTTCTGGCGGATTGGTCTGTTCAGTAATCTCTGGGTGTATCTTGGTATTGGGGTGACCCTGGTGTTGCAACTGGCCTTTGTCTATTTTGAGCCGCTCAACCAGCTTTTCCATACCCGACCCCTGGAGGCGGCTGACTGGTTGATGTCCGCGGGTGTGGCGTTTGCGGGGTTCCTGATTATCCTGCTCGAGAAATGGCTGTGGCGCCAGAATGACAGCGGGGAGTAAGTTGAAAATGGGGTCAGATGAAGGTGTTCATCCGACCCCTGAGCAACGGCCTGGCATCAGGGTGGCGAACTGCAATGGGGTCTGATGAACGCCTTCATCTGACCCCGTCTTGCATATTTTCCTGCATTCGCCGACCCTGCGGCTTTCACGTATAATCACCCGCTTTCCCAGCCCCAGGGGCGAGCAACACATCGACGTTCGGGAGTTTTCAATCATGAGTCAGGCCGGTGAGCAGGGCACCCTGTTTGTGATTTCTGCCCCCTCGGGTGCGGGCAAGACCAGCCTCGTGGCAGAAATGCTGAAAAATGATTCCAAGCTCGGTGTGTCGATTTCCCATACCACCCGGCCTATGCGGGAAGGGGAGCAGGACGGGATGAACTACCACTTCGTCAGCCGCAATGAATTCGAGGCCATGATCGGCCGGGGAGATTTCCTGGAGCATGCCGATGTTTTCGGCAATTACTATGGTACTTCACAGGTCTGGGTGCGAGAGACCCTGGCTCGGGGCGAGGACGTCATTCTCGAAATCGACTGGCAGGGGGCCGAACAGGTGCGCCGGCTCATTCCGGAATGCGTCAGCATCTTCATTGTTCCTCCCTCCGCCGAGGTCCTGCGGGAGCGTCTGACCGGACGCGGTACCGACGATTCGGACGTCGTCGAACGCCGACTCAGGGAAGCCACCGAAGAATGCTCCCATGCCCTGGAGTTTGATTACCTGGTGGTGAATGACGATTTTCAGGTGGCGCTGGCGGATCTGCTTGCGATTGTCCGTAGCCAGCGCCTGCGTATGCAGGCCCAGCAGGTCCGGCACCGGGGACTGCTGGCCGGGCTGTCTGGCAAGGTCTGATGCGCGGTTTTCCTGTATACAAATTGAGCCGGTAGCAGTAAACTACACGGTCTGCTGAAACAGTCATTTTATTTGTCGGGGAAGTTATGGCACGAGTTACCGTTGAAGATTGTCTGGAAAACGTTGATAACCGCTTCCAGCTGGTGATGCTGGCTACCAAGCGTGCCCGCCAGATTGCAACCAAGGGCTTTGAGCCGATGGTTCCGGAAGAAAACGATAAGCCGACGGTGATTGCGCTGCGCGAAATTGCCGAGGGCAAGGTGACCCGAGATCTTCTGAAAGAGGAAGACGAGGATTGATCACTGCGCAGGATATGCACCTATGCGCAAGTGAGAACCATTGAAATCTGTCCCCGCGGTTTTATAGTGTATCTATAGAACGTTGCTGGAAGGACCAGGAAGGACCCGGATGCGTGCATTCGGGTTTTTTTGTCCCTGAAATTCGAAAAGTGTGGAGGCGCGGTGTCGGCAGAGCCTACGGTTGAAGGTCTGGCGGGAGAGCTCAGTACCTATCTGGATACCAATCGCATCAATCAGGTGCGAAGGGCGTACTATTTCGCCGAACAGGCTCACGAAGGGCAGATGCGCAAGAGCGGGGACCGTTACATTACCCATCCCCTGGCGGTTGCCCATATCCTCGCCGAGCTGAAGCTTGATCATCAGAGCCTGATGGCGGCCATGCTCCACGACGTCATTGAAGATACCGGGATTCCCAAGGATGCCCTGGCCGAACAGTTCGGCGAGGATGTCGCGGAACTGGTGGATGGCGTCAGCAAGCTGACCCAGATTGAATTTCGCTCCCGGGCGGAAGCCCAGGCGGAGAACTTCCAGAAAATGACCCTGGCGATGGCCCGGGATATTCGCGTGATTCTGGTGAAGCTGGCGGATCGGCTGCACAACATGCGCACTCTCGGGCCCATGCCCTACGAAAAGCGCCAGCGTATCGCCACCGAAACCCTCGATATCTATGCCCCGATTGCCAATCGTCTGGGTATGCACTCCATCTGTACCGAGCTTGAGGACCTGGGGTTCTCGTCCCTCTATCCCATGCGGGCCAAATATATTTCCAAGGCGGTGAACAAGCTGCGGGGCAGTCACCGGGAAATCATTGAGGAAATCCGCGGCAAGCTGCAGGAAAAGCTGGAGGAAAGAGGACTGCCGGGCCGTATCCTCGGTCGCGAGAAGCACCTGAACAGCATCTACAACAAGATGAAGTTCAAGCACAAATCCTTCCATGAGATCATGGATGTGTACGCCTTCCGCATCATCACCGACACCGAAGACGACTGCTACCGCATCCTCGGTGCCGTGCACAGCCTGTACAAGCCGCTGCCGGGCCGTTTCAAGGACTACATTGCCATGCCCAAGGCCAATGGTTACCAGTCCCTGCACACCACCCTTTTCGGTATGCATGTGAACATCGAGATCCAGATCCGAACCGAGGAGATGGAGCACATCGCCAACAACGGTATTGCAGCCCACTGGATGTACAAGAATGAGCCGTCCAATGTCACCAGCGTCAACCAGGCAAGGGTAGACCGATGGGTCAAGGGCCTGATGGAGATGCGCGAGCGTGCGGATGATTCCCTGGAATTCATCGAGCACGTAAAGGTGGACCTGTTCCCTGACGAAATCTATGTGTTCACTCCGAAAGGCCGGATCATGGAGCTGCCCAGTGGCGCCACACCGGTGGATTTTGCCTATGCCATCCACACCGATATCGGAAATGCGACAGTGGCCTGCCGTATCAATCGCAATCTCGGTTCCCTGAGCCAGCCACTGCAAAGCGGCCAGACGGTGGAAATTATCACTGCGCCGGGGGCGCGGCCCAACCCCGCCTGGCTCAGCTTCGTGATCACCGGCAAGGCTCGCAGCAGTATTCGCCATGTCCTCAAAACCCAGAAACGGGCGGAATCCCTGGAGCTTGGTCGTACACTGTTGAAGAAATCACTCAAGGGCTTCGGCGCCAAGCTCGCCGAGATCAGCGACGGCCAGAAGCAGGCGGTGGTCAATCACAACCAGGTGAACAGCTTTGACGACCTGATCAGTGACATTGGCCTCGGGAATCGCATGGCCTATCTGGTGGCCCGGCAACTGGTCAATGGTGCCGAGGGCGCAGAGAGTGCAACGGTTGAAGCCGGGCGGTCGGCGGATCGCAGTCCAGTCACCATCCGCGGTACCGAAGGGTTGCTGGTGAAATTCGCCGGCTGCTGTAAGCCGATTCCCGGGGATCCGGTGGTTGGTGTCATGGACTCAGGCAATGGCATGCTGATTCATTCCGACTCCTGTTCCCGTCTGCCTGAAGACGACGAAGGCAGGGCGCGCCTGACTCACCTCAAGTGGGCCAAGGATATTGCCGATGAGTTCTCGGTTGAGCTTCGGGTGGAGCTGGAACGACAGCGGGGTGTTATCGCGGAGCTGGCCAACGCGGTGGCCATGGCCGACGGCAACATCGAACGCATCAGCGTGGAGGACCAGAACGCCAAGTTCGGGATCGTCAGCCTGGTGGTTCACGTCAATGGCCGTAAACATCTTGCCCGTGTGATGCGCCGGATCCGCAACATCCGCGCAGTAACACACATCAACCGGGTTCGCCACTGACGTCGACCAAAGACCGGTTGACAGTTGCGGCCGTGAGCGGCGAGCATTGGCGTTTTGGAAGAGAGGAATTCTGACATCATGACCAACAAATCCGTAATCCAGACCGAAAATGCGCCCCAGGCGATTGGCACATACTCGCAGGCGGTCAAGGCCGGGGACACTGTCTACCTTTCCGGTCAGATTCCGCTGGATCCGGAAACCATGGAAGTGGTTCCGGGGGATTTCTCCGCCAAGACCCGTCAGGTATTCGAGAACCTCAAGGCCGTCTGTGAAGCAGCCGGCGGTGAGCTAAAGGATATCGTCAAGCTCAATATCTACATGACGGATCTGTCCAATTTCGCCACCGTCAATGAGATCATGGCGACTTACTTCCAGGAGCCGTATCCGGCCCGTGCCGCCGTTGGCGTAGCGGCACTGCCGAAGGGTGTCCCCGTCGAGATGGAAGCAGTGATGGTGCTCAGCTGAGGCTGTCGATCATCTCCCGGTACCCCGCCCGGAAATCGGGGTACCGGAACGTAAATCCGCTGTCCAATAACCTCCTGTTACTGCATCGCTTACTCCCAGCCCGGCCTCCCTTGCGCGCACCCGCCTGAGGCGCTTTGCAGGCAAGCTGCTCACGGACCCAGTTGACCACGTCATCCAGCCTGACGGGCTCACAATCACTGGCGATGTAAACAGGTTCCAGTGTCTTGCCCGCCAGAGCCCGGTCCACCAGATGAACGATCACCCGTGCAGCGTCTACTTCGTGGATCCGGTTACTGAAAGGCGCGGGCGATTGGGGATTCATGCGCCCTTCCAGAACCTCCTCCAGGAAGCGTTGGCGGCTGGGCCCGTAGATCCCGCTGAAGCGCACGATGGTGGCCGGGTGGAGACTGTCGAGCGCGGTCTGTTCGCCAGCGATGATTTGCTGCCCACTGAATTTTGCCGGCGTCGTCTCGCTGTTCTCATCCACCCATCCGTCATCATCCTGGGCGTAAACGCTGGTGCTGCTGATGAAGATCAGGCGCTTCAGTGACTGATTTCCGATTGCCTCGAGCAGGTTGGCCAGCCCGGTGACATAGGCGTTCCGGTAGCCGTCTTCGTCATAGCTGGAGGGTGTCAGGCAGTAAATGACGATATCCAGACGGTCCGGAAGGTTGCCCTCGAGTGTTTCCGGACGGGTCAGATCGGCACTGATACCGACGACTCCTCCGGGTATCTTGTTTGCATCCCGGCGCAGACCGAACACCTCGGCATTGTCGAGCAAGGCGCTGGCAATACTGCCACCAAGTTTCCCGCACCCGGCGACCAGGATCCGTGGTAAAAGCCCGTTCTCAGTGATTGCCATAGACAATTTCAATCCTTATGCTTTACCTCATAAATAAGTGAAACTTCGACCCGTACCTATCCGACCGGAGCTCACCATGACTCTTACCGAGTTACGATACGTCGTTACCCTCGCCCGCGAAAGGCATTTTGGCAGGGCAGCGGAGCGATGTCATGTCAGCCAGCCGACGCTCAGTGTTGCCGTCAAGAAGCTCGAGGATGAGCTGGGTATTCCTCTGTTTGAGCGGAGCAAAAGCAGCATCCGGGTGACGGAGAGCGGTGAACGCATCATAGAGCAGGCCCAGAGGGTTCTGGATCAGGTGAATGTGATCAGGGACATGGCCCAGGACGGCAAAAACCAGCTGAATTCACCACTGAAGGTCGGTGCCATCTACACCATCGGTCCTTATCTGTTCCCGCACCTGTTACCTGAGTTGCGTCGGGCGGCACCGGATATGCCCTTGTATATTGAGGAGAACTACACGGCCAATCTTCGCCAGAAGCTGCGGCAGTCCGAGCTGGACGCAATTATCATTGCCCTGCCATTCGAAGAGCCGGAAGTGCTGACGCTGCCACTTTATGACGAGCCCTTTGTGGTTCTGCTCCCAGCCGGTCATCCGCTGGCCAAAAAGGAACAGCTCAACGCCGAGGAGCTGGCAAAGGAACAACTGTTGCTGCTGGGCCCGGGGCACTGCTTCCGGGACCAGGTACTGGAATCCTGCCCGCCCATGGTCGAGGCGATTACCAAGCGGGTGGACAACGGCTCTCCCTCGCTGGTGACCGAAGGCAGCTCCCTGGAAACCATTCGCCACATGGTGGCTTCAGGGCTTGGAGTTACCGTGTTGCCCCTCTCCGCGGCCACGGCCATGCAGTATCACGAAGACATCCTCGCCGTCAGGCCGTTTGCCCCGCCGGTACCATTCCGGACGGTGGCTCTGGCCTGGCGGGTAACCTTCCCGCGACCCAAGGCCATTGATGTGTTATCCCTCGCGGCCAGTCAGTGCAGGGTCGTAGAGAAAGCGAAAACGGATAATCCGGCCGTAGCCGAATCCGCCTGAGCTCCCTATGACGGCACTGGACGACATCCCCGTCACTCAACTCAAGGGCGTTGGAAACGCCTTGGCGGAGAAGCTCGCCAAGCTGGGCATCGAATCCCTGCAGGACCTTCTGTTTCATCTGCCTCACCGGTACGAGGATCGCACCCGGGTGGTCCTCATGGGCAACCTCCGCATCGGCGATGTGGCCGTGGTGGAGGGCGAAGTGATGAAGACGGACCTGGTCATGGGCCGGCGCCGCAGCCTTCAGGTGACGCTCAGGGATAGCAGTGGTTTCCTGGTCATGCGCTTTTTTCACTTCAACGCCGCCCAGAAGAACCAGCTGTCCGAGGGCGCCCGGGTTCGCTGCTTCGGGGAAGTCAGGCCAGGTCGGGCCGGATACGAGTTCTACCACCCGGAGTACCAGGTGAATCCGCCGCCCATGCCGCCGGAAGGCCTGGCAACCCTGACTCCAGTATATCCGCTCACCGAGGGCATCCAGCAGCCCAGAGTGAGAAATCTCTGTCAGCAGGCACTGACCTACCTGGACCGGTTTCCCATTCGGGACTGGCTGCCAGCAGGCCTGCTGGCGGATTACCAGCTTCCTGGCATCACCGAGGCGGTCAGGCTGGTCCATGCACCACCGGCGAACGCGCCCGTCCATCTGCTGATGGAGGGCAAGCATCCCGCGCAGCAACGCCTGGTGATGGAAGAATTGCTGGCGCACCAGCTCAGTCTTCTGCAGGTGCGCGAACAGGTCCGAACGCGGGAGGCACTGCCACTTCTGCCAACCGGGGATCTTGCCGCCCGCTTTCTCGACAGCCTCCCGTTTGCCCTGACTGGCGCCCAGAAACATGTCATGACTGATATCCGTCAGGACCTGAGTCAGCCCATCCCGATGCTCAGGCTGGTCCAGGGTGACGTCGGCTCGGGTAAGACTGTGGTGGCCGCACTGGCGGCGCTGCAGGCGATCAGTGCGGGTGCCCAGGTGGTCCTGATGGCGCCCACCGAGATACTGGCGGAGCAGCATTACCAGAATTTCCGTGGCTGGCTGGAGCCTTTGGGTATCCAACTGGCCTGGCTCTCCGGGAAGGTCAAGGGCAAAGCCCGGCAAGAAGTTCTTGATGCCGTGAGCTCCGGAGATGCCCCGGTAGTGATCGGTACCCATGCGCTGTTTCAGGAGGACGTCCGGTTCGACCGGCTGGCGCTGGTGATCGTGGACGAGCAGCACCGGTTCGGCGTTCACCAGCGTTTGGCGCTGAGGGAAAAGGGCGTGGGCGGTTCCCTCGCGCCCCACCAGTTGATCATGACCGCAACGCCGATTCCCCGCACCCTTGCAATGAGTGCCTATGCCGATCTCGATACGTCGGTCATCGATGAATTGCCGCCCGGGCGTAAGCCCATTGAGACTATTGTGATTTCCGACAGTCGACGCGATGATGTGATTGAGCGGGTGCGCAGCGCCTGCCGGGATGGCCGCCAGTCCTATTGGGTCTGTACGCTGATTGAAGAGTCCGAAGCGCTGCAATGTCAGGCGGCGGAGGTGACAGCCCGGGAACTTTCGGAACGGCTCACGGGGTTGCAGGTTGGCCTTGTCCACGGTCGACTGAAAACCCAGGACAAAGCTGAGGTGATGGAGCGTTTCAAGGCCGGTGAGCTGGATTTGTTGGTGGCGACCACGGTGATTGAAGTGGGGGTGGATGTGCCCAATGCCTCGCTCATCATCATCGAAAATCCGGAGCGTCTTGGCCTGGCCCAGTTACACCAGTTGCGAGGGCGGGTCGGCCGTGGTGAGCTGGCCAGTTTCTGTGTGTTGCTCTACCACCCGCCGCTGTCGGTCAACGGCAAGGCACGGTTGCAGGCGCTCAGGGACAGTCAGGACGGTTTCGTCATTGCCGAAAAAGACCTGGAAATCCGCGGTCCCGGCGAGGTCCTTGGAACCCGTCAAACGGGCATGATGCAATTCCGGCTTGCGGATTTTGAAAGGGATAAGGGCTGGATTGAGCCGGTCAGGGAGATGGCCCCTTCGCTGATGAAGCACCCTGATGTTGTCAATGCACTGATTCGCCGTTGGCTGGGCGAACGAATACGCTATGGCGACGTCTGAACCAGGGAGATCTTTATGGAACTACCCCTCGCGGTGCGGCAGGCTCTTGGAAATTCTGCCCAACGCGTGTCATTGACGACTGTCCGCCAGGCTGATTCGCGGTCGGCATTGCGGATGCTGTTGCTCAGTGATGAACAGGGAAGCCTGCAGGTGATCTGTCGCAAGCATGACCTGATCGACCTCGAGCAGCTTAACCAGCAACTTGGCCGTGACTTGCGGCTTATGGAGCGTCCGGAGCAGCGGCGTATTATGGAGCGGACCGGCCTTTCCGACCTGCCTGCGCTGCCGTCTCTGACCGAACTCCCGACGGTGGTGGATTTCCGGGTCCGGGACCTGGATACCGTTTCGCTGGAACTGGCCGGGCAGAATCTGGCGATTGTGATGGTGGCCAGTGACTTCCGCTCCCTGACGGAAGCGGCCTGGCACTGTTCCTTTGCCGTCGATCCTGCCCTGATTTCTGTGCCTGGAAAAAAGTCCGCCGTTGGCGCGGACCAGTTCCACTCCAGCATCAAGAAGTTCACCGCCCTGAGAATCCAGCAACGTCTGGAAGATACCCTGGAGTTGCCCCCGATGCCGGAAACAGCACAGCGCATCGTACACCTGCGGGTGGACCCCAATGCAGTGATGAGCGACCTGGTGGATGTTGTTGAGAGTGACCCCAGCCTGGCGGCCCAGGTGGTCAGTTGGGCCTCGTCTTCGTTCTATGGTGCAGCCGGCCATGTTCGATCAGTTCACGATGCAGTCTCCCGGGTGCTGGGCTTTGACCTGGTGATGAACCTGTCCATGGGGTTGTCCATGGGTCGGGGCCTCAAGCAGTCTACCGATGGTGGTGAGAGCTATACCGGGTATTGGCGGAGGGCACTCTGGCAGGCACAGTCAGCCGGGATCCTGGCCAGTATGATGCCAAGGGGCACGCGCCCGACCTTTGGCCTGACTTATCTGGCAGGGCTGTTGCACAACTTCGGAGAACTGGCGCTGGCCCAGATCTTCCCGCCCCATCACCGACTGGTCTCCCGGGCCCAGGAAGTGAATCCCCACTTCGATCCCTCGGTGATCGAGTATTACCTGCTGGGCATCAGCCGGAATGATGTCGCGGCCCGACTGATGGAGAGCTGGGGCATGCCCGAGGAGGTCATCGTGGCGATCCGGCACCAGAATGATCCCTCCTATCAGGGGCCGCACCAGGTTTACCCTAGGCTGCTCTGGCTATGTCGGCAGCACCTGGCGGTATTGGGAGTCACCGGCAGGGTGACCGCGGAGGTACCGGAGGCCCTCTACGACGAACTTGGCCTGGACCCCGAGCGTGTTATCAGGCAGTTCCGGGAGTTGCTGAGGGGCGAAGACAGCATTCTTGTCGTGACCGGGGACGCCGATAAACCGCCGCCAGGCCTGTGACCACGAAAAAAAGCCGGCCCAATGGCCGGCAAGCTTACCTGCTATTTGCAGAGTCGTCCTGACTTATCAGGAGAAAACAACGTAGGGCGTTATCGCCGCCGATTTTGGCGACACCCTGTTTAAAACTTAGATCAGGAAGACAAAAAGAAAAGTCAACAGTTTTGGGTGTGAAGGGTGTGAGTCAATCCTCAGTTTTATCAATTTCCATAAGTTATTGACTTAAATAACTAAAGCTCAGGTTTTCCGGTTTTCAATGTTACAAAACTTTACAAAAATGAGGTCTGACCAGTTAGGTTTCCGCTGATTAGTCGAATTGATGATGGCGAATCGCCGTCGCCGCCCGGCGGATTTCGTCGGCGTGGGTTTCTTCGACTTCGAAGCGTTCCTTGTCCATCTTTTCTACGAATCGAGTCTCGGTTGCCTGCCGGGCCCGGTGGGTGGGCATATGTTCCAGTTTTTCGTGAACCGTCTGGAAGATCCGGTAGGGGGCCGCCTCCAGCAGATGCGGTGCCACGTGGTCCAGCAGTCCTTTGATTCGCAGGCAGGCTTCGGAGTACTCGATCTGATCCTCCTCCACGGCCATGGCAATGACGCGGATACTGCCAATCATGTCCTCACGACGCTTCGCCTGGAACGCCTCGGCTTTTTCCCGGCGCCGGCGCCCCTCGGAGAGCACACTCATCTGTTTCCGGATAAACCAGATCAGGCAGAATATGGCAATCAGGCCGGCAATAATAAGGGTCCACTGTAGCCAAACAGGCATGCTATCTCCTTGCTCGATCACGCGGAACGGCGTTGCTTTCCGGAACGCCAGACTCTGACAGTTACGGACTGGCCATTCAATACGGAAGTTCCGGACAGTTGGTCTCTTCGGTTGTCCTCCAGCACGTCATTGATCGATGCGCCGGCATGGGCGCTTGCCACCGAGAGGCCGGTACCCTGACGGTCATGGCCCCAGCCATGGGGTATGGACGCCACCCCCGGCATGATGTCCGGGGTAATCTCGACCGGCAGCACGATAGTCTCACCGGCGCCCTGGACCTCGGCAGATTCCCCGGCCTGAAGGCCAAGGCGCGCGGCATCATCCGGATGCAGCATCAGTGTGCACCGATCCTTGCCTTTGACCAGTCGGCGACTGTTGTGCATCCAGGAGTTGTTACTGCGCACGTGCCGGCGGCCGATCAGGCATAGCTGATCATCCGGTTCTGACACCAGGTGTTTGTGAAGGCGGCCGAGATCCTGCAGGTAGCGCCGGGGCGCAAGGTGGATGAACCCGTCCCGGGTGAACAGCCGGTCCGGCAGGGATGGCTGGAGCGGGCCGAGATCCACTCCGTGGGGGTTGTCCCTGAGTGCCGAGAGGGAGAGGCCCTTGGGCAGGGCGTTCCACTGCCGGTTAACCGGACTCAGCCGCGCCAGCCCCCGAAGCGGGTGACGCTCGGGCAGAATATCCAGCACCAGATCAACCGCAGGCTGGAGGAATTTCCGGGCCGGACCGGTATCGGCGCCGTAGGGGCCGGAACGCAGCAACAGATCCAGGATCGGGTCCGGGCCGATCTGCTTGAAGGCGCGCCAGCCCAGTTCCGATCGCAAGGGCAAGCGGCCGCCCTTGCGCTGCTGTTCCAGACGGTGGGCCAGTTCCAGGAGAATCTGCCAGTCGTGCTTCGCGTCTTCGCGGGGTTCGAACAGGGCGTCGCTGTATTTGGCGTAATTGCGCACCGCAAACATGCTGAAGATCAGGTCGTAATGACTGCGCTCCAGCGCGGCGGTGGGCGGCAGGATGACATCGGCGTGGCGGGTGGTTTCGTTCAGGTAATAGTCCACCGAGACCATGAAATCGAGTTTCTCGAACGCCTGCTCCAGGCGCCGGCCATTGGGACTGGAGAGCACCGGATTACCGGCAACCGTCACAAAGGCCCGGATCTGGCCATCACCCGGCGTAAGGATCTCGTCCGCCATGGTGCTGGCGGGGTATTCACCGGCAAACTCGGGAAGATCCCGGACCCGGCTTCGGCGCTTGTCGAAATGCCCGTTCTGGCCGCTCATGGCCGCCAGCGCCACCAGATCAATGGCCGGCTGGGTGAACAGCACCCCTCCCACCGAGTCGAGCTTTCCGGTCAGGATGTTCAGGCAGTAGGCCAGCCATGTCGCGAGGCCGCCGAAGGCCTGGGTGCTGGTGCCCATCCTTGAATACAGGGCAGCCTTGCGGGTGGAAGCGAGTTGGCGGGCCAGGTCACGGATGGTCTCGGCTTCGATGCCCGTGTGGCCGCTCACCGCTTCCGGCGTGTAGGGGACGGCAGCCAGCTGCAGTAACTCGAGATCCTTGACGAGACGTTCCGCCGGACCCGGATCCACCAGATTCTCCTCGAACAGGGTATTCACCATGGCCATCAGCAGCAGGGCATCGTTGCCCGGCCTGATGAAGTGAAACTCATCGGCCAGCTTGGCGGTTTCCGTACGCCGAGGGTCGATTACCACCAATTTTCCACCACGCTGCTTCAGTGCCTTCAACCGGCCCCGCACATCCGGCACCGTCATCAGGCTACCATTCGAGGCCATGGGGTTCGCGCCGATACAGATGAACAGGTCGGTATTGTCGATATCCGGAATGGGAAACAGGATCTGGTGCCCGAACATTTCCAGGCTGGCAAGCATGTGGGGCAGCTGGTCATTGGACGTGGCGGAAAACCGGTTCTGAGTGCCAATGGCGCGCAGGAACGGCATGGTGACGACCAGCGAGCCATGATTATGGACGTTGGGATTGCCCAGGTAGACCCCGATACTGTTGCGGCCGTGCTCCTTGCGGGTCTGGTGAAGGCGCCGGGCAACCAGGTCAAAGGCGTCGTCCCAGCCGATCTTCTGCCAGCCACTCGCCGTCTTGCGCATGGGCTGGCGCAGCCGTTCCGGATCCTCATGGAGATCCTGCAAGGCAACGGCTTTCGGGCAAATATGACCCTTGCTCAGGGGATCGTTCTCGTCACCCCTGATGGAGGCAATGCGGCCGTCCTTCAGCTCGATGGCCACGCCGCACATGGCCTCGCAAAGGTGGCAGGTCCGGTAGTGAGTGCCGTTGTCCATGGAATCCCCCGGGAATTGTTTTTATGGCAGCAAGTTTCGTTCTGCAACCAGATTATCAGGTTTGGCGGGGGAGGGGAAAAGTCAGGAGGGGACACAGCTATAAAAAAAGGCCAGTCCGAAGACTGGTCTAAGCGGAGGCATCTCAGATTATTGCTTGGCCGGGATCTCCTTGATCGGGTTGGAGATGAAGTTCAGTAAGGTTCCTCCAGAAGGAATGCGTAATGGAATTTCGACTGGAACGAGCCCGAACGATACAGCGTTAACCGTAATATCCTCGGCAACCAAATTACGCTGTTCAATTTGCATACGGCCATCGTCAAAGAATGTGATCGGACCCTCTAGTTGCAGTGTCAGCGGTTTACTGTATACATCGTGGCTTGTTACGCCACTCAGGTTCGGTGCATCCAGGGTAAGATCCGCTTGGGCCTGGAACACAGGACCTCTGTCGGCGCCCTCAACGATGACACCTTCGACCAGTCCGAGGGGATTGTCTTCGGTTGGCTGGCCATAAGTCATTCTCAGAATTTGAGTGCCTGTATCTGACGTTATGTCACTCCCCAGCATGAGGTTCGCACTAACAATGACTCGAGCCGACGTGGTCGCCAATAGTGTTGGATAGAGCAGAACACGAACACCGATCGTGTCCCCATTCTCGTCAATAGCTGGTCCAATGACTTCCGTATCAAGGCCATAAGTTTGGTAGATGAATTTGTTTTTTGGGCAGTCCGCTCCGTCAGGGGAGCAACCGACCCTTGCCGGGCCTTGAGAGCTTTGTCCGTCTACGATCGTTAACTTGCTGGAGTTGGCCGATGGCAGGAAACTTTCGTTTTGGGCGACATGATCGAAGGGTTCAAGGCAGTCTGTGCCCCCTGGGGTTTCGCAATCAATTATGTAGTTAGAGTTTGTGTCCCTGATCGGTAGATTGCGAAGTGGTGTGAAGACACTACCAACGGCGGATGAACCAGTGAAATATATGGAGAGGTCTGGTCCGCCGATATCGCTCGGATCCACTAATAGGTCGGTTTGCAAGGCTAAGCCGGCCTCAGAGCAGATAATAGAACCCGAGGCGCAGTTTCCAGTGACCGCGGACCTCATGGTGTATCGATAGGTAGCGCCAATCTCCCAGGCCCGGTCTGGATAGAACCGGATTTGCTGGTTACTTTTCTCAATTCGTCCGGAAACCTTCTCTTCCGCGCCAACTGAACCCGGGGATGCAGGGTCAGCCAGCCTCTCTACTACAAACGATTGATCGTTAATGGTGTCGAGATCCATGGATTGGGAAAACTTGACGACAATTGGGCGATCACTTGGCATGGTCATTACAGGAATTTCGTCGCGAACGGTGCCGTTTGGTGCTGAATCGGTACAGGTGCCATGTTTTCCATTCGCAATATCCATGTTTTCCGTGACGCAGGGAAAGCCGGGGTAGGTTGTCAGTGCGATTGGGGAAGCGAAGGGAGCTTCACTCCCATCCCGAATCGCAGGGAGTGCAAACGTAAGGGTTCGCTCGGCAGCAGGGTTCCCCGCCATGTCAGTTAACTCGGGACTGATCCGAACGCTGTAGGGGATACCATGATTCAATCCACCCGCCGGATTAATCGCTATGGTCGTTCCGTCCAAAAGTGTATCCATCGGCACAGAAGTGTTGTTTGCGAAGAGCGTTAACCCTGAGGCTAGTGACTCTTCATCCAGCGGCTCATCAAAATTCAGCACAATCGGATCACCCGGGCGCTGCATCTGGTCGCGATCACCGGGAATGGCGGAATCCGGCCCTGGCATCCAACTGACCAGGGTTGGGCTGGTGGTGTCGGGCTCCCAAAGATCTTCCGCATCCAGTACAGAGTCGGTGTCAGTCGCCGCTTCGATACGAAAAGCGATTGTGGAGTCGGTAAATTCCTGGCCAAGCAGATTCGGCTCGACAACACCGATAGCATCGATTGTCAGTACACCATCTTCAACCAGGGCGATGCCGCTGAGTTCCACGCCCAAGAGGTTCTGGGACAGGGACGCGTTGGGCTGCGCCTCTTCGGTATTCATGGCGACGTCCATGAACAGCTTCACGTGACGGGGCGCATTGAGGTCATCGGTATAGGGGTTGGGTAGCAGGTAACCGCTGGCATCGGAGATCATGGTGACCTTGATGTTGCCGGTCTGCTGAATCTCTCCCGTCTCGGGATTGATGATCGGCACAGTGCCGTTGATCTTCACGTCCAGGCTACTGCTGTTAAGTACACTGCTGCGCGGAACCCGTAGTGGCAACGGCTGATCTGCCTCAAAGGCCGGCGCATAGGCAAGCTCGGCGAAGAGGCCGCCAGTTTGCTGAGATGGCCCTGCCGTCCCCTGAAGTACGGAGTTCAGAGTGACGCCATTGATAACCTGGCCGTTGAGCTTCGAGGTTCTCGGCTCGGTGCCGGCTAGCAGGCCGGAGTCAACAACCTCCTGGAACAGTACAACCGTAGGCCCGGTTTCCCGAACGGTAAAGCGTTTGTCAAATTCCAGAGTGGTCCCGGGGCTGGTCAGGTTCGGGAGTCCGGAAATGCGGAGTGTGTAGGTGGCCCCGGCCATAAGTTCATCGGCCTTGGTACCGCATTGTGCAGGCTCGTCGGTCAGGCATGGATCAACGGTGATCCGACGCTGGTCGACAAGAATTTTTGCCGGAACCTCGTTGCCATCATTGTCCTCAAGGCCGATGCTGCCGCCCATTTCTTTCCACTGCGGGTGGATTGGCTGGGTCAGCAGAAGACGGAAACTGGAGAAGTCCATCGGTTGCAGGTCACCCTCGGGGGAGGGAATCATTTCTGCCACTTCGAAACTCGTTGACAGGCTATCTAACCCGGCAATGCCGGTGAAGCCGGCGCGAGTGGAGAACTGAATCCCCTCCGGACCTGCGGCATTCGGAGTGCCAACCGGAGTGGCATTGGCCGCAGTGAGTGGTTCTGCAAAGGAGATGGAGTACTCGGTGCCGGTGCCCAGTTTACCCGTGGGTTCCAGTTTCAGGCTACGCCCGCCATCGACTTTGGTGACGGTAAAGTCGATGTTGCCAGAGATGCCCTCGACCCGGATCTTGTTTCGAATATCTGCTTCTTCCTCGGTTATGGCGTGGGAGAAGCGAATCACAATGTCGGATTTGGGGCTGATTCCGGTCTGGCCGTCGGCCGGGTATGAGTAGACTACGGAGCCGGACGGAACGTCGGCTTTCATGGTTTGCTCCTCGCCCCCACAGGCGGCGAGCAATATCGCGGGGACGAGTGCCAGGGTCTTGTTGTAATTCATGGCTGTACCTCTCCTCAGAACTTCAGGGTGATGGAGCCGGCGACCACGTGGACATCGCCGTCGGCTTTCACGTTGGTTTCATTGCCGTCGAAATCCACCAGGGTAAAGTCACGCTCCTGTAGCTGCTGGTACTGGTAGCCGAGGTCAAGCCGGACCGGGTAGGCCAACAGGCGGGTGCGGTCGTAGGTGGCGCTGATGCCAAGGCCGATGACAAGCTTGTCGGTGTCGAGGTAGTTGATTTCCGGATTGCGGGTGGATTTGAGAGGGGATTCCTCATAGGCCAGGCCGCCGCGCAGTGTGAAATTCTTGTTGAGCTGGTACTCACCGCCGATACGTGGAATCAGGATGTCGTTGAATTCGATGCGGCTGGCGGCCGCCACTGAACCCTGATCCTTGATGCTGTCGGCCGCGAACTCATCTTCCAGTTCGGACCAGTTCTGTTGCTCGATGCTGCCGCCAATGCGCCAGTTCTCGCCCTGGTACTGGGTGCCAATACCGAAAGTTTCCGGCTGGAAAGAGTCGATGGTTGACACGGCAAGGCTCAAACCAGGCTCAGGAATGGTCTGGGTGACGATAATGTTGGAGTCGATCGTGGTAGAGGCAGAGGATTTCGTCCGGTAAATGAGGGCAGATTCCCAGCCATCCAGGAAGCATTCGCTGTCCGGACAGAACGTACTTCCCAGATCAATATTTGTACCGAGGATGGTTTTCAATGAGGGCTCTGCATTCACGGAGAGACGCTCTCGGGTGGTCTCGCCGCCCAGTGTGGACACGGCGTAGAGATTTGCGGTTGCATCCAGTGTTACCCGCACCGAGGCCCCTGCGGAAATCCCGCGCCAGATTTGCGTGGCGCCGCCAATGTTGAGAAACAGCGGTTCCTTGCCGTATTGGAGGAACTGACCGGTTTCAGTGGTTTGGGAACTGAATGCGAGCATTTCCTTGCCGTACTTTTCAACACCGGCGATAAAACCCAGGTAGATCGGGTGATCAAAGCGGGTCAGGGAGCCAACGTTGGTCTTCATGCCGATGAGGACATGTTGGCTAGGGGACTTGGAGAGAACGTCGCCATCTGCGTTGGGATTGGCAGAACGCAGCTCCTGTTCGGCGTGAAGGATGCCTGCCGTCAGTTCACCGCGGGTATCCTTCGTCAGGTACGCCGGGTTGTAATAGGTGGCGGATACCTGGTCGTTGAACATGGACAGGGACTGGGCGGTGGCAACGTCAACCGGCATTACACCATAGGTGGTGCCGAGGTTGCCCATGCTGGCAGTGGCGGAAAGCGAAACACCTGCGGAGACCGCAGCAATTGCAAGGGACATGGCCCGTACTGAAAACCGGGGGGTAGTTACCATTGATACACTCCGTTATCTCGTTGTTTTTGTCCGTGCGCCGGTGCTTCCTGAGGGCGGCGCCAGGTTGGTTCAGGGTTGCAGTGTATGTGGCTTGTCTTTTCGGGACTTTGGCTTTTTTGACAAAGATCAATGTCCGTAGAACCACGTATATATGACGTCAGGTCTAAAAGTTGTCGGAATACATGGCCTTATCAGGTTTTGGCGTGTTTGTTTTGGTAGCGGTTGTTTCTTTGCGGGAACAAATAAGGCTCCTCATGGAGGAGCCTTGAAGGGGTGTAAAGAAAGTTGACTCTTGCTTACGAGGCTTTGTTTTTCCGGCGCGCGAGACCAAGACCAATAAGGCCGAGGCCGAGCAGGGCGATGGTTCCGGGTTCAGGCACGGTTACCGTGCCGCCGTCAAATTCGGTCACGTGGCTGAGTTCCAAATCTTCAAGCTTTTGAGTCCCGAAATGATCCGCCAGATCGAAAACCCCCCAGAACAGACTGGCCACATTCTGGAATAATATTGATGTTTGAGCATCCTTGACCAAATACCAGCTTGGGCCGCTATTTAGTTCGAATGCAATGATTGATGTTTCACCATCAACGACAGTGAAGCTTGTATCTTCGGTTTTATCGGTCAAAATTACGTCAAAACCGAGGAAGTCCGATACCCAGTCAGTTTCCGCTGCCTCACCGGAAAGTACGCCGGTTTCGTCGAGGTAAGTGTCAAGGCCCCCGACGTTGGTGGCGCCGCTGTCGATATAGTAGCCGAAGGCGGTTCCACTGACCGTCAGTGCAGCTGTTGCTCCAATGCTTAACAATAGGTTCTTCGTTCTCATGTCTGAAACTCCCTTGCCATTTTAAGTGGCTTCATGCCACCAAACTCTCGACTTTTCCATTTCGGAGAGGTCTTCACTACCAGAAGCAAACCCCGCGCCATATTCTCAGGGTTTTGATAATCCGACGATTTTTCTGGACGGGGTAATGAGTATAAGTTGGAGATGTAAAAAACACTGACGTAGGTGAGGAGTAGGATTCTGGATGGTCGTGAGAGAGCGGTGCCAAATGGCTTGGAATACCCAAGAAGTGCGGGCTGGAAATACTCTCGATTAAGGTAGCGGGGGAGTAAGGTGGTGGGCCCAGCTGGACTCGAACCAGCGACCAAGGGATTATGAGTCCCCTGCTCTAACCAACTGAGCTATAGGCCCATACAGCAGATACTGTCAGGAAGGCTTTCCAAAGGAGGAAACAAAGCGGGCGCCATTATACCCATGAGGGTTGGCGCCCGCTAGCAGTGTTGGGCTTATCCGTTGCCCTGGTCGTCAATAAAGCCGCGCAGGTGGTCGGAGCGTGACGGGTGGCGCAGTTTGCGCAGGGCCTTCGCCTCGATCTGCCGAATCCGCTCGCGGGTGACGTCGAACTGCTTGCCGACTTCTTCCAATGTATGGTCGGTGTTCATCTCGATACCGAAGCGCATGCGCAGTACCTTGGACTCCCGGGCGGTAAGGCCGGCCAGTACCGAGCGGGTGGCTTCCCGCAGGCCTTCGGCGGTGGCGGAGTCCACCGGGGAGAGTGCCTGGATGTCCTCGATGAAATCCCCCAGATGGCTGTCTTCGTCATCTCCGATCGGGGTTTCCATGGAGATCGGTTCCTTGGCGATCTTCAGTACCTTGCGGATCTTGTCCTCGGGCATGTCCATGCGCTCGCCCAGCTCTTCCGGAGTCGGCTCACGGCCCATCTCCTGCAGCATCTGACGTGAGATGCGGTTGAGCTTGTTGATGGTCTCGATCATGTGCACCGGGATCCGGATGGTGCGGGCCTGGTCCGCGATGGAGCGGGTGATGGCCTGCCGGATCCACCAGGTGGCATAGGTGGAAAACTTGTAGCCGCGACGGTACTCGAACTTGTCCACCGCCTTCATCAGGCCGATGTTGCCTTCCTGGATCAGGTCCAGGAACTGCAGGCCACGGTTGGTGTACTTCTTCGCGATGGAGATAACCAGACGCAGGTTGGCCTCAACCATCTCTTTCTTGGCGCGCCGGGCCTTGGCTTCACCGATGGACACGCGACGGTTGATTTCCTTGATGTCGGCCACATCCAGATCCACTTCGGTCTGGACATTCTGGATGCGCTTCTGCAGGCGCACAATCTCATCGATACGTTCGCCGATCGCAGCAGCGTAGGGCTTCTTGCTCTTGGCGATCTTCTCGGCCCAGTCGAGGTTGGCCTCGTTACCGGGGAAGGACTTGATGAAATCCTTGCGCGGCATTTTACAGTCGCGCACACAGATCTGCATGATAGCCCGCTCGTTCTCACGCACCAGGTCGTTGGTGGAGCGAACAACATTCACCAGTTCCTCGAAGGCCTTGTTTGCCAGTTTGAACGGCGCGAAAACCTGGCCGAGCTCGTTCAGGGCGTCCTGGGTTTTCTGGTTGGAACGGCCATATTTCTCCAGTGCCTTGTCGGCGGCGTCCAGTTTTTCTTTCAGAAGCTCGAAACGCAGCCGGGTCTCTTCCGGATCCGGACCGTTGTCGTTGTCATCATCGCTGGAGCTGTCGTCGTCATCCGAGTCGTCAGAATCCGTGTCTTCAGTGCTGGTTGCTTCCGGGGCTGCGGGCTCTTCGGCCATGAACGGTTCGGCATCATCCGGGTCCAGAAAACCGGTGACGATATCGCTGATGCGGCCTTCGTTCTCGATAATGCGGCCGTAGGCCTGAATAACCGTTCCGGCGGTTCCGGGGAAGTGGGCCACGGCGGCCATGACGTCCCGGATACCTTCCTCGATGCGCTTGGCAATAACGATCTCGCCTTCGCGGGTCAGCAGTTCCACGGTGCCCATTTCACGCATGTACATGCGGACGGGGTCAGTGGTGCGGCCGGCGTCGGTTTCCACGGCGGCGAGTGCGGCAGCAGCTTCGGCAGCGGCGGCTTCGTCGGCGGTGGAATCACCTTCGGTCATCAACAGGGTATCGGCGTCGGGAGTTTCCTCGCACACCTGGATACCCATGTCGTTAATCATGCGGATGATGTCTTCGACCTGATCGGGGTCGGCGATGTCTTCCGGGAGGTGGTCGTTTACCTCGGCGTAAGTCAGGTAACCTTGTTCTTTGCCTCGTGCAATGAGGTCTTTCAAACGTGATTTTTGCGAATTGCCTGACATAGACACCCTGTGAACTCGCTTTTAAAAGGAAAAAAGTTAAACAGCCATTATAGCTGTCACGTTGTTGCTCTGCCACCGACTGTTTAGATTGTGGCCAATCGGTTAAGTTTCAAGTGCGGTTATCCCTGTGTGCCGCCGCTCAGCTCCCGAAGTTCGTTGCGTTCCTCGGCGGAGAGGTTCGCGAAGTTCCTCAGTAGCGTTGCCAGCCGCTGCTGACGCGAGGATTCCTCGCTCGGACTGATCAGCTCGCGGGCCGAGGCCAGCGTGCTTTCCCGTGAGGGAATGTGCTCGATACCATCGAATAGATGGTAAAACCGGTCCCGGGCCTGTTGGTCCAATGCCAGCGCACCTATCAGTTTGCTGCGGTCCCGGATCCCCTTGTCCATGATCCAGGCAGCCAGGCTCATCGCCTGGGGAAACTGCCGAGATTGCCGGGCCAGTTCGCTGACCTCGGTGGCCAGTTCCGGTGCTTCAACCAGCGCCAGGCAGAGCGTGCTGTCCTTGTTGAGTTTAACGTTCACCCGCTCTTCTGTCGGCCGGTCCCGGTACTCGCCGTTTCGCCATTTGCCACGCTGCTGGGGCTGGCGGTTTTGCCATTGGTTGCGGCCTCCGCACAAGCGCAGCATTTCATGCCACATGGCATCCCGGAGGGTGCTGCGGGGCATTTTGTTCAGCAGCGGTTCCACTCGTGCGCGCAACTCCCCCCGATGTTCGGGTAACTGCAGGTCCAGACTCTCACTCTGCCGGTCGAACAGGTAGCGGGACAGGGGCGTGGCGCCTTCAATCCGTTTCTGGAACGCTTCCGTGCCTTCCTTGCGAATCAACGTGTCCGGATCCTCGCCCTCCGGAAGCATCAGGAACTGCAGATGCAGTCCATCCGCCATCAGTTCCAGGGCATTCTCCATGGCTCGGTCGGCGGCCCGGAAGCCGGCGTTATCACCGTCGAAGCAGAACACCACGTGCCGTACCTGTTTCAGCAGTGCCTGCAGGCTGTCCTGGTTGGTGGCGGTGCCAAGTGTGGCAACGGCGTAATCGATGCCGTACTGGGCCAGGGCGATGACGTCCATGTAGCCTTCCACCACCAGGAGCTTGTCCAGCTGGCGGATGGCCTGGCGGGCCTCGAACAGCCCGTAGATTTCCCGGCTCTTGTGAAAAACATCCGACTCCGGAGAGTTGATGTACTTGGCCTTGTCATCCCCCAGGGTCCGCCCACCAAAAGCTACGGTCCGGCCCCGGGTATTGCGGATCGGGAACATCACCCGGTTGCGGAAAAGGTCTCTTGGCCGCCCGTAACGGTCCGATACCGTGCCGGTCTCGATCAAGGGGCCTTTCAGGTCCTGTGCCGCCGCGTCGTAAAGTGCCGTCCCGGTACCGGGGGCGTAGCCCAGTTGGTAGCGTTCCATGATCACGTCATCCAGACCGCGCTGCTTGAGGTAGTCCAGGGCATAGTTGCCGGCCGGACTACGCAGGGCGTTACGGTAGAACTGGTTGGTAAAGTCGAGCGCGTCGGTCAGGGTCCGGGCCTGCTGCATTTCCTGGCGCGCAGCCAGGTCGTAGGGCACTTCCAGCCCGGCCCGCCTGGCGAGTTCTTCCACAGCCTCGGTAAAGCCCAGGCCTTCGAATTCCCGCACAAAACTGATGGCATCGCCATGGGCGCCACAGCCGAAGCAGTGATAGAAACCCTTGTCCGGTCGCACGTTGAAGGATGGTGTTTTTTCATCGTGGAAGGGACAGCAGGCCTTGTAGTTGGCGCCAGCTTTCTTGAGGGTGATCCGGGACCCGATCAGTTCCGCAAGGTCAATGCGGTCCAGCAGGTCTTCAACGAAGCGTTGAGGGATCAGTCCACTCATGGAGACTCCAGGTCTGCCGGCTCGTCAGTGCCGGTACTTCAGGTGTTGGCCATAGCCAAAAATGCCGCCGAAGCCAGGCCTCGGCGGCATTTTGAATCGCTCTGTGCAGCCTGTTGCTGACAGGCAATCAGTGCTTTGCAGTCAAGCGGCGTCTGGTTGTAGCTTAGTACAGACGCTCGAACTTGCGCTGTTCCCGCTGAAGCTTCTTGAGATGACGCTTAACGGCAGCGGCTGCTTTGCGCTTGCGAACAGCGGTCGGCTTCTCGTAGTGCTCACGACGACGCACTTCAGACAGTACACCGGCCTTTTCGCAGGAGCGCTTGAAGCGACGCAGTGCTACGTCAAACGGTTCATTCTCTTTCACTTTAACAGCTGGCATTCGAAAATCACCTACCTGATAGATTCGGTTTCCATTTGCTCCGCACGGCCATGCCTGTGCGGCTCGATACCTGGTCAGATTGGCTAAAACTCGACCAGTGCATAATTTAGGGCGGCAATAATAGCGCCTGGACGATGGCAAGGTCAATGTTTGTTCGATGAAACTGCCTTCCGGTTTCGGGTTTCTGCTAAAATGCGCTCCGTTCTCATTCACGGCAACCTGACGCGGCCCCATTCTATGCTAATCCTCGGTATTGAAACCTCCTGTGACGAAACCGGCGTGGCTCTGTTTGACACTGAAAAGGGCTTGCTGGCCCACGCTCTGTTCAGTCAGATCGACATGCATGCTGACTACGGTGGTGTCGTGCCGGAACTGGCATCCCGGGACCATGTGCGCAAGCTGCTGCCCCTGTGTGATCAGCTGATCGCGGAAGCCGGGTGCACCCGCAAGGATATCGATGGCATTGCCTATACCGCCGGCCCAGGACTGGTGGGCGCGCTGATGGTGGGTGGCTCGGTGGCCCATGCTCTGGGTTTTGCCCTGGGTGTACCGGTACTGGGTGTCCATCACATGGAAGGGCACCTGCTGGCACCGATGCTGGAGGATAACCCGCCGGCGTTCCCGTTTGTGGCGTTGCTGGTGTCCGGTGGCCACACCCAATTGGTCCGGGTCGATGGTATCGGTGAGTACGAGATGCTGGGTGAATCGGTGGATGATGCCGCCGGCGAGGCCTTTGACAAGACCGCCAAGATGCTGGGTCTGGATTACCCGGGTGGCCCCCGCGTCGCCGCTCTGGCGGAGAAAGGGGTACCTGACCGTTACCGATTCCCTCGCCCGATGACGGATCGGCCGGGCCTGGATTTCAGTTTCAGCGGGCTCAAGACCTATACCCTCAATACGGTGAACGCAGCCATGGATGCTGGTGAATTTTCCGAGCAGGTGAAGGCCGACATCGCCCTGGCATTCGAGACTGCAGTGGTTGATACCCTGACCATCAAATGCCGGCGAGCGCTGGAGCAGACTGGTTGCAGGCGCCTGGTGATTGCCGGTGGTGTCAGTGCCAACAAGCGCCTGAGGGCCCGCCTCGAGAAAATGGCGCATAAACTCCATGCCTATGTGTTCTACGCCCGCCCGGAGTTCTGTACCGATAACGGCGCCATGATTGCCTATGCCGGGGCCCAGCGAATGCGGGCGGGTCAGCGGGATGGCGAGCGCATCGTGGCCGTTCCCAGATGGCCCATGAATACCCTGCCACCAATCAACGAAGCCCGCGCCAACGGGTTGGTGGACTGAGAAAGCGGTCAGAAACCGGCTTCGCGCCCCTGGGCGAGCCGGATCAGGTTATTGCGGTGCCGCACCACGATCAGGATGGTCAGCAGCCCGAACAGGGGCAGGGTTTCCGGCTCGATCAGGGCGCTGATCAGCGGGCCGAAGGCGATCGCCACCAGCGAGGCCAGAGCCGAGATACGCCAGCGCCACATCACGCCAGCCCAAATCGCCGCCATGATCAGGGTTGTGACCGGTGCCAGTGCCAGGCCCGCGCCCAGGGCGGTGGCGACTCCTTTGCCGCCCTTGAACCGGTAGAACAGGGGGATCATGTGGCCGGTGACCGCGCACAGGGCAACCACCGCCTGCACCATCGCTGAGAACCCGGCAACGTGGGCAATCCACACAGGCAACCAGCCCTTGAATGCATCGAGGGCAAGGGTGACCAGCGCCGGAGCCCAGCCGCCGTTACGATACACATTAGTGGCGCCGGGATTGCCTGATCCAAGGGCCCTCGGATCGGGCAGTTTCCAGAGCCGGCACACCGGCAGCGCAAACAGAACCGAGCCGAACAGGTAGGCAAAGGTGCAAAGTGCAACGGTGGCGACGGCTGGGCTGGTCAGATCCATGGTGTCAGTCCGGAGGCGGAGACGAGTCGGTGCAATCTGTGCGAAAATGCCGGCCCGTTTGCCACTGGCCAGCCCGATCACAGTATCCGGTGGTTGTGTGCATTTCAATCAGCAAAGAGTGGAAGACTCCGGGAGATCCCCTTGGCAGACAGTGTCCTGATCGAAGGTCTGGCGGTAGAAACCGTCATCGGCGTTTATGACTGGGAACGGGATGTGACGCAGCAGATCCTGGTCGATCTCGACATGGCCTGGGATAACCGCGGGCCAGGGCTGTCCGACGATGTTGCCGATGCTCTGGATTACGCGGCGGTCAGTGAGCGGGTGACCCGGTGCCTGCAGGAGCTGAAACCACAGCTACTGGAACGCGCCGCAGAAGTATTGGCGGATCTTTTGATAAAGGAGTTCGGGGTAGGGCAGCTGACGCTGACCCTGCGCAAGCCCGGTGCGGTACCGGCGGCCCGGTCAGTGGGTGTGCGAATCGAACGGGGAAGCAAACAATGACGGCAACAGCCAGGGTCTACATCAGCATCGGTACCAATATCGATCGGGAACGTTACGTGACTGCGGCACTGGATGCACTGGCGGACTGGTTCGGTAACCTGCAGATTTCCCCGGTGTACGAGAGCGAATCGGTCGGTTTTGACGGCTCCCCCTTTCTGAACCTGGTGGTGGGGGTGGATACAGACCTCGGTGTTGGTGAGCTGTCCCGGCGCTTCAAGCAGTTGGAGGCCGAGAACGGTCGCCGGCGCGATGTGCCGAAATTCAGTGCCCGGACCCTGGACCTGGATATCCTGACCTACGGCGACCGCACCGGCATCGTTGATGGCGTTGAATTGCCCCGGGGCGAAATTATGAAGAATGCCTTCGTGCTGCGCCCGCTGGCAGATATTGCGGCGGATGCGGTGCACCCTGTCTGCGGCAAGAGTTACCGGGAGCTCTGGAGGTCGTATGACACCGGCCAGAAGCTCTGGCCGGTGGATTTCGTGTGGCAGGGACGGAAGATCTCAGAGACCGTTGGCTGAGCGGAACTTGCGGATCAGCTGGTCGGTAGAGCTATCACCGGCAGTGCTGATGGCATCCTGGCTGAGTAGCTTTGCCAGAATACCCTTGCCTAGCTGTTTGCCAAGCTCCACGCCCCACTGGTCAAACGAATCAACATCCCAGATCACGCCCTGAACAAAGGTTCGATGCTCATAGAGTGCGATCAGTGCCCCCACCGTTTCCGGCGTGACCGTCTCCATGATCAGTGTGTTGCTCGGTTTATTACCGGGAATCACCTTGTGAGGCGCGAGGGCTTCAACGGTTTCCTCGTCCAGGCCCTCACCAGCGAGTTCTGCCCGGGCTTCGGCCAGGGTCTTGCCGGCCATCATCGCCCGGGATTGACTGAGGCAATTGGCAAACAGGTCCGCATGATGGGTCGCCACCGGATTGTGGGTCTTCAGGGGAATGATGAAGTCCGCGGGAATCAGTCGGGTACCCTGGTGGATCAATTGGTGATAGGCGTGCTGACCGTTGGAGCCAACTCCGCCCCAGAGCACCGGGCCGGTCTGGTAATCCACGGGCTGCCCCGCCTCGGTCACGCTCTTGCCATTACTCTCCATGTCAAGCTGCTGCAGGTGGTCCGGAAGGCTGCGCAGATAATGGTCGTAGGGCAGTATGGCGTGGGTTTCGGCATCCCAGAAATTGTTGTACCAGACACTGAGCAGGCCCATGACCACGGGCAGGTTGCGCTCCAACGGTGTTTCCCGGAAATGGCGGTCCATGGCGTGGGCCCCGGCCAGCAGGGCCCGGAAGTTGTCCATGCCGACGGTGAGGGCCACGGGCAGGCCGATGGCTGACCAGAGGGAATAGCGGCCACCGACCCAGTCCCACATGGGGAAAACATTGTCAGCATCAATCCCGAAGTCCTCGGCCGCCGGAACGTTGGCGGTTACCGCCATGAAATGCCGGGCGATGGAAGCTTCGTCACCGCCATTGTCCAGGAACCACTGCCGCGCCACCTTGCTGTTCTCCAGAGTTTCCTGGGTGCGGAAGGACTTGGACTGGATCAGGAACAGGGCGGTTTCCGGATTCACCTGGCGGAGCGTTTCGCAGATGTCGGTACCGTCGATATTGGCAACGTAATGGCACCGCATGCTGCCTTGCCAGAAGGGCTTCAGCGATTCTCCCACCAGCTTGGGGCCAAGGTAGGAGCCGCCGATCCCGATACTGACCACATCCGTGAAGACCTTGCCAGTGAAACCGGTCCTCGATGCATCCAGAACTCCGTCGACAAAGGCTTCCATGCGGTCCAGGGTCTGTTGCACCTCGGCAACCACATCCACGCCATCGATCAGGATGGATTCATTCCCCGGATGGCGCAGCGCCGTATGCAGGGCAGGCCGGTTTTCCGTGATGTTGAGCTTGCCGCCGCTGAGAAGCTGATTGCGCCGCTCTTCCAGGCGACAGCTGCGGGCCAGGGCCATCAGTTCCGTCAGGGTCTCGTCCGTGACCAGGTTCTTGGAGAAGTCCAGGCTCAGGCCGGCGCCTTCGATGAAGTACCGGTTGGCCCGATCCAGATCCTGCGCGAAGAGTTCCCGCATGCTTATGCTTCGCAGCTTGTCCCGCCGCTCGTTCAGTGCCTGCCATTCGGGTTTCGAGGTCAGTACTGCCGGGTGTTCGGGCATCAGGGGATCCTTTTTCTTGTATGAGAGTCAGCGGGTCACCGACAGGTTGTCGATCAACCGGGTGGTGCCCAGGAAGGCGGCCACCAGGATAGTCAGTTCATGGTCGTCCGGCGAGGCCGGCTTGAGCGTGAGACTGTTCACGATGTTGAAATAATCCGGTCGCAAGCCGGCAGCGCTCAGTGACTGTCCGGCTTCGCCTTCCAGCGTGTGGAAGTCAGTACGGCCATTGGCGAGTTTTTCCGCAGTGGCTTCCAGCGTCCGGAACACGACGGGTGCAATCTTGCGCTCCTCTTCGGAGAGATAGCCGTTGCGGGAGCTTTTAGCCACTCCGTCGTCTTCCCGGACGGTGGGGGCGCCGATGATTTCCACGGGCATGAACAGGTCGCGGGTCATCTTGCGGATCACGGCGAGTTGCTGGAAATCCTTCTCGCCAAAGACCGCAAGATCCGGTTGCACTATGTTGAACAGTATGGTTGCCACGGTGGCAACGCCCTCGAAGTGCCCGGAACGGCTGGCACCACAATGGCCGTCACTGACTTCCGGCACGATCACCTTGGTCTGCTGGGCCAGGCCTTCGGGGTAGATCTCTTCCACCGGCGGTGCGAATACCAGGGTGTTGCCGGCTGCTTCGAGCTTTTCCTGGTCTTCGGCGAGGGTACGTGGATACTTGTCCAGGTCCTCGTTCGCTCCGAACTGCATCGGGTTGACGAAGATGGTGGTCACCACCACGTCTGCAGACTCGGCCGCTTTGCGCACCAGGGATATATGACCCTCATGGAGGTTCCCCATGGTGGGGACCAGCCCGATGGTTTTATCCTGCCGGCGGTACCCGCGCAGGATGGTGCGAAGTTCTTTGAGCGAATGGATTGTTCTCATGCCTTGAACGTATGCTCCTCAGACGGGAAAGTACGGTCACGAACCTGCTGAACGTAATCAGCAAGAGCCTCCTGAACGGAGTCGGACTCGGCCAGGAAGTTTTTCACAAAACGCGGCTTGCGGCCGGGAGTCAGCCCCAGCATATCGTGTACCACCAGCACCTGGCCGTCGGTTTCAGAGCCGGCGCCAATGCCGATCACCGGCGCCTTGACGGCCTGGGTGATGCGGGCTGCCAGCGGAGCGGGGACGCATTCAAGCAGAATGATATCCGCACCCGCCTCCTCCAGTTCACAGGCGTGCTCGATCATCATTTCTGCGGCCTTTTCATCGCGGCCCTGTACCTTGTACCCACCGAACTTATTGACGAACTGGGGAGTCAGACCCAGATGGGCGCAGACGGGGACACCTCGTTCACTCAGGGCGCTGATGGTGTCCTTCATCCAGTCCGTGCCTTCCAGCTTGACCATGTGCGCCCCGGCACGCATCAGCTCCGCGGCATTCTCCAGGGCCGCCTCCACCGTGCCGTACGACATGAATGGCATGTCGGCCATGATCAGCGAGCCGCGGTTTCCCTTGGCCACGCAGTTGGTGTGGTACACCATCTGATCCATGGTGACCGGCAGGGTGCTGTCATTGCCCTGAAGCACCATGCCCAGGGAGTCGCCGATCAGGATGACATCAACGCCGGCTTCGCTGACGATCTGGGCAAAGGTCGCATCATAGGAGGTCAGGGCAGAGAAAGCCTCGCCGTTCTGCTTGTATTCCCGCAGGGTATTGATGGTAACAGCCATAGAATCCTAGCCTTTTGGGTGGATGGGCGTGGACTGCGCCGTGGTTCCGGCATTCAGGTGCTAAGGGTAATCCGGGGGTATGCCTGAGGCAATAGTATCACGGAGCGTCGGGAATCGGGGGTGCCCGGCTTTCACTCCGGAGCGAAGGGCTCTCGCGGGATCGGTGGCAGTTTGCGAAGGCCGTTGTCCGGGCAGGTTTGTCTGAGCTCAGCCACTGTGCGGCCGTCCGGCAGGGTCAGGTCGGGATTGAGATCCAGTAGTGGCTGGAGGGCAAAATCCCGGTTGGCCAGCTCGCGGTGGGGTACCACAAGCCGTTCGTCGTCCAGCGTTTCCTGCCCGAACACCAGAATATCCAGGTCCAGGGTTCGTGGCCCCCAGTGGCGCAGGCGCTCCCGCCCGTGGTCCTGCTCAATGGCCTGCAGGTGATCCAGGAGGGCATGGGGTGTCAGATCCGTTCTGAGCCACACGGCGCCATTGACGAAGTCCGGCTGATCCTGAGGGCCTGCTGGTCGGCTGGCATAGAAGGGGGATTGGGCGACCAGTGTGGTTTGTGGCAGTGCCGCGAGTTCGGCGACTGCCCTGGCCAGCTGGGCAGCGGGGTTCTCCATATTGCTGCCCAGTCCGATGAACACTTCAGTGGTCATTGCGCGGCCTGGCGCTTCACCGGCTTGCGACGGCGACGGCGTTTCTTTGGAGCGTCGCTGCCCAGTTGAGACAGCATGCGTTCCTGGCCCCGTTCATCCGCCTGCTGGAACTCCGTCCACCATTGCCCCAGTCCCGGTTCGATCTCGCCGGCCGCTTCCCGAACCAGCAGGAAGTCGTAGGCTGCCCGGAAGCGGGGGTGGGCCATGGTGCCAAAGGCCCGTTTGCCCTGGCGGCGTGGCAGGCGCATCTGCAGTTCCCAGATTTCCTTCATGGGACCGGAGAAGCGCTTGGGTATGGAGGTGGCCTGCACCTGGCGGCCGATGACCTTGCCTATGGCGCCGTGGAGAGCTGGTTGTACCGGGTCGCCGTTATCCTGGCGGCGGAGCCATTCGACCTGAAGGGCGGGCCAGAGCATGGCTGCAAACATGAAATAGGGGGTGACGGACTTGCCCTGTGCGATCCGCGCGTCGGTGTTGCTCAGGGCCTGGCGGATCAGGTCATCCGGCTCGCCGGCCTCGATGGCCTTCACTGTTTCCGGGAACAGCGGTGCCAGCAGGTTGTACTCGTTGAGCAGGTCGTAGGTTTTTTCGCCATGGCCCGCGGAAAACAGCTTCAATACCTCGTCAAACAGGCGCGCTGGCGGGATATGGCTGAGCAGAGGAGCGAGTTCGCGGATCGGCGCCTCGGTTTCCGGTTCAATCTCGAAATCCAGCTTGGCGGCAAAGCGGATGGCCCGGAGCATGCGCACAGGGTCTTCCCGGTAACGGGTTTCCGGGTCGCCGATCAGGCGGATCTGCCGGTTACGCAGGTCCTCGATGCCATTGGCAAAGTCGATCACGGTGAAGTCGCGGATGCAATAATACAGGGCGTTAACCGTGAAATCCCGTCGCAGCGCGTCTTCTTCCTGGCTTCCGTATACGTTGTCGCGCAGCAGCAGGCCGTGCTCGCTGGTCCTGCGATCATCGTCCGTGCTGTCCTCATCCGCGTCGTTGGCATTGCCGCGGAAGGTGGTGACTTCAATGATCTCCCGGCCGAACACCACGTGGACAATGCGGAAACGGCGACCGATCAGGCGAGAGTTGCGGAACAGGTCGTGGACTTCTTCCGGGGTGGCATTGGTGGCAATGTCGAAATCTTTTGGCTTGCCGTCGAGCAGGATGTCGCGAACGCCGCCGCCGACCAGGTAGGCCTCGTAGCCGGATTTGTTCAGACGATGCAGGACTTTCTTGGCCGGCTCGCTGATCACGGAACGCGAAACATTGTGCTGGTCCCGCGGGATCTCCCGCCGCTGGTAGGTGCGAGGCTTTTTCCGTCCGCCGGGGATGAAAGATTTTATTCTGTCGACAAGTCGTTTAGGCATTGAAATCCGTATTTGCGGTGAGCAAAAACCGAGAGTTTAACGGTTTGGGCAGGATTTGCACACGCCAGATAATCAAAAGGCGGATCCGTTTGCACGAATCCGCCCTGAAAGCGTTGACGATCTGCATTGTTTTTATTGTTGCCGGGATTTTTCTTCGTTTTTGTACCCCACTGTGTGCCTCCAAGTACGGAGGATCTCAGCAGTGCAAACGGAAAGCTTTGAATACACAGAGCGGTCAGGGACATCGGGCGAGTCTGTCAGCAGATGCGGTGTCGTCTGGAAGGCGATTCTTCTCTACATCTACAACTCACACGTGCCGTGGGACCACTAAAAAGCAAAGTACCCAAAACACTCAGTTCGCTCACGTTCCGTTTTTGTTTTTGTCACCGAACGTCTTCCTGCAGCTTTTTGTATTTGTTTTGACGCTGCGTTTGCCACTTCTTGTTTTTGTTGTTGTGCGCTTTATAGATAGCAGAGCGCGTGCCAGTTTTTGAAAATCTTGTATTAACAGTATGTTACGGTTTTGAAGGAAATAGGTGTTACCCCGTACTCCCGATAAGTGTTACTGGGATCACAGTTGTTCCGAGCGGAGTGTTACCGTGGGGAACATGGGGTAACAACTGAGTTCGAATTCACCCTTTGGTCCGGGCCGACATGGAAAAGGGCCAATGGCCCCGATCAGTTGCTGGTTTTCTTGCGCGGTATCCCCAGCCGCTGGCGTCTTTCCCACAGTGACTTCCGGCTGATACCCAGCTTCTGGGCCAGCTCCGTCTCGCTCATCCGGTCCTGGTTCTCCAGGACGAAATGCTGGAAGTAATCCTCCAGGGACAGGTCGCTGGCGGAGTCCGCATCCCGCGAAGGGGGCTGTTCGTTGTTGCCCTCCACCAGGGTCTCGGGGATGTGCTCGTCGCCCCCTTCGCTATCCAGGTCGAGCAGGAATGGTGTAATCACGTCCTCGTCACACAGGATGGTGGCCCGCTCTATAGCGTTCTCCAGTTCCCGGACGTTGCCCGGCCAGCGGTGCCGCTCCAGGACTCGCATGGCTTCTGGGCTGAGATTGAGGTTCGGCTTGCCCATTTTCTCGCCCTGACGCTTGAGGAACTTTCGTGCCAGGCCAAGGATGTCACTCCGGCGCTCGCGCAGGGGCGGGATCCGGATCTGCATCACGTTCAGCCGGTAGTAGAGGTCTTCCCGGAACTCGCCGGTACGGGTCATCGCCTTCAGGTTACGGTGGGTTGCCGCGATCATGCGCACGTTGACCTTGCGGCTCTGGGTGGAGCCGACCTTGCGGATCTCGTTTTCCTGCAGGACCCGTAGCAGCCGGGCCTGGGCCTCGGCCGGCAACTCGCCGATCTCATCCAGAAACAGGCTGCCGCCGTCGGCTGCCTCAATCAGACCGGTACGCGCAGATACGGCACCGGTAAAGGCGCCTTTTTCGTGGCCGAACAGTTCTGATTCGATCAGGCTCTCAGGAATGGCTGCGCAGTTCACCGAGATCAGTGGTTTTGATGCCCGGGGGCTGAGCAGGTGCAAGGCGCGGGCGGCAAGCTCCTTACCGGTTCCTGACTCCCCCTGGATCAGTACCGTGGTTTCCGTCGGTGCTACCTTGCGGATCAGGGTGAACACCTTTTGCATGGCCTCGCACTGGCCAAACATGATGTTGGCCGGGTCGCTTTCCTGGGGTTTGTCACCTGCGCCCTTACCGTTTTCGGAGTCGGCATCGGCAGGCCCCTGGCGCGCCAGGATATTCTCGACCGCTGCGAGCATTTCATCATGGTCAAAGGGCTTGGCGATGTATTCGACGGCACCCATTTTCATGGAGTCGACTGCCGAGCGCAGGCTGGCATAGCTGGTCATGATAAGCACCGGCGTGTTGGGCGCACGGTTGATCAGCTCGGTGCCGGCCGCACCGGGCAGGCGCAGGTCGGAGATGATCAGGTCAAACTGATCCGGTTCATGGTTTTGCTCGGCTTCCTCCACCGACCTGGCGTCGGCCACTTCATAGCCGGCATGCTGCAGCAGTTTGCGCACGGCGGAACGAATGATGTCTTCATCTTCTACAATCAGAATGCGGGGCATAACTGTTTCAGGACCTTTCGTTCTGGCTGGAAGAGGTATCGTCGGCTTCGGCCCAGTACGCCGGGAGCCTCAGGCGCACACAGGTGCCGGTCCCGGTATTCGCCGGACTCTCGACCTGGATGTTGCCGTAGTGTTCTTCGACGATGCTGTACACCAGGGACAAGCCAAGGCCTGTGCCCTTGTTGGGGGCCTTGGTGGTGTAAAAGGGCTCGAAAATATGGTCGAGCTGGTCTTCCGGGATACCCGAGCCTTCATCAATGACCTCGATAATAGCGGAGTAGCTGTCGCCGTTTCCACTGACCCTGATGGTACCACCCTCGGGTGAGGCATCCCTCGCGTTGGCGAGCACGTTGACGAACACCTGTACCAGGCGCTGTTCATCGCCGAGCACCAGCAGATCCTCAGGCACCTCGTTCAGATAGTGGATGCCCATACCCTTGTCGCTCAACGACAGTAGATTGACGGACTCCTCCACACAGCGATGAATGGATACCGGTTCATAGCGATTGGCATGGGCATGGTTGCCCGTCCGGGCGAAGTTCATTAGCGACTGCAGGATGGCGGAAATTCGTCTGGTCTGTTGCTGGATCTGTTCAGCTGTGTCCAGGATGTCCGGGTTATCGGTTTCCAGTTTCAGGTTTTGGGCCAGCGAGGAGATCCCGGTGACCGGATTGCCAATTTCGTGGGCGACCCCGGCGGCCAGTCGGCCCACCGAGGCAAGCCGCTCGCTGTGCATCAGTTCGTCTTCCAGCAACCGCGTTTCGGTCTGATCTTCCACCAGGATGATGCTGCCGCCCTCAGGGTGATCCGGCCCGCTCAGCGCCGCCTTGTGCAGGTTCAGCCAGTGCGGCTTGCCGCGCAGGTCCAGGCGATGCTTGTAACGGTGCAGTTCCTTACCCCGGTTGAAATCCTCCAGCAACAGGTGCCAATGCTCCGGCAGGGCCATCAGTCGGGCTCCCACCACGTCGTCGGCGGTGATGCCGGTCAGCTCTTCCATTGCGTGATTCCACATCAGGATCTCGCCATCCTCACCGACGGAACAGGCAGGGATCGGGAGATTCTGCAGAGTCTGGCGGTAATGCCGGCGCAGGTTGTCCAGTTCGCCGGCCAGGCCGGTCAGCCGGTTCTGGTAGTCCCCGAGTGCGCGTTCCACATAGCGGATGTCCTGGCCGGTATTGCCCCTGGCCAGGGGCTTGAAGCCCAGGTGGCGGTGCACCATGTCCCGGGCCACAGACGGGCCGAGCAGGCCGGAAAGGTTGATCTCCACCTGATCGCGCAAGCGTCGGAGCTGGTAGGGGCGATATTCAATATTGGGCAGTTTCAGCTGTGCCAGAGCCCTTTCCACTTCCCGTCTGGCCACGCCATAGCCCAGAGGATCCGCGAGCTGGCGGATGAATTCGGTGGAGGAACCGGCCAGCAGTTCACGCCGCTGGGGCCGCGACAGCGCGCCCATGGAGCAGGCCTGGGCGGCACTGGTTTCCTCGGCCGAGCTGGCGCTGAGAATGGAAAACAGGCCAAAGACGGTGACATTCGCGGTGATGCTGATAAACGTGAAGATGTGCCAGTTGCTGTAATCCGGAACCAGCGGAACGTTGAACCAGGCCAGAGGGTTGATGGTGTGGGAGAAGGGCAGAACCAGGGTTGCCAGCCAGATGATCAGTCCGGTAACAAGGCCGGCAATCAAACCGCGCCGGTTACCCTCTGGCCAGTAGATGACGCCAAGAGCGCCGGGCAGCAGTTGGAGCATCCCCGATAGCGAAATGGCGCCCAGGATGGCCAGGTCCAGCTCCTGGCCCACGGTTTCATGAAACAGTAGGGCAAAGAAGATGATGACCGCGATCAGCAGACGCTTGACCCATTGCAGCCAGCGGTAGATGTCCGCCTGGTCCCGGGGTGTCTTGACCGGCAGCACCACGTGGTTGAGGACCATACCCGCCAGCGCCAGGGTACTGACAATCATCAGGCCGCTGGCGGCGGACAGACCGGCAATATACATAAGCAACGACAGCAGCGGGCTGTCCAGGGCCTGGGCGACACCAATGGCGTAGAAATTCGGCTCGATACCCACCCCCAGAACCTGGCCACCCCAGAGAATCACGGGAACTGGCAGCGCCAGGAGCAGGAGGTAAAGGGGCAGGCCCCAGCTGGCCTTGGCCAGGGATTTGGGTGACGGGCTCTCGCTGAACGTCATGTGGTACATGTGGGGAAGTACCAGGGCGCCCGCGAACGACATCAGCATCAGGGCGCGCCAGCTGCCGTCGTTTATGGCCAGGGTCATGGTTCCGGTGGCGGCCTTGTTGGCAGCCAGCCAGGTATCGAGACCCTCCATGCCTTCAAAAACCTGAAACAGGATCACGCCGCCAAGGGTCAGGAGTGCGCCCACTTTTACCAGGGAGTCGAAGGCGATGGCCAGCACCAGCCCCTGGTGGTTTTCCGAATTCTGGTTGCGGCGGGCGCCGAACAGGATGGCAAACAGCAGCACGATCAGGCAAAACAACAGGCTCATTGCCTTGGGCGAACTGTCCGGGGCGAGGATGCTGGCTGAGACTGCCACTGCCTGGATCTGCATGCTCAGCAGGGCCAGAATGGCCGCGCCGGAACAGAGGGTCACCAGGGTTCCGGCCCACTGGCTCCGGTAACGGTAGGCAAATAGGTCGGCCAGGGAGGTCAGCTGGTAGGCCCTGGCGATGCGCATGATCGGATTGAGCAACACCGGTGCCAGCAGGAAGGCGCCACTGATGCCGAGGTAATAGGCCAGAAAGCCGTAACCGGTTTCAGCGGCCATGCCGATGGCTGCATAGACCGCCCAGATACCGGCATAGACGCCAAGGCTCAGGGTGTAGACCAGGGGATGCCGTACCCACTGTTTGGGCAGCATGCCCTGTTCGGTAATCCAGGCCACACCGAAAAGCAGGAGCAGGTAAACCAGGCTGGCCAACACCAGGCCGGTGGCACTAAAACTCATTGGGATCCCGTCGCCATTCAAGCCAGAACCCGATGGCGATCAGTCCCGCCCAGATGACGTAGGGGCTGTACCAGACGTTGCCCGGCGCAGTCCACCAATCCAGGATGTTGGGAGAAAAAATGTATATGGCCAGAACCAGCAGAAAGACCAGACGGTAGATGTACATCAGGCTCAAGGTCCGCACTGAAGTGTAAGAAGGGCTTTATACCATGCCTGTTAGCGGGCTGTCAGGTGGATTGCCTGCCGGCGCCAGTGCCGGAAGGCCCAGGCCAGGATCTCATCCGGAGTTGATGCCTGCAGTGACGCCGGTGGTTCCTGGCCGAGGGCGTCCAGTGCGCGGAACAGGTTCTCGGATGCCCGATTGTCGTCAAGCGCGGGCGCGTGGGACTGTTTGCTGAGCTTCTGGCCCTGTTCGTTGAGGATCACCGGTATGTGCAGCCACCGGGGTGGCTCGGCACCCAGGGCCCGAAAGATCTGTTGTTGCTGGGCGGTCATGTCGAGCAGGTCCGAGCCCCGGACTACGTCGGTGATTGCCTGGTCGATATCATCCACCACCACGGCCAACTGGTAGGCGTAGAAGCCCTCCTTGCGCAGGATGACCGGGTCGTCGAGTTCTGCCTGCACTACCTGGTGTCGCGGGCCAAGCAGCTCATCCTGCCAATGGCACTGCTCGTCGTGCAGGGAAAACCTGACGGCAAAGGGACGGACGCCCGGTTGGAGCCTGGCTTCCCTGCAGTGATGCGGGTGCCGGCCGCCATTGGCCTGAAGCTCCTTGCGGGAGCAAGGGCAGCGATAGGCGTGTCCGGTTGCCAGCAGCCGGTTGATGGCATCCTGGTAGGCGTCATGGCGTCGGGACTGGAACCGGATTGGCTCGTCCGGAAACAGGCCGTGGGCTTCCAGGCTTCGGAGAATCTGGCCGGTCGCCTCCGGAGGTTCCCGGAGCGGGTCCAGGTCTTCAATGCGAATCAGCCACTGGCCGCGGTGGACCCGGGCTTCGACATAGCTGGCGACAGCGGTAACGAGGGAGCCGAAATGCAGTGGGCCCGTTGGGGAGGGTGCGAAACGGCCCCGGTAGCGTGGATTGGCCATGGGAAAGTCAGTCTGCCGGTCACCTTGCGGTTACCGGCAGACAGCTATTGTCGGGATCAGATGCCCGTCTGGCGCTCACGGATCTCGGCGAGCGTCTTACAGTCGATGCACAGGGTGGCGGTGGGGCGAGCCTCAAGGCGACGGATACCGATCTCGACACCACACTGATCGCAGAAACCGTAGTCGTCCTTGTCGATCCGGTCGATGGTCTGGTCGATCTTCTTGATCAGCTTGCGCTCACGATCACGGGTACGCAGTTCCAGGCTGAACTCTTCCTCCTGGGTTGCGCGATCACTGGGATCCGCGTAATTTGCTGCGTCTTCCTGCATGTGGTGCATGGTGCGGTCCACTTCTTCCATCAGCTCCTGTTTCCATTGCAGGAGCAGATCCTTGAAGTGCTGCAACATCTCGGCACTCATGTACTCTTCACCCTTCTTCATTTCATAGGGGGTGAAGTTGGTAAAACGTTCGCGTGACTGTTCTGCAGTATTTGCCATGGTACCCGGCCTCTTGTTTGTACTTCACAAGAACGCTTTGCTTCCCATCGTGCCAGCCAGAAGGCTGTGCGATTGTACCCTGGATGAAGCATTCGTCCTGAATCGGGAATTTGCGGAAAATAGCAGATTAGTTACGGGGGTGCCAGCCTTGTGACACTGACTTTTGCGGAGATGACATGAAGTTTTCTGAACCTTTGGTCGAAGGCCGGCTTATTCGCCGCTACAAGCGCTTCCTTGCGGACATACGGTTGCCCGACGGCACCGAAGTCACGGCCCACTGCCCCAATACCGGTTCCATGCGCGGCTGCCAGCCGGAAAACGCCAGGGTCTGGCTCAGCGAGAGTAACAATCCCAAGCGCAAGCTGAAGTATACCTGGGAGCTGGTGGAGACCCGGCCCCGAGAGTTGGCCTGCGTGAATACCGCCAGACCCAATGCCCAGGCCAGGCATGCGATTGAAGCTGGCGTGGTGTTGGAGCTGGCCGGGTATGCCGAATGTCGATCGGAAGTGAAGTACGGCGGGGAGAAAAGCCGTATCGACCTGCTGCTGTCCGGTCATGCCAGCCGGCCAGATGCCTGGGTGGAAGTGAAGAACGTAACCCTGGACGAGGACGGGGCCGGATATTTCCCCGATGCCATCACTACCCGTGGCCAGAAACATCTGCGCGAGTTGATGGGGCAGGTGGCGCGGGGCGAGCGCGGGGTCCTGTTCTTCGTGGTCAATCACACCGGCATCGACGAAGTGCGGCCTGCCGACCACATTGATCCGACCTACGGCCGGCTGCTCCGGGAGGCGGTTGCCGCCGGCGTCGAAGTGGTCGCCTATCGGGCCGCGCTGGTGAATCCTGAAGGTGATCCTTCGTGCAGTCTGGCACTGAGCGGTACCATTCCGGTCAGTCTGGAAGCCTGATCTGCCACTGGCCGTCCTCTTCCCGCAGCTCGAGCGCGGTCAGGGCATCGCCCTGGCAGGGACCGGCGATGCACTCGCCGGTGCCGGTCTTGAACAGGGCGCCATGGGTGGAACACTGGAGGAAGAGGTTGTCCGAATCCATGAACCGGCCGGGCATCCAGTTAAGCTCGATGCCAAGGTGCGGGCACTGGTTCAGATAGGCCCGAGGCTGACCGTTATCGAGAAACAGGAAGCCGGTGAGGGGCATCCCTGCCGGCTCCTGCGCCTTGACAGTCAGCCGGAACTCGATGAACTTGCCCGGCTGCAGGTCTGCGGTGGGGCAGACCGATTGCCAGGGATTGGTACTTTCTGACATGGAAAACCTTCGCTGCTCCTTCAGTGACTCTGCAGACCGAAATGCTGGCGGATGCGGTCCGCCACCGCCTCGGCCACGTGCTCCTGACCGGTGTGCAGGTGAATAGTGTGGGCCTTCTCCATCGTCGTCAGCGGCTCGAACCAGCTTTGTTGGGCATCCAGCAGTTCCTCGGTGGCCTCGGACGCATCCCCGGAACGGCTCCGGATCCACTGCCGGCGCAGGTCCTCGGGGGCTTCGCAATGCAACAGGGCAAATGGCACGGCCTGCTCTTCGGCCACAGCGGCAAACAGGTCCCGCTCACTCTGCTTCAGGGAGGCGGCATCAACCACCACCGGAATGCCGGCGGCCAGGAGTTGGCCTGAGAGGTCGGCCAGGCGCTGGTAGGTCCGGGTTGTGGCCTCCGGCGTGTAAAGGCCTTCTCCTGTGTCGGACTTGCTGTCGGCCAGCGGCCCGAGACCATGCAGACGCTTGCGCTCGACGTCGGAGCGCAGCCGGATCAGCCCCAGTTCCCCCGCCATGGCTGCACTGACGCAGCTTTTACCGCTGGCTGACAGGCCGGTGGTGGCTAGCATGTACCGGTTTGGAATGGTGCTGTAATCCTCGGCCAGTTGCGCGTAGCCCCGATAGCGCTGCATCAGCTCAGCCTTTTCTTCCTCGCCCAGATCCGGGTTGCCCAGGGTGAACAGGGCAATCTTGGCCCGGACCATGGCGCGATAGGCCTTGTACAGGGGCAGCAGCGGCAGAGCTTCGAAGTCGCCCCGATATTCCAGGTAGGTGTTCAGTACCCGGTTGGCAAGCGCCGGTTCATCGCGGGATTCCAGATCCATCAGCAGGAAAGCCAGGTCGTTGATAACGTCGATCCAGCGGAACGGCTCGTTGAACTCGATGCAGTCGAACACGGTGACCTCGTCCTCGAACACGGTGATGTTGGCGAGGTGAAGGTCGCCATGGCACTCACGAACGTAGCCGTTGTCGTGGCGCCGGGCGATCAGGTCCCGGTGCCGTTCAAAGGTGGTCCGGGTCCAGGCTTCGAGGTTGTCCAGCTGGTCCAGCAGGGCTTTGTCGTCGATCAGTGGGCGGATCTGGTCGAAATTCTCCTGCATGGCAGAGTAAACCGCTTCCGGAGTGCCCAATGGTTTGTCCTCCGCAATGGGAGGTAACTGTTCGTGGAATTCAGCCGCCTGCCGGGCCACGCTGGTGAGCAGTTCCGGTGTCAGCTGACCACGTTCCTGCAGGCGATCGAACAGCTTGTCCTGGTCGAACTGGCGCATCCGGATCGCGTACTCGAAAGGTGCTCCGTCTCCGCCGATAACCGGCCGTGCCGGGGTGCCGGTGATAGGAAGTACTTCCAGATAGAGCTTGCTGGCCAGCCGGCGGTTGAGCCGGAGTTCTTCCTCGCAGAAGTGCTTGCGCCGCTCCAGGGTGGAGAAATCGAGGAAGCCGAAGTCCATGGGCTTCTTGATCTTGTAGGCGTAGTCGCCGGTGAGAATGACCTGGGAAATGTGAGTTTCGATCACCTGGAAATCCCGGACAGGGTGGTCATACAGCGCCGGATTCTGCAGTGCCTGAATCAGCGTATTGCCGGACGTCTCGCTCACGGTGTTCTCCTCGCATTCCCTGAACTCGTTGATTTTTGAAGCCCTATCATAACGGGCAGATTACAGAAATAACACACAGCGGGCCTGCCTCACCGGGGTATCCCTTCGCTATAATCGCGCCATGGCAAAATCAAAGACTCCCCGTAAATCCCCCCGCAAATCCCCGAAATCCAGCCGCCGGTCCTGGTTCTGGCGTCTGTTTTTCCGAATTTCCCTGATCGGCTTGGTGTTGCTGGCCGGCTGGATGGTGTATCTGGATGCCGTGGTGACCTCCCGTTTCGAGGGCCGCCGGTTCGAGATTCCCTCCCGGGTATACGCACGGCCCCTGGAACTGTATGACGGAGCCAGCGTCAGTACGACGGCCCTTCAGCGGGAGCTGGAGCTTTCCGGTTTCCGCCGTGGAGACGGTAACAAGGCGGGGAGCTACAGTCGCAATGGCAATCGCTTCGTGATCAGTACCCGGGGCTTCCGCTTCCCGGACGGCGAGGAGGCACGACGTCGGATGGCCTTTGGCATCTACGGTGATCGGGTCGAAAACTTCCGGGTCCTGAGTGGTGACCCCGCACCGATCGTGCGTCTTGAACCGGCGCAGATCGGTGGCATCTACCCGACCCACAAGGAAGATCGCATCCTGGTCGAGCTGGACAAAGTGCCGGAATTGCTGCCGGCAACGCTGATGGCGGTGGAAGACCAGCATTTCTATGACCATTTCGGTATCGCGCCCCTGTCGATCGCCCGGGCCATGCTCGTGAATCTCCGGGCTGGGGAGATTGTCCAGGGGGGTAGCACGCTGACCCAGCAGTTGGTGAAGAACTTCTTCCTGACCCGGGAACAGACCCTGTTGCGCAAGGGTAACGAAGCGCTGATGTCGGTGCTGCTGGAATGGCATTATGAGAAGAACGACATCCTTGAAACCTATCTGAACGAGGTTTACCTCGGCCAGGCGGGCACCCGCAGCATCAACGGCTTCGGTCTGGCCAGTCAGTTCTATTTCGGTGAATCCCTGAATAACCTCGAGATTCACCAGATTGCCCTGCTGGTGGGCATGGTCAAGGGACCGAGCTACTACAATCCCCGTCGGAATCCCGAACGGGCCACGGAGCGCCGGAACCTGGTGATCTCCGAGATGGAAGAGGCGGAGCTGATTGATCCTGGCCAGGCGGCCCGGGCCCGGGGATTGCCTCTGGGCGTCAGTAAACAACCCTCATACTCGGAGAACCGTTATCCGGCCTACATTGATCTGGTGCGTCGGCACCTGGCCCGGGATTACCGGGAGGAAGATCTGCGCAGCGAAGGCCTCAGGATTTTCACTACCCTGAATCCAGCCATCCAGTATGCCGCGGAATACGCGGTAGAGGAGACCATGCCAAGGCTTGCCAGCGGTGAAGTCCGAGAAGCTCTGGAGGCAGCCTTGGTGGTAACTGCCAAAGACAGTGGCGAGGTGTTGGCTCTGGTCGGTGGCAAGGACCCCGGATTTGCCGGCTTCAATCGAGCATTGGATGCTGAGCGACCGATTGGCTCCCTGATCAAGCCGTTTATTTACCTCTCTGCACTGGCGCAACCGGATCGCTACACCCTTATTACACCGGTCAATGACAAGTCATTTGCGCTGGAATTTGATGATGGCAGGCGCTGGGAGCCGAAGAACTACGACAAAAAGGAGCGGGGTGAGGTGCCCCTGCATGAGGCCCTGTCCCATTCCTATAACCTGCCGGCGATTCGGGTCGGGCTGGATATCGGTGTCGATGTTGTCGCCGAGACCCTGCAGTCGTTCGGCGTGACGTCGTCCATCTCCCGCTACCCGTCCATGCTGCTTGGATCGATTTCCATGACGCCGGTCACCGTCGCCCAGATGTACCAGGGGCTGGCCACATCCGGGTTCAACACGCCTTTGCGCACCATCCGCGAGGTGACGGATTCCCGGGGAGAGCCGCTGAATCGCTATCCGCTGGAGGTGGACCAGGTGGTCGACCCGGCCGCCGTACACCTGGTGCAGTATGCCATGCAGGAAGTCATGCAGGAGGGAACCGGTCGCTCGGCTTATTACACCATCCCCGAGCAGTTGACGGTTGCCGGCAAGACCGGCACCACCGATGACGGCCGGGATTCCTGGTTTGCCGGTTTCAGCGGTGATCTGCTGGCGGTTGCCTGGGTGGGCCGGGATGACAATGGGCCGACGTCCCTGTCTGGTGCTTCAGGGGCGCTGCCGATATGGTCCCGGTTCATGGCCGGCGTACCCCAGCATGGTTTCTCACCGGTAGTGCCAGACGGTGTGAGCTATCACTGGGTTAATGCCGAAAGGCAGGCCCTTACCGACGAATACTGCGATAATGCGCGCCTTGTTCCGTTCATTGCCGGCAGCGAGCCGGATCAGGACGTGTCCTGTTCTGGTAATCTGCAGCGTCGAATTCAAGGCTGGTTTGAAGGATTGTTCCGATGAAAGTATCTGTGCTGACCCGTGCGGGCGCCCTGGGCGCCTTTCTCGCTTTGGCAGGCTGTGCCAGTGGCCCTGGCTCCATTTACGTGCCGATTGGTGGCGGGGAGCAAACCAGAGCCCCGGAGCCGCCCCGCACCTCCACCAGCGAGCCGGAAGAGGAGCCGGTGTGGCGCAAGAGCGAGCAACCGGAGGAACCCACGGTTGTTGAGGAGCCCAGGGACACCGCGCCCAGCTACCAGGATTCGGGAGAGCGTCTTTCCCCGGCCGCACAGAGCCTGGTCAACGAAGCCGATAACCTGCTGGCCCAGGGTAATACCTCCGGAGCCATTTCCCGCCTGGAGCGGGCACAGCGCATCGCGCCTCGTTCGGCGGAAGTCTATTTCAAGCTTTCCGAGGCCTATGTGGCCGCCGGTCAGCTGGGCAGCGCCGAGCAGTTCACTCTGAAGGGACTGTCGCTGGCCGGTGACAATGCCCGTCTGCAGAGGGCGGGGTGGTTGTTGCTGGCGGATATTCGCCGGGCGCGGGGAAATGTGGCCGGGGCGGATCAGGCGGAAGCCAGGGCTGCGGCACTTTGACAAAAAAAAGCCCTTGCCAGGGCAAGGGCTTTTGATTCAGTTACTGCTGCAGCTTATGGCACCAGCGGAATCGGTTGCGTCTCGGTATTCTCTCCGGCCACAACGCTCACGTTCTGAGTGCCCTGGAATTCCATGGTTACGGAATCATCCGCTTCGTTGTCGTCCAGCTGGCAGGTATAGCTGATGGTGTAGTTACCTTCGGTCAGGAAGGCCGCGGTGTAGGTGTGGATGCCATCATTGTCATCGTCGCTGACCGGGACCGCCATCAGAGGACCATTCTCCTCATCATTAACGTTGATGTCCGTCGGAGTAACGTCTGTCCCCTGATAGACATAGACGGCCCCTTCGTAGTCACATGCGGTCTCTTGGTTGATGGTGACATAATCAACTTCACCAGAAATGGACCCTACCTCCAGATTGTTCACCAGCCGCAGTGAGGGCCTGAGCAGATAATCCGCCAGCGACTGGCCCTGCGGATTAACAATGGCCTTGCTGACATCAAAGTCGACAGTGAAGTCGGTGGTTGTGTCGGCTGCAACAATAAAGTCGCCTTTCAGCTTGAGACCGCTCTGCTCACCCGAGGGCACGGCCAAGGAGAGTTCGGCATCCGGCTGATCCTTCCGGACTACGTAGGAATTCTCGGTATCAACCAGCAGGCGAAGCTCCGTGTAGTTGCCGGCCAGTACTTCCTCGTCGGTGATCAGAGGCTCGCTTGCGCCTCCCTGCAGATCGAGCAGGTTCCAGACCTTGGCCTCGTCGAAGGTAAATTCTTCCCACTCGCCACTTTCGTGCTGCAGACGGATGCCGGTGAAGGCGATGGTCACTTCACTGAACTCCATGGTCGGTGCGTCGGTCACATCTACAGAAACCGAACCGGTGGCCGGACCGCCATCACTACTACCACCACAAGCGGCGATACCCGCTGCCAGTGCAGATACGGCAAAAATCTGGATTGAACGCTTCATACAACCTCCGTGGTTTTTGCTTGAATCTCCCTCAACTCACGACACAAATCCGGCGAGCGTTCCGGTAATTTTGTTAACCTTTCCTCATTAACCGGTAATCCGGTGTTGGCCAAATTGACCCTGTAACTGCAACCTTGCATGGGTCTGGTATAGACTTGCCGCTTCAACAGCGAACCATACGGGTAGTAACGGTTTTGTCGATTCTTTCCTTCAAGCCAGGCAAAAAACGGCGTTTCGAGATCCTGATCCAGCCCCATCTTGAGCCCATGTACCGTTTTGCCTTCCGGCTGGCGGGGCAGCAGCATGATGCCGAGGATCTGGTCCAGGATGTTGTGGTCAAGCTGTATCCCCGTCTGGAGGAGCTGGAGGCGGTGGACCAGTTGCGCCCCTGGTTGAACCGGGTGCTGTACCGGCATTTTATCGACCAGCTGCGGCGTAAGGGCCGGCAGGGCGACCGGCCCATGAGTGATCTGGTGGAAGCGGACAGCCAGGCGGACTGGCTCGACAGTCTCGATGCCGAAGACACCGGGCCAATGGCCCTGCTGGAGCTGGAGCGACTGGGCCCGGAGCTGGACCGGGTGATTGCTACCCTCGAGCCTGACCAGCGTACATTGTTGCTTCTTCACGATGTGGATGGCTGGCGCCAGGATGAGATCGCCGAAATTCTTGATATCCCCCTGGGGACGGTGAAATCCCGCCTGCACCGGGTCCGTGCTGCATTGAGAAAAAAATTACAGCAACAGCTGGAACCAACAGCGAGCGCCGGGCGTGTGAAAAACTGAGGTGATAACTATGTCCTGTCGGGAAATCCGAGTAAGCCTTGTTGCTTACCTGAACAACGAGTTGCCAGCCCAGCACCGGGATAACGTCGCCGAGCACCTGTCGGTGTGTGCAGCATGTTCCCGGGCACTGGAAGCGGAACGGCTGCTGGGTGAGAAACTGCAGGTTCGCCAGCGTATTCCTGCGCCATCCGGGGGTTTTGAGCCCCGGGTACTTTCGGCGGCGACAACAGAGCCGGCCCGGCAGGGGCGCTGGAGCCATCGAGTGCTCGGCGGAGCTGTCGCAGCAGCGCTGGCGTTGGGTGTGTCGCTGGGTGTGATTCTGAATAAGGGAACCGCTCCCGAACCACAGCAGATGGCAGGGCAGCAGGCGTCGGAGTCTGTGGTGTTCGAGCCTGTAGAGCAGACTGTGAAGCTGGCCTTCCGTTCGGGGCAGGCCCTGGATAATGTCACCCTGACGCTCGAGTTGCCGCCGAACGTGGAGTTGTCTCCATGGCCGGGGCGGCAGCAGCTGAGTTGGCAGATCAGCCTGGATGCTGGTGAAAACGTGGTTTCCCTGCCGTTGAGAGTGCTGTTTCCCGGCAGGGGAGAATTGGTCGCTCGCCTGAATACAGGGGAGCAGCAAAAGAGTTTCCGGGTCGAGATTCCCGGTGCGATTGAGAATCAGGAGGTACCGGCATCATGAGATGGTATGTTCCGGTGGTAATGGTGATCGGGTTGTTCGTATCGGAGGCCCACGCTCGTGAGGACCTTGATGTCACGATGCGCATGGTGCTCGATGAACGGGCACTGACCGAATCCGTTGTCCGTGAGATTGAGCTGCCAGAACCCGCGTCCGTCGAACGTCCGGACCAGGCGAAAGAGAGCCGAGGTGCACCGAGGATGGACATGGCCCGTGATGCCCCTGAACACGGCCGTGAATTCGGCCAGGAAATGGCCGAAAAGGCCCGCGAATCTTCCCGGGAAAAGCCTGACAGGCCTGAGTTGCCTGAACATGTCCAGGAAGTTCGGGACAATCTGCCCGAGGCAGCAAAACCCCGCAATTGATTCTCCTGCCCGCGACGCTCCGACGGGCAGCCATTTTGCAGTCTCCCTGTTATACTTTCTGCGTTATCGTTCGGTACCGCTGGCTCGTTGCCAGCCCGCCGCCCCATCCCCCTTATCCGGAACAAAACGGAAGGTGTTGTTTGCTGGCTGCCTGCCTCACCCGTAAGCTGCTGCTGAGTTGCTCACTCGTGTTTGCCTCCTTGCCGTCACTGGCGCAGGATCTCTCCGGGCAAGCGCCGGCGCAGGCGGACTTCCGCAAAGGTGTCGAGTTGTTCCAGCAAGGTGACCTGAAGGCCGCGCGGCAACGGCTGGAAGCGGCGCGCGCTGCCGGTCTGGATGCCATGACTCTTCACTACAACCTCGGTGTGGTGTATTACCGTCTGGGCCAGCTGGATGCAGCAGAACAGGCATTTGCCCGCCTCCTGTCCTCTCCCCATAAAGTCCTGGCACGTTACAACCTTGGCCTGGTCGCCCTGGCCCGGAACGACCAAACGGTCGCTCGTGATTACTTCCTTTCGGTCATTGAGAACGACGGCCCGGACAAACTGCAGGAACTGGCCCGGGCCAGGCTGGCAGAAACCGGGGCTCGGGTGCCGGTGTCCGGTCAGCGCCCCCGCCGCCTTTATCTGGCTGCATCCGGTGGTTACGACAGTAACATCGCCGGCCTACCGGAGACCGCAACCACCAGGGAGGGTGGCCTGTTTCTGGATGCCGTGGTCGCCGGCAGTGTCCGGGTCAAGGGTGACAGGAGTGCCGGCTGGGACCTGGAAGGTGCTTTTTTTGGCCGTGACTATCCGGACGACGATGACTACAACACCCGCTTTCTTCAGGGCAAGTTCGCCTGGTCAGAACAGGGCGGAGGCCAGACCGGGCAATTAGGGGCGGTCCTGAGCCAGTCCTGGTTCGGCCCGGATGCTTTCGAGACACGTTATGGCGTGGAAGGCCTCATCGCCTGGACCCAATGCCCGGTTGGTCTTCCGGTCGATGGCTGCGATGTTTCCCTTGCTGCTGCCAGAGTGGACGGGGGAAGCTCGTTCGAGGCGTATGACGGCCAGTGGTACCGGCTGCGGGCCAGGACTGGTCGCAGGATCGGGGCGTGGAAGCTGGAAGGCAAGTACTTCTGGGAACTGAACGACCGGAGCGATCTGACGTCGGCAAGCCAGTTTGTCAGTGTCTCACCGCAACATCATGCCATCGAGGGAGTGGCGCGTTACAGCGCCCGGTCGGATCTTGTGCTGGGTGCAGTAGGCGGGTTCAGGTATAGCCGTTATCAGGATTCCCACCGTTTACTGGAAGGCGATGCGGTGGTAGTTCAACGACGTACGGACTGGCGTTGGGAAGCCGGAACCTTTGCGGAGTATGGCCTGAGCCGCCGCTGGCTGGTACGGGGAGAATGGCTGTTCCGGGACAACAGCAGTGAGATAGACAGTTACAGTTACCAGCGCCACACATTCATGGTGACGCTGGAAGGCTTACTCTGAGTCCGGCTCCTCGGCCGGACCCGGAGTCCTGCAATTACAGTGTCGCCATCACTTTGCGTGCCGCGGCAATTGTGTGCTCGATGTCTTCGTCGGACAACGCTGCACTGGTGAACCCTGCCTCGAAGGCAGAGGGGGCCAGGTAAACCCCTTCTTTCAGCATGCCCTGGAAGAACTTCTTGAAGCGCTCCACGTCGCACGCCATCACCTGATCGAAGCGGGTGATCGAGGATTCTTCGGTAAAGAAGAAGCCGAACATGGCGCCGGCGCTCTGTACCGTCATTGGAATGCCTGCCTCGTCAGCTGCCTGTTTCAAGCCATCGCGCACCGCATTGGTCTTTTCGGTGAGGCGGTCGTGGAAGCCAGGCTCGGAAATGGCATTGAGCGTGGTCAGGCCCGCAGCCATGGCCAGCGGATTGCCGCTGAGGGTGCCGGCCTGGTAAACGGGACCCAGGGGCGAGATGTGCTCCATGATCTCCCGCTTGCCACCGAAGGCACCGACAGGCAGGCCGCCGCCAATCACCTTGCCCAGGGCGGTCAGGTCCGGGGTGACACCGTAGTAACCCTGAGCGCCGCCCAGGGACACCCGGAAACCGGTCATTACCTCGTCAAAGATCAGGACAGATCCATGCTGATCGCACACCTCACGCAATGCTTCCAGGAAGCCCGGGACCGGCGGGATGCAGTTCATGTTGCCGGCGACCGGCTCCACGATGATTGCTGCGATCTGGTCACCCATTTTCTCGAACGTATCCCGGACTTCGTCGATGTCGTTATAGGTCAGCGTCAGGGTGTGCTCTGCCAGACTGGCGGGGATGCCCGGGGAGTTGGGAACACCCAGGGTCAGGGCGCCGGAGCCGGCCTTCACCAGCAGTGAGTCCACGTGGCCGTGATAGCAGCCCTCGAATTTCACGATCTTGTCGCGGCCGGTGTAGCCTCGGGCCAGCCGAATGGTGGTCATGGTGGCTTCTGTGCCGGAGTTCACCATGCGCACCAGGTCAATGGATGGCACCAGTTCGCACACCTTCTTGGCCATTTCGGTCTCGATGGCGGTAGGAGCACCATAGCCAACGCCAAGGTCAACCTGGGTATGCAGCGCCTGCTTGATGCGCGGGTCGGAGTGGCCGAGGATCATCGGTCCCCAAGAGCCGATGTAGTCAATGTAGCGGCGGTCGTCTTCGTCAAACAGATAGGCGCCTTCGGCATGCTTGAAGAAAATCGGTGTGCCGCCCACGCCACGAAAGGCCCGTACCGGTGAATTCACGCCACCGGGAATGTATTTTTGCGCCTCTTCGAACAAGGTTTCGGAGTGCGTCATGGTTTGGCTCCTGTTAATCCGATAGTGAGAAAAGTGGATGATGGGCAGCAAACAGCCGCCTGAAGGCTCTCGCCTTCTGTTCAATCTGTTCCGGTGTGCCTCCGAACACGCCGCCTACCGCGGCCAGCAGGTCGGCTCCCGCCCGGATCAGGGGGGCGCCGTTTTCCGGCGTTACCCCGCCGATGGCCGTCACCGGTTTGCCGAGATGTTTCGCTTCGGTCAGGACAGCCGGATCAGCACCGGGTGCATCCGGCTTGGTACCGGACGAGTAGAAGCGTCCGAAGGCCAGGTAATCGGCTCCCTCGCCTAGCGCATGGCGGGCCAGCTCCAGTCTGTCATGGCAGGTGACACCAATAATGGCATCGTCACCCAGCAGTTGGCGGGCCAGTATCAGCGATCCGTCGCCCTGGCCGAGATGTACTCCCGCCGCTCCGATGCGCCTTGCCAGCTGTGGATCATCATTGATGATCAAGGGCACACCGGCATTATTGCAAATGGCCTGAAGGTGCCGGGCCTGGCCAAGTCGTTCCGGCCAGGGGGCCGCTTTTTCCCGGTATTGTACCAGTACGGCGCCACCGCGCAGTGCGGCTTCCACGGATGCCAACAGGCGATCAGCCGGCGTGAGCTTGCTGTCGGTAATGGCATACAGCCCGGGACGGAGGCCTTTCTCTAGCGTTCCCACAGGATGCCCCGGTCCGGAACCGGCTGGCCCTTGCCCACCTCCAGGGCGTGGAGAATTGCCCGATTGACGTAATTCTGGGCCTGGGAGATGGCGGCGCGGGCCGACAACCCGGATGCCCGTCCGGCCGCAATGGCGGCGGCCAGGGTACAGCCGGTGCCGTGATATTCGCCACCTACGCGCTCGATCTCCCAGCGCATGGGCTCCGGATTGTGGTTATACAGAGTATTGATGATGTGCAGGCCGGTGCCATGGCCGCCGGTGGCCAGCACCGATTCGCAGCCCCGATCCATCAGATGTTTCGCTGCCTGCTCCGGTTCCTCGCTGCCACCGAGCATGGCCAGTTCAATACCGTTTGGCGTGATCATCTCGGCCAGCGGGAACAGGCGTTCCTTCATGGCGGTGATGAGGGCTTCGTCCGCCAGGTCGCCACCGCCGGCCGCTTTGATCACGGGGTCGGTAATCACCGGAATCCCGGGCCGGGACTTGATGAATTCCACCAGAACATCGACAACCTCGGCATTCCCCAGAGCCCCGGTCTTGATGGCATCGATCGGGGCATCGGCTGCGATGCAGTCCAGTTGTTTGCGAATCAGTGAGCTGTCCACAGGCTGGGCATCATAGACATTACAGGTGTCCTGTACGGTCAGGCAGGTCAGTACCGGCAGAGGGTGGCAGCCCAGGGAGGTGATGGCCTGGATATCAGCCTGGATGCCTGCGCCACCGGAGGGATCGAGTCCGGACAGTACAAGAACCTGGGGACGGGTGTAGCGTTTGATGGCTCTGCTCCTTAAAACGGTTTAACAACGGCGAGTATCACAATAGCAAGCAAGACGAACACGGGCAGCTCATTGAACCAGCGATAGAAAACATGGCTTCTGTGGTTCATGTCATCCCGGAACACCTTGACCAGATGACCGCAATAAAAGTGGTAGATGATCAGCAGGGCAACCAGCACCAGTTTGGCGTGAAGCCACCCCTGGCTGAAATAACCGGTGACATTGTAACTGATCAGCCAAATGCCAAGGGCTACCGTGGCAATCATGGAGGGGGTTGTGATGCCCCGATACAGCTTGCGCTCCATGATCTTGAAACGGTCACGCCCCGGCTGGTCATCACAGGCAGCATGGTAGACAAACAGCCGCGGCAGATAGAACAGTCCGGCGAACCAGCAAACCATGGCAATTATGTGGAAGGCTTTCACCCACAGCATCCGTCAACTCCGTCGGTATTGGTAGTAGCTTTCTATGTCAGACTTCAATAACACGCCATACACCCTTTGGATCATGGGCGCGACGTGCCGCTGCACGTAAAGGGCCTCGGCATTTGTGGTATCGAACTCGTTCAGGGCCTCCTCGAGGGTCGCCTGGTATTGTACCGGGGCAACGTCCCGACGGTTAGCGGGGATGTCCATAAGATCGATGGATTCCGGCATTTCGGTTTCCTCCTCGGCCACCGTTTCCTCCGTATCCTCCAGGTATCGGGCAAGATCCACCGCCGGAAGCAGGGCAGTGGGGCCATTGCTGCCTTCCACAATAAGCCACTTGGGTTCGGACTTGAGGGCCTTGCGGGCTTTCTCGATGGTGAGATGCCGTTCTGTACGCAGGATGTTGCGGTCCATGATGGCACCGACCGACACCCGACGAAGTGCCTGGATGACGGGCGAGTTCTGGTAACTCAGTCCCTGGCTCTTGAGGATGGTGAGGAACAGTGAATTCTTGCCGAAGGCCTCACTGGTGACCAGGCTGGCCGTGGTAATGATCAACATGGCGGGCAGGATGATGTTCGGGTTCCGGGTCAGTTCCATCACCGCCATCAGGGCGGCCAGCGGGGCCTGCAGCACTGCACCCATCATTGCCCCCATGCCGAGCATGGCATAAAAGCCTACCGAGGATGCAATGTCCGGCGCGATCTGTGCACCTACCAGGCCCATGGCGCCGCCGAGGGTTGCTCCCATGAACAGGGTCGGGCCGATGACGCCGCTGGGCATGCCGAGCCCAATGCTCAGGGAGGTTATCAGCAGCTTGGCAATGCCTGCTGATAACAATAGCCAGAATCCCAGGTTGCCATTGATGGTTGCGTTGACCGTGTCATAACCGATACCCATGGTTTCCGGGATGAACACTGCGAAGGGGACCATCAGAGCGCCGGCAATACCAATGCGCAGAAGCACCGGTTGGTGGTGATGCCGGCCCATGGAATCCACCAGCTGGATGAACAGCGCGGCGGCGATACCGATGATTACTGCAATCGCGAGGATCCAGGGAATCTCCATCAGCGAATTCATGGTCAGCGCCGGCACACTGAAGGCTGGCTCTGATCCATAGACCGCCTGGGTGACGATGGCCGCGCTCACCGCCGCCAGGATGATCGGTGTGAAGCCGGCAATGGTGTATTCCATCATCACCACTTCCATGGCAAAGATCACACCGGAAATCGGGATGTTGAACGAGGCGGAGATGGCGGCAGCACAGCCGCAGGCCACAAGGGTCCGGATGCTGTTGTTGGGCAGGCGCATCCATTGTCCCATCAGGCTGGAGAACGCCGCGCCCAGGTGCACTGCCGGCCCTTCCCGACCCGCGGACTGGCCGGTCACCACCGTGGTGACGCCGGAGACAAACTGGACAATGGCGCTGCGCAGAGAAATGTAACCCTGATGGTAATTCAGGCGCTCCATGACGTGGACAATACCGACCTTGCGGTCGTGTATGGCCAGTCGGTGCAGCATCAGGCCCAGTGCGAGAGCGCCGGCAAGGGGCAATAGCCCGCGAGTCAGGATGTCCAGTTGCTCAAAGGATTCGGAGCCGGGGCCCGGGAGGAAGTGCTCAAGAGGCCACTCGATGGCCAGTCGGAACAGCAGGATCACACCACCGGTGATCAGGCCGGATAAAAGGCCCAGGACAGCCAGTTGCGGAAGTGCGTCGACACCCGAAAGCCTGCGGCGGAATACAGGGATCAGGTTTTCGGTGATCTGGTGCCAGAGGTTCCGCATGATCGCAGGGATTCCGGTTCAGGTATGACAGTCCGTTGACGGGTTTGTGACAACATTGTAGCGGTCGGCATCCGCGCTGCAATAAGTCGTTGGTTTATCATGGTAGACTACACCAACAATCTTCCAATTCCTGATTCGACGTCGCTGGAGAAAATGGTGATTAAAGTAGGCATCGTTGGTGGCACCGGCTATACCGGTGTGGAACTGCTGAGGATCCTGGCGGTCCACCCGGAAGTCACTGTCAGCTGCATAACTTCCCGCTCCGAGGCCGGCATGCCGGTCGCGGATATGTACCCAAACCTGCGGGGGCACTTCGAACTCGAATTTTCCGAACCCGATGCCAGTGTACTCAAGGCTTGTGACCTCGTGTTCTTTGCCACCCCGCATGGTGTGGCCATGCGTATGGTGCCTGAACTGATGGACGCGGGTGTGCGCGTCGTTGACCTGTCTGCGGATTTCCGGCTCAAGGATCTGGACGTCTGGGCCCAGTGGTACGGCATGCCCCATGAATCCCCGGAGTGGGCAGAGAAGGCGGTATACGGTCTGCCTGAAGTAGTCCGTGACGAGATCCGTGGTGCCCAATTGGTTGCCAATCCCGGTTGTTATCCGACGGCAGTCCAGCTGGGTTTTCTGCCTCTGCTGGAACAGGGACTGGTTGATCCTTCGCGCCTGATCGCCGACGCCAAGTCCGGAGCCAGTGGCGCAGGGCGCCAGGGCAAGATTGGCATGCTGCACGGCGAGATTGGCGAGAGCTTCAAGGCTTATGGTGCCTCTGGCCATCGCCACCTGCCGGAGATCCGCCAGGGCCTGACCGGCGCCGCCGGCAGCCAGGTTGGCGTAACTTTTGTGCCGCACCTGATTCCCATGATTCGCGGTATTGAGGCAACGCTTTATGCCGAACTGAAAGACCCAGCCGGCTTTGACAGCCTTCAGTCCGTCTATGAAGAACGTTACCGGGACGAGCCGTTTGTTGATGTAATGCCTTTCGGTAGCCACCCGGAAACCCGCAGTGTCCGTGGTGCCAACCAGTGCCGGATGGCCCTGCATCGTCAGGAGGACAGCAATATCGTTATCGTTTCCTCGGTGATTGATAACCTGGTCAAGGGTGCCGCCGGTCAGGCAGTCCAGAACATGAACATAATGTTCGGCTTCCGGGAAACCATGGGGCTCGAAGCTCCGGCGTTATTGCCCTAAGGACGATCAGTGAGCGAACCACGCAAAGCGGCGGAAGAGTATGTTGTCATCCGCCATCGTCCCGGATACCGGATTCGCCGCACCGCCATCCTGTTGGCGTTTACTGTAGTTGCTGCGCTTGCCGGCTACGCGGCCGGGCTTGCCCAGGGTGGTTTCCGGTTTTCGGATGTCGCGGCTTCCAATGAGGTACTCGAAGAGGAGCTGGATACTCTCCGAAGCAACTATAAGGACGCACGCCAGCAACTGGTCAACCTGGAAAGGGGTAAGGCGATCGATGCCCAGGCGCTCAAACGGGCACGGATGATCATTGTCGAGCTGGAAACCCGCATCGCATCACTGAAGTCCGATCTGACTTTCTATAAAAATATCATGGCGCCGTCCGAAACCAGCAAGGGGCTGCAGGTCGATAGCCTGGCTCTGGCCCGGGACTACCAGCCCGGGGCCTGGGATTTCAAGCTGGTCCTGACCCAGGTTGGTAATAACAAGAACTACATTTCCGGCGTGGTGGCAGTCAATGTCATCGGCATGCGCGACGAAGAGAAAGAAGTCATTGCCCTGCGTGATCTGTCTCAGGATATTGAGGATCTTGGCGTAAAGTTCCGTTTCCGCTTCTTCCAGAACGTGGAGGGAACTCTGGTGCTTCCGGATGATTTCGAGCCGGTTGAGATCCAGGTGGTGGCCCAGGCCGAGGGCCGCAAATCCTCGCAGGCAGAAAGAACCTTTGACTGGGATGATTTAACGGAGAACTGAAATGATCGGTAAGAAAAAGCAGCAAAAGCCACGTCGGCCGGCAGGCCATTTTGACACCCTGGTTTCCTCACGAACCACCGTCGAGGGGGATGTAAAATTCTCCGGTGGATTGCATGTGGATGGCCGGATCAAGGGCAAGGTCGTGGCCGAAGAAGGCAGTGATGCCGTACTGCGTATATCGGAAGTTGGCGAGGTCACCGGAGACATCGTCGCTCCCCATGTCATCATCAATGGTACGGTCAACGGTGACGTCTATGCCTCTGACCACCTTGAGCTGGCGGAAAAGGCAGCCATTAACGGCAACGTCTATTACAACCTGATCGAGATGGCCATGGGTGCTACGGTCAATGGCAATCTGGTTCACCAGCGTGAGCCGGTAGGCCTGTTGACCAGGGATCGTTCTGAGCACTCTGCCGCTGCGGCTCGGTCCGATGTCGCGGTTGAAGAAGCCTTGGAGGATGGTGGAAAGTCCGAATAGTTGATTGTTTTAGTCAGGAATACCATAATCGCTACTTTGTAAACGATGTTTCCGGAGGCGAGCTTGAGTGTAGTTCAGCAACAGATGGCTACCCCACTGTTTTTCAGTGACAGTGCCGTTGCCAAGGTGCGTGAGTTGATTGAGGAAGAGGGCAACCCCGATCTCAAGCTGCGCGTCTTTGTCACCGGTGGCGGCTGTTCCGGATTTCAGTACGGCTTTTCCTTCGATGAGAATCAGGAAGAGGACGACACCGTGATTGAGCGGGGCGGTGTCGTTCTGCTGGTGGATTCGATGAGCTACCAGTACCTGATTGGCGCGACTGTCGAGTACTTGGAGGGTTTGCAGGGCTCCCAGTTTGTGGTGCAGAACCCCAACGCCACCTCCACCTGCGGCTGCGGCAGCTCCTTCTCGATCTGACTCAGGCCGGGTAAATGGCTCCCAGAACCCGGGGGCCGTTTGCACCGGTTACTTCCGGAAGATTCCCGGGGTTTCTTTCCATAGCCTGCTTTGCCAGCCAGGCGAATGCCACCGGCTCCACCCATTGGGGGTCCAGCCCCAGTTCCGACGTCACCGCCAGACGTGCCGGGGCCAGAGCCTCGGTCAGCGCGCGCATCAGTTCCGGATTACGAGTTCCACCGCCGCAGGCATAAACAGTATCCACGCCGGTGTCCGGCATCTGATCCGCAATGGTCAATGCGGTGAGTTCCAGCAGCGTCCGCTGGATATCTTCCGGTTTCAGGTCCGGATGGCGGGCGATCATGGTTTTCACCCAGCCGAGGTTGAATTTTTCCTTGCCAGTGCTCTTTGGCGGCGTGCGCTTGAAGTACGCATCGGAAAGCATGTCATCCAGCAATGATTGGTCGACGTTCCCTTCCACGGCCCAGTGTCCATCCGCATCGTAGGGGCGGCCGGTCTGGTCTTGGCACCAGGCGTCCATCAGGGCGTTGGCAGGGCCGGTGTCGAAGCCATTGACTACGCCCTTGTCCCGGGCCGGTAGCCAGGTGATATTGGCAATGCCTCCAAGATTGAGAATGCACCGGTTCTCCGACTCGGATCCGAAGAAGGCCTTGTGGAACGCGGGAACCAAGGGCGCGCCCTGTCCTCCGGCCGCCATGTCGCGACTGCGAAAGTCGCCAACTGTGGTGATTCCGGTGACTTCGGCAATGATTGCGGGGTTGCCGATCTGGAAGGAGAAAGGGGCCGAACCGGACGGTTGGTGACGGATGGTCTGGCCGTGACTGCCAATGGCCCTGATACTGCCTGACACCAGGCCAGAATCTGAAATCGCTTTTGCGGCAGCCTGACCGAACAATTGTCCGGTCAGGGTGTCGAGTTCCCCGATCTCATCCGGGCTGGCCTGGTTCTGACTGGCATTAATCAAACGCTGGCGGAGTTCGTCCGGATAGCTGATGCAATGAGTTGCGTGAATCTGGACGGCGCGGTCCCGAAAAGACGCCAGCACGGCATCGATGCCGTCCATGCTGGTGCCGGACATAAGCCCGAGCCAGGCTTCCATGGGCTCAGTCTTCCCTTGCCAAGGCCAGCTGTTGATAGCTCTCGCGGAATACGTCGAACTGGGCTACCCGCTGCTCGGTGACCTGCTTGAACCGGGTTATCTCGGAGGCGGGCACCGGCTTGGCGTCCGGAAGGTCCACGGTGCGCGAGTTACGCGGTGAGCCGTTGAGGCGGAACTCATAGTGCAGGTGTGGGCCGGTGACCATGCCGGAAGAGCCAAGATAGCCAATTGTCTGGCCCTGTTTGACCCTGACACCTTTCTTCATGCCCCGTGCCAAACCTTTCATATGGGCATACAAGGTGGTGATGTTGTTGCCATGCTGCAGAATGATGGTGCGGCCATATCCGCCTTTCCAGCCTGCAAAGCGGACGGTGCCATTGCCTGCAGCCTTGATCGGCGTGCCCGGGGGCGCAGCGTAATCGGTACCCTCGTGGGGACGCACTACGTCCAGTACCGGATGGCGGCGCTGCAGGTTGAACGGCGAGGAAATCCGGGCATTGATCGGGGTGCGCAGGAACGCCTTGCGCATGCTCTTGCCCTCAGGGGTATAGTAGTCACTGTCGCCATTACTGTCGGTGTACAGCAGGGCCAGATTTTCCTCGCCCCGGTTGATAAGGCGTGCCGAGAGGATGCGGCCGGTATCGAATTTCTCGCCGTCAAGGTAGAGCTCCTCATAGACCACTTCGAACCGGTCGCCCTTACGAACGTCATAAACGAAGTCGATATCCCAGCCGAAAATGCCGGCCAGTTCCATGGTCAGGCGGTCGTTCAGGCCTGCATCACGGGCGGCCAGGTACAGAGAACCATCAATCACGCCGGAGGCAAAGGCCGGGCGGGCTTCCGGTTCGCGCATCTCGGTCTTGCCGCTGAAGCCCTCCTCGTTACGGATGATCTTGAGAGTCTCAAGAAGGTTGCGCTGCAGTTCGACACCCGCCAGTGCGCCTGCTTCATCGGTGGCAAAGCGGATAGTTTCACCTGCGTACAGGCGCTGCAGCTTGTCGGCTTCTCCATCCCCATGGATAACGGAAAGCATAATGCCGTCGTTGAAGCCGGCTTTCTTGAATAGCGATGACAGTGTATCGCCGGATTTGATCTTGAAGGTCTGCCAGTCCAGCTGTGGTTCCGCCGCAGCGGCGGCAACCGTTTCTGCCGCTGTTTCCGTTTTCGACTCTTCGGAAAGTTGCGGTTTTTCTGGTGCAGAGGTAGCCGGCTGGGCCTGGCTGGGAGTGTCTGCCAGTTTGCCTTCCCCTTCGGATACGGTGCCCTGCTCAAGGTCCAGTGCGTAGGACATGCGCTTGGCTTCAACATTGCTGCTCGGGCTCATCAGCACGGCAGCTGTCACTACAACGGTTGCAGCGGCGGCGAGGGTAATATGGGTCTTGGGAAACTTTTTCAGCACGTATCGCACCCGTTTTTAATCGGTATTCCGGTAGGTTGAACTACCTAATTAAAGCTGTTGTTCAAGTATAGACCAACAGATTACCGTATAAAATGCATGCGGGACAGCGTGGAACATTACGGTTGCTGCTCCATCCTCCGGATTTCTTGCGACGTCACTGCTATAATACGCCGCCCTGTTCACTCAGGGTTGTGCAATATTTGTGCGCCCTACTTTAGCAAGTGTGCGGCACAATCGCAGATATCTTTTGTTGAAGTCTGTAACGGACTGAATCTTTCACCACATTAACGGGGACGTGTAGTTCATGGTATCTATAGATGAAGCGTTGGCCGTCATCAAGCGCGGCGTTGACGAATTGATTCCGGAAGAGGAGCTCGTTGAAAAGCTGAAGCAAGGTCGGCCCCTGCGTATCAAGGCGGGATTCGATCCCACGGCACCGGACCTTCATCTCGGCCATACTGTCCTTATTAACAAGTTGCGCCAATTTCAGGACCTCGGGCATGAGGTCATTTTTCTGATTGGCGACTTCACCGGGATGATTGGTGATCCCGCCGGCAAGAGCGCTACCCGGCCTCCCCTGACGGAGGAGCAGGTCCGGGAAAATGCCGTTTCCTATAAAGAGCAGGTATTCAAGATCCTGGATCGCGAGAAAACCCATGTGGTTTTCAATTCGGACTGGATGAGCAAGATGACGGCTGCCGACATGATCAAGCTGGCGGGCCAGTACACGGTCGCCCGGATGTTGGAGCGTGATGACTTCACCAAGCGGTACCGCGCCGAGCAGGCCATTGCCATTCACGAATTCCTTTATCCGCTGGTTCAGGGCTACGATTCCGTTGCCCTGGAGGCGGATGTTGAACTCGGTGGTACCGATCAGAAGTTCAATCTGCTGATGGGGCGGATTCTGCAGAAGCATCACGGTCAAGAGCCGCAGGTGATTTTGACGATGCCGATTCTGGAAGGGCTGGATGGCGTCCAGAAGATGTCCAAGTCCCTGGGTAATTACGTCGGTGTGAATGATGCTCCTGGTGAAATGTACACCAAGCTGCTTTCTATGCCGGACGACCTGTTGTGGCGTTACTTTGAATTGCTGAGCTTCCGGCCCCTGCTCGAAGTTGAGGAATTCCGTAAGGCCGTTGAGGATGGCGCCAATCCGCAGGACTACAAGAAGTTGCTGGCGGAAGAGATTATCACCCGCTTCCATGGGGAGGAAGCCGCGAAGACTGCGCACAAGTCCGCCGGTAATCGGGTCGAGCTTGGTGAGATTCCCGATAATGTCCCGGAAGTGAAAGTGTCTCTTGAGGGGCAGAGTGAAATGCCGATGGCTGCGGTTCTTCGTCTGGCCGGTCTGGTAAAGAATGGCGCTGCCGCCAGGGATGTGCTGGGGCGGGGGGCTGTCTATGTAGACGGCAATCAGTTTGAAGGTGATCGTATGTTTGTAGAAGGTGATGATTGTGTCATCCAGGCCGGTAAGAAGAAGATTGCGCGGGTTTTGATTACCGCGTAATCGATTTGGTTGCATTGCGACCAGAGAGGCGGCCAATTTTGATTTTTTTCAGATTCGTCGTTGACAGGTTCTCTGAGGGCTGTAGAATGCGCACCACTTCTGAGGGACAAGCCACTGAGACAGCGGCGGCCCGGAGGAGGTAGCTGTTTGAAAGCGCTGAAGAAAAACGATTTCAGATTTCTTCAGAAAGCGGTTGACAAGGTGGCGGTTCGGTGTAGAATGCGCGCCTCGTTTGAAGCAGTAAGCCGAGCGGTTTTGGCGGGTTTGAAAGAGTTTGAAAGCGCTGAAAATTAACGGTTGACAAGGTCGGGATTCGATGTAGAATACGCGGCCTTGATTGAGCAGAGGCTCAACGCTCTTTAAAAAGTTAACCAAGTAATTCGTGTGGGCGCTGGCCGAGGTATTTCGGACACGAAATATCAGGACAGTGACTCGTCGAAATTGAGTTTTGTCTTGAGCAAGAATAGAGAAT
>NZ_JAWOIS010000024.1:0-14356 GCF_046484525.1 Marinobacter sp.
GCGAACGTCATCCGACTGCTGGCCTTGTGGGTCACTTCGATGCGCTCGCCTTCGGTGGCGAACAGGACTGTGTGGTCACCGACCACGTCACCAGCACGGATGGTTTCGAAGCCGATTTCCTTGCGGGTGCGCTCGCCGGTGAAGCCTTCGCGGCCGTAGACGGCGCATTCTTTCAGGTCGCGACCGAGGGCGTCGGCAACCACTTCGCCCATGCGCAGGGCGGTGCCGGAGGGGGCGTCCTTTTTGTGGCGGTGGTGGGCTTCGATGATTTCGACGTCGTAGTCGTCGCCCAGGGTTGCCGCGGCGGTGCGCAGCAGGTTGAGGACGACGTTGACGCCGACGCTCATGTTGGGCGCGAACACTACCGGGATGGATTCTGCGGCCATGGCCAGTTGCTCTTTTTCGGCGTCGGACATGCCGGTGGTGCCGATGATGAGCATCTTGCCGTTGGCCTTGCAGAATTCGGCGTTTTCCAGGGTCAGGTCCGGGAAGGTGAAGTCGATGAGTACATCGAAGTCGTCCTTCGCGTCTGCCAGGCTGCCGACCATTTTCACGCCGGTTTTGCCGATGCCACTGAGTTCGCCGGCGTCGGCGCCAACCAGGCTGCTACCCGGTTCGACTACGGCAGCGCCCAGTTCCAGGCCCTCGGTGCTGTCGACGGCTTCGATCAGGACTTTGCCCATACGCCCGGCGGCGCCGATGATTGCTACCCTCATGTTCGCTTTTCCCTTGTTTGGTTCACGCTCAGAATTTCATTTCGTCGAAGAAGCTTTTCACACCCTCGAACCAAGAGGTTTTCTTCGGAGCATGATGGGTGCCGTTGCTACCGTCCAGTGTTTGCTGGAATTCTTCCAGCAACTCTTTCTGTCGCTTGGTGAGGTTGATCGGGGTTTCCACTACCACACGACACAGCAGGTCACCGGCAGGACCGCCACGGACCGGGCTGACGCCCTTGTTGCGCAGGCGGAACAGTTTGCCGGTCTGGGTTTCGGCCGGGATCTTGAGCTTCACGCGGCCATCGAGGGTGGGCACTTCCAGCTCACCGCCGAGGGTGGCATCCACGATGCTGATGGGTACCTCGCAGTACAGGTTGCGACCCTCACGGGTGAAGATGGAGTGCTCACGCACTGCGATCTGAACGTACAGGTCGCCAGGCGGGCCACCGTCGACACCCATTTCGCCTTCCCCGGATAGACGGATGCGGTCACCGGTATCGACGCCGGGCGGCACTTTGACGGAAAGGGTTTTCTCTTTTCGCACCCGGCCCTGGCCGCGGCACACCTTGCAGGGATTTTTGATGATCTGACCGGAACCCCGACAGGTCGGACAGGCCTGCTGTACGGCGAAGAAGCCCTGCTGCATGCGCACTTGGCCCATACCCTTACAGGTACCACAGATCTCGACACCGGAACCCTTTTCGGCGCCACTGCCATCACAGGCATCGCATTCTTCGTGGCCAGGAATGGTGATTTCGACGTTCTTGCCCTTGACCGCTTCTTCAAGATCCAACTCAAGGGTGTAGCGCAAATCGGCACCGCGGGCGTTGCGACCATGACCACCACCGCCGAAGATATCCCCGAATACATCTCCGAAGATGTCGGAGAAGCTGGCACCACCGCCGCCAAAGCCACCTCCGGCCTGACCGTCCACACCGGCGTGACCGAACTGGTCATAGGCGGCACGCTTACTGGAATCCGCCAGTACGTCGTAGGCTTCGCTGGCCTCTTTGAATTTGTTCTCGGCGTCTTCGTCGTCCGGGTTACGGTCCGGATGGTATTTCATGGCGAGCTTACGGTAAGCCCGCTTGATGTCCTTTTCGTCCGCGCCCCGGGATACACCGAGAACTTCGTAATAATCGCGCTTGGCCATGCTATAAAACCCTGTTTTTATAACGCGGAAAACGCGGGGAAGCCCCCGCGTTTTCCAACTACCTGATGTACGTCAGATTTACTTCTTGTCGTCGTCTTTGACTTCCTCGAACTCGGCGTCGACGGCGTCGTCAGCCGACTGGGACTGGGCACCTTCCTGCCCGCCAGCCTGCTGCGCCTGGTCGGCCTGATCTGCGTACATCTTCTGGGCCAGCTCGGAAGACGCTTCGGTCAGCTTCTGGGTCTTGGCCTCGATATCTTCCTTGTTGGAACCCTCCAGCGCTTCCTCCAGCTCCTTGATAGAAGCCTCGATGGACTCTTTCTCGCTGTCGCTGACCTTGTCACCGGCTTCGCTCAGGGTCTTGCGCACGGCGTGAACCATGGCATCACCCTGGTTGCGGACCTGGACCAGCTCCTCGAACTTGCGATCTTCCTCGGCATTGGCCTCGGCGTCCCGCACCATCTTCTCGATCTCGTCATCGTTCAGACCGGAAGAGGCCTTGATCACGATGGACTGCTCTTTGCCAGTGGCCTTGTCCTTCGCGGACACGTTCAGGATGCCGTTGGCGTCGATGTCGAAGGTGACTTCGATCTGCGGCACACCGCGCGGCGCCGGCGGGATGTCCGCCAGGTCGAAACGGCCCAGAGACTTGTTCCCGGACGCCTGCTTGCGCTCACCCTGCACCACATGGATGGTCACGGCAGTCTGGTTGTCTTCCGCTGTGGAGAAGGTCTGCGACTTCTTGGTCGGGATAGTGGTGTTCTTCTCGATCAGCGGAGTCGCCACGCCACCCATGGTTTCGATGCCCAGGGTCAGCGGGGTTACGTCCAGCAGCAGAACGTCTTTCACATCGCCGGAGAGTACAGCCGCCTGGATAGCAGCACCCATGGCCACGGCTTCGTCCGGGTTAACGTCCTTGCGGGCCTCTTTGCCGAAGAACTCTTTCACCTTCTCCTGCACCAGCGGCATACGGGTCTGACCACCGACCAGGATAACCTCGTCAACCTCACTGGCGTTCATGCCTGCATCCTTCAGAGCCACCTTACAGGGCTCCAGGCTGCGCTGGACCAGGTCTTCGACCAGGGATTCCAGCTTGGCACGGGTCAGCTTGACGTTCATGTGCTTCGGACCGCTCTGATCCGCCGTGATGTACGGCAGATTCACGTCGGTCTGCTGACTGCTGGACAATTCGATCTTGGCCTTTTCGCCAGCTTCCTTCAGGCGCTGCATCGCCAGGGAATCACCACGCAGGTCGATGCCGCTGTCTTTCTTGAACTGGTCTGCCAGGTACTCGATGATTTTCAGGTCGAAGTCTTCACCACCAAGGAAGGTGTCACCGTTGGTAGCCAGTACTTCAAACTGGTGCTCACCGTCAACGTCGGCAATTTCGATGATAGACAGGTCGAAGGTACCACCACCCAGGTCATAAACCGCGACAGTACGGTCACCGCTCTTCTTGTCCAGGCCATAAGCCAGGGCAGCAGCGGTCGGCTCGTTGATGATCCGCTTGACTTCCAGACCGGCAATCTTGCCGGCGTCCTTGGTGGCCTGACGCTGGCTGTCGTTGAAGTAGGCCGGCACGGTGATAACCGCTTCGGTTACTTTCTCGCCAAGGTAGTCTTCTGCAGTCTTCTTCATCTTTTTCAAAACTTCTGCAGACACCTGTGGCGGCGCCATCTTCTGACCCTTCACTTCAACCCAGGCGTCACCGTTGTCCGCCTTGGCAATTTTGTAGGGCACCATCTTGATGTCTTTCTGAACCACGTCGTCTTCAAAGCGACGACCGATCAGACGCTTGATAGCGTACAGGGTGTTGTCCGGGTTGGTTACCGCCTGGCGTTTGGCTGATTGGCCAACCAGGGTCTCACCGTCGTCGGTGTAGGCGATGATGGACGGGGTGGTGCGATCACCCTCAGCGTTCTCGATTACCTTTACCTTGTCGCCATCCATGATAGCCACACAGGAGTTTGTGGTTCCCAGGTCGATACCAATAATCTTGCTCATCGAATCACTCCAAATCTTCTGAATGCTTTCCCGGAGTATGTCGCCCCGGCTTCTCGCTATTTACTCGCTATATTGGCGCTTTAATCGGCTTTTCAAGCCCGCCGGCGATTTTTTCGTTACTCGGCCTTGGCAACGATAACCATTGCCGGGCGCACCACACGGCCGTTTAACAGATAGCCCTTCTGCACCACGTTGACCACGCTGTTGGGCTCGGCGTCCGGCGCCGGCACCATGGACATAGCCTCATGCTGCTGCGGATCGAATGGCTCACCCACCGGGTTCAGCTGCTCGACATTGAACTTCGCCAGGCTCTTCATAAACAGATCGAGAGTCATTTCCACGCCCTCGCGGATGGATGCCACCAGTTCACCGGCCCCTTCCTGGCGCTCGGTGCTTTCCACCGCCTTCTCCAGGCTGTCAGCCACCGGCAGCAGTTCCTTCACAAACTTCTCGAGGGCGAACTTGTGGGCTTTCTCCACGTCGATCTCGGAGCGACGACGCACGTTCTGCATTTCGGCCTGGGTACGCAGCACCTGATCCCTGAGCTCCTGGACCTGGGCGTTGAGGGCCTCCACCTCGGAAACCTCCTCGCCTTCCGGGGCCGCCTCCCCGGCTGCCTGCGCTTCCTCGGCGGCGGCCTCGGTCGCCTCCTTCAACTCCTCTGCCTGTTCGTTGCGGTTCTCGTCAGTGCTCATGACTCCTCCTGCTAAATCTCCAGCGGCCTGACAACACGGCCGATTGAAATGTGCTCCCGCCCGAAGCGAGCCGGAAAACTGTATTTGCGAACGGATATGGGGCCCGCTTGTCCGGTTTCAACCATTTCCCTCCGTATTCGTGAAGAAAATCACGACCGGTCGTTTGCAAACACGAAAAAGCCTGTATATATTCACAGTCACTGTATGTAAAACCAGTATTTCAGTCGGACACCACCGAGTACTCAACAACGGATTCTGAATCGGGAGCGGAGGTTATCCATGCTCACTCAACTTACGGTTTCCAATTACGCCATTGCCGAAAGAGTGGAACTCCAGTTCAACAAGGGCATGACCGCCCTGACCGGGGAGACCGGTGCGGGCAAATCCATTGTCCTTGATGCCCTCGGGCTTGCCATGGGCGGCCGCGCCGATGCCGGGGCCGTCCGTCATGGCGCCAAGCGGGCGGATATTACCGCCACCTTCGACGTCAGCGCCATTCCCGAGGCGGTGAAGTGGCTGGACCAGCACGAACTGGACGATGACAACGACTGCATCCTGCGCCGGGTAATCAGCAGGGACGGCCGTTCCCGGGCCTATATCAACGGCCAGCCCTGCCCCCTGGCACACCTGAAGGAACTCGGCGGCCTGCTGATGGATATCCACAGCCAGCACCAGCATCAGTCCCTGCTGCGCAAGGAAACCCACCGTAAACTGCTCGACGAGTTCGCCGGCATCGAAACCCTGACCGCCGATACCCGCGCTGCCTGGAAAGCCTGGCACCTGACCCGCCAGCGCCTGACCGAACGGCAACAGAACGCCGATGAGGCGGAAGCCCGGCTGCAACTGCTGCGCTACCAGGTGGAAGAGCTGGAGCGGTTGGCCCTCGAAGACGGCGAACAGGAAGCCCTGGAACAAGAACAGGCCCAACTGAGCCAGGCGGATTCAGTACTGCACAGCAGCCACCAGGCCGCCCTGCTCTGTACCGAGGAGGAGACCAGCGCCTCGGACCTGATCCGCCAGGCCCTGCAGCAACTGGAGCAGCTTCCGGTGGAGGTGCCCGCCCTGGCGGACACCATCCAGATGCTGAACGAGGCCCAGATCCAGGTTTCCGAAGCCGGCGACAACCTGCGCCGGTTCGTGGAGGATTACGAAGCGGACCCTGCCCGGCTCGCCGAGGTGGAGGAGCGCCTGAGCGCTATCTACCAGATGGCCCGCAAGCACCGAATCACCCCGGAAGAGTTACCGGAACTGCACGAGCGCCTGAGCAGCGAACTGGCCGAACTGGACGGCGGCGAAGGCAGTCTTGAACAAATGGAAGCAGAACTGGAGAAGCAACGCGCCAGCTTTGATGAACTGGCCAGCCAGCTCACCGAAGCCCGGCAGCGAGCTGCCGTGGAGCTCGACCAGCGCATTGCCGAGGAACTGGCGCAGCTGAGCATGCCGTCCGTGCAGTTCGTCACTCACCTGAACCGCAACAACGATGAGCAGCCAGCTCCGCACGGCATGGAAGACATCGAGTTCCTGGTCAGCGCCAACCCGGGCCAGCCGGCACGGTCCCTGGCGAAGGTCGCCTCCGGCGGGGAACTGTCCCGGATCAGCCTGGCCATCCAGGTGGTAGTGGCCCAGACCTCCACCACACCCACGCTGGTGTTCGACGAAGTGGACGTCGGCATCGGTGGCGGCACCGCCGAGGTGGTCGGCAAGCTGCTGCGGACCCTCGGCAGCAACGGCCAGGTAGTGTGCGTAACCCACCTGCCACAGGTGGCGGCGCAGTGCCATCAACACCTGTTTGTCAGCAAATTTTCGGAAAAAGACGCGACCTTCTCGAAAATCGAGGCACTCGATGACAAGGGAAGGATCAGTGAAGTGGCGAGAATGCTGGGGGGTGTGGACATGACCGAGCAGACCATTGCCCATGCCCGGGAGATGTTTTCCATGGGGCAGGCGACCCACCACTGACGGCAGACCAGAACCTCTACCCCTCTCGATCCTGAGAGCTGTTCGGGGGCAGGCTGATACCTGCCCCCTTTTTTATGTTCGCCTGCTTATTCGCCTTCTTTGGCTTTGACCGGCTTCACGTAGAGAATCAGGCTGTGATCCACGATCTCATAGCCATGCTCCTCGGCGATCTTCTTCTGACGCTCCTCGATCACCTCGTCCACAAACTCGATAACCTCACCCGTCTGGGTGCACACCATGTGGTCATGATGATCATCGCCCGCCATTTCAAAGACCGCATGGCCGCCCTCGAAGTTGTGCCGCAGTACCAGGCCAGCCGCCTCGAACTGGGTCAGCACCCGGTAGACGGTTGCCAGCCCCACGTCATCTCCCTGCTCAAGCAGTTTCTTGTAAACGTCTTCGGCACTCAGATGGTGCTCTTCAGCGCTCTCCAGAATATTGAAGATCTTGACCCGTGGCAGGGTGACCTTCAGACCGACTTTTCGTAATTCGGCGTTTTCAGATGACATGTTACTATTCACTCTTTGGTGTGCCTCACGGCTTCCGGTATGATGAAGCCGCCATTTAACGGTCAACCCGTGTCACACCTGCCTCTGGCAGGCGATTTCAAGATAGAGGATTTCCCACGGCGATGCAAAAGCTCACAGCTCTCATTTTCACTCTCTTTATGACCGGTTGTGCCTTCCCCGGCGTGTACAAGATCAACGTGCAGCAGGGCAACATTGTGACTGATGAAGAGCTCACTTCACTGACCGCCGGCATGCCCCGAAGCCAGGTCCACGCACTGCTTGGCACGCCGCTGACCATCAACCCGGTTGACCCGTCCCGGGAGTACTACATCTACACCTTCCAGAGGCGAGGCGGGGACATCCGGGAGCAACGCATTATCGTCTACTATAACGACGATAGCTTTTCTAATTACGAAGCCCAGATGCTTGAGGAAACCCCCGCCTACTGATCCTCGCTCAGGCGCCCTTCTTTTTTGCCCGATTCAGGCGTGCCTGTTTCGGGTCGATCTTCAGAGGCCTGTACAGCTCCACGCGGTCCCCTTCACGCAATTCGTGGGCGGCCGGATCCTTGATCACTTTTCCAAAGATGCCCATGTCATTTGAGTCAGGATCCACGTCTGGAAACATCTCGGTAATCCCGGAGAGTTTCACCGCCTCCAGCGCGGTCGTGCCTTCCGGCACCGTCACCGGCACGATTTCCTGCTTGTCCGGCCGGGCGTAGGCCACTTCTACCCGAATCATCGATTCCCTCCCTGAAACAGCTCGTCGGCCCGGCGGCAGAACGCGTCCACCATGGTATTGGCGGCCTGGGAGAACACTGGCCCGAACGTCATCCGGGACAGGGAACCCGAAAACTCGAACTCCAGGGTCAGGATGACCTTGCAGGCATTGTCGTCCAGGGCCTTGAAATGCCAGCGGCCGGTCAGGTTCTGGAACGGCCCGTCCACCAGGTTCATCTCGATGGCTTCGGGCATCAGCAGCTGGTTGCGAGTGGTCAAACGGTGGCGAATACCACCCTTGGCGATTTCCAGGGAAGCTGTCACCTGCTCCTCACCCCGATCGTGGACCTCAGCCCCGGCGCACCAGGGCAGGAACTCGGGATAGCGGGCAATATCATTAACCAGATGGAACATGCGCTCGGCGGAGTGCATGACAAGTGCGGTTTTATCAATCTGATGGGCCATGGGCTCCTCAGTAAAAAGTACAGCCTGAATCAGACGCTATGATAAAGGATCTCGTCCTCTTTGGGGGCATTTTCAGGCTGATCCACCGGTTCCGGAGCAGCTTCTTCATCCCGGTCGGCGGGTTTCGCACCCTCCGACCAGGGTTCACTGCCCTGCCCGGCGGAAACCGACGGTCCGGAGTCGGCTCCTTGCGCGCCACCCGGCGCAATCTCCAGCACAAGTGGCGCCGGACGCTCACACCAGAGCGCTACACTGCCATTCTCACACAGATCATTAAGCGAGAAAGCCGTGTACATAATCCCAACATAGACCACCACCACCGGCAGCACCGTGCGCATATCCCAGTACCAGACCCGGGCAAACAGGCCCGGGGTCCGGCCAATCAACTGGTGCGCCAACCGGCGGGTCAGGCACCAACCGGTAAACAGGGCAATGAGGACCGCCACCAGGGGAATCAACAGGCCGCCGGTGAACAGCTCCAGCCACCGGAACAGAGTCGCTCCGTAAAGCCGGTATTCCGCCCAGATGTTGAAAGAAAGCAGGGTTATCAGCCCAGCCAGCCAGGCCAGCAGTCCGACCAGCACCACGGAGATGCCCCTTGGCGCGCCGGTCCACTCCCGTAACCAGTCGACCACTGGCTCCAGCAACGCCAACGAGGTGGTCCAGACCACCATCACCACCAGCAGAAACGCACAGGCAATGATCAGCTGGCTACCGGCGAACTTGGCCAGGGAAACCGGCAGGGACACGAACAGCAGACTGAAGCCGCGCTCCCCATCAATATCCGCACTTCCGGTGGCGAGGGCAAAGATCATCAAGCCGGCCAGAATGGCGACCAGGGTATCCATCAGTACGACGGCGAGGATCGAGCGTTTGAAGCGGGTATCAGACGTGGTGTAGGTGCCGAGAACCGTCCACACCCCCATGCCCAGCCCAAGGGTAAAAAAAGCGTGGAACAGTGCGGCCTTGACGCTTCCGAGGGAAACGTCTTCCGGGCGCACTTCAAGGATGTGAGCAAATGCGCCATCGACCCGTCCCTGCCAGGCGGCCAGCCCGAACAGCACCAGCATCAGCACCAGAGCGCCCGGCACCACCACCCGCATGGCGCGCTCCAGCCCCCGGGCCACGCCCTGAACGGAAACCCAGACCACCAGCAGCATGAAGAACGCATGCCAGGCCATGAAATAGCGGTACTGCCCGGGATCCGACACCAGCCCCGAGAGCAGCGAAGCGGCCTCGGCCTCACTACCGGAAGACAGCCGCCCCATAGCCCCGAAGAAGACATAAGCCAAGGCAATCGACCCGAACACGGCGGTATAGGAGAGCACCACAAACCCCGCCAGCACACTGAGCCGACCGGCCAGCATCCAGCCGCGGGAGCACCGGGTGCTGCGGATCAACCCGTCCATGGCCAACACGATGCCGTGTCGGGAATAACGCCCCAGGGCCGACTCGGTCACCATCAGCGGCAGCGTGACCAGCAGGAGACAGGCCAGATAGATCAGCACGAACAGACCACCACCGTGCAGGCTGGCCAGGTATGGAAACTGCCACAGATTGGCTAACCCGACCGTTGCGCCCACGGAGGCCCAGAAGAATGTGGATTTACGGGTGAAGACCCCGTTGGCTGACTGATACGACGTCGACATGCATTTCCCTGAAAGTATCTGCGTCGCCATTGTAGCCGATGCCGGCAAAGTCGCACGCCTCATCGGTCACGATTACTGCGTTTTCGTGACCGGTCTGGCAGTCCTGGGCTACAATGCGCGTTTTGCCGGGACAAGCCCGGCCGTTCGTTCATTTATCCGAACCCGGATCACTGATTCATGAGCAAGAAGAAACCCGGAACGCCGAGTAGTACCATCGCCCTCAACAAAAAGGCGAAACACGAGTATCACATCGAGGAACGCTTCGAGGCGGGTCTGTCCCTGCTGGGCTGGGAAGTCAAATCCCTGCGGGCCGGCAAGGCACAGCTGGTGGACGCCTATGTGCTGCTCAAGAACGGCGAGGCCTGGTTACTGGGCGCCCACATCACTCCCCTGAGCACGGCGTCGACCCACGTCATTGCCGATCCGACACGGACCCGTAAGCTGCTGCTCCACAAAAAGGAAATTGCCAAAATCCTGGGCAAAGTCAATCAGGCAGGATTTACCTGCATTCCCCTGGCACTTTACTGGAAGAAGAACAAAGTGAAGTGCGAGATTGCGCTTGCCAAGGGCAAGAAGGAGTTCGACAAACGCGCCACGGAAAAAGAGCGCGACTGGAACCGTCAGAAGCAGCGCATCCTGCGCGAAGCCAACGTCTGATTCCGGCACCGCAAGAATTACCTAATACCTGACACTGGTCATAGGCGGTGCCGGGAAGTATGTCGCATACTTACTCCCTTTGTTCAGGTTTCCAACAGGCCTATACTCGGGAATCCCGGTGCATGGCGAAGGGAGCGCTTATGTCATCTAATCAGATACCCATGTCCGCCGTTGATCGCGCGTGGCTGCGTATGGACACCCCGCAGAACCCCATGATGATCTGCGGGGTGTGGACCCTGGAACGCCCAGTTTCCATGAACCGGCTCAGGCAAACGATCGAGGAGCGATTCCTGTGCTTCAACCGGTTCCGGCAGCGAGTTGTAGACACCGGGGACCGCGCTTACTGGCAGGATGACCCCCTGTTCGACCTGGACAACCATCTGCACCGGATCGCCCTGCCGGGCAAGGCCGACAAAGCCGAGCTCCAGAAACTGGTCAGTGACATGAACAGTACGTCGCTGGATTTCCGGCAGCCACTCTGGCAAATGCATTACATCGACAATTATGGGACCGGCGGCGCACTTCTGATTCGCATCCACCATTGCATTGCCGATGGCATCTCACTGGTTAGGGTGATGCTGTCGCTTACCGATAAAACCCCAGAACCCAAGCTGGGCAAAGTGGCATCAAAGCGTCGATCAAAACCCCACCAAAGATCCGCATTCCAGCAATTTTTCCACCGCGCGTTGGACAACGCGCAAACTGCCACAAATCAGGCCAGGCTGTTTATCCAGTCCGTCCGGGAAGAGCCTGACTATCCCCTCAAACTGGCGTCCACCGCCAGCGCCATCGCCCTGGACCTGGTCAAACTCGGTCTGGCCCCCATTGAGCCCAAAACGGGGCTGAAGGAGCCGCTTTCCGGACGCAAACAGGTGGCCTGGGCAGACCCTTTGGACCTGGACGAAGTGAAAGCCTGCGCCAGGGCCCTGGGTGGCACCATCAACGATGCCCTGCTCTGTACGGTCACCGGGGCATTACAGCGGCATTTTTCGGCTCACAAGGAAAAAATCCCCGATTGCGGAATCCGCGTGGCCGTGCCGTTCAACCTGCGACCTCTTGATCAACCCATAGAGACCCTCGGCAACAAGTTTGGTCTGGTGCTGGTCACGCTGCCGTTGGAAGTGATGGACCCAGTCATGTGCTTCCGGCAGGTGCAGGAGAACATGAACCGGCTCAAACGCTCCTATCAGGCCCAGGTCACCTACAGCCTTCTTGATTTATTCGGTCGGGGCCCCGATGTTATTGAACGACGGGCCCTGGATCTGCTCAGCAACAAAGCCTCCGCCGTACTGACCAACGTGCCGGGACCCAAAGAGCCTCTGTACCTCGCGGGAAGCAAACTGACCCAGCCCATGTTCTGGGTGCCCCAAAGCGGCAACATCGGCATCGGGATGAGCATCCTGAGCTATGCCGGCACCGTACAGTTCGGCATCACCGTGGACAAGGCCATCCACGCCGATCCCCATGCGGTGATGGACTACTTCCGGGAAAGCTTCGAAGCCCTGAGCCACGCGGCCCTGGCCGGACGACCCGAAGCAGTGAAGCGCCACGCAAGCTGAGCAGGGGTAGGTATAAATCGCGCAATTAACCCTTGAAGTCCGGTAATCCGGACACATATACTGGGATCACTAGGGGGACGACTTGGCTTCGACGCCGGTGACGAACCCTTGGGTGCATGTCGAGATGGCAGCGAATCTCGTAAATCCAAAGCTGCTTTAAAATAGTCGCAAACGACGAAAACTACGCACTGGCGGCGTAAGCCGTTCCAGTCGTCCTGGCTGAGGCGCCTATAACTCAGTAGTAACATCCCAGGACGTCATCGCTTATAGGCTGCTCCGCTACCCAGAGCTCACTGGATAGCGGCTAAGATTAAAGAGCTCGCCTCTTGCACCCTGACCTTCGGGTCGCTCGAGGTTAAATCAATAGAAGGACACTAAGCATGTAGACCTCAAGGCTGAGTGCTGGCGGACGCGGGTTCAATTCCCGCCGTCTCCACCAAACACCTACCAACCTGTTGATTTTACAGGTTATTGAAATACCCCAGAGGTACGCGCCTCGTTCACTTGGACACAAAGTTGGACACATGGGCGCGTACCTTTTCATTTCTGCAAGCCGAATTTATTATTTCCGTAAACGATTTTCTCCGGCCACATCAAGGCTTCTGCGGCGCGCTGACCTCAAAGTCAGCTTGAGGACGGAATCCGTTCAGAATGCTCGCAGGCGGGCCTTGAGATTGCTTCAACTAGTTGAGCGTATCGAGGTCAGTTGCGCCTTGGCTAAGAAATCCAATCCCGATCTAATACAAGAAAAGCTTAACGAGTACATAGCGGATCAAATCAGCCTCTACAGGGTGATGTGGGCGCGGGGTGAATTACCCACCGGTCCCGAGGACGATTTGACCCCCATCGAGCTCGAGCTGGACGAGATCCACGACATCATACGCGGCCATGAACCCTGGCCCACCCAGACCAGGTCCGCAGAGAGAACCATCAGAAAGCATCTCAATGAGGCTAAAGGGGTCCCAGAGGAGGAACTGCAAGACTTCCCATTGCGCTACCTTGAGGCCAAGAGTGCGGCTCTTGCCTATGGATCACTACTGCAGAAAGGAGCTCCTGAGGAGGCTCGCCTTAAAGCGGTCAAGCACTACTTCCCAGAATTCCGCCAGCCGGAGACGCAATCGCCCCAGCACGAAGAGAACGGACCGCTAATCTCGGAACTTCGGGATAAGTTTCAGGCCGAGAGAACTCGAGCAGGCCTCGAGGAGCGGTCAATTAAAGCCACTACTGTCGCGATCAACTATTTCATCGAGCTCTGCGGTGATCTTCCCATCGAAAAAGTTGATCGAGCCACTGCTCGCTTGTTCAAAGAGAAGTACAGTCTCTACCCGAAAAACAAAAACAAGATGCCGGCAACCAAGGATCTCTCGTTCGAGGAAATCCAGAAGAGCGACATTGAGTACGAGCCGATATCCACGACCACGGTAAACAATAACCTCACGAAGCTATCGACCTTTTTCAATTGGGCTCATGACCACGGCTACGCCAAGGAAAACCCAATTGCAAAAATGAAGATCAAGGAGTCCAAGCGAGAGAAGGATGATCGCTTTCCTTTCACTGATCTTGAACTTCAGAGGCTATTCGACCCGACAGTCCACAACTTCAAGGCACTCCGTCGAGAGAGTTACTTCTGGGCCCCCTTAGTCGCACTGTATACCGGAGGTCGGGTTAACGAAATCTGTCAGTTATACCTCGACGATATTGAGGTGGTGGACGGCATCGACGTTATCCACTTCCGCTCAGCAAGGCCTGACCAAAAGCTGAAGAACCCCGCGAGCATCCGGCAGGTTCCGATACATCGCGAGCTTCTTAAGATCGGGTTTCTCGAATTCGTTAATACGCAGCGAGAGCGGGGAGAGAAGCGGCTGTTTCCTGAACTCAAATTTACCGAACAAGGATACAGCGGGAACTTCAGCAAGTGGTTTGGACGACGTAAAGAAGCTTTCATTTCTCAGGATCGTCGGCAAAAGGTCACTTTTCATTCTTTCCGTCACACATTCGCCGACTATCTTCGGGCCGTGCGCGCTAGGTCTTACGAGATCGACCGTCTGTCAGGCCGGAAATCTAATTCCATGTCCCATGACCGCTATGGGTCAGACCTGAAGATAGCGTCTTTGAGAGAGACCCTGGAGAAAATCAGCTTCTCTCATATCTTGAAAATCGATGAGCTATCGAGAATTGCTCGTGAATATAACCGGAGGAGAAGTGCAGCGGATACTTAACGCTCGCTCAGGGCTATACAGCATTAATCAGCGCCTCCTATATTGATCAAAG
>NZ_JAWOIS010000039.1:0-5031 GCF_046484525.1 Marinobacter sp.
TCGCCCAGGGCACGTCGCCAGCCGATGAAGTCACCGGCCATGTGGGCGGAAATCATCACCTCGGGACGGTCCCAAAGCGGATGATCCTCCGGAAGCGGTTCCTCCTCGAACACGTCCAGCGCCGCTCCGCCCAGATGACCGGACCGCAGCACAGCAACAAGATCGTCGGTCCGCACGATCGGTCCGCGGCCCACATTGATCAGGCAGGCGCCAGGTTTCATTTTCCGCAGCATGGATTCGTCGAACAGCCCTTCCGTCTCCGGCGTCAGTGGCGCGGTGATGACCACATGGTCGCTCTCCGCCAGGCAGTCGGCCAGCCGATCCTGGGCATGAACGGCCTCGAAACCCTCGACATCCCGCGCGCTACGCGCGATTCCGGTGACACGCATGCCGGCGGCGGACAGCAACCGCGCGGTCGTGGTCCCTATCGATCCCGCGCCCACCACCAGTGCACGCTGTTCACGGATCAGCGCGGTATCACGGTGCACCCAGCGGTGTTCGCTCTGGTACCGCAGGTTGCCCAGCGTATCCTTGGCAAACATCAGGACAGCGCCCAGTACATACTCCGCGATACCCCGGTCGAACACACCCCGGGCATTGGTGACGGGAATCCCGCTGTCAGTCAGGGCCGGAAACATCAGGGCATCAACCCCGGCACTGGTCGCATGCACCCACTGTACCGACGGATCTTCGGGCCAGCATCTGGCAAGCATTCCAGAGCGGAAATCAGTAACCACCAGGATATCGGCGCGCTGCAGGCCATTGCGCAGTTCATCCTCCTCGCGGACATGGGTGACACGGATATCGTCCGGCAATCCGTCCAGTCCCGGCAGCGCCGGTTCATCCGGTGCCGTGAGAACCAGCACTTCAGTCATGATTCCGCCGCCACCGCCGCCAGTGCCTCACTGAACCGGTTGACCGCATCGTCAACCTCGGCCTCGCTGACCACCAGGGGTGGCAACCATCGTACCACCTGGCCATCGGTGCCGCAGCGCAGCAACAACAGACCACGCTCCTCGGATGCCTGCAGGAGCCGCGCGGCAATATCGGGCCGCGGGCGGTCGGGACCATCCGCAATCTCCATGCCCAGCATCAGGCCCTTGCCCCGGATCTCGTCGATCCACTCATACCGGGTCTGCAGATCCTGCAGCCGTTCCAGAAGCTGACGTCCCCGAGCCTCGGCGTTGTCCACCAGCTTCTCGTCCTCCATCACATCCAGGGTGGCCAGCGCCGCCGCACAGGCCACCGCATTGGCTCCGTAGGTACCTCCCTGGGAGCCCGGGTACCCCTTGTTCATCAGGGACTCGGAAGCAGCGATTGCCGACAGGGGAAAGCCGCTTGCCAGCCCCTTCGCGGTAATCAGGATGTCAGGCCTCACATCGCCGAAATGCTGCTGGCTCCAGAAACGGCCGGTACGGCCGTAACCGGCCTGGATCTCGTCCGTGATCAACAGGATGCCATGTTCGCGGCATCGCTCCCCCAGGCCCTGCAGGAACTCTTCGGTGGCCGGATAGTAACCGTACTCGCCCTGTACCGGCTCGATGATCATGGCGGCCGTATCGTCCGGAGCGCTCTGCGTCTTGAACAGTTCATCCAGTTCCCGCAGACAGAATGCCGTCGTGGTTTTCTCATCCCAGCCATAGCGATAGGTGTGCGGGAAGGGAGCGAACACCACGCCAGCCATCATTGGATGGAAGCCGGTCCTGACCTTGGCCGCCGAGGACGTCAGTGACGCGGCGCCCACGGTGCGTCCGTGAAAGCCTCCGTGAAAGGTGATGATGTTGGCACGGCCGGTCGCCTGCCGGGCCAGACGCAGGGCAGCCTCCACGGCCTCGCTCCCGGAGTTGCTGAAGGCAACCGAATCCAGATTGCCGGCTGGCATCAGGCCGGCCAGTCGGTCACTGAGCTCCAGCATGGGTTCGTGTGTGACAGTGGCGTACTGAGCATGAATGACCATGAGCCGCTGGCTACACCCAAGACTGGTATACGTTTCGCTTGTCGGTTGTTAAAGATCAGCTTTTTGCAGAGGACTCATAATAGCTTTCTTTGCATAAGGCGGTTTATGCAAAGCTTTGCATAATCCGCCTTGAGGCGTCCCGGAGTAGGTTGGAGCGAGATTACCTGCTTCCATTACTCCTGCCTGCAACATCTTGCGGATGAGGTCAATGAAGCGTTCGTCTTTGATGCGTTTGCGCAGACAGTTCAAGATAACCCCATGAGGAATACTCCCGAACGAACCCACAACTTAATACCCCCTTCCACTACCCAGATGGAGAGCGGGCAAAAACCGTCGAGGTCACCGACCCAACGCATCCGCTCTTTGGACGTACTTTCCGGGTCGTCACCTATTCGACCCTGGCGGATGCACAGTATGTTTTGGTGGTTTATCGGGAGCAGATGCTCTTGCGCATTTTGCTTTCCGCCACTACCCTCCGGCCAGCCCAGCTCAGAGTCTTCACCAAACTGACGTTAGCAGCCGTGCAAGAGCTGCTCTCTGTGGCTGAGGCTGAGGAGGTCTTATGTCCATTGAGCCCCGAAACGTCTGGGAAAACCTATCCCCCCAATGCCAAATCCAAATCACGGCGGAACTCACCGCCATTATCCAGGAGGTGATCCATGACTACCTCAGAACTCATCACGCCTGCCCACCTGATGCGCAAAGCCCTGATTTACATCCGTCAATCGACGGTCCAGCAAGTCCTGTCCAATCAGGAGAGCCTGCGCCTGCAGTATGCCCTGCAGCTGCGCGCCCTTGAACTCGGCTGGCGCTCGGAAGAGATCCAGATCATCGACACCGATCTGGGCCAAACGGCCGCCGTCGCCCAAAATCGGGAAGGCTTCAAGGAGGTCATCGCACGGGTCACCTTGGGAGAAGTCGGGATTATTTTGTCTTCGGAAGTGACCCGGCTTTCGCGCAACTGCTCCGACTGGTATCCGCTGCTGGACATCTGTGGATACCGTGACTGCCTGATCGCGGATCGGGATGGCGTTTATGATCCCGCCTCCACCAACGGACGCCTGCTGTTGGGGTTGAAAGGTCAACTGTCTGAGTTCGAACTGCACACGATTCGCTCGCGCCTCACGGCTGGCCTGCTCAACAAGGCCCAGCGCGGCGAACTGGCACTGGCCTTGCCTATGGGTCTGGTGCGGCAGGAAGATGGACGGGTGCTCAAAGACCCCAACCAGGAGATTCAGGATCGCATTCAACTGGTCTTCGATACTTTTTTGCGAGTAAAATCAGCTAACCGAGTGCTGCGTTTTTTCAACCAGGAGCATTTCACCCTGCCGCAGCAGGATCGCTTTGGCGACTTGATCTGGAACCGGCCCAGTGTGGCGGCTATCTTGTCGATCCTGAAGAATCCGGCCTTTGCCGGAGCCTTCGTCTACGGACGCAGCCAAACTCACCGTGAGTTGGGTTCCGGTCGATCGAAAACCAAGCACGTGCCTTTTGGAAAGTGGAAGATCGTCGTGAAGGATAAATATCCCGCCTACATTTCCTGGGAAACCTTTGAACGCATCCAGGCCATGCTCCAGGACAATTACGCCGAATACGATCGCAACAAAACGCGCGGCGTTCCCCGTCCCGGGGCGACACTTCTGCATGGGATCGTGTACTGCGGCGAATGCGGCCACAAAATGGTGGTGCAGTATAAAGGCGGGCCGGAGTACCAGTGCAATTTCCTGCACCAACAATACCAGGTTCCGGTCTGCCAGCGCATTCGATCTCGACCAATCGATGATTTCGTAGTGCAGGCTTTCTTTCAAGCCTTGTCCCCCAGCGAACTGGATGTTTACGAACGGGCCTTACAAACGCACGCCGAGGTCGACCAGCAAGCCCGGCAAGCTCAAGAACAGCAGTTGGAACGCTTGCGATATCAGGCCGCGTTGGCGCAACACCAGTATAACCAGGTCGATCCAGATAACCGCCTGGTGGCGGCAGAACTGGAACGACGCTGGGAAGCCGCTCTCGTAGCCCTCCAAGAAGCTGAAGACCGGCTGGCGCTTCAACAACAGCCAACCCAAAATCCCCCCTCCCTGCCACCCGAACTCAAAGCCGCTTTTTCCCGCATCGCTCAAAAACTTCCCCAAATCTGGGACCAGGAAGAACTCCTGCCCACTTCACAGAAGAAAGCCCTGCTGCGCTGTCTGATCGATAAAGTCGTTATCCACCATGTGGCCCATGACAAGATCCAGACCCGCATCGTTTGGAAAGGTGGTGAATCCACCACGGCCATCGTGACCGTCACGGTGGGCGCCTTCTCTCGCCTTTCCTCCGCAGCCCACATGGAAGACCTGATCTTGCAACTCAACCAACAAGGCAAAACCGACCAAGAAATCGCTCAACATTTGACCCAACTCGGTCTGACCTCACCGAAGAACCCCCAAGCGGTTTTGCCTAGCACGGTCCGGACCATCCGCTTGAAGCATCGCATTTTCCTCAAGCGCAGCCAGTCCCACCCGCGTCACATCCCTGGCTACCTAACCATCCCACAAATTGCACCTCAACTCGGGGTTACCCCTCACTGGATCTATCACCTTATCCGTACTGGCCGGATCGAAATGACTCGTGACCCAAACACCGGTCTCTATTTGTTCCCCGATCAAGCCGAAACTCTCAACTCCCTTCGTCAACTCAAAGCTGGCACTGTTAAGCACTTGCGTTTTTAAAGAGGCATCAAGATGTACGATCAAAACAATCTGTGATGTCGCCTTCGATGATCCATTTTGTACCTCTCCAAGTGTGCTGTAGTTCTTGTAGGGCTGTGTGACAGCCTCTCGATTGCCTAAATCCGTGAGAATGTTCGCTGAACTGTGGGTCGTAATAAGCATCCAGAATGGACCTTATTACTTCCTGTAATAGCTTGTCACTCCATGTGGGTAGGCCGAGTGGTCGTAGTTTTCCGTTTGTCTTTTTGATGTAAGTCCGCTTGACTGGTTTCCATTGATAGCGTTCGTATTTGATGGCTTCGATGATGCTATCAATTTTGTCTGTGGACATTCCATCTGCTGTTTCCGGCGTAACTCCGGGTG
>NZ_JAWOIS010000048.1:0-20443 GCF_046484525.1 Marinobacter sp.
AAGGCGACCACGGCGAAATGATCAGAGGGGAAGTCACCGACACGGGCGGTGAACTGCAGTCCGCTTGCCTGGGGCATGTCTTCAGTCCTTGAAGGGTTGACTCGGTCCGTTGAATCGGTGCGGGTAATGTGCCATCGGATCCTTGATGGGGGTGCCCGCGAAGTTGGAGAAGGTACCAGCGCGTTCGGAGAAAATCCAGCGTTGGGGGTGAAGATGGGGTCAGATGAAAGCTTTCATCAGACCCCTGAGCATGGCCTTGGGGTCTGAAGAAAGCATTCTTCTGACCCCGTTTTCACCATCATGCGCGTTCAGATCACTCCGGCTTGTACAGGCGCTGGATGCTGGAGAAATCCAGTTCGCCATTGCCCTGCCCGGCGTGCAACTGGAACAGGTTGCGCGCCAGGGCGCCCATGGGGATGGAGGCCTGGTTCTTGACGGCGTTGTCGAAGGCGAGGCCAAGGTCCTTGGTCATCAGATTGACCAAAAAACCGCCCTGGTAGTCGCGGGAGGCGGGCACCCCTTCCATGACACCCGGCCAGGGGTTGTAGACATTCAGGGCCCAGTTGCCGCCGGAGCTCTGTTTCATGATCTCGGAGAGCACGGCAGGATCCAGGCCGTTCCGTACACCCAGGGCCAGCGCCTCGCTGGTGCCTGCCATCAGGATCGCCAGCAGCATGTTGTTGCAGATCTTGGCGACCTGGCCGGAGCCGTGGGGACCGGCGTGGAAGATGTTCTTGCCCATGCCCTCGAGTATCGGCTTGGCGCGATTGAAGGTGCTTTCCTCACCACCACAGATGAAGGTCAGGGTGCCGGCCTTGGCACCACCGACCCCACCAGAGACAGGTGCATCGATGAAATCCAGGCCCTTGTCAGTTGCAACCTCCGCCACGCCACGGGCCGTTTCCGGCGCGATGGTGGAGGAGTCGATGACCAGGGTTCCTGCCGGCAGTTTGGCCAGCAGACCATCGGCGCCGAGGTAAACCGCTTCCACGTGCTTGCCGGCCGGCAGCATGGTGATCACACATTCCGCACTCTGGGCGGCTGCTTCGGCAGTGTCCGCGGTTTTGGCGCCCTCGCCCACGAGTGCTTCGACGGCCGCTTTGGACAGGTCGAACACCGTCACTTCATGACCGGCCTTGACCAGGTTCGAGGCCATGGGACCACCCATGTTACCCAGACCGATAAATGTAATCTTTGCCATATCTCTTCCCCTTGTTGTTGTATTCCGGTGAGTGGGCCGCGGCTCCCCGCGGCCGATCCGGCAATCAGTTGAAAAAGTCGTCGATCCAGTCGCTGTCCATTTCTTCCAGCGAGGCGTAGCGCCAACGAGGCTGAAGATCCTTGTCGATCAGCAGTGCCCGGATACCTTCGGCAAACTCGCCCTTTTTCAGGCAGTTGCAGGACAGCACCAGTTCCTTGTCCAGTACCTCCTTGAGGCTATCGTGCCGGCAGCCATGCAGATGTCGCCAAACCAGTGTCAGAGAGGTAGGCGAGGCATTGCCAAGCCCTTTGGTGGCCTTGCCCAACCAGTCTTCTCGACTGCCCAGCTCGGTCAGCTGATTGACCACCTGCTCCAGGGAGTCGGCATCGGTAACCTGGTTGATCTCGTCAAAGTGTTGTCGAACCGGCGACTCCGGCAGGACGTCCTGGCTGTGTTGCTCAAACTGGCGGAGCACTCGACCGACCACGGCATGGGCATTGTCATCGCGCCACTCAGTCGCGGTGAGCGCTTCGATCACCCGCTCCTTGAGGCTGTGCTTCACAAAACGGTCTGCCATACCCACGAACAGCGCATCGGAAGCATTGATCCGGGCTCCGGTCAGCCCAAGAAACAGGCCGATACGTCCCGGCATGCGATTGAGGAACCAGCCACCGGCCACATCGGGATAGAGGCCGATGTTCACCTCGGGCATGGCCATTTTCGAATTTTCGGTCACCACCCGATAGGAGGCGCCCACCATGAGTCCGATACCCCCGCCCATCACGATACCGTTCCCCCAGCAGATCAGGGGCTTCGGGAACGTATGGATCTGGTAGTCCAGCTCATACTCCTCGGTGAAGAATCGTTCGCCCTCACTGGCATTACCGGGCTCGGTCATGCTGCGGTAAAGGGAGACTATATCGCCCCCGGCGCAGAACGCCTTGTCACCTTCGGCCTCGAGCCAGACCGCGCACACCTGCGGGTCCTTCGCCCACCGCTGAAGCTGGGGCTTGAGCAGGTGAATCATGTCCATGGACAGTGAGTTCAGGTTTTTCGGAGTGTTCAGCCGGGCCACGGCAATTACGCTGCCGTCGGCGGTCTTCCACTCTTCAAAGACAATCGGTTGATCGCTCATAACAGACCTCGCCCCGGCGGTTACCGGTTCTTCCACTGCGGTTTGCGCTTTTCAAGGAATGCGTTCACGCCTTCCCGCTGGTCTTCGGTGTAGAACAGCTCCACGAACAGCTCCCGCTCCATGCGCCAGCCATCGCTGTGGCTGCGGCCATCCCGGGCACTCATGATCAGGTTCTTGCAACGGGCAACGGCAGACGGGCTCTGTTTACAGGCACCCTCGGCCAGTTCCAGTGCCTTTTCCAAACCTTTTCCGGCGGGTACCACTTCCTCCACCAGACCGATTTTCAGGGCCTTGTCGGCATCAACGCGCTCACCACAGAGGATCATGCGCTTGGCCCAGCCCTCACCTACCAGCCAGGGCAGGTTCTGTGTGCCACCGGCACAGGGCAGCAGGCCCACACTGGCCTCCGGCAGCGCCATCTGGGCGTGCTCTTCTGCAATGCGGATGTCACAGGCCATGGCGCATTCCAGGCCACCACCCATGGCATAGCCGTTCACTGCGGCAATGGAGACACCGCGGAAAGCCGTCAGTGCGGCGAAGGCCTGACCGAACAGCTGGCCCATGTAGTTGGCGTTGGCCTTGTCGCCGTCGGCAAAGGATTTCAGGTCGGCACCGGCGGAGAAGAATTTTTCACCCTGCCCGGTAACGACGAGGGCGAAGATGTGCTTGTCCTCGTTGAGCTCCTCAATGGTTTTGGTCAGGGCTTGCAGGGATTCCGCGGTCCAGGTGTTGGCCGGCGGGTTGTCGATGGTCAGGATTGCGATGTGTCCGCGTTTTTCGAGCTGGATGAGGTCGCTCATGTTTTTTTCCTTCCTGAAGATGGGGTCAGATGAAGGCTTTCATCTGACCCCGGGTTTGACTTGCACGAGGGGTCTGAAGAACACCTTCTTCTGACCCCATTTTTAGCCTTCAACTCACTGAATCGCCTCAGCCACGCCGTCGTCCAACAACCGGCGCGCAATAATCAGGCGCATGATCTCGTTAGTGCCTTCCAGAATCTGGTGAACCCGCAGATCCCGGACATAGCGTTCCAGCGGGTACTCCCGGATATAACCATAGCCACCATGCAACTGAAGCGCCTCATTGACCACATCGAAACAGGCATCGGTCGCAAAGCGCTTGGCCATGGCACAGTGCAGGGTCGCTTCCGGGTCGCCGCTGTCGAGCTTGAACGCACCCAGTCGCACCATCTGCCGGGCCGCCACCAGGTTGGTGGCCATATCCGCCAGCTTGAACTGCAGAGCCTGGAACGCCGCCAGTGGCTTCCCGAACTGCTCGCGCTCGTGCATGTAATTGCGGGCCCGGAGCAGTGCCGCCTGGGCACCGCCCAGAGAACACGTGGCAATATTGAGACGGCCACCGTCCAGGCCTTTCATCGCAATGGCGAAGCCATCACCTTCCTCACCCACCCGGTTACTGGCGGGGATGCGCACATTCTCCAGGCTGACCAGACGGGTCGGCTGGCTGTGCCAGCCCATCTTGTCCTCGTTCTTGCCGTAGGAAACGCCCTCGGCATCGGCGGGAATCACAAAGGTGGAAATGCCTTTGGAACCACTGTCCGCATCGCCGGTCCGGGCCATCAGCACCAGGATATCGGTGCTGCCAGCGCCGGAAATAAACATTTTGCTCCCGTTGATCACGTAGCTGTCGCCGTCACGCACGGCCTTGGTGCGCAGGCTGGCCGCATCAGAGCCGGCGCCGGGCTCGGTCAGGCAATAAGAGGCCAGCCAGTCGCCGCTGGCGAGCTTGGGCACGATCTCCTGTTTCAGATCATCGGAGGCAAAGCTGGCCACCATCCAGGTCGCCATATTATGAATGGTGATAAAGGCGGCTGTGGACGGGCAGGCCGCTGCCAGCTCTTCCACAATCACTGAGGTATCCAGTCGTGACAGCCCCATGCCACCCAGGGATTCCGGGGTGTAGAGGCCCATGAAGCCCATCTCACCGGCTTCCTTCATCACGTCGACCGGGAATATGTGTTCATCATCCCACCGGGCGGCATGGGGGGCCATGGATTTCTCGGCAAAGGCCCGGGCCGCATCCCGGAACGCCAGCTGGTCTTCGGTCAGGTTAAAGTCCATTACCAGGCTCCTGTCATGTCAAAAGGGTAGAAAGAAGGGGCCGGAAAGGCTTCCGGCCCAAGACCTCACCCTCAACGCTTTAACGAAGCTGAATGGAGAAATTGGTGTCAGAGGAGGTCGCTTCACTGGAGAACCAGCGGGACGTTACCGTCTTGGTCTCAGTATAGAAGCGAACCGCCTGCTTGCCGTAGGCGTGCTGGTCACCGTAGAAGGAGCCTTTCCAACCGGTGAAGGAGAAGAACGGCAGGGGCACCGGAATGGGGATGTTCACACCCACCTGGCCCACGTCGATCTCGTGCTGGAAGCGACGGGCGGCACCACCGTGGTTGGTGAAGATGGAGGTCCCGTTGCCGTAGGGGCTCTGGTTGATCAGGTCGATCGCCTCGCCCAGGTTGTCCACGTTCACACAGGACAGTACCGGCCCGAAGATCTCTTCCTTGTAGATGTCCATGTCCGGAGTGACTTCGCTGAACAAAGTCGGTCCTACCCAGTTGCCGTCCGGCAGGCCGTCAACGGTGCAGCCGCGACCGTCCAGCATCAGCTTGGCGCCCTGGGCCTCGCCAGTGGCAATCAGGGACTCGATGCGGTCCTTGGCCTTAGCGCTGATGATCGGGCCATAGCTGGCACCGGAATCGTTCCAGGCACCCGGACGGGCCTTGGCCATGGCTTCTTTCAGTTCCGGAATCCACTGCTGGGCCTCGCCCACGAACACGGCAACGGAAATCGCCATGCAGCGCTGGCCGGCGGCACCGACGGAGGCACCCACCAGGGCGTTGATGACCTGCTGCTTGTCCGCATCCGGCATGATCACCATGTGGTTCTTGGCGCCGGCGAAGCTCTGGACACGCTTCATGTGGCGGGTGCCGGTTTCGTAGATGTAACGGCCAACCGGGACAGAGCCGACAAAGGAGATGGCCTTGATGGCCGGATCGGTCAGCAGGGTATCAACCTGTTCTTTGGCACCGTGGACTACCTGCAGGACGCCCTTGGGCGCACCGGCTTCCTCGAACAGCTCAGCCAGTCGCATCGGAGTCAGAGGGTCCTGCTCGGACGGCTTCAGGATGAAGGTATTACCGCAGGCAATGGCCATCGGGAACATCCACAGTGGAATCATGGCCGGGAAGTTGAACGGAGTGATGCCCGCACACACGCCCAGCGGCTGGATCCAGGAGTGGGTATCCACCTCGCGGGCCACGTTCTCGACGGTCTCGCCCATCATCATGGACGCCACGTTGGCCGCATGCTCGACTACCTCGATACCACGCCACACGTCGCCTTTGGCATCCTCGAAAGTCTTGCCGGTTTCCTGGGACAGAATTTCGGCGATCTCATCGTGGTGCTCTTTCAACAGCGCCTGGTAACGGAGCATGACCCGGGCGCGCTCGGAAACCGGGGTTTCTTTCCAGGTCTTGAACACCTCTCCGGCGTTATCGATGGCCTTGCGCATCTCCTCTTCGGTGGCGCACGGCACCTTGGCGATCACTTCGTTGGTGGCAGGATCGGTGACGTCGATCCAGTTGCTGGTCTGGCTCTGGACAAATTCACCGGCAATATACTGGGGAACATTTTTCATGTTGAAATCCCTGGTTTGTTGTTATGTGGGAACAGCCTCGCCCCGGCGGGGTTCGGCCACGATTGCAAAAATCCTAGCACGTGGTTTGGCCGGAGGTGATTGACTAAATTTCGCCCATAATGGATTATTTTTCGATGAGCAGTCTTCAGATCAGAAAATCTACAGCGCAAACCTCGCAATGGCCGGTACCACCGGACAGCGTCCGCTACGTGGTGCCGGAGCCCATTGTCCGCCTGCTCGCCAGTCACCCCCTGACCCGGGAGCTCTATCCACTGGCCTTCGGGCACTATCGCAAGGCCGCCGGCCACCACATGCACCGGGAGCACCATCGCGACAATCTTTTGATCTATTGCACGGAAGGCAAGGCATTCCTGAACGTCGAAGGAGAGCCTTATACCGTGGAGGCCGGTGATTTACTGTTGCTGCCTGCGGGAGCCAGCCATCGCTATACCGCCGATCCCGGCAATCCCTGGACCATCCACTGGGTGCACTACACCGGCCCGCTGGCCGAGGACTTCCGCAAGTACATGGGATTTGATGACCCTACCCGCATCCGGCACCTGGGCCGCCAGCCCCGGCTGCTCGTGGATTTCAACGGTCTGCTCTCGGTACGCCAGACCGGCTTCCGCACCCGGGGACTGATCCATGCCGCCAACCGACTGCGTCAGCTACTGGCTGCGGTACCGTTGAATGCGGATGACACCAGCCAGGAACGCCAGTCCGAACTGGACACCATCCACAACTACATGCGGGAACATCTGGAAGATCGCCTTACCCTCGAACAACTGGCAGATCTGGCAGGCCTCTCTCCGGCGCACTTTGCCACCCGCTACCGGGAACAGACAGGTACTTCTCCCATCCAGCATTTCCTGCACCTGAAAGTGGAACGCGCCTGCCAGATGCTGGACACCACCGGCCTGAGTTTTGCCGACATCAGCCGCCACCTGGGTTACGACGACGCTTACTATTTTTCCCGCCTATTCAAGAAGGTTATGGGCCAATCGCCCAGGGATTACCGGCACACGGCCCGTCACTGAGGGCCAGAGTGATCGGGTGGTTCGTCTACGACTTTTGTTGGATACGCCAAACCGTTACTCTGGAGCCATCGCCAACAACAAGAGATTGCGCCATGGCACAGTACACGATAGAAATCGAAGAAACCTTCAATATCCCGCGACGACGAGTGTTCGCCCTGTTCGCGGACCATCAGCGCTTCGGCAAGCTGCTGGGTGCTCCTGTCAAGCGGATCCGGGACAGCGACCAGGCCGATCCCAACGGCATCGGTTCAGTTCGCAAGATCGGCATCGGACCTATCAGCCTGGAGGAAACCGTTCTCAGCTTCGAGCCGGAAACGCTAATCGAATACACGGTCACCAGCATGAGCCCGATACGCAATCACCTGGGACGAATTCGCTTCGAAGACACCCGGGACGGTCAGACGCGGGTACATTACACCATCCGCTTCGAGGACATTGTTCCGTTCACGGGCAAGGTGGTCTCCAGCGCTCTGGAACAGGGAATTCGCCGGGGCATCAAACGGGTGCCGGATCTGGCCTGACCTTCCAGCCGACAACAAACCATTACTTGATGAATGTCACATAATTGACCTGTGACAAACTTTGCATTTATCAATTCTGTAATCTTCCGCCAGGTTTGCAATATCCGACTAATCGGCCGAAAACAATATCCTGGCGGGAGACAGTAATGGCAGCAGAGCCCATTGTCCTGTTCGATGACGGACACCACAAATGCCTGATGTTCGATTCCCTGGTAACCGGTGAGGGCGTCCAGTCCAACCAGTTCCTGGTCGTTGATGGCAAGCACGAAGCCCTGATTGATCCCGGCGGAGACCTGACTTATACCCCGCTCTCCGTAGCCGCTTCGCGCTACATGAACATCAAGGACATGGACTACGTCTTTGCGTCTCACCAGGACCCGGACATCATCGGCGCCATCGACCGCTGGATCGTCCACACCCGCGCCAAGATTGTCACCTCCCGGCTCTGGGCCCGATTCCTGCCCCATCTGGTTTCCACCTACGTGACCAACCAATTGTCCGGCAGTGTTTACGATCGTATCGTGAGCATCCCGGACGCCGGTTCCAAGGTGCCCTTCGGGGACTCTTACCTCAGTTGCATACCGGCACATTTCATGCACTCGGTCGGCAACCTGCAGTTCTACGATCCGGTGTCCAAGATCCTATTCTCCGGCGATCTCGGTGCCTCTCTCGGTGGCGAGGACGATCACAAGCCGGTGCAGGATTTTGATCGTCACATTCCCAGCATGATGGGCTTCCACAAGCGCTACATAGCCTCCCAGAAAGTATGCCGCCTCTGGGCCGACATGGTTCGGGGACTGGATGTGAGCACGATCGTGCCCCAGCATGGCAAGCGTTTTGAAGGTCCCGAGATGGTGGAGCGGTTCCTGAACTGGGTCTCGGATGTCCCCTGCGGGATCGACCTGATGGGTCCGGACAATTACACCCCGCCGACCGATTACATCTGACCCCTGCGGGCGGCGTCCTGTCGCCGCCTGTTTCCCCTGTCGAATCAGCACAACAGCATTAGACCTGTCCCCCAACCGTTTTGTTGAGTAAAATCCGGCGTTTCCTGAACAGCAAGAAGAGGCAGGTCAGATGGGCAGAGCCTACCAGAACCGCAAAGAGTCCATGGCCAAGACGGCCGCGGCAAAAACCAAGGTCTACAGCAAGTATGGCCGCGAAATCTACATGTGCGCCAAGTCCGGCGGCATAGACCCCCAGGCCAACCTGACGCTGCGCGGCCTCATTGACCGGGCCAAGAAAGACCAGGTTCCCAGCCACGTGATCGAGAAAGCCATCGACAAGGCCAAAGGCGGTGGTGGCGAGGATTACTCCCCGGCCCGGTACGAAGGCTATGGTCCCGGCAACTGCATGGTGATCGTGGACTGCCTGACCGATAACCCAAACCGCACCTTTGGCGATGTAAGGCTCGCTTTCACCAAGACCAAGTGCAAGATCGGTACGCCCGGGGCTGTCTCCCACATGTTCGACCACTGCGCGATTTTCGCCTTCAGCGGACAGGATGAGGAAGCGGTACTCGAGGCGCTGATGGAAGCAGACGTGGACGTGACGGATATCGAGAACGAGGACAGTCGCATCACTGTTTTCACACCGAATACCGAATACGCCAAAGCCAAGCAGGCGCTGGAAGCGGCTTTCGAGGGAATCGAATTCGACGTGGATGAAATCCAGTTTCTGCCCAAGACCACCACCCCGGTGGAAGGTGACGATATTCCACTTTTCGAAAAATTCCTCGACATGCTGAACGTTCTGGACGATGTCCAGAACGTGTATCACAACGCGGAAATCTCCGAATAACCGGTCGGGCAAGAACCCAACCGGTGGGTCACTGCGGCCGAATCCGGTCGCAGCGACCCACCGGTTAACGAGGCTTGGCAAATACCTGGGTCCAGTAATTGGGATAGTCCGCGGTCCGGGTATCCACTCTGACGACGGACACTCCGGTAAACCTCGCGTCCATAATGTTGCGGCAATGGCCCGGGCTTTCCAGCCAACCGGTCATCACCGACTGGACATCATCAAAGCCGGCAGCGATATTTTCGCCCACCACGGACCATTCGTAGCCGGTTTCGGTAACACGGCCGCCAACCCGGAGACCATCGGAACCGATGTGGCTGAAGAAATTATTCTCAGCCATATCGTTACTGTGTTTCGTGGCGGCCGCCTCGATGGAGCAGTTGTAAGCGAGCAGTTCAACCGCGGGAAAGTACTCGGATCCGCATTGGCGGCCCCGCGTCCGCGCGGCATTCACATATTCCAGCATTGCCGCCTGATACTCCTGCACCTCGCAACCATTCACGAGTATCGTGGCCGGCTCCGCCGCTGATGACCGGTTGAGCTCGCGATTGTCTGATACGGCCGAGGTAGAGGATCCCCCCCCTCCTGAGCCACCGCAGCCCGCAAGGGAAAACGTCACAAGTACGAAAAAAGACAACCTCGAAGATGATTTCATTGAATGCAAGGCCACCATTCCGGTTAAATTGTGAAAAAGTATGCAACTTAACGGATGGTTCCCGCGATTGGATCCATGAGGCTACATTTCCTTTCGAATCTGATCCAGGCAGAAACAAATCACATTCACGCTGCTAGTCCGGTGAGCTGCTCAATGGCAAAGACACGAGTTCTGATACTGAAAACGGGGACCACCTACGCCGATATACGCGCACGCTTCGGCGATTTCGAGGACTGGTTCATCAGGGGCCTAGCCCCGGAACTGGAGCTTACCGTAATGGATGTTCCCCACGGCGAAGAGCCGGGAGACCCCTCGGAGTGGGACGGCATTGTGGTGACCGGCTCCCCCGCCATGGTCAGTGACCGGGAAGACTGGAGTGAAAACGCAGCGGCGTGGCTGGCGAAGGCGGTGGACGCCGGCGTCCCCGTACTGGGCGTGTGTTACGGCCACCAGTTGCTGGCCCATGCCCTCGGCGGAGTGGTGGGCTACCACCCGAAGGGCCGGGAAACCGGCACCAGGATCGTCAAATCTCTTCCCGAGGCCGGGCAAGACTCCCTGTTCAACTCGATGCCCAGGCGATTCCGGGCGCAGCTGACCCACAAGCAGTCGGTCCTGAGACTGCCGCCTGATGCCGTGCTGCTGGGCCAGTCCGATTCCGAGCCACACCAGGCGTTTCGGGTGGGCGAATGCGCCTGGGGCGTGCAGTTTCACCCCGAATTTTCCGATGCCATCATGCGGGCCTACCTGGAAGTCCAGGCGCCGGAACTGGATCGGGAAGGGCTGGATGTGCAGACGCTGCTCAATGAAGTCGCACCCGCCCCCGAGGCAAGCAGTCTGTTGCAGCGCTTCTCCGAGCTGGTCTTGAAGAGGCAGGCCTGACAGGTGGAAGACTACCGGTCAGTCGAGTATGTAGGCGGTCTTCTCCAGGGTGTTCTCATCCTCATCGATAAACCGGAATTCATTCCAGCCGACCCGGATCATGTCGTTACTGTTTAGCCGCTGCCTCCCCTCCACCCGGAGGTCGTTCACGAAGGTACCATTGGTACTGTTGCTGTCGACAATGTAGAAATCAATCGTACCCTCGAGGTAGGCATTGGGTGACGCTTCAATAACAGCATGCTGCCCACTCACGGAAATCTCGTCGATACGGATTTCATTGTCCGGTCGCCGTCCGATCCGGGTCAGGGGTTGCTCCAGCTCAAAGGTGTGGACCACCACGTTGTCCACCAGCTGTGAAAGTGATGCCATTCTCGTATACCTCAGTCCTTCAACATCATTAAAACAACGGAGACGTTGTCTCCGGCGCCGTTTTCAAGGCTCTGATTGATCAGCGCCTGCACAGCATCATCTGCGCTCGCGCCTTGCCCGATGGTTTCAGCCCACCGGGCCTCTGGCAACGCTCCGGTGAGCCCGTCGGAACACAACAGCAGGCTCTCCCCAGGTGCCAGTTCCTGCACCCGGAAGCTGGGCGTGGCATCATCGGAAGCGCCGACGGCCCGGGTGAGCACGTTCCGAAAAGGCACCCTCGGAGCTTCGGCTTCGGTGATGCTGCCATCCTCGATCATGTTCTGGACCACGGTATCGTCCCGGGTCAGGCACCGGAGCACGGTTTCCGTGATCAGGTAACAGCGGGAATCTCCGATATGGGCGATAAAAGCGGTGCTATCGATGACCCAGACCACCACTAGTGTCGTGCCCATCTTTTCCAGGCGGGCGTCATTGGCCTGTTCGTCATGTATCCTCGCCGTAGCCAGACCAAAGGCGGCGTCAAGCCGCTCCCGGACGGCCACCGAGGCAGGAACCACCGAGGCAGACAGGGCGGGCAGCAATGAATCCAGTACCGCCGCCACCGCATGCTGACTGGCCATCTCGCCGCCCTGATGGCCGCCCATGCCATCCGCCAATACCAGCAAAACCTGGCGACCGTCATGGCTGCGCCGCCACTCCACCCTATCCTGATTGGTCTGGCGAACTGTCCCAACATGGGAGTTGCCGGCAATGTCATAATCCATCAGGAGGTCACCTCCCTTGCCTCGCGCTGTGCCAGGCGCCTGAGTGCTTCGGCCATATCGGAAGCGCTGGCGAAACGTTTGTCCGGCTCACGCTGGATTGCCTTGTTGATCAGCCTGACCACACCGCTCGGCAAATCGGGATTGAACGAACGGACGCTGCGCGGGCGCTTGTTCAGGATCTGGTAGGTCAGGTTGGCCAGGGTGTCCCCCTGGTAAGGGGTTTCTCCACTCACCAGTTTGAAAAGGGTAACCCCGAGGCTATAGATGTCCGAGGCATTCGTCACTTTTTGGCCTTTCAACTGCTCGGGTGACATGTACAAGGGGCTGCCCATCACACTCCCGGTCCTGGTGACCGAATCATCGGAGATACGGGCGATCCCGAAATCAGTAACCCGGAGGTCACCGCTGTCCGGATCATAGATCAGATTCGCCGGTTTGATATCCCGGTGAACGATCTTCTGCTCGTGCGCATAGGCCAAGGCATCCGCCACCTGTGCGACCACATCCAGCACGGTCGCCAGCGGCAGCAACCGGCCGGCCCGACCAAACTCACTCAGGGGGCGGCCCCGGGCGTAATCCATGGCGATATAAGCCAGGTCCGCCTCTTCTCCGACATCGTAAACGGTGACGATGGCCGGATGGCTGAGCCGGCCCGCCGCTTCCGCCTCACGAAAAAAACGACTCTTGAGAGCCTGCAGCTCCTCACCTTCAAAGGTCTGGTAACTCAGGGTTTTGATAGCTACGGTGCGGGCAATGGCAGGGTCCCTGCCCAGGTACACCACACCCATCGCGCCCCGGCCCAGTTCCCGTTGGATTTCATAGCGCCCCAGCGTGGGCCGGCTGACCGACTGGTCCGGCATCACCAGGGTCTGGGTAGCGTCGAAGCTGCCGGCTGCTACTCCTGCTGCCCCAGAGGCAAGACTCTCCAGCGCGGCCAGACGTTCAGCTGCATCACGGAACTTTCTCTTGCGGGAGACGATAGCCCGGTAGGTTTGTATCGCCTTGTCGTACTGACGTTTGCGCTCCTGCTGAAGAGCAATACGATAGCGCAGATCCAGGCTCTCGTCCCCTTCGGGACAGCTGGCAATAGCTCCGAGGGCTTCATCCGTCTGCCCCTGGTCCAGCAATAGCTGGCCCAGCTTCAGCCGGGCCTCCCTGGCATTGTCCGTAAGGGACCGGATCCGCCGGTAGGGCTGCAACCAGAAGAGCATGATCACATACCCGACCGCGAGCAGGGTGTTGACCTCTCCCAGAGGTAGCCAGACATCGTGGTAAAACATCAGCGCCGCCTGGAGCACCAACAGGCCACCGCCCAGGAGCAGTGTCACCGGTAACGAAACAGCAGCGCCCATCCGGGGGATGGCAAATACCAGGTAGCCCGCGGTTACTAACAGACCGGCCTCAACCGCAAGCCGGCCCCAGACCGGCAGACTGAGACCTCCGGACTCTTCAGAGCCCAGAAATGCGAGGAACTCCCTATCCAGCCAGGCCACCCAGGGGATTTGCTCGCCGGCCACGATGAAGACAGCCGCGAGGGCGACCACAAGTGAGCGCAGGCTGAACAGGCTCGATAACGGATGTGATAACGGATTCACAGGCAATTTCGTTGTAGGTGGTTGATCCGGCTAGTTTAGAAAGCGAACCCATGATGGGACAGTTGCGCGGCGGCGTTTTTTGTAAGGGTTTGTTTACCTGAGAGCGAGGTCACGTATAGTGGAGTTTAAGAACCTTGAGCATCCGGGTCCCAGCCAATGACTAAGCCTATACACACGCGACCGCTCAGTGAGCGCATCGACTGGCTGATGGAGCTCAGCCGCAAACACTCAGCCAGCTTCTGCAGCCCTGACAACTACCTGTCCCGCCAACGTTACCTGGCAGAACACGACACCCTGATCATTGCCATGAAGTGCATGGATGGACGCATTCACCTACCTTACGCGACCCAGACGCCACTAGGTGTCATTCACCCGTTCCGCAACCTCGGGGGCATCTTCGAGCTTGGCTGGCCCTACTTGGGCGACCTGTTGGCAGACACCGTGCAGGAAGCGGTCAAGCAGGGTCGGCGGGCCCTGGTCATCATCACCTACCATTTTTCCCGGGGGCATCGGGAGCGCGGCTGCGCCGGTTTCGACTGCGATACCAACGAAGCCCGTGCCCATGCCTTCAGGATTCGCGACCAGCTGGAAACCCTGTTTGGAAGGGAGCACCAGACGGTGTATCCACTGGTTTGCGGTTTTGAAACCGACGAGGATGCGCTGATTCTCCATGGCCGACGCGAACGGACCCTTGATCTCGCCCACCTGCCTCTGGACCGCATCGACACTGTCGATGCGGAGATTGCTGCCCTGCGCCCGGACATGCCCGCACCGGTTCAGCGGGATCTGCTCCCCCTGGTCCAGGGCAACGTCCGCCATATTCACCAGATTCGCCAGAGCGACCGGGAACTCGATATCGAACACCGGGAATGGGTGATCTGTCTGGGGCGCGGCTTCGATTTTCTGCATGCACCCAACCTGGCGCTGATCATTGGTCCGTACAGCCCGGATCTGTCCCACCCCATACGCCAGGCCGCCGGCATCATCCAGAACAACATGGACAGCGGCCGGATTCCCGATGACGGTTTTTTACTACTCTCGTCAGCACCCTATACGGAACCCGGCCCCCAGAAAGCGCGTGCTGTTCTCAAATCGGACTTTCTGGGGGAGTTTGCCGCCGGGGTGATCGACGAGGCTTTTCCCCAGCTTGCGAGCAAAATGATTCGACGGTCGGCGATCCTCCACTGGCCCGAACGGCGCCTTGAAGTCCGGCGACCATGACAACTTTGTATGTTGAATGAATACATATCTGAACCTACTGTTTTAGAAAACGCCACAAGAAGGAGCCTGGAATGTCCGAGATACGTAATTATCTGAAGCAGGTTTCACTGGTGATGGCCGTACTTATGGCCATGGCTACTACTTTCTCCACCACCGCCCATGCCGGCATGGTAGGGACTGGAGAGATCATTCAGCAGCAACAGATCGAACTGGACCGGCAACAACTCCTGAACATGCTGGAAAAACAGGAAGTACAGGAAAAGCTGGCGGAGATGGGCGTGAGCAAGGATCAGGTGGCGGATCGCATCCAGAATCTGACGCCGGCCGAACTGGCTGATTTCGAACAACAGTTGGCAGAAGCGCCCGCCGGTCAGGATGTGGTGGGGATTATCGTGCTGTTCCTGCTGGTGTTTATCATCACCGATATGCTCTGTGCCACAGACATCTTCTCGTTCATCAACTGCATTCGCTGATCGAACCGCCCGATGTCTCGACTGAGGATTGCCAGCAGGATCGCAGCTCTGACGGGGCTGCTCCTGCTGGCAGGTTGTGCCTCCACCCCACCCTGGCCGGAACCTGAATCCGCGGCTGGCAAGCCCGTACTGCCCAACCGTGTCCTTCTGGTAGATGTGCCCTTTTACGCGCAGGAAAAGTACCAGTGCGGCCCGGCTTCCCTGGCCATGATGCTAAACAGCCAGGGGCTGCAAACCGACCCCGATGTGCTCAAGGAACTGGTGTACATTCCCGCTCGGGAAGGCTCACTGCAAGTTGAGATGGTGGCCGGTGGCCGGGCTCATAACATGGTCGTGTACCCGCTGGAACCGAGACTGGAAGCCGTTCTCGAGGAAGTCAGTGCCGGAAATCCGGTGCTGGTCATGCAGAACCTGCTCATCGACTGGTGGCCGCAGTGGCATTTCGCGGTGGTGGTGGGTTATGACAGCGACGATGAAACCATCATTCTCAATACCGATACCCGCAAGCACCATGCCATGCCCTACAAGGCTTTCCACGCCACATGGAGCCGGGCCGAGCGCTGGGCCGTCGTGGTTCTGCCTCCCGAACAGATACCCGCCACGGCAGAACCCCTCACTTTCCTCAGGGCCGCGCACGACCTGGAGTCCACCGGGCATACCCGGGCTGCACTCAGTGCCTACCAGACGGCGGAGCAGACCTGGCCGCAACAACCGGCTCCCATCATGGCGCAGGGAAATCTGGCCTACGGGCAACAGCAGTGGTCCGGTGCGGTGGTCCACTTCAGACGGGTGGTGGAACAATTCCCGGACTACGCCGAGGGCTGGAACAATCTGGCGTACACCCTGGATCGGGTTGGCTGCCCGGTACAGGCAACATCCGCCCTTTCCTGCGCCCGGACCCTGGCGCCGGAGCGGTTTGCCAAGGAAGAGGCAGCCTTCGATACAGTGCCAACCGGCGACGGCGAGCACTGCCCGCTACTGCCATCCTGCCCGGCAGCCACACAATGACGGGCCGGTGATTATCGGTCCTTTCTCAGCAGCACCACATCCTTCACCGGAACCTCCAGCGTCCAGCCATACTTCCTGGCCAGCCATTCGAAGGTTGCCTGCCGGTAGAACACCACATGGGTCGGATCCCGACGGTAGTGCCAGTTATCGAACCGCTCATCATCGGTCTGGAAGCACGTCATGATACCCAGCCAGCCGCCGGGCCTGAGCAACCGGTCCAGCAGGCTGAAAACCTCGGCCGGCTCGCAAAGATGCTCCACCACCTCGGTACAGGTAATGAAATCGTAAGACCGTGCAAGGCTCGCCTTGTCCGGGTGGAAGTAGGGATCGTAGAGCGCCATGGCAAAACCGGCCTCCTGCAGCATTCCGGCCAGGGCCGGGCCCGGCCCGCAGCCAAAATCCAGCCCTTCTGCCCCGGGTGGCAGTCGTTCTGTCAGCGGATTGGCCAGTTTCGAAAGAAATCGCCGGTAGCCTGCGTCTTCCGGGTCGTTTTCATGGAGTTCATAGATGTGCTTTTCTTCCCCTGCGGTCAGCCGGGATTGCGGCGCCATGATGGTCGCCTGGCAGGTGGGGCACCGCAAGTAGACCTGTTTGCCAATTTGCCGGAAAGGATCCGGCCGCCCCTCGGTGCAGACCAAACAACGGCATAGTTCGGCGCTGGTCATGATCAGTCCAGCCCCGCTGCGGACCGGAGCGCCTGATCGAATTCCTGACAGTCGGGCTCAACCGCGCTGATCAGCTCGATCCGGCTCAGCTCACGTGAGTCGGAAGGCGATACCGACAGCGCCCCATCCACCATGTTGATCGCGCGCCAGCCATCGAGGGTATGCGCCACAGCCTTGAACCTCACGACACGCTCATCCATGGCCAGCGCCATCAGCAGGTTTTCGTCGAACACCAGTTTCGGGTGAATCCGCCAGCCCAGACTGAAATGCCCCTGCCCGCGATTGGCTACCATCTGCCATGGCTCGTCTTCGATATCCGGTACCGGGGTCGCGGCCTTGCCATGATGGTGATGGTGGGCGTGGGGATCACTTACGTCTCTTGGATCCGCCTTGCCGTCGAGCCAGGAGGGTGACAGTTGGCCATGCAGGGTACGGAACACCTGCTGTTTGGCGGGCTCCAGGGCCGCGGCCCACTGGTCAAGGTGCGCAAGCTGAGTGTCGGTACACAGGTCGGTCTTGTTGGCCACCAGGATATCGGCGGCGGCGACCTGATCCCGGAACTGCACATTTTCCAGTACCCGCGGATCTTCCAGCTTGCGGGGATCGACCAGGGTAATCACAGGGCCGATCGCCAGGATGTCCCGGTAGTGCTCGCTGATCAGGGTATCCAGAATCTGGGAAGGGTGGCCCAGCCCCGTGGGTTCTATCAGCAACCGGTCCGGCCGGGCCTTGTGGATCAGTTGGTTCAGGCCGACCTGCATGGGCAAACCTGCCACGCAGCACATACACCCGCCCGGTATTTCCCGAACAAACGCCCCTTCGGTCTCCAGTAGCGCACCATCGATGCCGACTTCGCCGAATTCGTTGACCAGTACGGCCCAGGTTTCATGTTCCGGCTTGTGCCGGAGCAGATCGAGAATGGCGGTGGTCTTGCCAACACCGAGGAAGCCCAGAATCAGGTTGGTTGGAATGGGATGGGAAATGTCCGGCATCAGTTATGGGCCTCGAAATTGTTATAATATAACAACCTCGCTGCAGCGTTGACCAGCATCGATTCATTTGCCGACTCTCACCAGCCGGTCCAGCCGGAGCCGCTCGCGCTCGTCAAACAGCCGGCGACTGCCCCAGGATACCGCCATCAGGGCACCAAAACCGGTGCCGACGGTGATGATGAGCATCACCAGTATCTGATACTTCACGGCGACAGCGGGTGGACTGCCTGCGAGGATCTGGCCTGTCATCATACCGGGCAGGCTGACGATGCCGGCGGCGGCCATGGCATTGATGGACGGCATCATGCCTCCGCGCATGGCATCCTTGCGGATGTCCTCCACCGCCTCTCGCCAGGTCTGCCCGAGCATCAGCCGGTTCTCGATGACGGCCCGCTGGTGCCAGACGGACTCATTGAGGCGGTCCAGGCTCAGGGCCACGCCGGTCATGGTATTGCCCAGCATCATGCCCAGCAGGGGAATGGCATATTGAGGCGCATACCAGGGCGATGGGCCGATAATGACTGTCAGGGCCAGTATCGTCACGGTAAAGGAGGAAACGAACATCGCGCCGGTGCCGATCCCGAACGCCCAGATACCCCGCAACCGCCGTTGCTGACGAGCCATCACTTCCCGGCCGGCCACCAGCAGCATGACCGTTGCCAACAGGGCAATCCAGTACAGCCTCGCCGAGGCGAACAGTGCCTCAAGCACCAGCCCGATCAGCGCCAGCTGGATGCCGGTCCGGGCACTGGCGATGAGAAGGCTGCGGGTGATACCCAGCCTGGCCCAAAGGCTGACTCCGGCAAGCGCCAGAACCAGCAAGGCTGCCAGCCCCAATTTCCACCAGGCAAGATCAATGATTTCCATTCATCGACTCCAGCAGCGATCCGCTGATCCGGTAGTGATGATTCGCCACCCGACGGATCTGCCCCTGATCATGGGCCACCCACAGGACGGCCAGGTTCCGCCGCCGGACTTCATCCAGTAACCAGGCTTCCACGGCAGCCGTCATGTCTTCATCCAGGTTCGCCGTGGGCTCATCCAGCAACAGGGCTTCGGGCGCCATTGCCAGCGCCCGCCACAGGGCCAGGCGCTGGCGTTCACCGGATGAAAGCCGGCTCACCGGCCAATCCATTACCTCGGGAGGAAAACCGAGGGCTGCGGGAATGGTGTGGCGGGCATCCTCTGCGAAGTGGGCGCCGACCTCATCAAACCACCATTGACTATCCGCCGGGATCATCACCACCCGTTTGCGCCACTCGTGGGCCGGCAGGGCGGCCTGTTCGGTACCATCGAGGTAAATCCGGCCGTCGTGGGGGTCCAGGTCGGCCACCGCCCGAAGCAAACGACTCTTGCCACTTCCGGAGGCGCCGGAGATACAGGCCACGAACCCGTCTGGTATCTGCAAGGAAACTTCCTGCAGCGTGCCAACCGATACCGTGTCCAGGCGTAGCTCACTCAAATCCGGGGCTCCGGTGGTCAGGGTTTATGCTTGCTGCCGAGAAAGCGACGCATCAGCCCCTCGGAAAGGAAGACGTGCGCCAGGGCAGGATACGGCAGGTAGTGCAGGAACAGGGTTGCCAACACCACAGCATCAAATCCCTCTCCCATAAACAGCCAAGCCGCAAAGGCGGCAAACAGCGCCCCGAGGAAACCGCCGTAGATCCAGAGCAAGCGGGATTTTTCCTCCGCCATGGGCATGCGCTCCAGGGCTTTCGCCACTGAAAAACCCAGGTAGGCAGCAATGGCCCCAGCAATAATCAGCGAGGCCAGCAGCCCGCTGAAACCGAGCAGGAACCGGCACAAATAGTTGGCAAGAAAGAACAGAACAATGCCTGTAATCGCGACGATGGTAATCCGGGTTTTTTCCATGAAGCCCCTGAACTTGTTGTTTTGAAAGCCGATTGGCCAGCGGCCACAGTCGGCCCACAATATGGCAGAGACCGGCTTCGAGTACCAGCCAGAACCACCAACCGGGATTACTCGCCGCGCCAGTTCACGCTGTAGAGATCGTGCCGGCGATCCTGCAGGTTCTTTACCGTTCCGCTGTTCCGGGCGGTGATCAGCGTTTCCGGGCGCAGGTCGGCGAAAGCCACCGTCTCGACATTGGGCTCGGTATCCGCCGCGATGCCGTCCCGGGCGAAGGGAAAGTCACAGGGGGTCAGGATGCAGCTCTGGCCGTACTGGATCTCCATGTTCGGCACGTTGGGCAGGTTTCCGACATTGCCGGACAGCACCACGTAAACCTGGTTCTCCACTGCCCGCGCCTGACAGCAGTAGCGGACCCGCAGGTAACTCTGGCGTTCATCGGTGCAGAACGGCACGAAAATGATACTCACCCCCTGATCCACCAGGTGCCGGGCCAGCTCCGGAAACTCCGCGTCATAACAGATCAGCACTCCGATCGTACCGCAATCGGTTTCTATCGCATTCACACGGTCACCGCCACGCACATTCCACCAGTAGGCCTCGTT
>NZ_JAWOIS010000060.1:0-25008 GCF_046484525.1 Marinobacter sp.
TGGCGATAACCTACGGTGAAACGGCAAGAAAACTTTGCACCCTCACCCACCGCTTTAACAGCTAATTATACGAACGCGTTCGTATATCACCCGTTCGTAAAACTCCATTCAAATGCGCTCAGAAAACAGTAGTTTCTTCAATAGAAACAACCTCTTGAGCACCAACCACCACGGCTACCGCCGGAGTTATACGCCCTCTTTTGAGCCACCCCTGCTCCCACCGTGGGCGTATAACTCCACCCTTTCTGTTCCAACTTTCCAACCCTATCAGATAGTTACCTTCATTTCTCATCCTGCATTCCGGAGTTTTGCGAATGCGTTCGTATAACTCCGGCATGCAATCCCAGCTTAGTGCATTTCGCATTTCTGCAGCCACCCTGTGAGAAGGCACTGCGGGCTGGTATCGTCTGCTTCCCAATTTCCTGCGGTACTGGAGATTTACTTTGAAAAGTTGGTTATTTCTGGGCATTGCCATTTTTGCGGAAGTGGTGGCAACCAGCGGGCTGAAAGCCAGTGAAGGGTTCACCAAACGCTGGCCCAGCCTGCTGGTGATTGGTATGGCGCTGATCATCACCGGCGTTGCGGTGATCAATCTGTTTTCCAAGTCAGTCGCTCACTGATCTGTCGGCAAAACCGGAGTCTCTTCCGATGCACCTCCCTTTCTGGCTGACCACCGCCCTGCTCTTTCCGGTACTGCTGTACCAGGGCAAGCGGGCGCGCCGCACAACGCCCAGGCTGCCGGAGGCCGGGGGCTCGCCATGCGGTCAATACGGTGAAGGCGCCCCCGCCAGGCGAGTGCTGGTGATTGGCGAGTCCACGGCGGCCGGTGCCGGTGTTGAAACGCACGATCAGGGCATAGCCAGCCAGTTGGCACGGCAGATTCACGAGCACACCGGCCAGACCATTGCCTGGCACACGTTCGGGATCGACGGCATTCGGCTTGGGGCCTTGGTTCGCGAGCTGGACACCGCCGAATTGCCCGAGGCGGATGTGGTGCTGTTGAGCATGGGGGGTGAACGACACCAGGGGGTTCACACCCCGTTTTCGTTTCCGCAGTCAGTTGCGGGAATTGCGCCAATTGCTCGCACCACGCTATTCCGGGCCCATGCTGCTTCTCAGCGTACCGCCCATGCATCTGTTCACGGCGCTGCCCTCGCCACTTCGGTACGTGGTGGGTTGGCGGGTCCGGCAGTTGGACAGCCTCTATATTCGCGTCGCATGGCAGTGTCCCGAAGACTTCAGCCACGTAAACTACCCGGTGGTCACCGACCCTGAACTTCTGGCCAGGGATGGTTATCACCCCGGCCAGAAAAGCTACCGGTATATTGCCGAGGCACTGGCAGACAAGGCCATCCCTGAACAACTTTTCAGTGGCGAAAACCAGGCCAACTGATATATTAATCCAATCCAGCCAAATCCCGTTCTGGTGGTAGTAGGGAGAAGCGTGCAGAGACAGGAAGCGCGTTTTACTGCTGTCAGCTCAGCCTGCCAAATCCGATCTCCTCTGAGTCAGCCCGAAGGGCGATGGCTTAACGGCCTTGTCGATCACTCACCAGGCTAACTGGCTAGTGCCGCAGGTCTCCGTCATTGAGGAGTGATGAGATGAAAACTGCTCTTTGCCTGTCCCGATCCAACCTTTCCGTCATTACGCTGGCCTGCCTTGGTTTCACCAATGTCGCCACCGCTGCCGATCTACAGGTTTTCACCGGAGCCCCGGTCGCCGTCGGTAATGGCACCGCGCGAGTGGAAGTGACCACCAACGGGATGAACGAACCTGAATCAGTGTCTGTCGTTATGAGCAAGGATGCGCTTCAGGGACTTCCTGCGGTTCAGGCCGACCAGATGGTCTGGGAGTTTTCATTACCCATGCCGGAAGCCGGCCCGCAAACAGGCTACGATCACGTAGTCCTGGACTGGAACCCGGCCGGGCATATCCCGGAAGGAGTCTACAACGTTCCCCATTTTGACGTGCATTTCTACCTGATCAGCGGGGGTGAGCGTGAAGCCATAACCTTCCATGGCGAGGGCCGTGAACTGGCCATGGCGGCGCCAGACCCACAACTGGTTCCGGCTGGCTATGTCATCCCCCCGGATGCCGCCGTGGACCGAATGGGAATGCACGGCCTGGACCCTGCGGGGCATGAATTCCATGGCCAACCGTTCAGCCACAACTTCATCTACGGCTATTACAAGGGCGAGCTGATGTTCGTTGAGCCCATGGTGTCTTTGAGTTTTCTTGAGTCACTTCCAGGCATGACGTCACCGGTCAAAAAGCCGCAGCGGTACAGCTATCCCGCCTGGTATCCAGCGGCCTACCGGATCGGATTTGATGCCGGGAAGGGTGAATACACGATCGCGCTCCAGAATCTGGAGAGGGCCGACTGAGGATCAGTAAAGAATTTTTTTGTCTTGGTGTCGATGTCCAGTTGCGTTACGCGACTTACCAGTGAAAACAATCCATTTTTCACTGGAGACCAACACGATGAAATACATGTTGATGCGAAAGGCCGATGCCGACACCGAGAAGGGCGTAATGCCCTCGGAAGACCTCCTGCAGTCGATGGCGGACTACAATGAGCGTATGACCCGGGCCGGAGTTTTTGCCGAAGGTCAGGATTTCGAACCCAGCCAGTCACTTGAGCAACATCGGTCCCTGGGGTGCCTCCCACGGGAGATGAATGTGCACGTGGCGTTTGCGGGCACCTGCAAAGAAGCCATGGAGTTCTACTCGGAGGTGACCACCGGTAAGCTGGAATCGATGATTACCTACGGGGAAACGCCGGCGGCAGAGGATGTGCCACCAGAAATGCATGACCGAATTGTGCATTCGTCCCTGAATCTCCGCGGACGCCGGCTGATGGGCGCTGATATGGCAGGCAACTGTTACCAGCCACCTCAGGGTGCCCAGATCCACCTTGAATACGACGACCCGGAACAGGCCGGGCGGGTTTTTAAAGCCCTGTCCGATGGGGGTTCAATTATCATGCCGTTTGCAGAAACATTCTGGGCGCATCGTTTCGGAATGACCACGGATCGATTCGGTATCCAGTGGATGATCAGCAGCCAGATAGAACACTGTCAGTAATCCCCAAGCCAGAGGATCAACTTGATGACGCATCCAATAAATACCATTTGTCTCTGGTATGAGAGCGAAGCAGAAGAGGCCGCCCGGTTTTACGCAAAGACCTTCCCGGATTCATCGGTGGGCAGGGTACTTCGTGCGCCGGCGGACTATCCCGCAGGCTCGGAGGGCGATGTCATTACGGTGGAGTTCACGGTATTGGGCATTCCCTGCCTTGGCCTCAATGGCGGCCCCGCCTTCCAGCACAACGAGGCCTTTTCGTTTCAGGTGGCCACTGCTGACCAGGAGGAAACGGATCGCTACTGGAATGCGATTGTTGGCAATGGCGGCGAAGAGAGTGCTTGCGGCTGGTGCAAAGACAAATGGGGCATCTCGTGGCAGATCACCCCGGTCGCTCTCACCGATGCCATAAACGATCCTGACTCCGCCGCTGCCAAGCGGGCCTTCGAGGCCATGATGACCATGGGCAAGATCGACATCGCCGCCATTGAGGCGGCGCGTCGGGGCTGATGGCGCTGATTGCGTCTATCAGGGTGCCAGTTTGCGCTTCAATGCCCTGGAAACCGACAACGGCAGGCTGGGCAATGAGCGCAGCATCCACGGCAGTATCCGGCGCTTCACCCCGCTCAGGGACTCCGGGATCACGGCTTCAATCAGGTGTGGCCCCGGCATTCTCTGGGCGTATTCCAGGGCTTTTGCCATTTCCTCGGCGGTGTGCACCCGCACAGCGTGAACGCCCATGCCGTTGGCCATTTCCGCGAAGTTGATTACCGGGCCGCGCAGGTCCAGCTGGGATTTGGCCTTCTCACCGGCCTCTTCCGCGCCCACCCGCTCCAGTTCAATGTTGAGCACGGAGTAGGAGGCGTTGTTGAAGATGATGGAGGTTACGTTCAGCTGTTCCCGGGCCATGGTCCAGAGCGCCTGGATGGTGTACATGGCGGTTCCGTCACCGATCAGGGCGATGACCGGGCGGTCCGGGCAGGCCACGGCGGCACCCACGGCATTGGGCAGGCCCTGGCCGATGGCGCCGCCGGTGAGGGTGATCATGTCGTGGCGCGGCGCGCCGGCGGTCATTACCGAGAGCATCAGGCTGGAGGTGATGCCTTCGTCCACGATGATGGCGTTCTCCGGCATCAGTTCCCCCACCGCTTTGCAGACCTTCTCGGCGGTCAGCTTGCCCCTTGGCCGGCCCGGTCGTTTCTCGGGTTGTAGCCTGGGTTCGGCCTGGCTGGCGCCAACGGCGTCGTTGAGTTTGTTCAGGCTGGCCAGGATGTCCTGGTCGGGCGCCGCCAGGGTATGTACCTGGCAGGTATCCGGCACCAGGTAGCTTTTCTTGCCGGGATAGGCGAAGAAGGAAACCGGTGCCTTGGCATCCACCAGAACCAGGTGTTCCATGTCCGTCAGCTGCACCGTGGCCAGCTCGGCCAGGTAGGCCAGGCGTTCGATATAAGGCAGCCCTACGCCCCGCTCCATACGGGTCGGGAAGGTTTCCGCCAGCAGGGTAACGCCGCTGTGTGCGGCCAGTTTGGCGGCCGCGAGCATGCTCGGTTCACGCAGGGAATGGCCCCCCATCAGCAGGGCGGTTTTCTTGCCGGAGCGGATGGCAGAGGCAATGGCCTCCACCGTGGGATCGTCTGCCGGCTGCGGTGTTGGCGGCGCCAGGGGCGCGCTGGGCACACCACCCTCGCCCCAGGACACATCGGCCGGCAATATCAGGGTAGCGACCTGCCCGGGCGCCGTGCGGGCAGCTGCAATGGCTTCGGCGGCATCCTGGCAGAGGGTTTCGGTGCTCTTGGCAGTGCGCACAAACCCCGGGGAAACGTTACGGGCAACGGTCTCGATATCAGACTGCAGCTGGGCATCGTATTTCACGTGGTAGGTGGCGTGGTCGCCAACAATGTTCAGCACCGGCACCTTGCCCTTGCGGGCGTTGTGCAGGTTAGCCAGGCCGTTGCCGAGCCCGCAGCCCAGATGCAACAGGGTGGCCGCGGGTTTGTCGGCCATGCGGGCGTAGCCATCCGCGGCGCCGGTGGCAACCCCCTCGAACAGGGCAAGCACGGCCCGCATTTTGGGCTCGTCATCCAGGGCGGCGACAAAGTGCATTTCACTGGTGCCAGGGTTGCTGAAGCAGACCTCAACACCGGCATCCACCAGGGTTTTCATCAGGGCTTGTGCGCCGTTTGTCATTGTTGTTCTCCAAGCTTTCCGGGTTCGGGGTTTGGGTTTCTATCCAGTTGGTCGGTGCCGATGTCGGCAATTCGGGTAACGCCGGTCAGGGTCATGGCCAGTCGCAGTTCCTGCTGGAGGCTGGCCAGCAGGTTGTTGAGCCCGGCCTCACCGCCGCCGGCCAGTGCCCAGGCCCAGGGGCGGCCGATCATCACACCCCGGGCACCGAGCGCCAAGGCACGGAAAATATCCACGCCGCTGCGAACGCCGCCATCCACGAGAAGTTCCGATTCTGAACCGACGGCGGCCACTATGTCCGGCAGCTTGCCTGCCCCGGAGGCAACACCGTCCAGCTGCCGGCCACCGTGGTTGGACACGATGATCCCGTCTGCCCCGACGTTCACCGCCTGGCGGGCATCGTCCCCATCCAGGATGCCCTTCAGCAGCAGGGTGCCCTTCCAGTGACGACGCAGCCATTCAATGTCGGCCCAGGTCACGGTGGGATCAAACTGGGCATCAATCCAGGCCTTGAACGCGTCAAGATCCCCGGCATCCGGCACCACGTCACTGAGGTTGCCAAAGTTCAGGGGGCCACCGCGCACGGCCACATCCCACAGCCAGCCGGGGCGGGACAGCAGTTGAACCGCCCTCAGGGCCTTCGCACGGGCGCCAGTGCTGGAGAGACCATTGCGGAAGTCGCGATGGCGCATCCCCGGCTGCGGCAAGTCGACGGTAAACACCAGTGTCCGGCAACCGGCTGCCCAGGCTTTGTCCAACAGAGCTTCAATGCGGGCCCGGTCACGAATCATGTAGAGCTGGAACCAGGCCGCCCTGGAAACGGCGGCCTGCACTTCTTCCACCGGGCAGATGCCGACGGTGGACAAGGTGAACGGAATACCGGCGGATTCCGCGCTTCGGGCGGCCTGGACTTCCCCGCGCCTGGCCATCATGCCGGCCAGGCCGAGCGGTGCCAGAACCACGGGCATGGCGCAGGACTCCCCGGCCAGAGTGGTTGTGGTATCCACCTGATCGACATCCTTCAATACCCGTTGGCGCAGTTTTATATTGTCCCACTCGGTTTCGTTGGCGCGGAGGGTCTGTTCGTCTGTTGCACCTCCATCCAGGTAATCGAACAGGAATAGGGGCAACCGGGCACGCGCTCTTTCACGGTAGTCTTCAGCGGTGGCCGGGTAAGTAAGCTTCAACGTCATAGCGTTCAACCTCCAGCCACAATGGAGCGTACCGCTGCCCGGGCCGTCATGATACACCCGGGAAGGAAGGTGCCTTCCAGGGAGCGTTTTCCGTTAGCACCACCGCCACCAAAGCCTGCGGCCTCGCCGACACAGTACAGTCCTTCAACAGGCGTTCCCCCGGCGTTGAGGATTCGGCTCTGCAGATCGGTTTGCAGTCCGCCCAGGCTCTTGCGGGTAATCAGCTGCATGCGGATAGCGATGTAGGGGCCGGCGCCCGGTTTCTGCAGGGGAGCGGGCTTGCAGGTGCGCAGCCGGTCCGGCTTCCATTCCCGGGCGTGCTGGATCATCCGGATCTGGGCATCGTTATGGAGACTGGTGCCCTTGGCGAAATTGGCATCGAAGGCATCGGCGGTGGCCTGGAGCGTGCCCGGGTTGATGTCGTGGGAAAAGGTCAGCGCGTTCATCTTGCCGGCCAGGTCGCCGAGATTATCCGCCACCAGGAAATCCCGGCTTTCGTGCTGCATTTGTCGCACCAGGGCGTGGTTGCCCAGCAACAGCTCTTTTACAAACTGGGGGAACTGTTTGTCCCGAATCCGCGCGTTGTGTTCGGCGCCGGAAATGGCAAATTCCTTGGCGGCAATGCGCCAATTCAGCAGGTGCCAGGTCCAGGGTTTTTCCTGTTCTGCCACCCGCTGGCACAGCCAGTGAGTATCGAAGCCGGTGACCAGGGGCTCCGGGCCAATCCGCTCGCCCCGATGGTTCAGCCACAGGGCCGATTTGCAGGGAATGGTGGAAAGGCCATGGCCGGGAAAATGGGGGTACGGATGCGGGAAGCCTGCCGCATAATTCCACATTTCGCCGGCGTGGGTAATCCGGCCACCGAGGGTGTCGGCCACCCAGTGATGCATTTGGCCATCGGCGTAGGGGTGAGCACCGTTCAGCATGCGGGCAGGTTCTGGGCGATCAACCGGCCAGTTGGCGCGGCATTCCTTGTGGCTGCCGTTGATGCCACCGGTGGCCAGAACCACGGCCGGAGCAGCCAGGCGGACTTCCTCCCCGGTGGCCTCATTGATGGCAAGGGCGCCGCTCACTTTTCCCGCTTCGTGGTCCAGTTCGGTGATGCGGTGCTGGTGCAGCAGGGTGAGTTTGCCGCTGGTGTTCTCCCGTTGCAGCGCCGTCATCAGGCAACGGACCAGCTCCCGGGCGGTACCCCAGACCACATGATAACGGGGCAACCGGTTGCCATCACCAAAGCGCCCCCGCTCCACCCAGTTTACAGCGGGAAGAAACTTGATGCCTTCATTGCTCAGCCAGTCGTACACCTCACGACGGGAGTGCTCCACGTAGTAACGGGCCCATTGCAGTGGCCACTCCTCATCGGGCGCCAACTCGCCGAAGCTTAGCCAGTCGCGCAGGGCGATTTCCGGCGTGTCCACAATCTTCATTCGCTTTTGCAGGGGCGTGTCCACCAGCATCATGCCGCCGAAGGCCCACAGAGCCAGGCCGCCCATGCGTTCTTCGGTGTCGCGGTCCGCCAGGGTAACCGTTTTCCCGGCCCGCAGACCCTCGAGAGCGGTGACAATGCCCGCCAGGCCTCCGCCGACCACCAGAATGTCTGAAGAAACTACCTTCGCCATGATGTGTATCCGACCCGTTAGCAATTAGTTGTCAGGTTTAAAGATAGACCGGTACCATGGCTTTAAAATTGATATTAGAGGCCAAAAAAATTGACTTTAGAGGCCACGGTTTCCATTGGCTGGGTGAATACGGTGATCGGTGCGGCAAAGCGTCTTTCTGTGGATACGGATACCCTGCTGGCAGCAGCCGGTATTCCCGCCTCCGCCTGCGAGCTGGAACGCTGGCCGATCGATGACATCACCCGCCTCTGGCATGCTGCAGAACGCTGCACCGGAGACCCCGGCTTCGGGCTGAAAGTGGGTGCGGAGTTCAGTCCCATGAGCATTAGCGGTGTGGGGTTTGCACTTCAGTCCGCCGCAACCCTGCGCGAGGCCATCGTGATGGTCCAGCGCTTTCAACGGCTGATATCCGATGGCGGCCGGTTCCAGATCATCGCCGGCAATAACGCCACCTGGCTGGTCTACCATCCCCGACAAGGTGAGCTGGCGTTCAGCCCTCACCAGATCGAGGCGGTACTTGCGTCCGTGGTTGGCTTCGCCAGCTGGGTGACGGGAACCCGAATGCAGCCGGCCCGGGTCCAGTTCAGTCAGCCCCGCCTTGGACCGGCTCAGGGCTATCAGACGGTATTCAATTGCCCAGTGGCGTTCGAACAGGCGTTCAGCGGCGTACTGGTGGAAAACACCGTGCTGGATCAACCCCTGCCCCAGGCAGACCCTCAGCTTGCACAGGTCCATGAGCGCTTCACCAGCGCCCGTCTGGCAGCTCTTACCATGAGCAGCGCCTCGGTCGCCGAATTACAGCGATGGCTGGCCGCCCGTGTGGGGCCGGATCTCCCCCGCCGAGGCGATGCGGCCGAGGCACTCGGCATCAGCGAGCGAACCCTGGCCCGGCGGCTCCGGGAACAGGGCCAAAGCTTCGAAGGTCTGCTCGATCAAGTCCGTTGCCGAAAAGCACTCCAGGCGGTAGCCGAGACCAGCACCTCCCTGCCGGAGATAGCCGAATCCCTGGGGTTCGCCGAAGTAAGTACTTTCTACCGGGCTTTCAAACGCTGGACCGGCTCGCCGCCGGTTCGCTGGCGCAAACGACAGGGCTATTCAAACCAGTAGTGCTCGCGAAACCAACTACCCCCGCTGATATGGCGGCCCCGCCAAATCTAAAAAGTTTTCCCCCGACTGCAACTTTCCGCCGAGTTCTCCCGTAGCCCATGTACACCCATCTCGAATCCCTCTGAACAGGTGGGTCACAACCAAGCACAAGGAGAACGTCATGATGGCGGGCACCGCCATCGCCGGTCACCATGAAATGGACGGCGCCCAGGTCTGGGCGGATGATCAGAGCATTGCCTCCGGCACCGTCACTGCGAAGAAAGTAAACGCGGAAAAGAACGGCTGGTTAGTGGTTCACCGCACCGGTGAAAACATGAAGCCTGGCACGGTTGTCGGCCATGCGCCCCTGAAAAAAGGCAAGAACATGGACGTCGCCGCCATCCTGACCGAAGAAGTCAAACCTGGCGACATGCTCATGCTGATGATTCACGGTGAGGATGGTGTCATGAAAACCGGCACCTTCGAATACACCTTGGGGGCCAAGGAAGACGGTCCGGTCCGCAAGGACGGCAAATTGGTGATGACCACCATTAGCGCGAAATAAAAAATCAGGCTTGGAAACTCCGGCTGCCGGACTCCTCTATGGCGCCCGGCAGCCAGTCAGTTCCAATCAGATCTGTTTGTAAACAACCTCGGACAGACGACTGCGGTTGCCATCGGTATCCAGGGTACGGATGGCGAAATACCAGGTGCCAGCCGTCAATTCGTCCACCAGGAGCTCATCCACCGACGCATCGCCGATTGCCAGGCTCTGGTCGAGGCTGTCTGGATTGGTTCCATAGACCACTTCAAAACCGGCAATCTCCCCCATACTCAGACTATCGCCATTCTCGCGGGTCAGCGGAGCGGTCCAGCTCAGAAGCGCGGCGTTGGCCGGAATTGTCGGCTCCTGAACGGTATCGGTTGCTGGCAGCTCGCTGGTATCGGTTCCGGTATCCGCTACGGTGTCGCCGGAGCTGTCGGTGGCCGTCGTATCAGTGTTATCAGCAACCTGCTCTCCAGTGCCTTCCTGAGTTGTTCCAGTGGCGGTGTCACTGCCACTGTCAATTGTGCCTTCGTTGCTGCCTGCACTGTCTCCTGAATCCGCAACGGCGGTGTCGGAGTCCGAGTACACATCAGCAATGGTCTTGAAACGCTGGACATTACGATACTCAACAATAACCAGCTTCTGACTGATCACACTCGACTCCACCGTAGCCTGAAGTTCGGAGGACTGCAGCGCGGCGGCGCTAACCAGATCCGCCAGCGCCACATTGACGCCATCGCCCATGATTTCGATCTGGCCGTTGGCTGCGATCTGGATGGTCATGTTTTCCAAGACCTCGGATATGGTACTCCATTGGGTACTGTCATTGACCAGGGCCAGGAAGGCGGCGTTGGCGATAGACACCTGCAGGGCATCAGCGGAAACACTCCCAAGGTCGTCAAGTCGGGTCAGGTCTGGCGGGGCCAGACGAAGGGCACCGGGGGAAAGCCCGAACCAACTTTCAACAGCCTCATAGGCTCCGGAGAGGGCTTCGGGAGAGAGTCCGTTGGCACTGCGTTCGGCCAAGGTGACTGCCAGATGAGTCAGCGGAGTCAGATGCACTGTTTCCGTAATCAGGTCACCAGCGCCCCGCAGACGGAAGTTGCTATCCAGCGGCATGGGCTGGCCGAACGCGACAGCCCCGGCACCGGCCTGATCACACCGGGGAACCACATCGCAGATCATGCGAGTACTACCATCCGCCTGCAGCTCAACCAGCGCCCAGCCATCGGCCTTGCCGCGCAGTCGCAGGTCATAACTGCCGTCATCAGCAGTCAGCACAGGTTTGGCCGCCAGCCGGTCCGGTGAGTAATAACCGTCCTTGTCCGCCAGCAACCGGTTCGCCGTCACGATTCCTTTTTGAATCACACCTTTCATGGCCGCACCGGCGACCTCGACCGCCGGCTCCTGGGCCTGTGCCACTGTGTTGCTGTCGCTGGCCGTAATGTCCTCGAAGCAGCCCGATAGAACGAGAGCTGCAGGTACAATCAGCAAGCCCTGAACTGATATTTTTTTGCCGCGGTATGACATCGTTTTGCACCAATTAATTGACGAATTGGGCAAATCATACTGCGTCAGCTTTTATCCAAAATGTGATCGATTTCACTTCTTATCTGGTGAAATTCGTCGGGAAAGTGGCGTTTACGGTAGGAAACATCGAGACATTGAAGTTTACATCGGGCCGGTCGTGAAAACTTCACCTAAGCTTCTGATTTGTTGATCATATTTTGAACACAATATAAGTAATGGCAGACAGCCTGCCCCGGCCGTTGCCGTTCACGATTACAAATTTAAACAGTAGGCGCCCTGTCTTTCATCCATGAAACCGCGGCAGCCCGACACTTGCCAGGCCGCCGCAGACTTTGGCTTTCTAATTGCGAGGGTCGTCCTCCGGATTCAGATACTCGATCCCCCAGGGGCCATTTCCATGCAACTGGATCACGGTGCCTTCATCCCCGGTATAACCGAACATCGGATCTCCCGGCGACATGATTGCAAGGCTCCCTGTGGGCAAGGCCCTGGCTTCATCGCGACGAAACTCCTCGCCCTGGGCGAAATGAAAGGTCCCGGACAAAACGGTGACCCGTTCATAGGCCGGATGAAAGTGCGGAGCCACTTTGTAGTTTGGCGGTAAACGCAACCGGATCGTGAACGGATCGCCACTGGCGAGATCGCCCTCCAGAATCGAGATTTCCGCCCCTTCTGCCATGGATCCAACCGGCTTCCAGCTCAGCTCGGCCGGCTCGATCATGACATGCCCCTCACCTTTGTACGGAGTCTTGGCATGGGCGCCGGCAGCGGCACCAATGCACAGTGAGGCTGCGAGCAGGCCCGTTGTCAGCAGCCTGCCTCCGGAGCGACCGGTGCCTGAGATAATGTCCATCGTCTATCCTCCTCTTATCAGGTTCGCAGAGGGTTTCCGAAACACCGGGATCCTGCCCGGCTGATCGCAAGGACGCGGCAGCAAAGGGGAATGTTCCCGGGAAATCATCGGGAACATTTGTGTTGTCAGAGGCGTCCCTGTAACAACGCCAACGGGGAAACACCATGAGACCTGTGGAATCGGAACAGCGTTGTGAATCGACAGTTTCAGAAGAGCGTCAACGGCTGTTCAGGAAAAATGTAGAGCGCCTGATGGACCGCCTCTACGGCACCGCTCTGCGGATGACACGCGATGCGGATGAAGCAGAGGATGTCGTGGCAGAATCCGTCAGCAAGGCCTGGCGCGGGCTCGATCAACTGGACGATCTCTCGCACATGGAGGGCTGGTTGTTCCGGATACTGCACAACACCTTTGTCAGTCTCAGGCGCCGGAGACAATGCCGTCAGGACCGGGAGGTTCCCCTGAATGCTGACGACGAGGCGGAGGATTGCCGGTTCTCACTGTTCGAGAACCTTCACCAGCCGTTTCTGCTCTGGCTGGGCCGGCCCGAAACCGATTTTATCAACCACCTACTGGAGGAGGACCTGAAAAGGGCCGTTGATGAACTGGCAGATCCCTACCGGATCGTGCTGGTGATGATTGAAATCCAGGGTTATAGCTACGAACAGGTCGCCCGGATACTCGACATCCCCATGGGCACGGTTCGCTCCCGGCTAAGCCGGGCACGTTGCCTGCTGCAAAAAGCGCTCTGGAAACAGGGCCGCGATGCAGGCCTGATCACCCACGGGACCCGTTCAACAGCCGGAGACGAACAGTGAACGCATCGGATATTTCATGTGAGGATGTCATTGAACGGTTGTTCGAGTATCTGGACCAGGAGCTGGATGCGACCAATCGCGCTGAGATCGATCACCACCTGAAACGCTGTTTCGATTGTTTCAGCAGGGCTGAATTCGAGCGGCGGTTGCACGCGCGTATTGCTGAAGCCGGCACGGAGCAGGCGCCGGAACGTCTGCGGGCGCGGATCCGGGAACTGACCGGGCAATAGCCTCAAGGCAGCGAAACTTACAAGGAAAAGACCATGGTTGCGATTCTAGGTTACTCTGAAGAACAGATTCGCGAGGCGGTTCAGGACATGTACACCAGCGTCGCCGAGGCTCCCGACTCGCCCTATCATTTTCCGGTCGGTGCCGGTGCCTGCCACAGCCTGGGCTACCCGGAAGACCAGATTGCCGAACTTCCCGACAGCACACTCGCATCGTTCGCCGGTGTCGGCTGGCCTTTCCGGGGGCAGGCGCTCCAGCCCGGCCATACGACCCTGGACCTGGGTGCCGGCGCGGGTAACGACAGCGTCATCGCGAGCCGGATGGTGGGTCGGTCCGGGCATGTCATCGCCCTGGACCTGACTGCTGCCATGACCCGTAAACTCGGACAGCATGCAGCCCGACACTGCCAGAATATCAGCGTCGTTCAGGCCTCGGCCGAGCAAATTCCACTCGCAGACCGATCCGTGGACAGCATCACCAGCAACGGAGCAATCAATCTGGTGCCATCAAAACGGCAGGCCTTTCGGGAAATGTTTCGGGTCCTGAAACCCGGTGGCAAGGTCCAGCTTGCGGACGTGGTCATCCGCCGCCCCGTCAATGTCGATTGTGACAGTGACCCCCGCCTCTGGGTTGAGTGCGTGGTAGGCGCCACCGTGGAGGAAGACCTCCTGGCCATGATGGGCGACACCGGGTTCGAGGATATTCAGGTACTGAATCGCCATGACTACTTTGCCTTGAGTCCCAGCGCACAAACTCGGGAAATTGCCCGCAGCTTCGGGGCACAATCAGTGGAAGTGTCCGCCAGGCGGGGTGAACATCCACCCGGGCGATTACGGGAATGGCTCCGGCGAAGTCTCCCTTCGCGCTGGCTCGGCCAACTGCATCGCCGTGGCTTTTCGGGCATGGCAGCACTGGGTCTCGCCCTGCTCAGCTGTTATGGCGTGGTGGCCATGACTGGCCTGCTCACCCTGGCCGGTATCCGGCTGGCGTTGTCGCCGCAGGCCTGGTCCCTGGTCATCGCCACCTTTACCCTGCTGGCCTGGCTAACCATCGCTGCCGGCTTCCTGCATCACCGTTCTGCTCTGCCAGCTCTTCTGGCCACCGTTGGCGGGGCAACCGTGTGCTTTGCCCTGTTCGTGGATTACCACGTGCTGACAGAACTCGCGGGATTTGCACTACTGGCAGTGGCCGCCTTTGTGGACCTGCGCCACCGGAGACGGCTGGAAGCCCGGAAACTTGGTCTCAATGGCGCCACACGGGGTACCTTCCAAGACGGGGTCAGATGAAAAGCGCGCTTTTCATCTGACCCCAACTTCACCGAAACCAACTCCCAGATCCTCAATCCCCACTCCGCGCAATCAACCTCCGCACCTGAGCCAGGTTATCATTGGCGGTCACGTGGTAGCTGGGTGACGCCTTGGCGGCCTTGCTGAAGTACTCTTCCGCCTGCCGATAGTTCCCTTCGTTCATCAGGATATAGCCAATGGTGTTCCAGGCGTCCGCTTCCGGCATTACCTTTATCAGCGCCTCCAGGGCCTCATCGAATCGCTCCAGGCGGGTATAGAGTTGGCCGAGGTTGCGCCAGGCTCGCTCATGCTCGGGATCGATGTTCAGGGCGGTCTGGTACTGGTACTCCGCCCGGTTCCAGTGACCGATCAGGTAAAAGGAGTACCCCAGGTTGTTGTGAAGTCTCGCATTGCGGGGAGAAATGGCCAGGGCCCGGTCGTAGTAGGTTCTCGCGGCGGCAAATTCGCCCCGCAGGTCCGCCATGATGCCGAGGGCATTGAATGCTTGCCAGCGGTTTTCATCCGCAGCCACAGCCTGTTCCAGCAGGGTTTTGGCTTTCTCATGCTGCCGCTGTTTCATAAGCATCAGGCCCAGGCCTTCAAGAGCACCGGCATGGTCGGGCTCCAGTTGCAGGGCGAGCTGGAATGCCGAGGCCGCCTTGTCCGCTGCCCCCTTGTGCTGATTGATGGCGCCGACCTTGTAGAAGGTATCCACATTCTCCGGATCCAGCTCCAGGGAGCGGATGTATTCGAACACCGCCTCATCCAGTTTCCCCTGACGATAGGCGGCATCGCCCCGGGCAATGGCCTCTTCAGCAGACTCCACCGGCATCAGGGTGGAAAAGGTGAGCTCGGACTTGCCGTCATAAAGGTCTGTATAGGCATTCCCGCTTTTTACCTGCGGGCCGCTGGCGCAACCGCTCAGGAACAGCAACATAGCGATCAATCCGGCACCAGCGAGCTTTCGCGCCCCTGCCCGGGCAATATTGCGATCGTTCGTATCAGCCGTAGCATTCGTCCATTGTCCAATCATGGCAAGCTCTCCCTTTCTTGTTATAGAGATCAATAGACCTGGAAGTGGTCCAGCAACCCGACAACGGCCGGGCCAATGGCCACCACGAAAAAGGCCGGAAACATGCACAATACCAGCGGAAACACCATCTTGGTGGAAACCTTGCCAGCCTCCTCTTCCGCCCGTTGCATGCGCTTGTCACGGAACTCCTCCGAATAGATCCGCAGGGACTCCGCAATACTGGTACCGAAACGCAGGCTCTGACTGAGCAACGCCACCAGGCCACCGATCTCTTCCAGGCCAGTGCGATCCGCCAGGTTTTTCAGGGCGTCGACCCGATCCACCCCGGCCCGCATCTCACTGTTCACCAGGGCCAGCTCCTCGGAAAGTTCGGGATGGCCGATCACCAGCTCATCGGCAACCCTCTGTAATGCCGGCTTCAGGCCATACCCGGCCTCGGTGCAAACCACCAGCAGATCCAGCGCATCCGGAAAGCCGTTATATAACCGGCGCTTCCGGCGCTCGATCATCTTGGCCAGTACGTAGTTGGGCCCCAGTGCGCCAGCCAGCATTGCACCAGCCGCTGCCTGCACCACCTCGATGGTGGTGAGCCCGGGCACCCAGCGCAGGCCGAAAAAAACCGCCAATGGCAGGCCAACGACCAACAAGGTCTTAATCGCATAGAAGTTGGCGAGGGCGCCATCGCTCCTGAAACCGGCGTGTATCAGTCGCCCCCGGGTGCGATTACGATCCCCTTCCTTCTTGGGCAGAAAATGGGGTGCGGTTGATTTCAGGAACGAAGATACATGACCCTCCCGTTGTGCTTCAGCCGCCTCCGGAGCGACGACATTGTGCAGTCGGCTGCGCACCGGATGGAACATGGTAGAGAGCAGGTACATGCCAGCGAGGGCAAGGCAGAACACCGCCACCGCCATCAACCCGATAAAGGCGTACTGCGCCATCTGGCGGTCCTGTATGACGGTATCGAGCAGTCCGATTACGTATTCCATGGCTGGCTTCTCCTACACCTTGATATTGAGGATCTTCTTGATCCAGAACACGCCTATCACAATCAGAATGAGTGCTATCAGAACAATGTCGGCGCCCCGGGGACTTTCGATAAGCATGGGCATGTAGTCCGGGTTCACCAGCGAGATAAGCACAAAGAGCACAAACGGTGTCATGGTCAGTACCCAGGCTGAAATCCTGCCCTCTGCCGAAAGGGTGCGGACCCGGCGCTGGAACCGGAAACGCCCCCTGATAACACCGGCGATCTTCTCCAGCACTTCAGCAAGATTGCCGCCTGACTCGCGCTGCACGAGAACAGCAGTGATCAGTGCCATCACCAGCACGCTGGGAACCCGCTGCAGGAGACCGAACAATGCCGCCCGCACATCACCGCCGTAGTTGATCTCGTTGAAGGTTTTCTGAAATTCCTCCTTCACCGGACTGGGCATTTCCGTAGAGACCAGACGGATGGCCTCAATGAACGGGTGACCTGCCCGCAGCGCCCGGATGATGACATCCACCACATCCGGCAACTGTTCCTCGATCTTGGCAATCCGCTTGCTGCGTTTGTTTCGCAGGTAGAGGAAAGGTGCGCTGGCCGCCATCGGCGACAGCACCACCGGCGCCCACCAAGCCTTGGTCATGCTGAAGCCCACGAAGGCGGCGACAGCCGCCAGCAGAAGCGCCAGTAATAACACCCGGTAAGCCCTTGTCCGGTAGCCGCTCTGGGCGATCAGGCTGACCAGTGGCTGGAGCAGGTGCATGGATTCCAGGCGCTTCTCCAGAGGTGACAGGTCCCTGAGGTACTGCTCCTGCATGAGGGAAAGTCGCTTCTGCCCCTCCTCCCCCTGGGTCATTTTGTGCATGCGCTCATTGAGCCGCTTTCGGGCGCCCCGGCTCTCACCGAAAACGGGAATCACCAGTCCCTGGGAAAGCAGAAACACTGCCACGAACACCAGGGCCAGAAATATCCAGAGTTTGTCTCCCAACGCTTCCATGGCTCAGTCCTCGAAGTCGGGGTCGAAAAGCGACAGGGGCACCGCGATGCCCCGCTGGTGCAGATGTTCGTGGAAACGGGGGACAATGCCGGTCGCCTTGTAATGACCTATCACCTTGCCTTCCTCATCCCGGCCCACGCGCCGGAAGTTGAACAGCTCGGACATGGTGATCACATCCCCTTCCATGCCGTTGATCTCCTGCACACTGACCAGGCGACGGGTTCCGTCCTCCTGGCGCTCCACCTGGAGCACCACATCAATGGCGGATGCCACCTGCGAACGGATTGCCTTGACCGGCATGGTGGTGCCGGTCATGGACACCATGTTCTCGATCCTGGTCAGGGCATCCCGGGGCGCGTTGGCGTGCAACGTGGTCATGGAGCCGTCGTGGCCGGTATTCATGGCCTGTAGCATGTCGAGAGCCTCAGCACCGCGGACCTCGCCCACGATGATCCGGTCCGGGCGCATCCGCAGGCTGTTCCGGACCAGGTCCCGCTGAGTGACTTCGCCCTTGTTCTCGATGTTCGGTGGCCGGGTCTCCAGTCGGACCACATGGGGCTGCTGAAGCTGAAGTTCCGCCGAATCCTCGATGGTCACGATCCGTTCGTTATCCGGAACGAATCCCGACAGAACATTCAGCAACGTGGTCTTACCGGAGCCGGTGCCACCGGAAATCAGAACGTTCAACCGCCCCCGCACAATGCTTTCCAGCAGGCCGGCAATGGGCGCGGTCAGGGTGCCCTTCTCCATCAACGCCTCCATGGACAGGCGACCGATGGAGAAACGGCGAATGGACAGCAGCGGTCCGTCCACCGCCAGCGGTGGAATGATGGCATTGACCCGGGAACCATCTTTCAGGCGGGCATCCACCATCGGCGAGGACTCATCAATCCGCCGCCCAACGCTGGAAACAATACGATCAATGATATTCAGCAGGTGGGTATCGCTGTGGAAACTCACATCCACCTTTTCCAGCTTGCCGTTGCGCTCGACATAGATGCTGTCATGGCCGTTCACCAGGATATCGGCAATGGACTTGTCAGCCAGAAGCGGCTCAAGTGGACCCAGGCCGAGGATGTCGTCCTGGATCTGACGGATGATGTGCTGGCGGGCAGTCAGCGAAAGCGGAATGGACTCCTCTGACATCAACCGCTGGCCAATTTCCTGTAACTGGCGCTCTGCCTCATCTTTACCCAGGGTACCCAGGAGCGACAGGTCCAGAACCTTCATAAGCTTCTGGTGGATTTTCTGCTTCCAGGCCCGCTCCTGCTCTTCCTCGGCCCGGCGGGCCAGTGACGGGCCGCTACTGTTGTGCGCCAGGGGTGGCTCCGGCTCGCCCTTGCCAAATTCGTTCAGTCGGTTCAGTTCCATGACACTCTCCTCAGGCTCCTGCCAGTTTCCGCCACATCCGGCCCAGGCCGGACTGTGGAACCACTTTCTTGCCGCTCAGTACTTCCGCCATCCGGACCATGCTCCGGCTGACCGGGGAAGTAGGTGCCGCCTCAAGCAGTGGTACACCCAGGTTCGAGCTCTCCGCCACTTTGGCGTAATCATTGGGAATAAAGGTCATGTCCCCGATGCCCAGGGCCTTTTCGATATCACCGGCGGTGAGTGCCAACTTCTTGTCCCAACGGTTCACCACAATTCCGATCCTGTCGGCCGGCACGCCCATGTAGCGGGTCAGATAATGAAGTAAACGGCGGGCATCCTGAACGTGGGAGATGCTCTGCTGGAGCACCAGCAGCACCCGGTCTGCGGATTCCAGCAACATTCCGGTCACGCTGTCGATCTGGCGCGGCAAGTCAACCACAGTGTGGTCATAGCCGGTGCGCAGCAACGCCAGTAGTTTCTGCAGCTGGCCCTCATCGATGTCGCCTGGCACAACAAGCTGATCCGAGCTATTACCCAGCAGATGCAGGCCGCTCTTGTGCTTGAGCATGTGGCCCTCGAGCGCCATCAGGTCCATGTTGTCGGCTCGCAGGATGGCGTCCACCAACCCACCGCCCTCGTGCAGATCAAAGGCCGACGCCAGGTTGCCGAATTGCAGATCCATATCCAGCAGGGCCACCCGTTGCTCGATCCGCTCCGCCAGACTGTGGGCCAGGGACGCGGCAATGGTGCTGGCTCCGGACCCGCCTTTGGCATTGATTACGGCAAACATGCCACCCTTTGAATCCGAATCCGGCGCCAGTTCGGCGGCTATCCGGACCAGGGATTCCAGAACCTCCTGCTTGGGTGCCGGAAAGCTGAAGTAGTCCCGCGCGCCCACTCGCATGGCGGTGCGCATGATCGTCATGTTTTCCGGACCGGTCACCACGGTTGGCACCCGGCTGGTGACTGGGCGATCGTCCAGGGATCGGAGTTCGTCTTCCCAGGCCGAAGTGGTGCAGAAGATCAGCGCATCCGGCAGTTCCCTGACGTTATAGAGCGGATCAGAATGTCCGTTGGTCATGAGGCGTTTGCTAAGGGCAAGGCCCGGCTGGTCGCCGAGCATGTCTTCAAGCTCCTGCAATTCCTGGGCATTGCGCCCGGCAATCAAAACGGTAATACGTGCTTTCATGGCTTCGCCCTTCCTTGCTGATTCAACTGATCGTCCCGAAACAGCCGGTTCCTTCGCGCGATACACCGAGGCTCTCGCGCGGCAGCACCGTCACGAAGGGTGGCAGCTCGAAAGTCTGGAAAAAGAACGGAATGATCAGTTGGTGCTGAAAACCGCTCACTTCACTGCGAATAAAGGCAATGTCGAGATAATTGCCCGCCGGGTCGGCCATAACACCGCCAGTGGAGGTGAGATAGTCGATGGAGATATGCGATTCCATAAGGCCCTTGAGTATGGGGCTCTCGCCGGCGGTACCCGGTTCATCGAACATGGCAACCCTGCGAATGGCACTGTGCTCAATGGGACAGACCACGGCTACCCGGGCGGCGCGACGGCTCATCTCATCCAGCGTGTTCCAGACAAACATCAGCCGGCCGAACTCGATGCTGGCGAACAACAGGATGAAAAACATCGCCCCGACAACCGCAAACTCCACCGTATGCAATCCCGACTGCTTTTTGATCTTCATAGCGCCCTCATCTGCACAGTGCTCTGCATTACAAAGGCCATGCTGATCGGCTCTCCCCCGTAGAAAGCGGGAATCTGTCCGATCAGCGGGATGTAGTTGTAAGTGGCGCTTACCGAAATGTGGGTGGCATCAGGCTTGGTGACCGTAATATCGCCGGTGGACCACCCGGGTAGCAGAGGTTCCCCGGCGCCCAGGGTGTTGCCATAAACCACGAGGTTGCTGGTTTCCTGAACCCGGTTACTGTCCAGAAAAACAATCCCCATGCCAAGCAATGCATGTGACGACATGTACCTTGCGCCGTCCCGTGCTGCCCGGGTCATAGTGTGATACTGGCTGAACGCCCAACCCAATTCACTCACCGCAAACACGACCAGCAACAGAAACGGAGCGGTCAGCCAGAACTCCAGGGTGGCAATACCCTTCTGTTTTTTTCCGGTTTTGCTCGGTGCGTCCATGTCGTCACTTCCCTCCGGCTCTGGATACCTTCTCAGCTATCGAAGGTATCCGGGTCCTTGTATAACTGGATAATCCGGGGGCCCGGCCCTGCACCGGGATCCGGCCCGGGTACGCCACTGCCACCACAGTCATCCTTGAACTGACCATAGAACACCGCCTGGCCCGCCTGGTTCATTCTGTCGATCATGTAGAAGCAGCTGAAGCCGAGTAGCTCTACTGAGCTCTGTCCGTTGGCCAGGCCGTCACAGTTGCCCACGGGCATGGTCAGGATCCGGCGACCCGGAACCCCAGTGGGTGGTGCATCCGGGTTCACGTTCTCGTACTGATTCAGGTACCAGTCGAGGTCATAGTCCGGGACAGTCCCGGCGACGTAATCGTCCTCGTCATAGGGAGCGTGGTCGGTGAACCAATCCGGCGGGTAGTCATCTGCGCTCACCGGTCCGTTGTAAATACCAAGCCGGGTGTTAATCCCCTGGGCGAACGGACCGACAGTATTACCGGGCTCCGTTTCGATATCCCCGTCACCGCCGGTATCCAGACATGCGTCGAACTTGCCCGCTGCGGCCTCCCGAACATCCGCCCCACCCGTGCTTCCATCAAGGCGAATCAGATAGAAGTTGCCGTTACCGACCTCGGAACTTGTACCGGAGCCGATTTTCAGCTGCTCCACCTCACCCCGGGAATAGCCGTAGTTATCTTCACCCGGGGTTCCGCAAGCCATCATGGGTACCACGTTGCAGGCGGTCTTGATGGTCGGGCTGGGCCCGGCGACGGCGGTACCTGCTATCGCCAGATCATTGATTCCAAGCACCGGTGCAAACCATTCGGCCACGTCATAGTTGTCGACCCGGGCGCGAACGTACTGTGCCGGTGTCGTTCCCGGTACAAAGGGATTCAGCGTATTGGAAAATTCCAGTACCAGCGTGAGATTGCCGCTGGCCGAGGCTTCACCCAGGCCGGCATTGCCCGGAGCCGCCGTATTGGCGGCAAAAGTAGTATGCCCGGCAGCGTCCGCCAGCGCCGTATTACCGGTCTGGTCCAGAACCTTGGCGGCACTGAGCGCGGCGGCGTCCAGAGCGTTCTGAAGCCGCGTCTTCTCCAGATGAGCGTTGCTGATATCAAGCGCCAGAGCCGCCATGCCCAGTATGACCACCAGGGAGATGGCGACCAGGGGCAGGATAGCGCCTTGCTGAGAGTTCCTTGCCTTGTCAACCGCGTCCATGGTCCATCCTCCCTGTCAGCGTTGAAGGCCCATGCCAACGCCGCCACTCATATCCGGCCCCAGTCTTTCGGGCTTGCCGGTATCCTTGACGTAGCTGTTGTACCCGGCCTCGGCCTTGCGGCCATCCAGCACCGGCAGCTCGGGCGGTTCCTGCCCGGGCGGCACGTACTTCTGGGCCGCAATCATCTGGCGGACGGAATTACCGAATTGGTCTTCCGAGCTGGGTGATGCGCACCCTGCCAGAAGCAGCCCCGTCGCCAGTCCTGTCATTATGGTTTTGAATGTGCGGTTGTATGCGTCCATGACTTCCACCTCAGAGTTCGTGTCCGAATTGTCCTTTCACGCTGCCTTGTTGCCCGGGCGCTGACTCGGCACCGGGTTTACGCCTGCCTTCCATGTAACCCAGGAGGTAGAACTCGAGATCCGAGGGCTCCACAAAATAGTCTGTGGGCAGGCTGAACTGCTTGCGATCCACCGGCTTGGCAAAGTGAGGCGTAACCAGGATCACCAGCTCAGTCTTGCCCTTCACGTATTCCTGGCTGCGGAACAGGTTGCCAAGAATCGGCAGGTCGCCCAGACCCGGAAATTTGTTCACCCGTTCCCTGAGGTTCTCATTGATCAGGCCAGCAACGCCGATGGTCTGTCCATTCGCCAGTTCAACCGTCGAGGAAGCACTGCGACTGGTAAGCGCGTTAATAAAGAAGGTGGCGGCGGTATCGGGCACCTCGAGCACAATGGAGTTCTGATTGCTGAGCTCGCTGACCTTGATGTTCAGCTTGAGGCTGATCATCCCGGAGTCGAGCACGGTGGGCAGGAATCCAAGACTGATCCCGAACTCCTTGAACTCAATCTTGACGCCGTCGTCCTGCCCGCTGCCCACGGGAATCGGGAATTCCCCGCCGGCGTGGAAAGTGGCTTCCTGGCCCGTCAGGGTAGTGAGCGTCGGCTCGGCCAGAACCTTGGCCAGGTTATTTTCCTGGGCCGCATCGATCACCAGGTCAAACAGGGTGTCCCCGTCCAGGAAACTGGCGAACAGGCCGGTACTTTCAAAGGTGAGAGGCTCACGCAGGATGTCGGTAGTGGGTAAACCGGAGGGGCTGAGCGTGCCCGCACTTCCACCGGGAATGATGGATGATGGTGACAGCGCCGTACCGTTATTGCCGGCACCGATGGTCAGCAGGGAGTTAGCATTCATCGCCTCGAACTTGGCACCGATGCGTTTAAGAAAGTCCCGGGAGACCTCCGCCACCTGCACCTCCAGCATCACCTGCTGGGCGCCACCCACCTGCATCATATTCAGGACCTTGCCGTCCTCCCCGCCCTGGAAACTCCGGGCCAGATCCAGTGCGGCCGCCATTCGGGCAGAGCTGCCGACTTCACCACTGAGGATAATCGCACCCTGTGAGGACCGCACCTCGATCTCCTCGCCGCGCAGCACCTGATGCAGTTTGGCTTTCAGGCCCTCCAGGTCGTGGGTTACATCAATGCCCACGGCCGCAACCACCTGGTTGTTGTTATCCCACAGGGTCACGTTGGTGGAGCCAAGCTGTTTGCCCACCACGTAGAGCTGACGGGATCGCAGGATCAGGATGTCGGCAATATCGGGATTACCGACCGAGATCTTCGCGACGGGCTGTTCGAGATAAAGGATCTGGGACTGGTTCAGAGCCACTTCGACCACTTGCCGGTCCATTCCACTTGCCAGCATTACCTGGGCCTTCACGGCGACCGGGATCACGGACAAGAGCAGGAACAGCCCGATCAGGCATCCCTGCAGTGACAGCTTCTTCGTGTTTATTGTCATGGTCACTCTCTCCCTGGTTTACTTCCTGTGCGGTTGGCAGCCTCTGACAACCGCTGCATCAAAATCCGTCTTACATGGAGACCTTCGAGGTGCTGACATCGGTTCCACGGATGATGGTTACGCGGGAACTCGTCACGACAACCCGGCGTGGCGCGGGTTTCGGAGCCGGCTTGGCCTCGACCACGACTTCCTCCTTCACAGGTTCGGGCTCAGGAGCCGGACGCATGCTGTCATCCAGAGGATTTCGCAGGGCCAGCTGGATCATGCCCTCCTGGGTTGCCTTGACCAATTCTTCGGCGTCGTCCGAGCCCAACTCAAGGGTGACAGCACGCACAATGACGGGCTTGTCCTTTTCCGGAGAGGCAGTCTGGTCCACTGCCAGCACCTTGACGTTTTCCAGCAGCGTCCGTGACTCATAGTTGCGGTTTCCGTTTCGCTTCGCGGCGACAATATCCACCCGGTTGCCGGGCATCAGGAAACCGGCAACACCGATAACGTCATTGACCCGGACTGTGACAGCCCGTTTGTTGGGAGCAATAACCGCAGACAGGGCGCTACCACCACCAAAGGCGGCCACCTTCTCCTTCAGAATCATCTCGCCGGGATAGATCGTTGTGGTGGCGACAGATCCTTCAATCTCCTTGGCTTCCGTCAGGGCACTGGACGGAACCATGGCTTTCGGCATGGTGGCGACTTTCAGATCACTGGCTTCCACCTTCTTGCCGAAAGGAATCTGCAGAGCTGCCACGACCACAGGGACGCCATCCTCTGTCGTTGGTGTCGCAAATCGGTCAAGCGCCCAGCCCCTGGCCAGGTAAGCGGCACCGAGCCCCATGATCAGGGCAAAAGAGAGCATCAGAACGGATTTCAACAAATTTAGCTACATATCGGAAGAAATATCCGTCATTGAAAGAAATTGAGTTTTTGGCTCATGTAACTCTTGACATTCATGAAATTCCGACCATAGGCACCACCTTTAAGCAATTAATCGAAGAGTCGTGCGATGAAATTGAT
>NZ_JAWOIS010000093.1:0-25036 GCF_046484525.1 Marinobacter sp.
ATCGAATGCGTGCCGGCGAAAATCAAGGGCATGATGCGTCTTCTGGGCTCCGGGGAGGAGTGCACCAATCATGTCCTGTTGAGCGTGCGTTGCGATGTGCCGCTTCTGGGTAAAAAGGTGGCGAGATTTCTGGCGGACGATTGCCACGCCAAGATCGAGAGTGAGTATCAGGAGGCCCGCCAGTTGTTGTAACGGGCCACTGAAACAGAAAAGCCCCCGGATTGGGGGCTTGGGGCCGGGCGGGGTCAGTGAGCGAGTACCCTTGAGAGGAACGCCTGGGTGCGTTCATTCTGCGGGTTGTCGAACACGTCGTTCGGCTTGCCCTGTTCCACGATCTGGCCTTCATGGATGTAGATGACCCGGTCGGCCACTTCCCGGGCGAAGCCCATCTCGTGGGTCACGACCATCATGGTCATCCCTTCCTTGGCCAGTTCGCGCATGACATCCAACACTTCGCCGATCATTTCCGGATCGAGGGCGGATGTCGGCTCGTCGAACAGCATCAGGCGCGGTTCCATAGCCAGGGCGCGGGCGATGGCCACACGCTGTTGCTGGCCGCCAGAGAGATGGCTCGGGTACTTGTCTGCCTGGTTGCCGATACCAACCCGGTTCAGCAGGCGCTCGGCGGTGGCATTGGCAACCACCTGAGAGGCGTTCTTCACCTTTATGGGCCCCAGCATGATGTTCTTCTTCACCGTCAGGTGAGGAAACAGGTTGAACTGCTGGAACACCATGCCCACTTCCTTGCGGATTTCGCTCAGGGCTTTCTGGTTACCGCCTTTGGGGGCAAGGGCCTGGCCGTCCACCACCAGTTTCCCGGATTCGAATTCCTCGAGGCCGTTCACGCAGCGGATCAGGGTGGATTTGCCGGAACCACTGGCGCCGATGATGACCACCACTTCACCCTGTTCGACCGTCAGGTCAATGTTCTTGAGGACATGCAGCTTGCCGAAGTACTTGTTCATGCCCTTCATTTCTACGATATGAGTCATGGGTACCTTTCCTTCAGACAGATGCCAGTCCGCGCCGCTCTACCAGGCGGAGGATGAATGACAGGGACAGGGTAATCGCCAGATAAAGGATGGCCACCACAAAATACACCTCGAACGCGGTAAAGGTGTTGGCGATGTAGATCTGACCCTGACGGACCAGCTCACCGACACCGATAACGGAGAACAGGGAGGTGTCCTTGATACTGACGATGGCCTGGTTGCCCAGGGGCGGAATCATGCGGCGGAACGCCTGTGGCCAGATGATGGACCAGAAGGTCTGGGTACGCGACAGGCCCAGAGAAAGGCCGGCTTCGGTCTGGCCCTTGTCGATGGACTGCACGCCGCCCCGGACCACTTCTGAGATGTAGGCTCCCGAGTTCAGGGCAATCGCGGCAATACCGGCGGTCAGCGGATCAATCGGTCCGCCAATCAGGTCGGGCAGGCCGTAGAAAATGAACAGCACCTGGACCAGGATCGGGGTGCCCCGGAAGATTTCGATGTAAGCGGTTGCCGGCCAGCGCAGGAACCACTTCTTGTTGATGCTCAGCAGGCCAAAAATGATGCCCAGCACGAAACCGATAAGCAGGCCGCCAAACGAGATCAAGAGGGTGTAGGGGATCCCTTTGAGCAGAAAGGGGATAGAGTCGATGGCTGCTTGCCAATCGAACTGGAACTGGAATTCCACGGTTAGTGTCTCCGCAGGAAGTTGGAGTCAGGAACAGCCGGGGCACAGGGGCCCCGGCGCGGGGAACCGGATCGGATGATCCTCCAGCCCTTACATGCCTTCCGGCATCGGGCCGAACCACTTCTCATAGATGCTCTTGTAGGTGCCGTCTTCCTTCATGGAAGCCAGTGCAGCGTTGACCTCGTCAACCCATTCGCTGCCCTCGACCAGGGCAATGCCATACTGCTGGCCTTCATACAGCGGGCCGACGGTGGTGACCTTGCCTTCACCCTTGGTGCGAGCGAAGTAGCCAACGTTGGGGGCGTCATAGAAGACCGCGTCGATGGCACGGGACATCAGCGCCATGTACATGTCGGAGCTGCCCGGGTAAGGGGTTACACCGTCATCGGCTTCCAGGTTGGCCATCAGATAATCGTAGGAAGTGCTGCCAATTTTGGTGCCGATTTTCATGCCTTCCAGGTCGTCAAAAGTTTTGACCTCATCATTGCCCTCGCGAACCAGAATACGCAAACCGGAATCGTAGTACGGGTCTGAGAAGTCGACGATCTGCTCACGTTCCTCGGTGATGGTGATACCGGCAATGGCGATATCTACGTTGCCAGTCTGCAGGGCCGGGATGATGCCATTGAAGTCCATGGTGTTCAGGTCGATCTCAAAGCCGGCGCGATCGGCCACTTCGCGGATGATTTCCATGTCGAAGCCGATCATCTCACCGGTTTCCTGGTCCATCATCTCGAACGGAACAAAGCTTGGGTCGGTGACCACTTTGAGAGTTTCCGCGCTAGCTGTTCCCGCCGCCACAGTCAGTGCCAGGCTGGCGCCAAGAGTCTTCAGCCATTTCGTGCTCATGCTTTCTCCTTATGCTTTTTTCAGGCCCCCTTTGCCCGGTAAGGCAAGCCGGAACAGCCACTGCTGGTGACCATGGCTTCCGGGGAGCGTTTATCGGATTGCAACACATACACTTTAGACTATTACCGATCAGGTTGCCGAAAATCAAATGCTTGGGGGGGAGGTGGGGTCGGAAGAAGGCGTTCTTCAGACCCCGGGGGGGGTAAAAAAAGGGGTCAGATGAAGGCTTTCATCTGACCCCATGTTATCCGGGCATTCAGAATGCAATTTTCTCCCGATCACTGATCCCCAGATTCTTCCAGATACTCAGGCTTGGCTCTGCCTGGTTCAGGGTATAGAAGTGCAGCCCCGGTGCACCTGCCTTCAGCAGGCGCTCACACATGTCGGTTACCACTTCTTCGCCGAACTTGCGGATGCTGTCGCTGTCGTCGCCGTAGGCTTCCAGCTGCTTGCGGATCCAGCGTGGGATTTCCGCGCCGCACATGTCGGAGAACCGCACCAGACTGGAGAAGTTGACGATGGGCATGATGCCCGGCACCACCGGAATGGTGACACCCATCTTCTCAAGGCGCTCAATGAAGTAGAAGTAGCTGTCCGCATTGAAGAAGTACTGGGTGATGGCGCTGTTGGCGCCGGCCTGTACTTTGCGGGCAAAATTCTTCAGATCTTCCTCGGCATTGCGGGCCTGGGGATGGAATTCCGGGTAGGCGGCCACTTCCAGGTTGAAGTGGTCGCCGCTGTGTTCCCGAATGAACGCCACCAGCTCGTTGGCGTAGCGCAACTCACCGGAAGCACCCATACCCGAGGGCAGGTCGCCGCGCAGGGCGACGATCCGGCTGATGCCGTTTTCCTTGTACAGGTCCAGCAGCTCGCCGATCTCTTCACGTGTGCCACCCACGCAGGACAGGTGTGGCGCCGTGGAGATGCCCTGCTTGTGCAGGCTGAGCACGGTTTCAATGGTGCGGTCCCGGGTGGAGCCGCCGGCGCCGAAGGTGACCGAGAAGAAATCCGGGTTCACCTCGGCCAGCTTGTTGCGCACCATCTGCAGCTTCTCCTTGCCCTGATCTGTCTTGGGCGGGAAAAACTCGAAGCTGAAACGGCGCTTGAATTGCTTCTGGGATTCCATGATCTGTTCCGCTTAGTACCTGTAGCTTTCCGGCTTGTACGGGCCTTCGACCGGTACACCGATGTATTTCGCCTGCTCCGGAGTCATCTTGGTGATCACGCCACCAAAACCTTCCACCATCGCGCGGGCCACTTCCTCGTCCAGCTGCTTCGGCAGAACCTGGACGTAGACGCCTTTGGACTTGGAGTCTGCAGGCAGGTCACCGAACTTGCGCTCGAACAGATACATCTGCGCCAGCACCTGGTTGGCGAAGGAACCGTCCATGATCCGGGACGGGTGACCGGTGGCGTTGCCCAGATTCACCAGGCGGCCTTCGGACAGCAGGATCAGGTGGTCGTTGGTGGCCTTGTCACGGTAGATCACGTGAACCTGCGGCTTCACCTCGTCCCACTCCCAGTTCTTGCGCATGTAGGCGGTATCGATCTCGTTGTCGAAGTGGCCGATGTTGCACACTACGGCGCCGTTCTTCAGTGCCTTGAGCATGTTGGCGTCACACACGTTGACGTTACCGGTGGTGGTCACCAGCAGGTCGGTGTTGCCCAGCAGATCCTTGTTGATACCCTGCTCAGTGCCGGTGTTCACGCCGTCGATGTAAGGAGACACCACCTCAAAGCCGTCCATGCAGGCCTGCATGGCACAGATCGGATCCGCTTCGGTCACTTTCACGATCATGCCTTCCTGGCGCAGGGACAGGGCGGAACCCTTGCCCACGTCACCGTAACCGATCACCAGGGCTTTCTTGCCGGACAGCAGGTGGTCGGTGGCACGCTTGATGGCGTCGTTCAGGCTGTGTCGACAGCCGTACTTGTTGTCGTTCTTGGACTTGGTCACGGAATCGTTCACGTTGATCGCCGGCACCTTCAGGTTACCTTCGCGCAGCATTTCCTGCAGACGGTGAACGCCGGTGGTGGTTTCCTCGGTAATGCCGTGGCTCTTTTCGAGGATCTCCGGATACTTGTCATGGAGCAGGGCGGTGAGGTCGCCGCCGTCGTCCAGGATCATGTTCGGCTCCCAGCCGTCCACGTCGGCGCCCACGGTGCGTTCGAGGCACCACTCATACTCGTCTTCAGTCTCGCCTTTCCAGGCAAACACGGGGATGCCCTGGGCAGCGATGGCCGCGGCGGCCTGGTCCTGGGTGGAGAAGATGTTGCAGGAGGACCAGCGGACGTTGGCACCCAGCTCGATCAGGGTTTCAATGAGAACCGCGGTCTGGATGGTCATGTGGATGCAGCCCATGATGTTGGCGCCTTTGAGCGGCTGCTCTGCCTTGTATTTGTTTCGCAGGGCCATCAGGGCGGGCATTTCGCCTTCGGCGATCTTGATTTCCTTGCGGCCCCAGTCGGCCAGGGAGATATCGCGGACTTTGTAGTCGTCGAAGTTGTTCAGTTTTTCTGCCGGAGTGCTCATGGTGTTCTCCTCTCAGTTCTTTTTGGCTCCGGAGTTTTGATCCGGTGGCCTCGGAATTTGGGAGTGTCGGGGGTGGGGGAAATCTTCCGTGGAACCGCTACGAGCACGTCCATGTGCGCTTGTTTCAGGCCATCCTTGGCCTTCAACATTCCACGGAAGATTTCCCCCACCCCCTCTCTCAAACTTTGGGTGTTTGCGGTCATTAATGCGCCGCGCTTTTCACACAGGTCTTTTCAATGGATCGCTGAACCAAGACCTTTTCTGTTTTCTGATATTCATTCACCAAAAATTTCGAGCGGTGATGAGTTATCTCCTTCGGGGACTGTTGAGGGCCAAGGACGGCCCGAAACAAGCGCACATGGATGTGCTCGTAGCGTGTCCCCGAAGGAGATAACTCAGCACCGCCACCCCGAAAGGTGGCGGGCTTCGCAAAAACAGACTCAGAGGCCAGACCCGGCACTCTCAACCCCGGAAGCGTCCCGAAGCGCCTCGGCGCGGTCGGTCTTCTCCCACGGGAACGCGGTGAAGGTATCGTTGCCGACAGTCTTCTCGAACGGGTCACGGCCAAAGTGACCGTAGGCTGCGGTTTCCCGGTACATCGGGTGCAGCAGGTCCAGCATGCGGGTGATGGCATACGGACGCAGGTCGAAGTTCTGGCGGACCACTTCGACGATCCTGTCGTCGCTGATCTTGCCGGTGCCGAAGGTATTCAGGGAGATCGAGGTCGGCTCTGCTACGCCGATGGCGTAGGAGACCTGGATCTCGCACTTGTCGGCCAGGCCGGCGGCGACGATGTTCTTGGCCACGTAACGGCCGGCGTAAGCGGCGGAACGGTCGACCTTGGACGGGTCTTTGCCGGAGAAGGCGCCGCCGCCGTGGCGGGCCATGCCGCCGTACGTGTCGACGATGATCTTCCGGCCGGTCAGGCCGCAGTCACCCACCGGGCCGCCAATGACGAACTTGCCGGTCGGGTTGATGTGGAACTGGGTGTCCTTGTGCAGCAGCTCTGCCGGCAGTGCGTGCTTGACGATCAGTTCCATCACCGCTTCTTTCAGGTCTGCCTGGCTGACGTCCGGGTCGTGCTGGGTGGACAGGACCACGGCGTCGATGCCGGTAACCCTGCCGTTTTCGTAGCGGCAGGTGACCTGGCTCTTGGCGTCCGGGCGCAGCCACGGCAGCAGGCCGCTCTTGCGGGCTTCGGCCTGGCGCTGGACCAGACGGTGGGAGTAGGTGATCGGGGCCGGCATGAGGACGTCGGTCTCGTTGCTGGCGAAGCCGAACATCAGGCCCTGGTCACCGGCGCCCTGGTCTTCCGGTTTCTGACGGTCAACGCCCTGGGCAATATCCACGGACTGCTTGCCGATGATGTTGATTACGCCGCAGGTGTTGCCGTCGTAACCCACGTCAGAGGAGGTGTAACCGATGTCGTTGATCACGCCACGAACCAGGTCTTCCAGGTCAACCCAGGCGCTGGTGGTAATTTCGCCGCCGATGATGGCAACGCCGGTCTTGACCATGGTTTCACAGGCCACGCGGGCGTGCTTGTCTTCGGTCAGGATGGCATCCAGGACCGCGTCGGAGATCTGGTCCGCCAATTTGTCCGGGTGGCCTTCGGAGACCGATTCGGAGGTAAAGATGTTGTAATCAGACATAGGTGCTTGCTCCTCTGTGAGCGCTTCAAATTCGTGCCGGGGTCAAATGTGACCGGTGCCGGCTGCCTGGTTGATTCGGGTTGTCAGGGCATACGTAAAACTACCTATGCCCATATCAAAACTTTTTGATATTCCTGTTTCGGCCAATCCCTCAGGCCGGTCTGGAGGTTTTCCAGAATTCCCGTACCTGTACCTGGAAGCCGTTGCGCAGGCCGATAAACAGCTGCTCGCCGGCCACAAGGTCAGCATCTGCTGCCCAGCTGGTCAGTTCCTCGGGCTCGAAGCCGAGCCAGAGGTCACCGCAGTTCTCCTTGGCCCAGTCCTGGTCGTGGCTGCACAGATCGCTGATCACGAAGCAGCCACCGTTGTTCATCAGCGCCGCGGCGTCCAGGAAGATGTCCGCGGGGCTGGGTACGTGGTGCAGCACCATGTTGGCCACCACCAGGTCGAAGGAGTCGCCCCGGGCCAGCAAGGTGTCGGTCACGCCCTCGATCAGGTCCACGTTGTTCAGTTTTTCGTCGATGCAGGTCCGCGTGGCTTTGGCCAGCATGTTTCGGCTGTTGTCCAGGGCCACCACGTGCCCGAACAGACCGGACAGCACCGGCAGAAACGCACCTTCACCTGGGCCTATTTCCAGTGCCGTCTGCCAGTCCTGCCTGCCGGCCCTGCTGCGGATCAGTTCCGCCGTGGGTTCGGCATACAGATCAAAGGCGGCAATCAGTTCCTGCTGCTCCCGGAACTGCTCGGCGTGCCGGGAGAAGAATGCCTGGGACTGGTCCGCCCGCTGATCGCGAATCGCCTCGATCTTCCTCTGCAGCGGTTCGGCCAGAGGCACGCGGTCCACCATCTCGAAAATCTGCCGGATGGTCTGGTCGGTGAGCTTGTCGCTGTCCAGGTGCAGGGGGCGGCGGTAGAAAATGGCATTACCTTCCCGCTGCGGCTCCAGCAACCCGGCCTTGTGCATCACTTTCAGGTGATGGCTCATGCCGGACTGGCGCATGTCGAACAACTGGCTCAGCTCCAGCACACCAAAGGTGTCCCGGCGCAGCACACGCAGAACCTCAAGGCGCAGCGGATCGCCGCTCGCCTTGAAAATCGGGGCCAGGGCTTCCACCGAGGCGAGTTGATTCGCATGTGCATTCAATGAGGTCATGGTTGCGAAGTGTAGGTGGGTTCGGCTGGTCAATCAATAGGTATATCAAAAATTTTTGATATAGGTTTATCGCGCTTTGAAATCAGCCGTTTCGGGAATCCACAGGCAAACAATCGTGAAAAGGAAGCAGGCTGATTTGCCCCGGCACACACTAATCGGCGAAAATACGCGCCTTATTTTTGATCACTCTCTTAATCACCACGAATTCTTTTCCTGCAAAACACTGGAGAAACGTCAATGCCGTCTCGTAAAGATCTCGCCAACGCCATTCGCGCGCTGAGCATGGATGCGGTTCAGAAAGCCAAGTCCGGCCACCCGGGCGCGCCCATGGGTATGGCAGATATCGCCGAGGTCCTGTGGAACGATTATCTCAGCCACAACCCGGCCAACCCGCATTGGGCCAACCGTGACCGCTTCGTGCTGTCCAACGGCCACGGCTCCATGCTGCAGTACTCGCTGCTGCACCTGAGCGGGTATGACGTTTCCATCGACGACCTGAAGAACTTCCGTCAGCTGCACTCCAAGACTCCGGGCCACCCGGAATACGGCTACACGCCGGGCATCGAGACCACCACCGGCCCGCTGGGGCAGGGCATCGCCAATGCCGTCGGTTTTGCCATTGCCGAGAAGTCCCTGGCGGCGCAGTTCAATCGTGCCGGTCACGAGATCGTTGATCATTACACCTATGCGTTCCTGGGCGACGGCTGCCTGATGGAAGGCATTTCCCATGAGGTCTGTTCCCTGGCTGGCACACTGGGCCTGGGCAAGCTGATCTTTTTCTACGACGACAACGGCATTTCCATCGACGGCGACGTGGAAGGCTGGTTCACCGACAACACCCCGCAGCGTTTCGAATCCTATGGCTGGCAGGTGATTCCAAACGTGGACGGCCACGACGCAGAGGCCATCCGCGCTGCCATCGAGGCCGGTCGCGCCAACACCGAGCAGCCCACCCTGATCTGTTGCAAGACCATCATCGGCTTCGGCTCCCCGAACAAACAGGGCAAGGAAAGTTGCCACGGCGCACCGCTGGGTGACGACGAGATCGCCCTGACCCGAGAGCAGCTGGGTTGGGAGTATGGCCCGTTCGAGGTGCCGGAAGACATTTACGCCGCCTGGAACGCCAAAGAAAAGGGCGCAGAAGCGCAGAAGGCATGGGAAGAGAAGTTTGCGGCCTACGAAAAGGCCGAGCCTGAGCTGGCCGCCGAGTTCACCCGTCGCATGGCCGGTGACCTGCCCGCGGACTTCGCCAATAAGGCCGAGGCGTTTATCCAGGAGTGCCAGGATAAAGACGAGGCCATCGCTTCCCGCAAGGCCTCCCAGAACACCCTGAACGCGTACGGCCCGCTGCTGCCGGAACTGATGGGCGGCTCTGCGGACCTGGCCGGTTCCAACCTGACCATCTGGAGTGGCAGCAAGGGACTGACCAAAGAGGACGCCTCCGGCAACTACATTTATTACGGTGTGCGTGAATTCGGCATGGCCGCCATCATGAACGGCATCGCCCTGCACGGCGGCTTCGTGCCTTACGGTGCCACCTTCCTGATCTTCATGGAATACTGCCGTAATGCCGTGCGTATGGCGGCGCTGATGAAACAGCGCTCCATCTTCGTGTTCACCCATGATTCCATCGGCCTGGGCGAGGATGGCCCGACCCACCAGCCGGTCGAGCAGCTGGCCAGCCTGCGTACCACCCCAAACATGAGCACCTGGCGCCCGGCTGATACCGTGGAATCCGCGGTGGCCTGGAAAGCTGCGCTGGAGCGCAACGACGGTCCCACAGCGATGGTCTTCTCCCGCCAGGGCCTGCCGCACCAGGACCGTTCCGCTGAACAGCTGGCCAATGTTGCCCGCGGTGGCTACATCCTGTCGGACAGCGAAGGTGCACCCGAGCTGATCTTGATCGCCACCGGTGGTGAAGTAGGCCTGGCCCAGGACGCCGCCGCCAAGCTGCGCGAACAGGGCAAGGCCGTCCGCGTGGTTTCCATGCCGTCCACCGATGTGTTCGACGCCCAGAGTGCCGAATACAAGCAGCAGGTGCTGCCGCTGGAAGTGACCAACCGCATCGCAGTGGAAGCCGGCATTGCTGACTACTGGTACAAGTACGTTGGCCTCGACGGTCGCGTGGTGGGCATGACCACTTTCGGTGAGTCCGCTCCGGCGGGCGAGCTGTTCAAGGAGTTCGGCTTCACCGTCGACAACATCCTGGAAGTGGCTGACGAACTGCTGGACGCCTGATGAGCAACTCAAAGCCTTTTCGTATTGCCATCAACGGGTACGGCCGGATCGGCCAGTGTGTGTTGCGGTCGCTCTATGAAAACGGCTATCGCGACCACCTGCAGGTGGTCGCGATCAACGAGTTGTCGGATATCGACACCATCGCCCATCTGACCCGCTACGACTCCACCCACGGCCGTTTCCGGGGTGACATTACCGTCGAGGGCGATAACCTGGTTGTAAACGGCGACCGCATCCGCGTATTGCAGCATCCGGACCCGGCTGATCTCCCCTGGCGGTTGCTGGATGTGGATCTGGTGCTGGAATGCTCCGGCTCCTTTTCCGACCGGGCGACGGCCCAGAAGCATATCGATGCCGGTGCCCAACGGCTGCTGTTCTCCCAGCCCGCCGAGTCGGATGTCGATCGCACCGTGGTGTTCGGAGTCAACGACGCGGAGCTGACCGGCGAGGACGAGATTGTTGCCGCAGCCTCCTGCACCACCAATTGCCTGGTGCCGGTGATCAAGGTGCTGGATGACGCACTTGGCGTGAAGCAGGGCAGCACTACCACCATACACGCCGCCATGAACGATCAGCCGGTGATTGATGCCTACCACCACCAGGACCTCCGCCGCACCCGCAGCGCCCTGCACAACATCGTACCGGTGGATACCGGCCTGGCCCGCGGCATCGAACGCCTTTTGCCCCACATGGAAGGCCGGTTCAGCTCCGTGGCCATGCGCGTGCCGACCCTGAACGTCTCGGCCATCGATATGGTGGTCAACGTTGGCGCGGTTACGTCTGTCGAGGCCGTTAACAAGTTGTTAGAGAGCGCCGCAAAAGGGCCTTTAAAAGGTATCCTCGGATATACCGATGAATTGCTGGCCAGCTCCGACTTCAACCACGACGCCCACTCCGGCATCGTCGATGGCGGCCAGACGCGGGTGACCGGCGGCACCATGGTGAAAGTGCTGTGCTGGTTTGATAACGAGTGGGGGTTTGCCAACCGGATGCTGGATGTCAGCCGTTGTTGGCTGGGAAAGACTGAAAAAGGGGGCTGATCCCCAGAGAGCAAGACTGAAAATGGGGTCTGATGAAAGTTTTCATCTGACCCCGACCTCATAGACCAAGCTCCGGATTTCTCAGGGGTCTGATGAAAACCTTCATCTGACCCCAGCTTGACTTGACTGAACAACCGCAAATTTAAGGACGAACAAATGGCCATCAAAAAAATGACCGACCTGGACCTCGCCGGCAAGCGGGTCCTGATCCGCGAAGACCTCAACGTACCGGTCAAAGACGGCAAGGTAACCAGCGACGCCCGCATCCGCGCCTCCCTGCCCACCATCAAGGCAGCGAAAGACGCCGGTGCCAAAGTCATGCTGATGTCCCACCTGGGCCGTCCGGAAGAAGGCGTCTACGACGAAGCCTCCTCCATGAAGCCCGTCGCCGACCACCTGACCAAAGTCCTCGGCCAGGAAGTTCGCCTGATCAAGGACTACCTGGAAGGTGTGGATGTAGCCGACGGAGAAGTCGTCCTGTTCGAAAACGTCCGCTTCAACAAGGGCGAAAAGAAAGACGACGAAGAACTGTCCAAAAAGTACGCCGCCCTGTGCGACGTCTACGTCATGGACGCCTTCGGCACCGCCCACCGCGCCCAGGCTTCCACCCACGGCGTTGCCCGCTTCGCCCCCGAAGCCTGCGCCGGCCCGCTGCTGGCTGCCGAACTCGAAGCCCTCGGCAAGGCCCTGGACAACCCGGCCAAACCGGTCGTTGCCATCGTCGGCGGCTCCAAGGTCTCCACCAAACTGGACGTCCTCAACGCCCTCGAAAAAGTCTGCGACCAGATCATCGTCGGCGGCGGCATCGCCAACACCTTCCTGGCAGCCGCGGGCCACCCCGTCGGCAAATCCCTGTGCGAACACGACCTGATCGACACCGCCAAAGAGATTGCCAGCCGCGTCGAAATCCCGCTGCCGGAAGACGTAGTGGTCGCCAGCGAATTCGCCGAAACCGCCACCGCCACCACCAAGAACATCTCCGATGTTGCCGAGGGTGACATGATCCTCGACGTCGGTCCCGAAACCGCTGGCAAATTCGCCGAGCTGCTGAAAAACGCCAAAACCATCCTCTGGAACGGCCCGGTCGGCGTCTTCGAATTCGACCAGTTCGGCAACGGCACCAAAGCCCTGGCCGAAGCCATCGCCCAAAGCGACGCCTTCTCCCTTGCCGGCGGTGGCGACACCGTCGCCGCCGTTGACAAGTACGGCGTTGCTGACAAAATCTCGTACATCTCCACCGGCGGCGGCGCGTTCCTTGAATTCGTGGAAGGCAAGACACTGCCGGCAGTAGCGGTGCTGGAAGAGCGTGGCGCCTAAAGGGCGACACAAGAGATAGATTCGCGAGGCTGGTGGCGGGGGGGTGACTTCACGGGACTGAGGGCTGCATGGATGCTGCGCTCAAGCCTACAGGAGCGTATTCACGGCGTGTCCCCGGAAGCCACCCCCGCTGCCAGCCGAAGCAGACTCCCAAGTCTGAAGCACAGCAGAATTCAACTACCCAAGATCCAATGAAGGAGACAACCCATGGCCCTGATATCGATGCGGCAACTTCTGGACCACGCCGCCGAGCATGGTTACGGTGTGCCAGCCTTTAACGTAAACAACCTGGAACAGATGCGGGCCATCATGGAAGCTGCCGACAAGACCGACTCCCCGGTCATCGTCCAGGCCTCCGCCGGTGCCCGCAAATACGCCGGCGCTCCGTTCCTGCGCCACCTGATCCTGGCCGCGATCGAGGAATTCCCGCACATCCCGGTCGTCATGCACCAGGATCATGGCACCAGCCCCGCCGTGTGCCAGCGCTCCATCCAGCTGGGCTTCAGCTCCGTCATGATGGATGGCTCCCTGGGTGAAGATGGTAAAACCCCGACCGACTACGAATACAACGTCGACGTTACCCGTCGCACCGTCGAAATGGCCCACGCCTGTGGCGTCTCCGTGGAAGGCGAGCTGGGCTGCCTGGGCTCCCTCGAAACCGGCCAGGCCGGCGAAGAGGATGGTATTGGCGCTGAAGGTACCCTGGATCACAGCCAGATGCTGACCGACCCGGAAGAAGCCGCCGACTTCGTCAAGAAGACCCAGGTGGACGCCCTGGCTATTGCCATCGGTACCAGCCACGGCGCTTACAAGTTCACCCGTCCGCCCACCGGCGACATCCTGGCCATCGACCGCATCAAGGAAATCCACGCCCGGATTCCCGATACCCACCTGGTCATGCACGGCTCCAGCTCCGTACCCCAGGAGTGGCTGAAAATTATCAACGAATACGGCGGTGAAATCCCGGAAACCTACGGTGTCCCGGTCGAGGAAATCGTCGAAGGTATCAAGCACGGCGTGCGCAAGGTCAACATCGACACCGACCTCCGTCTGGCCAGCACCGGCGCAGTCCGTCGCTTCCTGGCCGAAAACCCGGCCGAGTTCGACCCGCGCAAATTCCTCAAGGAAACGATGAAGGCCATGACCGAAGTGTGCATCGCACGCTACGAAGCTTTCGGCTGTGCCGGCAACGCCAGCAAGATCAAGCCGATCAATCTCGAACGTATGTTCGAGCGGTATGCGGCCGGCGAGCTGGATCCGAAGATCAAGTAAGGTCTGGAGCAGGTTGTTCTCGTAGCCTGAGGGTTGCGGGGGCAGATTGGGGCGGAGGCCCTGTTCAAAACACGCCCGCAAGTACGTCCCTGTAGGGCTTGGCTGTGGCCATCCTTGGCCACAGACAGTTTTGAACAGGGCCTCCGCCCCAATTTTGTCTGGCACCCCGATATATCGGGAATGCCTGACTGAGCCGAGGTGGATAGACCATTCAGAAATCTGGAGCGCCAGGGATGGCGCGACGAAGCCCTACAGGGATGTATTCACGGGCGTTTTCTGAATGGTCTATCCACCTCGGCGCTTCCACCAGGATTCGCAGGCTACGGATTTCAAACTCCCAACCCTGACGTACCTCAAGTAAGTATCAGCCAACCCTTGTAATTTCCTGAACCTCATCAAATATAGTGGTTAGCAAACGAGCAAAAAGCTCAGAACGATTAACCAGTGGCGAGGACCGGAATGGAATTCAAAGACTATTACGCCGTACTTGGTGTGAGCGAGTCTGCCACCCCCGAGGAAATCAAGAAGGCCTACCGTAAGCTGGCGCGGAAATACCATCCGGACGTCAGCAAGGAAGAAAAGGCCGATGAAAAGTTCAAGGACGTTGGCGAGGCCTATGAAGTCCTGAAGGACCCGGAGAAGCGTGCGGAATACGACCAGTTACGTAAATACGGTGCCCGGGGCGATGGCTCGTTCGAACCACCACCCGGCTGGCAGAGTGCCTCCGGTTTTGGCGGTGGTGGTTTTACCGACGCCGATTCCAGCCAGTTCAGTGACTTCTTCGAGGAAATCTTCGGCGGCGGTCGCCGGGGTGGTTTCTCCGGTGGATTCAGTGGTGGCGGTTTCCGTCAGAATGTTCGCATGCGCGGGGAGGACGTTCATGCCCGTCTCGCGCTGTTCCTTGAGGAAGCCTTCCACGGCTGCGACAAGCACATGTCGTTTACTGTGCATGAGGCAGACGAGCAGGGCCGCGTGGTTCCCCGCCAGAAAACCCTGAAGGTGAAAATCCCCGCCGGCATGCGCGAAGGTCAGCACATCCGCCTGAAAGGCCAGGGCTCTCCGGGCATTGGTGGCGGCGAGCCGGGAGATCTCTTCATCGAGATCGAGTTCGCGCCGCATCCGCATTTCACCGTGGAAGGGCGCGACGTGCTGATTACAGTGCCAGTGGCACCTTGGGAGGCAGCACTGGGGACAACCGTGACCGTACCCACCGTCGGCTCCAAGGTGAATGTGAAAGTGCCGAAGGGATCCACCAGTGGCCGCAAGCTTCGACTCAAGGGCAAGGGCTTCCCTGGCAAACATCCGGGTGATCAGATCGTGATCCTGCAGGTTGCCATGCCCGAGCAGCACACGCCGGAAGCCGAAAAGCTCTACGAGCAGCTGGCCGAGGCCGAAAAGAACTTCAATCCACGCAGCAAGCTCCATGTCTGAGCGGGGGTAGGAAATGACCAGGCAAGACCAGATTCTGACCGTGGAAGTGGTGGACTCCGAGGGCGGCACCTTCACCCTGCGAGAAATTTGCGAGCGGGGCGACTGCCACGCCGAGTTTGTCATCAAACTGGTGAACTACGGCGTCATCGCGCCCGTCGAGGATATCCCCGAGGCCGGGCAGTGGCAGTTTGATGTCGCCGCCCTGAGCCGCCTGCGCAAGGCCATGCGGCTGCAGCGGGATCTCAAGATCAACCTGCCGGGCCTGGCGATGTCGCTGGACCTGCTGGACGAAGTGCAGGAAATGCGCCGGGAGGTGGACCGGCTCAACCGGCAGTTGCGGCATTTGCTGGGGGAGTGAGACCTCTTGAAGACGGGGTCAGATGAAAGCCTTCATCTGACCCCAGCTTCACGCCCAGATCACCTGAGAAATTCGAGCCTTAACTCCGGGGTCAGATGAACGCCTTCATCTGACCCCTCCTTCACCTGTCTCCCCGTCACCAAAATTTAATGATCAAAATCTGGACGGCGCAGAATATTGGGACTAAATTCCCAAATATTAAAATGGGAAATAAATCCCAAATATGACAAAGACTCCCGCCGGCCCAAAATGAAAGCAACAATCTGGAGAAGATCAATGAAACGCAATCCCCTGACTCTGGCAGTAAAACTTGCCCTCACCGGCACTCTGGCCGGCTCACTTGCGGCGTGCGGTGGTGGCGGCAGCTCCTCCACAGACACAGTCAGCACCACCTCAGATGGCACCAGCGTCGGCCCGGTCACCGGCTTCGGCAGCGTGTATGTCAACGGAACCCGGTTCCACACCGATGGAAGTGTCGACAGCGATGACGGCATCAAGCGCGAGGATCAGCTCGAGAAGGGCATGATGCTCAAGGTCAACGGTAGCTGGGACGATGATGGCGAGGGCGAGGCTCGTCTGGTGAGCTACGACGATACCTTGCGTGGGCCCGTCACCAGCGCGAGCTGGGATGACGTCAACCGGACCGGGCAGCTTGAGCTCCTGGGACAGATCGTACTGCTGGATGGCCAGACGGCTTTTGGCGGCGTCAGCCCGGTCACTCTGGCCAGTGATCCGACCGGCTATCAGGTGCGGGTCAGCGGCTGGCGCCTGGATGATGGTCGATTCCAGGCAGCCTATGTGAGTGTTCGGCCCCTCGGTACCAGTATGGACGATGCCAACGAGGCCGAGCTTGAAGGAGTCGTGGCCGACCTGGATCCGGTCGCCCAGAATTTCACGATCAATGGCTTCAAGGTGGATTACACCAGCGCGGTTGCCGATGACGACTTCAGTCTTGATGCCCTTGAAAATGGCCTCGTGGTTGAGGTGGAAGGCCAGCTGAACGCCGCTGGCGATACCCTGCTAGCCGAGGAGATCGACGATGAAGACGATCTGTTTGACGATGATGACGATGCCGAAGTGGCCGGTGACATTGCCAACTATGACGCCGCTGCAGGCCAGTTTGAGGTCAATGGGGTAACCGTTCGGCTGACCTCAGACACCGAGTTCGACGACCTGAGCCAGGACAGCCTCCAGAATGGCCTCAGGGTCAAGGTCGAGGGCGAGTTCCGGAATGGAGTGCTGATCGCCGAGGAAGTCAAAGGTCGGGACGGTGATGCCGAGATTGATGGCGTGATCGAGTCCATCGATCTGGCCGCCGAGCGGCTCGTGGTGAGTGGAGTAGACGTGCGCCTGACCGGTGCGACCCTGATCCGCGATGATGACAGCGAGGACGATGACAGCCGTGACCGGATCGACGATCTCAACAGCCTGTCAGTAGGAGAGTATCTTGAGATCGAGGGGCGTCAACGTGACGACGAGGGTGGTTACCTCGAAGCCATCAGTATCGAGCGGGACGATGACGACGACGATAATGATTTCGAACTGGAAGGCCGGGTAACGGCTGTCTCCGGTACCTCTATCACCCTCATGAACCTGGAAATTCTGGCCAACGGGTACAGTCTTTCCGGTGTCTCTGTCGGCGATGAAGTCGAGGTGGAATATGCGGCAACATCTGGCGGCCAATACCGGCTGACCGGCAGTCTCGACGATTGAGGCCTTCGCCGGGCGCGGGCAACCGCGCTCTGGCTTCGGGTCTGCCTTGGGAATACAATCCCAAAGATGAACGACACTGATATCAAGCCCCTGCACCAGGCTCTGTTCCGAATTCTGCGCCCTCTTGCCCGATTATTGTTGCGTAATGGCATCCCCTTCGGGGAGTTCGCGGAGTTGGTCAAACGAGCCTATGTGGAAGCCGCGCTGGAAGATTTTTCCGGCGGCCGCCGGAAACCCACCGATTCTCGGGCAGCAGTGATGACCGGCCTGACCCGCAAGGAAGTCAAACGCCAGCGCGAGATCCTGGCCGGAGAGAATCCGGTCCGCGAGACCACCACCCATGCCAACCGCGCTTCCCGCGTGGTGTCCGGCTGGGTGCGCGACGAAGCCTTCCAGGCCCGCGATGGTGAGCCGGCCTTGCTCTCGTTCGAAGGCTCGCTGAGCTTCAGCGAACTGGTCAAGCAATACAGCGGTGACGTCCCGCCCCGCGCGGTGCTGGACGAGCTGGTCCGGGTGGGCGTGGCGACCGTGGACAGTGACTCGGGGCTGATTCAACTCAAGCAGCGGGCCTATGTGCCGGCCGGTGACAGCGAGGAAATGCTCCAGATTTTCGGGGAAGACGTATCTGACCTTATCGCAACTATCGACTATAACCTTGTAAGTAGCGAATTGGGCCAGCAACCCCTGTTCCAACGGACACTGACCTACGACAACATTCCTCCGGAAATCATGGACCGCTGGCGCGCCCATGCCGCTGCCCAGTCCCAGGCCCTGCTTGAACAGCTCGACAAGTGGCTCGGGCCCCACGACCGGGGAATTGCGGGCAACCGCACCGGCAACCACACCGGCGAGCCGGTGCGTACCGGGGTGAGTATCTTTTACTTTGAGGATCCTGTGCAGGCAGGGAGAGACGAATGAAACGGAACTTGTTCTATCGATCAATCGGACTGACAGCCAGCACCCTGGCACTGGGAATCCTTTCCGCCTGTGGCGGTGGCGCGGGCACGAGCCTGGACGTGGCGGACGGAGGCATCCGGGGAACCGGATCGAGCGTCGGCCCGGTGTCCGGGTTCGGGAGTGTGTTTGTTAATGGGGTTAAATTCGATACCGACTCTCTTGGAGGATCGGTGGGTGGCGATGACGGTTTAGCCGCTGAGTCCCGTTTGCAGACGGGCATGGTACTCGAGGTGCAAGGAGAGTGGTTCACCGACGGTACCGGAGAGGCCTCGGGGCTCACCTATGACGATACCCTTCGTGGCGAAATCCTGATTATCCAGCCGTGGGATATTATCACCAAAACCGCCGTCATCGAAATCCTCGGCAGGACCGTCCATATCGATGGCCAGACGGTTATCAAAGGCAAGGCAGTAGTGAATCTGGCAAATGGAGATTTCGTCCGGATATCCGGGTGGAGGCTTCCGAATGGTGAGTTCCGTGCTTCGTTCCTGGGGCTCAGATCAAGCTCAAATCTTGATGATTTTGATGACTTCAACGAAGTGGAACTCGAGGGTGATATTTCCTCGATCAACACTTCGGACGAGACGTTCAATATCGGATCGCAGCTAATCTTCTATGGCGGGGCGGAGTTCACAGACCTGGCTCGTGAAGATCTGGCGGTTGGTGTTTCGGTTGAAGTCGAAGGCAACCTCGTTGGAGGTGTACTTCAGGCCAACGAAATTGAGCGCGACGATTTCCGTCGTTACACCCTGGATGATGAAGGTGATATCGAGTTTGTAGGACCGGTTGCTTCTGCCTACAACAGCTCGAATGAGATCTTTACCATTAACGGCCTGACCGTCCGTGTGACCCCGGAGACAGAGTTCGACGACGCACTCTCCGGTCCCGAGCAATTGGTTCCAGGGCTGTTGGTCCAGGTCGAGGGTGATTTTGAGAGTGATGGCACCATCACCGCGGAAGAAATCGAGTTACGAGAGGCGGACTCGGAAGTCGAAGCCGCCAGAACCTCGGAGATCGATTATTCCTCAAGTCAGTTGCGAATCGGTGGAGTGCTGGTTCAGGTTTCGTCGCTTACCATCATTACTGACGACGATGACGAAACCAGACTTGCCCTCAGGGATCTGCAGACGTCCTTGGAATTGACCGTTGATGGCGTAGACCGGTTTAACAGCGATGGTAGTGGATATCTGGAAGCACTGGTCATTGAACGAGGGGATGATGCGGCTGATGGCGAGTATGAGTTGACCGGTCGTATAACGGAAATGGTAGATGATCGGATCCGGGTGCTCGGTCTTGATTTGTATGCGGTGGACGCCGATTTCGATGGCATTCAACAATCTGAGCTGCAGGCACTGGTAGATGCGGGTCAGCAGCCCGTTGTTGAAGTCGAGTATCGATTTAACGGTGCCCGATACGAGATAGAAGAAATTGAACTGGAGGAGGACGACAACGATTAATTTCGTCGTCGAACAACTTCCCTGACTTTCAACCACAAACCCGGGAGCGAGCCTCCCGGTATTCCTGCTTAAGCCGGTCCACGAGGTCTGACACCCTCAGCACGTCGTGGATCTGGCTCACCCCCTGGCCGGCTGACCACACAGTCTTCCAGGCCTTGGCCTCATCATCCACCGGTTTCAGCTTCTCGCCGTAATTGATATCGCCGGCCTGGTTCAGTTTGTCCATGTCATATCCCGCCGCTTCCAGGCTCTGGCGCATGAAGCTGGCGGGGACGCCGGAGACGGCCGGGGTATGGATGATGTCCGCCGAAACCGCCTCGATGATCATGTTCCGGTAGGCATCTTCCGCCTGCGACTCGGTTGTGTTGATAAACCGCGTGCCAACATAGGCCAGATCCGCGCCCAGCGCCTGGGCCGCCAAGATATCCTCACCGTGGGAAAGCCCACCGGCGAGCAGGATGGTGCCGTCGAATACTTCCCGGATTTCATGGACCAGCACGAACGGATTGATGGTACCCGCATGGCCGCCGGCACCGGCCGCCACCGCGATAATGCCATCCACACCGGCCTCGGCCGCTTTGCGGGCGTGCTTCTGGTTGGTGACGTCATGGAACACCAGCCCGCCGTAACTGTGCACCGCATCCACCACCTGACTGGCCGCGCCCAGGGAGGTGATCACCATGGGCACCTTGTGCTTCACGCACAGCTCCAGATCCGCCTGCCAGCGAGGGTTACTGCGATGGACAATCAGGTTCACCGCCCAGGGTGCCACCCTGGTGTCCGGGTTTTCAGAGCGAAACTGTTCCAGTTCCTCATGCATCTGCACCAGCCACTGCTCGAAACCTTCGCTGGTGCGCTGGTTCAGCGCCGGAAAAGTTCCCACGATGCCTTCCTTGCAGCAGGCCAGCGCCAGTTCCGGGCCGGAAATGAGAAACATGGGGGCTGCCACAAGGGGCAGTGAAAGCGAATCGGCAAGCGAGGAGGGCAATGGCATGGCATTTCCTTAATTTTTATCGGAACTTTTGTAGGATATAAAGGATCTTAGCGTGCCTCGGCCCCCGTGCAAACGACGGATGGCCCATCGGATCGGAACATTCAAAAATCAAAAGGGAGCCCTGACATGGGTGAAGCGAAACGCCGCAAACAAACTGGAATACCATCCTCCGGCAAGTCCGGCAAGTCCGGCAAGTCCGGCAAGTCCGGCAAGTCCGGCAAGTCCGGCAAGTCCGGCAATCGTGGCCTTATCATCGGCATCGCCGCAGTCGTTGCCATCGCCGTGTTCGCCGGCCTGTATTTCCTGACCTCGTCACCCGAGCCCGGCTCAGACGCCTTGCCCGTAGCCGCACCTGACGCGCAACCCTTCCCGGCACAGCTCGACCAGTACGGTGTCTCGGTCGGAGACGAAAACGCCCCCGTGGTCGTCCGGGAATTCGCCGACTACCAGTGCCCCGCCTGCGGCCGCTTCTCCGAAGCGAGCAAGCGCCTGAAACAGGAATACGTCGAAACCGGCAAAGTCCGCTTCGTCTACTTCGACCTGCCGCTCCGGCAACACGAAAGCGCCATGCCTGCAGCCCTTGCCGCCCGCTGCGCCGGCGACCAGGACGCCTACTGGCAGATGCATGACCAGCTCTACGGCAGCCAGACCGAATGGAGCGGCTCCAACGACCCGGTAGCCACATTCACCCGCTACGCCGGTGATCTCGGCCTGAACGAGCGTCGGTTCCGGAACTGCATGGAGTCCGAGTTGCACCGCGAGGATGTCGAACAGAGCCGTCAGGCCGCTTCGCAGATGCGGGTGATGGGCACGCCGACTGTTTATGTGGACAACATCCAGCTGACGCGTCCGGGCTGGGGCCAGCTGTCGGCAGTAGTAGAGCGAGAGCTGAACAAGCAGGCTAACTGATAAGCAGCCTGCCGACAGTCATCCCCCTGCCAAAATCGTGCGGAGCCATGGGTGGAGCGCGAAAGCGCTTCACGGGCAGGCCAAGGACGACCTGCCCAGGACCCTCACTGCGACGCAGGAGCATTTAGCAGTGAGGGGCGAAGCCGAGCGTACAGGGACGTATTTACAGCGTATTTTGGCAGGGGGATGACTGTTGGCAGGCGGTCGTCTACCTCAAGGCTGCGTGTATCCCGGACTTGCTTGAGGTTCCAAGTTGGTTAAACTTTGCGCCCTCGCGAAACCCGCGATTGAACCAAACCCATGCTCCGGATTTACGATCCGGCCCGCAGGAGAAAACCATGAGCAATGAAGTAGTGGTCTGCGCACTCTACAAGTTCGCAGTCCTGAACGATTACAAAGACCTACGCCGGCCCCTGTTGAACCTGATGCTGGAAAAAGACGTCCACGGCACCCTGCTGCTGGCCCGGGAAGGCATCAACGGCACCATCGCCGGCAGTCGCGAAGGCATCGACGCGGTCAAAACCTGGATTGCCAGCGACGAGCGCTTCGACGGCATCGACTACAAAGAATCCTTTGTCGACATCCAGCCGTTCAGACGCACCAAAGTGAAGCTCAAGAAAGAGATCGTCACCATGGGCGTGGAAGGCATCGACCCGAAGCGCGTGGTTGGTACCTACGTCCACCCGAAGGAATGGAACGACCTGATCTCCGATCCGGAAGTGCTGCTGATCGACACCCGAAACCAGTACGAAGTGGAGATCGGCACCTTCAAGAACGCGGTTAATCCGTCCACCGACACCTTCCGCGAGTTCCCCGAGTACGTGAAGGAAAACCTGGATCCTTCAAAGCACAAGAAGGTCGCGATGTTCTGCACCGGCGGTATCCGCTGCGAGAAATCCACCGCGTACCTGAAGGAACAGGGCTTCGATGAGGTGTATCACCTCAAGGGTGGCATCCTGAAGTACCTGGAAGACGTACCCGAAGAGCAGAGCCTCTGGCACGGGGAATGCTTTGTCTTTGATGACCGGGTAACGGTGAACCACCGGCTCGAGCGCGGTGAGTATGATCAATGTCACGCCTGCCGCCGCCCGATTACCGAGGAAGACAAGCAGCGCCCCGAGTACGAGCAGGGCGTCAGCTGCCACCAGTGCATCGACTCCTTGACCGAGGAACAGAAGGCCCGGTTCAAGGAGCGCGAGCGCCAGATGCGTCTGGCCGAGGAACGCGGCGAAGTGCACGTTGGCGGCGAAGCGGCCCGCATCATCGCCGAGCGCAAGGCCCGCAAGAAAGCAGACCGCGAAGCTCAGGCCAGAAAAAGTCTGGAAGGAGAAAAGGCTCGTAAAACCGCGGGTGCCTGATATTCAACCGACAGGAGGTTTCATGGGGTTCAGACACGCAATCGCAGTAACGCTTACGGCGTTTGCGCCGTTCGTGCAGGCACAGGACGCCTCGGACTGGGAAGGCGAGGCCGAACTGGGCGTGCTGGTGACCTCGGGCAATTCCGAGGAAACCAATGTCAACGGCCGACTGACCCTGATCCATGAAATCGAGAAATGGCGCAACACCGGCGAACTCAGCTCGAAGTACTCCGAAGCCGAGGGTGAAACCACGACCGAGGAGTACAAGGCAACAGGCCAGACCGACCTCAAGTTCGCCGAGCGCCAGTACTGGTTCCTGCGGGGCTCCTATGAAGATGACCGCTTCTCCGGGTACGACTTCGAAGCCACCGCCACCACCGGTTACGGCCACCGGGTCTGGGAATCCGGGGAGCATTCCTTCCTGGACCTCTCGGCCGGTGCCGGTTATCGCTACAACCGGCTGAACGAGCCCAACGCGGACGGCGAGAATGCCGAGGAAGAAGCCATCGCCCGGCTGGCGGGGCATTTTGATTATGCGCTGTCCGAGAACTCGCTGTTTCGTCAGAAGCTGAGTACTGAAATTGGCCTGGATGACAACAACGCCGTCAGTGAATCGGAGACATCGTTACAGTCGACTGTAGTGGGTAATCTGTCGATGAAGGTGGCATTCCGGGTCAAGCATGTGTCTGAGCCGCCGGAGGGGTCGGAGAATACCGACATGGAGACTTCGCTGTCTTTGTTGTATGGGTTCTGACGTGAACCGCCGGGGTCAGAAGAAAGCTTTCTTCTGACCCCTTCTTCATCAAAACGGGGTCAGATGAAGGTTTTCATCAGACCCCTGTGCTTCCGGCTGGCTCCGAATTCACGTCATGCTCCGGGGTCAGAAGAAAGCCTTCTTCTGACCCCTCTTTCCGCCTTCAGACGTTATTCCGCAGCCCCAACTCATCCGGATACGGGGTCAGATACTTCTGCACATTCAGATAATCCACCGGCTCTCGCCGTTGGGCCATGCGCAGCAGGGTCATGGGCACCACCAGCGGCACTTCCCCGCGCTGGTAGGCTTCCATCTGTTCCAGCAATACTTTCTTTTCCTCTGCGTGCATGGAGTCCTTGAGGTAGCCCAGCAGGTGCATCATCGCGTTCATGTGGGAGCCGCGGCTGACTTTCTGGCTCATGGCTTCCATGAACAGGTGAATGTATTCGTCTGCGATGTTCTCCAGAGGTTCGGACTTCAGGTCGCTCAGCAGCGGGCCAAGCTGGCGGTAGATCTTTTCCGAGTGGGCCAGAAGCTGGAATTTGTGCCGGGTATGGAATTCGATCAGGGCCTGCGCGGATAGGTTTTCGCCGGCGACGTTCTGCATCCAGTCGTCGTAGGCGAAGACCCGTTCGATGAAGTTCTCACGCAACATGTCGTCGTTCAGCCGGCCTTCTTCCTCCACCGGAATCAGCGGATAGGCACGCATCAGGGCTTCGGCGAACAGGCCCCGGCCGTCCCGGCGGACTACCCGGCCTTCCTCGTTGTGTACCTTGATGCGTTCCATGCCACAGCTCGGGGACTTCGCCATCAGGATGTAACCCCTGAGGTCCGAGAGGGCGGGCATGATCTGCTCGATGAAGGCGTTCATTTCATCGGTGTGATCGGCCGTGCCCTTGGTCTCGATCAGACGGATACTATCGGGATACTCCCGCAAGTGGATGGCGGGGCGTGGGACGCCGAGGCCGGCTTCCAGTTCGGGGCAGATGGACCGGAATTCAAAATGCTTTGAAAGTACCTGGGTACAGTAGCGGGAATGTTTGTGGCCGCCGTCATGGCGGACTTCCTTGCCCAGCAGGCAGGTGCTGATTCCGACGGGGATGCCGCTCACGTGTTGTCTCCGGTTGTTAAAACGTCACTTGTAATACGTGATTTCAGTCTAGCTCGATCAGTTTCTTCCCGAAACTAGTGTCCCGTCTGGTTAATTCGCTGACCTACTGAGCCACTGAGAGCCTTGAGAGCAAGGCGCGATGGCGAAGGTTTGGTGGTTCCAAATCGAGTCAGAGCAACGCAGCTATCAAGGCTCTCAGTGGCTCCCGAAGGGCGCGGCGCTGGGGCCCCTGACCGGTGTTGCCAGCACTTGATGTGGAACCA
>NZ_JAWOIS010000021.1:0-71312 GCF_046484525.1 Marinobacter sp.
GTGCAAGTTGGCGGAGCTGGATGCAGTAGAGTGCAGGAGCGTGGTATGACCCATCGAAAGGGCGAGGGTGGCCGCGCAGACGGCTTTAGGCAAGCAGGATACGCCGACGGTGTTGGGCATTGCTCTAAACCGGATCTATACCCTTCGCAATCAGCTGATGCACGGAGGCGCGACCTGGAACAGTTCCGTGAACCGGTATCAGCTCCGGGATTGTGTCGCGCTCATGGAGAAGCTGGTGCCGGCCATTGCATGCCTTCTACTCTAGGATCATGATTCGAAAGCCAACGAATCAACAAGAATCAGGACGATCTCATGCCCCAATCCCCCCTGGCCCAACCCCTGAAACTCCCCTGCGGCGCTGTCTTACCCAACCGAATTGCCAAGGCCGCAATGACCGAAGGCCTGTCAGACGACCACCTACACGCCACCATCCGGCACGAAACGCTCTATCGCCGCTGGTCCGATGGCGGAGCAGGGCTGCTGATCACCGGCAATGTGATGATTGATCACCGGGTGCTGGAGCGGCCGGGTAATGTGGCTATCGATCCGGCGCCGGCGGAGGGCGAGCCCGAGGGCATGGCGCAATTGCGTGCCTGGGCCAAATCCGGCACCCGCAATGGCAACCATTTGTGGATGCAGATCTCCCATGCCGGGCGGCAGTCGCCGCGCTATGTCACCTCTCAGCCGATGGGGCCTTCGGCGGTCCAGCTGTCGCTGATGGGCAACTACGCCCGTCCGCGGGCGCTGACGGAGCCGGAGATCCTCGACTTCATCCAGCGCTTTGCCAACGTCGCCCGGATTGCCAAAGACGCGGGCTTCACCGGTGTTCAGGTGCATGGGGCCCATGGTTATCTGTTGTCGTCGTTTCTCTCTCCGGTGACCAATCAGCGGACCGACCGCTGGGGTGGTTCATTGGAGAACCGTGCCCGTTTCCTGCTGGAAGTGGTCCGGGCGACTCGGGCGGCGGTGGGGCCGGAGTTTCCGGTGGCGGTCAAACTCAATTCTGACGATTTCCGTAAGGGCGGGTTCAACCTGGACGAGAGTGTGAAGGTGGTTCGCTGGCTCAATGAAGAAGGGATTGATCTGCTGGAGGTGTCCGGTGGCACCTACGAACAGCCGCGGCTGCTCGGGTATAGCGGTGATGCGGAAACCGCGAGCGAGGGGCCGGCCATGCGGGAGAGCACCCGCAAGCGGGAGGCCTATTTCCTGGATTACGCCCAGAAGATTCGCGAAGTCTGCGATTGCCCGCTGATGGTTACTGGTGGTTTCCGCACGCGGAGCTTTATGGAAGAGGTGGTCGCCAACGGGGAAACCGATGTGATTGGCCTCGGCCGCCCGCTCTGCACGGATCCGGACACGCCCAGGGATCTGCTCGAAGGGCGCATCGACAAGACCGTCTGCCATGAGGATCACATCAAGCTCGCCCAGCGCGGTTTTTTCTCGCCGGCCAGTCCGCTGATGCCACTCAAGGTGATTAATGTGCTGGGTGGCCAGGCCTGGTACTACCAACAGATTTTCCGGCTCGCAGATGACAAAGAGGCAGATCCGGATCTGGGGCTACTCAGGGCGGTCGGCGCCTATCTGAAGGATGAGCTCAGCCGGGCCCGGCGGGTGAAAAAAGCCCGCCGGCGCCGCGATGTCTGATCACATAGCGCGCGCAAACACCTTGAACGGCAAGGCCTTGAGCACGTAACTCAGGGGCGTCCACGGCCACCAGGGCACGTACGCGCGGCGCTTTTCCTTGTCGATGGCGCTCACGAGGGCGGCTACGCCAGTCTCCAGATCCACCCGGAAGGGCGCATTCCTGGTACTTCGGTTGATGTCGGTGAGGATGTAGCCGGGCATGATGTTGGTGACCCGGATAGGGGTGCCTTCGGTATCCAGTTGCAGGCCTTCGGCCAGGGAGGCCACGGCGGCTTTGGTGGCGGCATAGACATTCATGGCGCCCCGGAAGCCGCGTACGCCGCTGACGGAGGACATCAGCACCAGATGGCCCGCATTCTGGGCCCGGAAGTTTTCCATGGCCGCTTCGCACTGGGCGATTGCCGCCACGAAGTTGGTCTCGGCTGCCTGGCGGTTGGATTCGAAGTGGCCCTGGCCAATGCCGTGGCTGCTGGCCATGCCGGCGTTGACCACGATGCGGTCGAGGCCGCCCAGCTCTTCCTTGAAGCTTTGGAACACCTTGGGTACCTGATCGTAATCGCACACGTCGAGAGCCTGGATGACCACTCGGATGTTTGGGTAGCTCGTGGTCAGCTCGTGCTGGAGCGCCTCCAGGTTCTCAACCCGCCGCGCACACAGCGCCAGGTTGCAGCCTTTGGCCGCCCAGGCCCGGGCCATGCCCATGCCCAGCCCGCTGCTGGCTCCGGTAATCAGGATGTTACGTCGCATTCTCTTTTCCTTATTGTTGGCGTCGGCTTAGCCGGGGCTTTTTATGTAAACCACATTCTTCTCCCCAACCCGGATCTCGAACAGCTCACTGGCCTTGATCAGGTCGCTCAGTTTCTTGTAACCGTAGTTCACCGGGGAGAATGAGCTGTTGTTGGAAATGTATTGGCCCACCTTGCCAAGGTGCGCCCAGCCATCGTCATCGGCGGTTTGCTCAACAGCAGTGCGCAGGGTTCTGACCAGTACGGAGTCGCCCCGGAGCTGGTTGCGGCCCCATTTCTTCTGGGCCCTTGCGGCCGGCTCTGTGCCGTTGTCACTTTCGTCTTCGTCGGCCTCATCCCGGAGGTTTTCGGTGTAGATGAACTGGGAACAGGCATTCACGAAGGGCAGCGGTGTCTTCCGCTCGCCAAATCCGAACACGGGCAGGCCCGCTTCCAGAATGCGCATGACCAAGGGCGTGAAGTCACTGTCACTGGTCATCAGGGCGAAGGCGTCCACATTGCCGCTGTAGAGAAGGTCCATCGCGTCGATGATCATCGACGCGTCGGTGGCGTTCTTGCCGGTGGTGTAGGCGAATTGCTGGATGGGGCGGATGGCATTGGGGTGGAGTTTCTCAATCCAGCCGCCCAGTTGCGGGCCGTTCCAGTTGCCGTGGGCGTGCCGTATGTTCACGGCACCGTACTTGGCCAGTTCCTGGAGCACACCTTCGATGGCCTGGTGGCTGACGTTGTCACAATCGATCAGCAGGGCAATTCGGTAGTTGGAGCTCATCTTCCTTGAGGTTTCCTTTTGGTTGAGGCCTGAATAGGCAAGAAAATCAATTAACTGATGTTGCCAATTTTTACAAAGTTGATCTTCAACTGTGCACCAGAGTTGATCATTATTCTATTCATAACAGATGTAACTTTTCCAAAGCGACAACGGATGTCTGCTCTACTGGATCACATCCCTCTTCAAAAAGCCGTCGCTTAAGCATCCCGAAATCGGGAAGAGTGCTGTGCGTTTTGCACGTCACTAACCAGGACGCACCGAATCTGCGTCTGAAAGGAACAGCCAGAAAGATGCCCCAGCCACACTCCGCCCGGAGTGTGGCTGCCACTTTTACAAGACATAGCGCGCCCGCATCCGTACATTAAGGGTGTATTAGGGAAGTGCAGGGAAGTCTATGTCGCATCCATACCGCTATCAGTTGGGCACGCGGACCTGGTCGTTCAGGAACCTGGGGGATGTTATGGCCAAGGCGACACCCCTGAGATCGGGTGACCGACTTGCCGGTGTAGCTGCTTCCAGTGCTGAAGAGCGCGTGGTGGCCCAGATGTGCCTGGCCGAAATCCCGCTAAAGCGGTTCTTGAACGAGGCGCTCGTGCCTTACGAGTCCGACGAAATCACACGGCTGATTCTGGACGAGCACGATGCCGGCGCCTTTGCTCCGGTGGCTCACCTGACCGTGGGTGATTTCAGGAACTGGCTGCTGAGTGACCACGCCACGCCTGCGGTGCTCAAGGCGCTGCGCCCGGGCCTGACGCCGGAAATGGTGGCGGCGGTGTCAAAGCTGATGCGCAATCAGGATCTGATACTGGTCGCCCGTAAGTGCGAAGTTGCCAGCGGGTTCAGGAATACCATCGGCCTGCCGGGGCATCTTTCAACCCGCCTGCAACCCAATCACCCGACGGACGATGTGGCGGGCATAGCCGCCAGCATTCTGGATGGCCTGCTGTACGGCAACGGCGATGCGGTGATAGGCATCAATCCCGCCACCGACAACGTCAGCCAGTCCATCAAGCTGATGCAGCTGATGGACGAGGTGATCCAGAAATACGAGATTCCCACGCAGTCCTGCGTGCTGACCCATGTCACCAACACACTGGAGGCGATCGATCAGGGTGCGCCGGTGGATCTGGTTTTCCAGTCCATTGGTGGCACGGAGGCTACGAACCGTGGCTTCGGCTTTGACCTTGCCACCCTCAGGGAGGCCCATGATGCGGCCTTGTCCCTTAACCGTGGCACGGTCGGCAACAACGTCATGTACTTCGAGACCGGGCAGGGCAGCGCGCTTTCTGCCAACGCCCATCATGGCCTTGATCAGCAGACCTGTGAGGTCCGCGCCTACGCAGTTGCCCGCAAGTTCAATCCGCTGCTGGTGAACACAGTGGTTGGGTTCATCGGGCCGGAATACCTGTTCGACGGCAAGGAAATCATCCGTGCAGGCCTCGAGGATCACTTCTGCGGCAAGTTGCTGGGCCTGCCCATGGGCTGCGACATCTGCTACACCAACCATGCCGAGGCGGACCAGAACGATATGGATAACCTGCTGACGCTGCTGGGCGTGGCAGGTTGCACCTTCATCATGGGGATTCCGGGTTCGGATGACATCATGCTGAACTACCAGACCACGTCCTTCCATGACGCTCTCTATGCACGCCGGGTACTGGGTCTCCGACCGGCGCCGGAGTTCGAACAGTGGCTGACCCGAATGCGTATCTTCGAAGATGCGGAGCGGTTCGAGCCCAGCGCCGCGCTGCCCGATGCCTTCGGCCCGGCCCTGAGAGCAATAGCGGGGAGGACGGATCATGAGTGAGAAACGTCCCCTGGTGCACCAGAACCCCTGGCGAAAGCTGAGGCAGTTTACTGACGCCCGTATCGGACTGGGTCGGGCCGGGATCAGCCTGCCCACGCACGAACTCCTGCAGTTCCAGCTAGCCCACGCCCGCGCGATTGATGCAGTCCACTGCCCGCTGGAGGTGCCAAAACTTCAGGCCGACCTCGTGACCGCCGGATTTGTTGGCAAGCAGGAGGAAGTTCTGACGCTGAAGAGCCAGGCCCCGGACCGCGCGACTTATCTGCAACGGCCTGATCTGGGTCGGGTATTGTCCGGGGCATCCAGGGATCTTCTCTCAGGCCGGGTTCCCGCTGAGGGAGATGCACCGGACCTGGCCATCGTCATTGTCGACGGTTTGTCATCCTGGGCGGTTCAGACCAACGCGGCCCCCATGGTGGCCCAGCTGAAGGCAGATCTGGAAGCGGAGAAGGGCAGGTGGCGCCTGGCGCCGTTGACCATTGTCGAGCAAGGACGCGTCGCTATCGGTGATGACATCGGCTCTCTGTTGCGGGCGCGGGCGGTGCTCGTGCTGATTGGAGAACGGCCCGGCTTGAGTTCACCGGACAGCCTCGGTGCCTATCTGACCTGGGGGCCGCGCACCGGCCGGAATGACGCCGATCGCAACTGCATTTCAAACATTCGTCCCGCAGGACTCAGTTATTCCAACGCCAGCCAGCGACTCCTCTATCTGATTCGGGAAGCCTTTCGCAGACAGCTCTCCGGAGTGGCACTCAAGGACCGGACGGAAGAGGTCGTGATTGACCAAAAGAGTGACAACAAAAACTTTCTCTGAACGACCCGCGAACCATACGATTTGGCAAGAAATTGCCAGCCCACCCTTTTCAAATTTCTCAAACTCTCCGAAGTAATTTCCCGCCATTGAGCAACCCTGCGATTTCTACTTACCCGAACCTGTCCAAAAATTGACGATTTCGTAACTGGTCGACGCCATTCTTCGCGAGGATAATCGCCGCGTTTTTGTGAAAAATCGTCAAATCGTCGGAAAAGTGGTGTGGAATATATATGAATAGTGTCATTAAAATGTCAGGGTCATTAATAGCTGCAGCTTTTCTGGGCGCGTTGCTCACAGGCTGTGGTGGGGGTTCTTCCTCTTCTGAAACGTCGTCCCAGGGTGCAATCGGGAATGGTGACAGCAAGGCGCTGCTTAGCTGGACTGCGCCTTCCACCCGTGTAAACGGTGATGGCATCTCCATGGGTGAGCTGGACAGCTATATCATTCGTTACGGCCAGGATGCCGATAATCTCACCGAACAGGTGGTGATCAGTGATGCGGCCGAGGATGCCACCATGTCTTACACCGTCGGTGGTCTGAGCCAGGGTACCTGGTATTTTTCCATTCAGGTTCAGGACACCAGTGGCCTGCTGAGTCCTCCCTCTGCGATTGTCAGTAAAACCATCCAGTCCTGATCTGGCCGTATCGCCCGTGCCTGAAGTGTGCAGTCTCAGGCCAGCGGGTCGGCCATCGGTAGCTTCAGGGTGAACGAGGTTCCCTCTCCGGAAGTCGAAGCGACCGAAATCTCTCCCCGATGTTTTTCCACCACTGTCTTCACGAATGACAGCCCCAGCCCCGCGCCGTGAACGCCGGCCAGCTCGGTACTTTTCTGGCGCATGAAACGGTCAAAAAGGTAGGGCAGTTCCTGCTCATCAATACCGCTGCCTTCATCCGAAACCGTCAGGCAGGCCTGGTGGCCGGCCCGGAATACCTGGACGTTGACGGTGGAGCCGGGCGGGCTGTACTGCACGGCGTTGGTCATCAGGTTGATCACCGCCCGCTCCAGCAGCTCCGCATTGCCCCGTAGCCAGAGGTCCTCGGTGCCTTGCAGGGAAAATTCGATGTGTTTCTCGGCGGCCTGTTCGCTGACGCTGTCCCGGGCATTCTCGGCAATGGCCAGGAACTCACATTCGTAGAACCGGGTTTCGGTCAGCTGTTCGGCACGGGCCAGCTGCACAAATTCCTCGGCCAGGTTGTAGCTGCGCCGGGCCAGCTTGCCCAGTTGTTCCAGCTGCGCCGGTTCGATGTTGGAGGGATCCCGTTTCAGCTGCTCGATGAGGGCGAGCTGGGACACCAGCGGCGAGCGTACATCGTGGGAGATAAAGTCGATGGCCTCCCGGTGCTGGCGCTGTTGTTCCCGCAGTTCGGAGATGTCCGAGATGTTGGCGATGATGCCGTGCTGGTCCGTATCCGGCAGGGCGAAGGGTGCAAAGTGGATCAGGAAGTCCTTGTCATGGATGCGCAGGTCCACCGTGCGGCTCTGTTGCATGGTCAGGGTTTCCGAGATGGTTTCATGCCAGGGTGGAATTTCCCGGGGGTCGTGGCCCTCCAGAAGGCGGGCCAGGGGCATTCCGTCCAGACTCGGCATGGGGTCGCCGAACCATTCCTCGATGTGGCCATTGGCGAAGCGGATTACACCCAGCTCGTCCGTCACGATGATGCCATCGGGCATGTGCTCGAAGCTGCGACGGATGAACTGTTGCATCCGGTTCATGCGCTCTGTTGCTGTGTGCAGCTGTTCTATGCGGGCTGAAATGTTTTCCCGGATCTCGGAACGATCGGCAACGGGTGGCGCTTCTTCCAGGCGCAGGCGTCTGAGGTAGCGCTGAATCGCCTCCCGGCTGAGGTCGTTGGGCATGGTAAAGCCCAGTGTGTATCGGGTTTCGCCCCGTTCCAGCCGGATCCAGCTCACCTGCGGCTGGTGCACCCATTGCCCGATGGTCAGGGAATCGGGGATGTCCGTCATGGTGAGGTTGCGCACGGAGAGAATGTCTTGTCCGTCGGTCAGCAACCAGCCCTCGGGTTGGAAAAGGACCCGGAAGTAGTTCAGCAACTGGGCCGGATGGTTCCTGGAAGGTGCCTGGAGGTTGACCCTCGGGCTGGTGACCAGCCTGTCCAGCTGCTGGTTGAGAAAGCGGTTCGCGGTGGCCAGGCGAAGGCCACTGGAGAGCGGGAACGCGGCCAGGGGAATCAGTATGGCGTTTGCCACCGGTATCCAGAGTCCGGCACTGAAGAGCACCACCATGCACAACGCGGTGGCCGAACCTGAGATCGCAATACAGGTAAACAAGGTGCGGCTCGGGCGTATCCTGGGCAGCAATACCGAAACCAGAATCAGGACAATCAGGCTCAGGGCGGCGCCGGCCCAAGCGGGAGCCTGCCGGATAAACAGGGCCTTGCTTTGTTCCGGGAAGGCCAGCTGGCTGCTGGAGAGAGCGGTTTCCAGCAGCCCCTGGTCAAGGATCTTGGGCAGGACTGATAGTTGGATCAGCAGCAGTATCGCGAGCAGGATCAGGCCCAGGTTCCAGGGAGTTGTTCGGATGATTGGCAAGTCCCGGCTCATGCGCCCTGCTGTTGGTGTTGGTCGTTCAAGGTATTTTTCCAGAAAGAACTCTCAGCCGGTCAAAATACCGTTTTCAGGGACGAGTTCCAAGGTTTGGATCGTATTGTTCTAGCCGCGATTGCCGCGGTCGTGGATCGACGTAACCTGTTGGCCGGAAACATCGCCCGATTTTTCGGGAGTGGCGATGCGATTGGGATAGATGGTGAGTGCCCGGGGTTCGGTCGTCGCCACCGACTTTCCGCCGGCTTCGGTCACCACGCGCCAGTAGTACAGGCCGGGTTCCAGGGGCCGTGAGGGCAGTGCCTGGGTTTCGGGCGCCCACTCACTGGTGGTAATAACGTTCCGGAAGTTCCTGTCACTGGCGACCTCCACTCTGGCGATCTCGTTCTCGCCATTGAGCTGCCAACGGAATTCGGGCATGTCGTCGTTGGCGCTGGCACCCGGGGTGGGGTAGGAAAGCGTGGCCGTTTGTGCCTGAAGGCGGACTTCCATTGGTACGGTGGCCGGCATGCCTGCAAGTCCGTTGGCGTCCAGGGCGGCGACCTGGATCTGGTACCCGCCGTTGTCCAGTAGGCCGATGTCGAACCGGTTGCCGGTGACTTCACGGCTACCGATCCATTCGCCGCTGGCGGTCTCGAAGATGTCGAGCCGGTAGGCAGGTGCAGCCTCGCCATGCCAGGTCACTTCGAGAGGGAGTGTTGAAACAACCTCCGGCAGGGGAGCGATGTCGGGGGCATCCGGTAGCTGCCGGATGGTAACGCCAGTGTGTCCATCGGTGCCAACACTGGCCCGATATCCGGCAGGAATCCGCTGTGCCTTGCCAGGGGTACCGAAATCAACCACGCCCTCGGTAACCCGGACGAGCGTTGCCTCGACAGAAGCCTGAACGGTGAAGGTCGAGTGCTGCGTCAGCGCAACGGAAGTTGCCGTCTCGATGTATACGGGAAGAGGGTTCCAGTCGCCGGATTGTGCCCGGGCGTGAACCTTGCCTTCGATCAGCCGCACCCGCGGTGGGCTTTCCGGTGCCAGTTCAACAATCTGCAGGCGTGTACGCGGGAACAGGCGCAGCTCGATGTCTTCGTTCAGTTGGATCGTGGCGGTACCCGCACCGGACATGATTTCGTCGCCAACCCGGAGGGGGGCTCCCCTGTCCAGCGGCACCAAGCGTTCGGCCTGGCTGGCTCGAAGCTGAACGCTTCCTGTGGTGTAGGACACCTGGGTCGTCTCCGCCGCAGTGTAAGTCGCTGACGCTGCCAGCGAAGCTGTCAGTGCCAGCAATATCAGGGGGCGGCGGATCAGGGTGTCACTCATTGGCTGCGAGGGGGCTTTCCAGTTCGTCGTTGTCCAGGGCTTTCATGGCTTCAAGCCGGTAGCCCCGCTGGTAAATTGTCTTGATCCGGAAGCCGTTCTCCGGGTTCAGGCCCAGGCGCCGGCGCAGGCGGCTCATGTGAGTATCCACCGTGCGAGTGTTGATGTCACGGGCCAGACCCCAGACGCGTTCGAGCAGCATTTCCCGGGTCAGCAGGCGGCCCTGGTTCTGGAACAGGAACAGGGTCAGATCGAAGTCTTTATCCGTGAGGGTAAGCTCCTCACCGTGCAGGGAGATGGAGCGCTGCTGGGTGTTGATCTCGAACGGGCCGTATATCAGGACTTCTTTTTCGTTGTCCGGATTGGTGCGGCGGGCCAGTGCATTGATTCGCGCAGACAGTTCCGCTGCACGGGGCGGCTTTGCCAGATAATCGTCGGCACCCGCTTCCAGCGCCCGGACAATGTCGGTTTCGCTGTCACGCTGGGTCAAAAAGATCACCGGAATGGGCCAGTTCAGATGCGACCGAACACTCTCCAGCACATCGATGCCCGTCATGTCAGGTATCTGCCAGTCCAGGATCAGAAGGTCGTAACTGCGGTGCAATACAGCACTCAGAAAACTCTGGCCGGTCGGAAAGCTGTCGCAGTGGTGCCCACGTTCGTTCAGGATGTTCTTAACGTTCTGCGCCTGTTCGTGTTCGTCTTCAAGCAGAGCAATGCGCATGTTGATCTTCTCCCTTCGGTATCAACCGATTATGACAAAAAGCAAGGGCGGATTTCAGTATCGTTATGTATTATTGCGTAAACCCATTGCGGGTTTCCCGTTGTCATCGTCGATCGTTTGCCGGCAGTCCGGAAAATTGCTGCAACCCCAGAACCAGCCTTTCTTGCCTTTGCGCCGTACCAGAGGTGAAAAACAGTGGGGGCAGGGTATGGGCTTCTGGCCGGTGCCATCGGCCGGAGCGTTGTCTTCGATCGGTCGGGTGCCCTTGCAGTCCGGGTAGCGGGTGCACGCATGGAAACGACCGAACTTGCCTTCCCGCTCCACCATTGGCGCGCGGCATTTGGGGCAGTGGATCGCCTGGCCGGCTTCCTCAGACTCTGACTCCGGACTGGCCTTGCCCTGGGGCCGGTTCACCAGGTCCCGGATTTCCTGCTTCAGGGTATCGAGGAATTTGCGCGGATCATCCTCGCCACGGCGAATGCCCTCCAGCGTTGCTTCCCAGACTGCCGTGCGATCCGGTTTGCTGACGGATTCCGGCAGAGCCTCGATCAGGGTTTTGCCCTTGGTGGTGGCCCGGATGTGCCGCCCTTCCCGGAACAGGTAGTCACGCTTGAACAGGGTTTCGATGATGGCCGCTCGGGTGGCTTCGGTACCCAGACCATCGGTCTCCCGCAGAGTCTTGCGCAGTTCGGCATCGCTGACAAACCTGGCGATGTTGGTCATGGCCGAGAGCAGGGTGGCGTCGGTGAAATGCTGGGGTGGCTGGGTTTTGCGCTCGGTAACGGTCGCCGAATCGCAATGTACCGGTTCGTTCTTTTCCAGTCGTGGCAGCGGTGCTTTATGGGGCTCCTGGCGCTGCTCCCGGAGCTTCAGTTCGAGGTTTTTCCAGCCCGGCTCCAGGATGGCGGTTTCCGTGGCCCGGAATCGGTGGTCTGCTACCCGGACGGTCAGCCGGCCCTCACGGTGGATGGCATCCGGCGCAAACTGCATCAGGTAGAAGCGGCTGATCAGTCCGTAGATATTCTCCTCGGCCTGGGTCAGCTTGCCATTGGGCGTGGGCCGGTTGGTGGGGATGATCGCGTGGTGCGCATCCACCTGTTTGTCGTTCCAGGCCGCGCTCTTGCGGTCAAGGTCGGCTTGTTCGCAGTGGCTGGCAAGAGCCGGTACCACCCGGGAGATGGCCTGTACCACCTGCTGGCGCTGGCCAAAATGTTCCTCCGGCAGGTAGCGGCAGTCGGACCGGGGGTAGGTGATTAACTGGTGCCGCTCATACAGATTCTGGGCGGTGTCCAGGACGTCTTTGGCGCCCATGCGGAACAGTCGGCCGGCCTCGATCTGCAGGGCGGAAAGGGAAAGCGGCAGCGGCGACGCCTCGGGCCGGTCACGGAAGCGGGATTCAATAATGGTTCCTGGCCGGTCCTGGACGCTGGCGGCAATCTGCTCGGCTACCGAGCGGTCCATCAGGCGGTTTTCTTCGTCCAGATAGTCCTGGAATTGTTCGTCTGGCAGCCAGCGGGCGTTGAAGGGCTTCGGGTCGGCCTCTTCCTCGTGGGCCCTGAATTGCCCTTCGATGCGGAAGTAGGGTTTCGGCTCGAAGTTTTCGATGGCGTTATCCCGCTCCACCACCAGGCCCAGAACCGGAGTCTGCACCCGCCCCACGGAATACACGCCCTGTTGTCCCTGCTGCTGGTAGCTGAGAGTGTAAAACCGGGTCAGGTTGATACCATAGAGCCAGTCGGCCCGTTGCCGTGCCAGAGCGGAGTGGGACAGGCGCCGGAATTCACGGTTGTCCCGGGTGCGGCGGATGGCTTTGGCTACGGCCGAGGGTGTGAGGTCGTTGATCAACAGGCGCTGTATGGGCGCCTGGGTGCCCACGTAGCGCAGCACTTCGTCTACCAGCAGCTGGCCCTCACGGTCCGGGTCGCCGGCATGGACGATGGTATCGGCCTGGCGAATGAGGGATTCGAGCACTTTCAGTTGCTGGCAGACGCTGTCCTTTGGGGTAACTTCCCAGCGCTCCGGGATCAGGGGCAGGTCTTCGGCGCGCCATTTCTTCCACACCGGGTTGTAGCGCGCGGGTTCTGCAGGTTCCAGCAAATGGCCGATACACCAGCTGACCGTGGCCGCTTCTTCGCCCTTGCCACAGCGGATCCAGCCCTGGCCTTTCTGGTGGGGGCCGGGGAGGGCAGCGGCGATGGCGCGGGCGAGGCTGGGCTTTTCGGCTATATAAAGGTGCATGGTTTCGGGTATTTGCTGATTGGCGAGGGAATGTGGCGTGTTAGCCGGTTGCTGTCAAGCGGCTCGGGTTACGGTTGAAATGTATAGTAGACTGATAGGAGTGGAGTAAGTGGCTGTGGGAGAGGAGTTTCCAAAACACGCCGTGAACCCCCTCCGGGTCCGGCCTGCAATCACAGATTGCAGTCGTTCGCCTGCGCATGAAGCTTTCGCTTCATAAACGCTTGGCTCACCCCTGGGGGCTTGGTGTTGCCATCCCTGGCAACACACAGTTTTGGAAACTCCTCTCCCACATCCACTCTAAACTCCGTGCAATTCGCCAGATCAATATTTAAATGTTGGAGCCCGGTAGTAATGAAAGTACAGCAAGCCATTGAGTCAAAACTTAAGGATGCATTCGATGCAAACATCCTTCAGGTGGAAAACGAGAGCCACATGCACAGTGTGCCGCCGAATTCGGAGACCCATTTCAAGGTGACGATGGTGTCGCCGGATTTTGAGGGGCAGATGAAGGTGAAGCGGCATCAGGCCATTTACAAGGTGCTGGCGGACGAGTTGGCAGGGCCGGTTCATGCGCTGGCGTTGCATCTGTATACGCCGGAGGAGTGGGAGGCCAGTGGCCAGGCTTCGCCGGATTCACCGAACTGTATGGGCGGGTCTAAGGGCGATCCGGCTATGGCGATGAAAACCGGCCAGGGAGAAGGTTCATGAGTCAGTTTTTCCAGATTCATCCGGAAACGCCCCAGAAGCGGCTGATCAACCAGGCGGTGGAGATCCTTCGGCGGGGTGGGGTGATTGTCTACCCCACGGATTCGGCTTATGCCATCGGCTGCCATCTCGGTGACAAGCCTGCGGCGGATCGGATCAAGCGGATTCGTAAGCTGGATGACAAGCATAATTTCACGCTGGTGTGCCGAGATCTTTCGGACATCGGCGTTTACGCCAAGGTGGATAATACCCAGTACCGGCTGCTGAAGACGTTCACACCCGGGCCCTATACGTTCATTCTCGATGCAACCACCGAAGTGCCGCGCAGGCTGATGCATCCCAAGCGCCGGTCGATCGGGGTTCGGGTGCCGGACAACGCCATTGTCCGGGAGCTACTGGGTGAACTGGGTGAACCCATCATGAGCAGTACGCTGATCCTGCCGGGTGAAACCGAGCCCATGACCGATCCGGAGGAAATCCGGGACGTTCTGGGCCATGAGCTCGATCTGATTATTGACGGCGGCTTCTGCGGCATGGAAGCCACCACGGTGGTGAACTTCACCGGGGATGTGCCGGAGGTGACCCGGGTGGGCAAGGGTGATCCCGAGCCGTTCCAGGTCTGATCAGGTGCCTTTCAGACAGAACACGGGGCTGTTCTCAGCCCCGGTGATCGGAAACGAACGGGTTGCTGGCGCGTTCCTGGCCGAAGGTGGACATGGGACCGTGGCCGGGGATGAAAGAGACCTGGTCTCCGAGTGGGAATAGTTTTTCCCGGATGGACCGGATCAGGGTGTTGTGATCGCCTTTGGGGAAGTCGGTGCGGCCAATGGAGCCGTGGAACAGTACATCACCTACCAGCGCCAGCCCGGATTCCCGGTGGAAGAATACGACGTGCCCCGGTGTGTGGCCCGGGCAGTGCAGCACTTCCAGGGTCTGCTTTCCGACCGTCACTTCTTCACCATCGTCCAGCCAGCGATCCGGCGTAAATACTTCCGGTGCCGGGAAACCGAACATCTGCGCCTGCTGGGGCAAGCCCTGGATCCAGAAATTGTCTTCCTTGTGGGGGCCTTCGACAGGTAAGCCCAATTCCTTCGCCAGTTCTGCTGTGCCCCCGGCATGGTCGATGTGGGCGTGGGTCAACAGAATCTTTTCCACCGTCACGCCTTCCTCCCTGACCGCGGCTAGGATGCGGTCCAGATCGCCCCCGGGATCGACAACGGCGGCCTTACGGGTTTCCTCGCACCAGATCAGTGAACAGTTTTGCTGGAACGGCGTGACGGGAATGATTCTGTATTTCAGGGACATACCTTTTCTCGGATGGTGTCGGGGATAGATAATCGAGTTATGGTAACGGTATTCGGGCTGCCGCTCGAGTTTTCAAGATAACGGGCAAACCTTCTCACGGAAACAATAGGTGCTCAGGTTGAAACAATATCTTCAGAAGATCCGGCGGGGGCAGCCAATCAACTACGAAGCATTCCTTCGCAGATTGCCAGAGGCCATCCGTCGGAAGCACCGGGATATGTTCAGGCCCGTAAAGGTATCCAGTAACGGATGGGTTGTTCACATCCTGGCTCCGTCGGCCTTCGCAGAGCTTGAACAATCTTCGGCGTCTCCGGTCAGTCGTGCGCATGCGGCGGAGCAGGGTGATTCCCACAGGCACGGAACCGGCCACAGCTTTCTTCTGGTTTATCGAGAGGGCCTGGCTTCGGATCGTCCCGATACTGTAGTGGTATCTGAATCAGGGGCAGACTGTGGTTTTCCGTTAAAATCCTCGGCGATGGTCATAGAAAACGAAGAGAATTTTTTCAAGTATCAGAGAATGCTGGTCTTTGCATCTGCTTGTGAAAATACCAGTCTTGGCCTGGAAAACTGCGATGTGGTCCTTGGCAGTGGCAACCGGATTACTCGAAGGGCCTGCATGGCCTGGCTGAATAGGTACCAGAGGGTTTATTGCGCTTTCGATTATGATGCCGGCGGATTGCAGATGTTTGCGACCATGGCAGGCCACCTTGGTGAGAAGGCCAGCTTTGTACAGCCCGGGCATCTGGAGAGTTGGCATCCGAAGTTTCGCAAGGCCCCTGCGAGCACCGAGCGATTTACCCGGGCTATCCAACTGGCAGAAGATCTGGGTTTTTCGTCGTTGGCAACCGCCTTTCGGGAGACTGGAAAATTCATGGAGCAGGAGATGATACTGGATGACTGATCAGCAGGAGAGTAAAAACACGTTCAGGTTTGGTGTTCGCCGCCTGGTGCTGGTGGATTCGGCGGGCTTCTGCTATGTGGAGATCCCCGTGGATAACCACGCCTTGATTCTCGGTCCGGGTAACCTGGGCAAGTCCAGCCTGCTGAACTCCCTGCGACTTTTCCTGTTGCCGGAGAACAACTTCAAGAACAGCCGGAACAAGTTTGCTTTCCGTAACGCCAGTGCCGGCAGCTTCTACACGAACGAGGAGAGTTACCAGCATTACTTTCCGAGTCAGTTCAGCTTTCTGATTATGGAGGCGGAGAATCCCGCCGGAGTGCACTGCCAGATTTTATACCGGGAGAACAGCAGCCAACTGAGTTACGGGCGCGCCTTTGTGCCAGTGCCTTATGAACACCTGCGACCGTTGTTCTGGAATGGTGAAGATCCTGATGGCATTGGCCAGGCAGTGCCGGAGTTGTCCTTCAGTCGGTTATCCGATGCGCTGAAAAAGCTTTCCCGGGAAACGGTATTCACCAACGATCCGGGCAAGCTCAAATCCATGCTCTACAACAGCGAATTGATGACGGGCGATGCCGTGCGATATTCGGTTTTGCCACTTGGGGAATCGGATGAGCGCCGTGTGCAGTCGCTGCGCACATTGATTCTGTTGTTGTTCGAGATGAAGGCGGATGACCGGGCTATGGCCAATGCCGTGGCCAGCATTATCGAGGCGGACAAGAAATTTGCTGACGACGCGTTCGACTTCAATATCGATCAATTCCTTGACCGGCACGAACAACTCAAGCAGCAACAAGCGCAACTGAATCGTATTGAAAAAGAGCGTCCCCGGTTCGAAAAGCTTGGTCGGGATTACGAACATTACCAGAGCCTGTTACGCAGCCAGCAGGATTTTGCCGCTTTCCGGGACGGTCTTGCCAATGCCCTGCGAGACATAGGTGAGCAGCGAACCAGAGCGGTCCGGGGGTACAACGAGCAGAATGATACCCTGAAACATGTGATGCAGAACTTGAAAAAGCTGGATCAGGATGCCAGTGGTCTCAAGGGTGAAATCCGGGCTGCCGACAGGAATCTGAAGCGAGCGGAGCAGGACCGCTCGGATGGCGAGCTGCTGCTCTCCCAGTATGGTGATATGACCGTGCAGGAGATTGGTGAAACGCTCCGGGAAGAGCTGGATCGGAAAAAGGGCCATCTGAATGCGCTGAAAAGTGCGGCCCAGGCTGAGATCCGCCTGGCGAGGCTGGCCGGGGAAATCGAAAAGCTGGAGACCAGGCTGGCCAGCCTGACCGAGAAGGAAAGCAAACAGCAGTGGCAACTGCAGAACCAGTTGGATGAGTCCGTGGCGGCGCCCCTGCGTGCAGTTGATGCCAAGTTGGTGATGGCCAGCCCCGGCCGGGATCTTGACGAATCCACCAGGAAAACCATTGCAGCCTTCGCAAGGCTGTTCGGGCATAGGGAATCCTGTTTTGACTGGTTTGATGTCGAGTATCCGGCGCAGCCGGCCCGGCAACAGGATTTCGACGGCGAACGCCGGCGACTTGAGGGCGAGAAGCGTGGCCTTGAAAAGGAGCGGGCGGAGCTGTCGGATACCGCCAACCAGGAACAGGATCGCCCGCAGCTGATTGCCCGTACAGAAAAGGAAATCAAGGCACTGGAAAAGGACCTGGAGACCCTGGCTCGTTATCCTGCCGCTGCCACGACGCTCAGGGACGCCTCACAGGAAAAGGAGGCGGCTGAAGAGGCGTTGGCGAAACTGGAAGAGCAGGGTCGTCTGGAGCAGGAAAAGCTGGAGGCTCTCCAGAATAAAGTGGCGAAGGCCCGGAATGAGAAGGAGCGTATTGAGGAACGGGAAAAGGAACTGGCGCAACTGAACCGGAGTGTCGGTACTGTGGAGCATCGTTTCCAGCACCTGAAGGCGGCAACGGCTGACGAGCCGCTGGCGATGGATCAGGTTTCCGTCGCCGCCTTTGATGACCTGCAGAACCAGCTGGACGAACTGGAAGAACTGCGACGCAACATCCTCGATCACCTGCGCCAGTTTGTCTATCAGGGAGTGTATGAAGACGCAGATGGCGAGCTGCAGAAGGATAGCCCGTCTTCTTCGGTGATTCGCGGTGTGTTCAAGAGTCTGTCCGATCTTTTCGCCGCGCTGGCGGAGCGGTGGACGGTTCTGGAAGGGCAGATAAGTATCCACAATGAAACCGTTGCCAGTTATCGACAGGCCCTGAAAACCAACCACGAGCACATTGCGCGGTTTGAAGCCCAACTGAACCGTGAACTCGAAGGTGTTCGCATCAATGACCTGGTGGAAATCCGGGTGGATATCCACACCGATCCGAAATTCCGTAACCTGGTGGAGGAAGCCAACAACATTGATCCCTACGGTAACCAGCTTCAGTCCGATGCCTTTTATGACCGGCTGCGGGTATTTGTGGCGGACTTCTTTGGCGAGCAGGGTGGCAGCAAGCGGCTGACCATGGACCGGGTCATTACCGGTATTTCCTATCGAACCAGAAAGGAAAGCGCCACCACCCTGGACCGCAAGGGCCAGTCAACATCCACCACGGCGTTGATCAATCTGGAGCTGGTGTACCGTCTGCTACGGCGGGTGCTTTACCCGGGCGTTCGGCTTTCCTTTCCCCTGGTGTTGGACGAGCTGGCCAGCGTCGATATCAGTCAGATGCCGGCATTACTGGATCGGCTTGGCAAGCAGGGCTTCAATCTGTTCTCCGCAGCGACTCACAGCGCCAGTGCCGAGATGATCTACCTGGTTGGCCGGCACCTGGAGGTGGGACAGATGCGCACGTCCAGGCCTTACAGCCCGCAGCGGACGCTGGTGTTCTGGGGCGGTGCCGAGGGTTTTACCGGTGGCGAGTCGGTGAGTCACTGGGTGGATCAGTCCCAGAGCAGTTTGCTGGAGCCGACGGATGAGTAAGCGCTTCAGTACCCTGGATACCACGCGGCTGCTCTTCGAGCATCCGAGGATCCTGTTTCGGCTGATTGAACGCATGGACCGTTTCGAGGCCCGTTATGTGCGCGAGGCGGATCTGATCTCCGAGGTGATGGATTATTCGAAGGCCCTCGCGAGAGCTGATCGGGAACGGGTGCGGCTGGCACTGAGTACCGACAACCTGTTCCGGACCGGATTGGTGATCGATATCATCAAGGCCGATGGCGAACGTCGGCTGGTGTTTCAGGATGCCCTGATCAATCTGATGCGGGCGTGCAACGCGTCGCTTTACCAGGAGCTTACGGACGCCCGATTGCGCGGGCACCTGGTGACGCTCCGTGATGTGCGGGACCGGCTCGAAACCAGCAGTTTCAGCCCATCCGATCCGGACTTCACCGAGTTGCGGGACGACCTGAACGAACGGGTCAGCCAGCTCATCGGTCTGCTTCGCCAGAATGTGTTGCGAATGCAGACCATCAGTGCCCAGCTGGCAGAAATGTCGGGCGACGCAAGTCGAGTGCCGGAAAAATACCTGGAGTTCCGGCAGAATCTGTTTGAGCAGATTGTCACCTTGTATGATCGCCACATTAAACCCACGCTGGTCTTCCTGAATCCCGATACCCGCCTGCCTGATGGCACGAATCTGTTCGAAACACTCGAAGCCATGGTCCGGCTTCTGGAACAGAACGGGGACCATAGCCTGGCAGACCAGCTTTTTCGTTCCTCAATCAGTCTCAATGCACTTTATAAGCCGATCCAGGTCGTAGCGCAGGAAGTCGAGCATTTCCTGCGCAAGACCCGCCGGGGTATGGTCCAGTACAACGCCATGGAGCACTTCTTCGGCAAGTTGCGGGAACTGAAAGGGGAAACCGAAACCCTGAGTATGCGCCGCAAATGGCTTGAAGGTAGCAACTTTGCCCGTGGCACAGGTTTTCTCATGGGGCTCCGGGCCCAGTCCCGGCCGAAGCACTACGCGTTCGGCGGCTCGCCCAGTTACTACCAGTTGCTTTTCAGTGAACTGGACCTGCGCCTCGCTGACCTGAAACGCAGTGCTGAGGTGCCGGTATTGCAAGAGCTGGAAGGTGGCAGTCGGGACGCCAGGGTTGATGTGCAGCGTATAAATCAGCTCTATCAATGGCTGGAGAGCCTGGAATTACGCCCCACCCATGATCTTGTCCGGGAACTCCACGGGCGACTGGACGGCTTTATCGAGGGCTATCGGTTCCCGGACTTGCTGGCGGCCCTGAATCGGCTGGTGAACACGCCCCCACAGGGATTTCACGTGGTGACAACCAACCGGTTCCGCACTCTTGCCCCGGTTGAGGCTGGTGATACCCCGCCAGAACAGTTTGTTTACCGGAAACGGCGGCTGGAACCATCAACAGAGACAATCCATGACTGATGTAACCGATATGCAACAGGTAACAGAAGGCACCAGTAGCTTCGACGCCATTCTGCCGGCGCAGAGTGCGGCGGTGTACCGGGAATTCCAGGCTGGCCGGGTGATCGTGCGTGAGATTTGGGATGCCAATCGTTCCGAACTGGTTGCCAACCCGCTATACAACCTTGTGTATAACAATCTCTCGCACTTTCGAATGCTCTACGAACATCTGGGCAGTGAGCTGGTATTCAACGAATCCGGCAGCTTCTTCTACCTGAAAGAAAGTAGCGACGATGAAGGTGAAGAACATGATGAGAATGCATTTCGGGTCCAGGTGGTTTTGCTGCTCATAGGCCGCTATTTTGCCCGCAGCGGCCGGGACCTCGATTACCTGGGCCGGCCGGATGCCGGGCTTAAGGAAGATGATCTGATTGCTCTCCAGGCGGATGAGGAATACAGGGAAATCCTGCGTGCAGCCCGTTTTGAAAAGGGCCTGGCCGAAGCCCTGGACTATCTCGACAAACGAAACCTTGTCTTCAAGGCCGGGGCCGGCCGTTATTTCCTCAGTTCCGCGGGCATGTACTTTCTGACAGAACTGGTGAGGGAGTATGAAAACGGGTGAGGTGCATCAGGCAAAGCTGACCCCACCGCGCCCGGAGGCCTTGGCCCGGTACATGGCGGCATCCGACGCCTGCAGGAGCTCTGTTACGGTGGCGGCGCTGTCCGGATAGATGGCCACGCCCACGGAGGCGCCCACCTGCACCGCGTCATCTTCAATCCGGAATGGCTTTGCGGTCACGGCAATGATTTTCTGTGCGATCACTTCGGCATCATCGGTGTTGGCCAGGGGCGCGGTAATCACCAGGAACTCATCGCCGCCATGGCGGCCGACGACATCTTCCTCCCGAATACATCCCCCCAGGCGTTTTGCGATCACTTTCAGCAGCTCATCCCCGGCCTGGTGGCCGTACCGGTCGTTGACCGGTTTGAAATGGTCCAGATCGACGAACATTAGAGCAAAGCGGCTGTTTTCGCCTTTGGCGCGATCGACGGCTTGACTCAGAGAGTTGAGCAGGGCGGCCCGGTTTGGCAGGCCGGTCAGCAGGTCATGGTCGGCCTGGCGCCGGATCTGGCGCTGCGCCAGTTGTAGCTCCCTATTGGACCTGGCAAGCTCGGATGCCTGTTGAGCCATCCTCCGCAGAACCGGCCTCAGGGATCGCCACACCAGCAAACCAGCCAGAAGGGATAACGCAAGGGTGACCATGACACTGAAAACAATGTCCCGGATAACCGAGCCAAAGATTTCATTGGTTTCTGCCCATACGTGCACTTCCCAGTCATAGCCGGGCAAGGGGCGCAGGAAGGACATCACCCGGGTGCCATTCTCCAGTGTGGCCCGGAAGGACACCCCGTCCTCGCTGGTTTGCACCTTCAGCTGATCCGCCAGGCACGGGTCTGCCGCGGTCATGACAAACTGACCTGTGGTCTGGTCAATGGTGATTCGTTTGGTGCGGTCGCTGTCGAGCAGGCAGATCTGTGAATTATCCGGGCCCTCGAAAAGGCTCTGGAGCGAATTCAGGCTGAACAGCAGAAGGTCAAAACCCACCACTTGATGCTCCGAGGTGATCGGACTGGCAACCTGGAGCAGGGGCGGGCTGGTCACTCCGCTGTCCAGTGGGTACGTCACTATGTCGAGTTGCTCCCGCAGGAGTAGCCGGGCAGGTAACCGGTCTGCCATCGGACCAATGCGAATCAGTTCCGAGCCATCGGCATCAAAACGAAGGATGGCCTGCAAGTTGGTCAGGCCTTCTGCTGCGTCCGCGAGGCGCGGGCGGGTAAAGTTCACCAGGACCGTTCGAGTGATTTCGCCGTTGCGATACTGCGCCAGTCTTCTGGCCAGTTCGGAGCGACTGGCGGTTTGCGCGGCCAGGTTGCGATGCTGATCGAAGGCAGCCCAGATGCTGGCGGCCTCGGCATCGGCGAAGTTGGCCGCGGAGAGTTCGGCCCGGGAGTGGATCTGGTTGATCAGGGGCGTGGCCACAATGGTCGCGACCAGAATGCCTGTGAGTACAACAGCGACGACGGCCGTGATGATGATATGGCGTTTATGTTCAGTGATATCCATCGATAGCCGTGCCGGGAAAAACTGTTGCAATAAGTGACATACTATAACCGATTTTTCAGTCTGCAAGGATGGTTAGCCAAAGGCCCAATGGAGAGTTGGCCTGGCCCCCCCCATGCGGGGTACTTTCCGTGTAGACTCAGCCCTCGGTTACCCTGAGTGGTATCAAAGCATTCACCCGATGGAGAGAACATGAAAGCATTGCAGACCCTGCAAATCGAAACCGGCGAAGATCCCGGTGTGGCTGTCATCTGGCTGCACGGCCTGGGCGCCAGTGGCCACGATTTTGAGCCGGTGGTGCCGGAACTCGCGTTTGCAAGGGATCAGGCTGTCCGGTTCATTTTTCCCCACGCGCCCGAGCTGCCGGTGACGGTGAATGGTGGCATGGTGATGCCCGCCTGGTATGACATCCTCGCGATGGAAATCGACCGGAAAGTGGACGTGCCACAACTCAAGGCCTCTGCAGATGCGGTTGCGCAACTGATCGAGCAGGAACTGGAAAAGGGCATTCCCAGTGAGAACATCCTGATTGGCGGTTTCTCTCAGGGTGGCGCGGTGGCCTATGAGCTGGCGCTGAGTTATCCCGAAAAACTGGGTGGGCTGTTTGTGCTCTCCACTTACTTTGCCACCGCTGACAGTATCCGGCTGGCGGACGCCAATCGCCATATCCCGGTGTTTGTCGGCCACGGCAGCTATGACCCGGTAGTCCCGGAATCCTTGGGCGATGCCGCCCGGGGCATGCTTGAAGAACTGGGCTTCGAGCCCGAGTATCATCGTTACCCTATGGAACACAGCCTGTGCCTGGAGGAGGTCCGGGATCTGGATCGGTTCTTCAGTCGCTGCCTCGGCAGCTAATGGCGAGGCTGCCAACCGGCAGCCCGCGCCTTGGCCTTACTTCGTGGTTGGCTGATAGGTCACCACGAAGGCACCCCTGAGATCACCCTCGGAAAAGCCGGTTGCCTGATCATTCGGATACAGTTCGGCCAGTTTGGCTTTTACGTCCGGATCAATGTTTTTGCCATGACAGCCCAGGCACAGCTTCTGGGTCGGAATGGCGCTCATGTACCGGAACGCCGGTTGTCCGGATGCCTCCGACACCTGCCACACTTCCACCGGTTTGCCGTTTTTCACCGGCTGCTTGTCCATTGCCAGCAGCTGCAGCTTCTGCCAGTCGGTTGGAGCGTTATCCGGATTACGTACCTTCAGGCTGGTCCGGCTGATGGTCCATTCCTCACTGCTGTTATCGGCGGCAATTTCAGGCGCCACGGTGTTGCAGACACCGATACCGTTGGTGAGTCCGCCCTCCTTGATGGCCGCCTGGAGGGCCTGTTTGAGTGAGCCGCCAAAGGCTTTCACCTTCGCGCGGGCCTCGGTAACCAGCTCATCTGTGGGTTGCGCCGGTGTTTCGGCGAGGGCGGGCACGGAAAGCATCGATAACAGCGCAGCCGCCGTGATAATTTGTCGGGCCATTGAGTATCCTCCCTGTTGATGTGGCATAAGTATATAACATGAGTTTAGCCCACAACTTGAGTCAGAGCAGGAGTGCGACGATTTGTCGTCCTACACTGAATGAAAACAGGAGGGTGATGAAAATCCTTTTTCAGGTTGACACTTCATTTCCCGACAAACCGGTAACCCACTCCCGGTTCGGTCTGGATATAGTGCTGCTCGGTCGGGTCGTCCCCCAGTTTCTGCCGCAATCGGCCAACTACCACCCGCAGGTAGTGGGTATCATCGGTATGGGTAGGCCCCCAGATCTCCCTGAGGAGCTGGGATTGGGTAACCAGGTGGTCGGCGTTGAGCATCAGGGCCCTCAACACCGCGAACTCTTTTGGGGTGAGCCGAAGGGGCTCTCCGTTGCGGGACAGTTTGCGAAGTGTCAGGTCGATATGCAGCGTACCGTCGTCAAACACAGACCGGTTTTTCTCAAGGCCGGCCGATAGGCTTCCGTTGGCACGAAGCTGGCTTCTGACCCGGGCAAGAAGCTCCTCGATACCGAATGGCTTGGTGACATAGTCATTCGCGCCGAGGTCCAATGCCTTGACCTTTTCCTGTTCTCTATCCCTTACGGACAGAATAATCACGGGGATCGTGGACCACATTCGCAGGGCAGCCAGGACATCCGCACCGTCCATATCGGGCAGGCCAAGGTCGAGGATGACAAGATCCGGTTTTTCCGTTTCACAGAGAGAGAGTCCCTGTTTCCCGCTATCCGCCTCGAGCAGGTCGTAGCCTTCGGTTTTCAGGCTGATCCTCAGGAAATGGCGGATCTGGGGTTCGTCATCAATGATCAATAGCCGGGGCAACCTCGACTCCTGGTTAAAGCTTGTCATGAACCTGATTCCTGGAATTGTGCTGCAAGGGCGTTTGGGGCAAGGGCAGGCTGATTTCTATGGTGGCCCCTTTATTGCCGGGACCGCTCAGGGCACGGAGGCTGCCGCCATGGGCGGCCACCATTCCCTGACATATCGCCAGTCCCAAACCGCTGCCATGGGGGCCACGGTCTCCCTGGCCACCCGTGAAAAACATATCGAATACCTTGCCCCGTTGGCTTTCCGGTATGCCTGGCCCCTGGTCCGATATGGAGATTATCAGTTCGCTTTCGGTGGCCCGGGCCGCAATCAGAATGGTTGAGTGCGCCGGTGCGAATTTTGTGGCGTTTTCCAGCACGTTCACCAGAGCCTGCTCAATCAGGGCTGGGTGAACGAAAAGCAGGGGCAGGTCGTCGTCAATACGGCGATCAATGTGAAAACCCTCAAGCAGGCCACGGGTCCTGCGGAGAGCGGAGGACAGGAGGTCGGTCAGGGCGATCCAGTCCCGTTCGATTCTCAGTGAGCCATGCCCGAGTTTAGTCATGTCCAGGAGATTGCGGATGTACCGATCGAGCCTTTGGCCCTCGCTCACGATCGAATCCAGCAGACTTTTTCGATCTTCCGGGCTCAGCCGATCCAGCATGGATTGCAGGGTGCTGGCAGAGCCAATCATTGACGCGAGGGGCGTTCTCAGGTCATGGGAAATGGACGACAGCAGAGCCGAACGGAGGCGCTCGGTTTCCTCGGCGATTCGTGCCGCCGACAATCGGGCTGCCAACTCTGTCCTTAGCCAGGCCAGGCCCAACTGGTGCGTGTACGCATCAATAAACAGCTCCCGGTAATTTTCGGCGGAGAGGGTGGGGACTTTTACTCCCAAAGCGGCGTAAATGGCCCGGTCAGCTTCAATCGGCTCAAAGCGCCATGGTCGATCGGGGTGGATGCTGGTGAACGCGCCACTGGCCTTGCCGGTTTTCAGTGTGTGCTCTGCGGCGTGGTAATCCTCCGGCATCGGTTGCTCTGCGCCTCCGGAACCCGCCAACACTCGAAGTGTGCCGTTCTCCGGGTCCTTTCCCATGATCAGGATAGGCAACGCCAGGTGGGTACTCAGATTGCTGACGGCTTCGGCCTGGACCGTCTCGATATCGGGCGCCGAGGCCAGCCGGCGCGTGAATTCCAGCAGAGCGGTGGTCCGGTTATTCGATGCCCGGAGTTTCTTGATCTGCTGGCGCAGACGTGCTGCCAGATTTCCGACGATCACCGCGGTGATCAGGAAAAACACGACTGTCAGCAGTTCATCCGAGTCCGTCATGTGGAGCGTCAGCCGGGGCTCGGTGAAGACGAAGTTATAAGTGAGGAAGCTGATAAAGGCAGTAAACAGGGCTGGCCGTATGCCGGTACGAGCTGCCACCCAAAGCACCGCGGTCAGGAACACCAGGGAAAGGTTGCCTAGTGGCAGGATATTCTGGAGAGCAAGGGAAATGGCCGTCGCTGCGGCAACACTCAGGATTCCCCTCGCATAATCGTTGTTCAGGTTGGCCATATGCCGTTTATCCCACAGGGAACTCGGTCGTAGCGTATTGCACGTGCGACTTTCTCCGGACGGTCAGTGTGTACCCGAGGGTCAGTGGACCAAGACGCCCGATCAACATGACTGCCATGATGATCCACTGCCCGACGGTTCCCAGTTCGCCGGTGGTGCCCCTGGAAAGCCCCACGGTCCCGAATGCGGAGACAGCCTCGAAGGCGATGTCCAGAAATTCGTCATCAACGGTGGCCGATAGGGAAAATACCGCCAGGAAGATGATTGCCATGCCGAGAGTTGCTGTGGCCAGTGCCTTGAGGACTGTCTCCTGGCTGAGGGAACGTTTGAAAAACGAAACCTTCAGATTGCCCCGCAGGAAGGATCTGGTCGCGGCCAGCAGGATGACGAACGTGGATATCTTGATGCCGCTGGACGTCGAGTTGGGCGCTCCGCCAACAAACATCAGCAGCAGCATCAAGACACTTGTGCCTGCCGTCAGGGCGCCGATATCGAGGGTGTTGAAACCGGCAGTTCTGGGCGTGGTGCCCTGAAACCAGGCTGCCAGGAGTTTGTCGGTGAAACTGTCCAGTGCTCCAAGTGTCTCCGGGTTGCCAAACTCAAGCGCCAGCACCGCCAACGTTGCGATGATGTTCAGAAGCAGCGTAGCCCCGAGAATGATCTTTACGTAGACCGAAAGCTTACGCCAGGAGCGGTGCTCGAACAGCTCCATCATCACGATATAGCCCAGACCGCCGGCGATGAACAGGGCGGTCACCGAAAGTGTGATACCTGGATGGGTGACATACCCGGACAGACTGTCTGGTGACAGCGCGAACCCGGCATTATTGAATGCCGAAATGGTGTAGAAAATCGCATGATAAATACCTTCAGGCCAGCCCAGTTCCGGCACAAAGAAGCTGCTCAGGATCACAATGCCAATCAGTTCGGCGGTGAGAGCGAATCCGGCGATCGACGCACCGGCTCTGCGGGCGGTATGCAGGGAAATGTCGTTAAAGGCCTCCTGGGCTACCAGTTGATGCTTTAGCTTGAGCTTGAAGCCCAGAGCGAGGGCAGTCAGAACTGCAAAGGTCATCAGGCCCAGACCACCCAACTGGATCAATGTGAGTATCACCAGTTGGCCGAACAGCGTGAACTGAGTACCGGTGTCCACAACCACGAGGCCAGTTACAGTGACCGCCGAGGTGGCGGTAAAAGCCGCCTCCATCCACGTAATCGGGCTCGTCGTCGCAAACGGCAGCTTGAGCAGTGCCGTGCCGAGACCGATCAGCACCAGAAAACTCTGCAGCAACAGTCTCGGAGGGTTGATCCGCCGCTGATTGGCGGGTTCCGGCCTCTTGCCGACCAGATCAAACGGGCGAGCGGTCATAGGTTGTTGACGAGTTTTCTGAGATCCTCCAACTGGCCACTGAGAACCAGTCTGTCACCGGCCAGGATAGTCCACGTATGATCAGGGTATGTGTGTGCCTTCTTGTGCCGTTTGGCAACCAGGGGTTTAACATCCAGCTCTCCAACCAGATCCCCGATGGTTTTGTCGACGAGATCGTCCGTCGCGCGGAATTCCACCACAAAATAATCGTCATCCAGACTCAGGTAGTCGTGAACCATGGGGTAGTTCAGTTCCTGGGAAATGCGAACGCCCATTTCGTATTCAGGGGCAATGATACGTGTCGCCCCAAGGCGCTCAAGAATCCGGTGATGCTGGTTGGTTAGTGCTTTGGCCCAAACTTTAGCCACGCCGAGTTCCCGTAGCTGAAGGGTGGCCAGCATGGTGGCTTCGACGTTTCGGCCGATGGCAACCACGGCCACATCGTAACTGCCGGCATTCAGCTCGACCAGGCTGGATTCATCGGTTACGTCGGCAATGACGGCATGGGTTATCTCGTCCGCCATCCGGTCGACCCGCTGGGCATCCGTATCGATTCCTAGCACATCGTGCCCGAGCCGGGTTAGTTCGGTGGCAATAGTCGCACCGAACACCCCAAGTCCAATCACAATGATCTGCTGCTGTTCAGCCATGATGAGAACAATGCTCCAGGAGCCTGAATGAGAAAATGGCAACCAACCCGACCGCTGCGGTTGATAGTGAGCGTGCGTCAAAATAGTCGCATAAAGCCGACAATCCGGTTCCGTTGTACCCGTAAAAATAGCGTAAAAATTTCCACTGGTGTGTGCTAAAGTTCTATCGTTTGTGCTTTCCTTTAGCTCCTGATCAAATCCGGCATGACCGGAGCATTGGTAGCCACGCCATGTGACTGCCAAACGACTTTCCCAAAGGGCCGTGCGCTACTGACTATGCCGTTGTTACATCTCATGCCGGTTATTCAGATTCTCGGTTTTCTCCTGATCCTGCTTAGCTTTTTGATGACGCTCCCGGTCAATCTGCTGATATTCGGCAATACCCCTGACTGGATGGCATTCGTAAAGTCAGCGAGCATCAGCTTTTTGGTAGGACTGATCTGCTTTCTGAGCGCCGGTCGAAAACGTCATGCCCTCAAGCAGCGTCAGATGTTCATTCTCACGGTCTCTGCCTGGATTGTCATTCCATTGTTTTCCAGCCTCCCATTGCTGATGAGCGATCTGAAGCTTTCTATCACGGATGCGTTCTTTGAGAGTATCTCCGGGGTTACCACCACCGGATCCACGATCATGGCGGGGCTTGATGACTTGCCGGGGGATATCCTGCTATGGCGTTCCATCATGCAGTGGATGGGTGGTATCGGAATTATTGGTATGGCGGTGGCCATCCTGCCGTTCCTGCGCATTGGTGGTATGCGCCTGTTCGCCACTGAATCCTCGGAATGGACAGAGAAAGCCGTACCCCGCACCAGTCGCCTGGCTCGTGGGCTGGTGTTCAGTTACCTCGCCCTCACGTTCGGTTGCATCTTCGTTTACTGGGCACTTGGCATGGATCTGTTCAATGCGGTCAACCACGCGCTGACGACTGTATCCACCGGCGGGTATTCAACCTCTGATAGTTCCATGGGCCAGTTTGACGCACTTTCGCTTCTGTTTGCCTCGTCAGTATTCATGATGCTTGGGGGGGTGCCGTTCTTCCTGTTTGTCAGATTGTTGAATGGTCACGCCCAGCCGTTGCTCAGGGATCGACAGGTTCACTTTTTTGTCCGGTTTCTTCTGGTAACGGCAAGTCTGATTGCGGTTTATCGGGTCGTAAAGGATGGGACCTTTCCGGTCGATGCTTTTGTTCACGCGCTTTTCAATGTGACATCGGTGGTTACTACCACTGGGTATGCCTCGCAAGATTATTCCCTGTGGGGACCATTCGTTGTTGTTCTATTTTTCTTTCTGACCTTTGTGGGTGGATGTTCAGGTTCCACCAGCGGCGGCATGAAGATTTTCCGTTTTCAGCTCTCGATGTTGCTGCTCAGGGAGCAGGTTCTACGCTTGCTCCATCCCAATGCCGTGTTGGCGCGTCACTATAACGGCCGGATCATCAGTGACGAGATCGTCGCATCCAGCGTGGCCTTTTCCTTCATCTTCCTGGCTACACTGGCCGTTGTCGCGGCGATCCTGGCTGCCCTCGGGCTGGACCTGGTGACCAGTCTGACCGGTGCAGCGACAGCCCTTGCAAACGTAGGCCCCGGGCTTGGCGAAATCATTGGCCCGGCCGGAAATTTCCAGCCACTTCCCGACGCCGCCAAATGGGTTCTGATGGGAGCCATGTTACTGGGCCGTCTGGAGCTGTTAAGTGTGTTTGTGATGTTCTCGCCGCATTTCTGGCGGAGCTGAAAGAAGTACCAAAGGCCGGGAAGTGGCTCCCGCCATGGGGAGCCAACTCTCGAGAGCCAGGTTCCAGTCAGAGCATCTTCTTCAACTTACCGTAATCGCCGCCGGTACGAAGCACGAGCGTGATGTCGTTATCGTTCCGGTTCCGGAAAAACCAGCCGTGGTTGCCAGTAAACGCCGCCACAAGCTTGCCTTCATCCTCCGGAACGCCTCTCCCCTTCTCGTAAGAAATGGACTGTCCACCGCCATCGCCATGGGTATCGTAATTGATGGCGCCGCCTTGAGAAATCCACGAGAACCGGGCAACAGCACCTTCTTCCATGGTGAGCTTGAACTCTGTGCCTTCACCCGGTGAAAGAACCACACGCACTTCATCCTGCCACTGAGGTTCCACAGGTGCAGGCTCTGATACAGGTTCTTCCGGGGCGGGCTCAGCTTCAGGTGCGGAAGCCGAGGCGGTTTCCTGAGCCGGTTTGGCGGCGACAGGTTCGGCTGCTTCCGGAGCCTTCTGGCCGGTCGAGGATTGCACGGCAACCGTCTGGGCAGCCTTGTCCGCGGAGGCCTCCTGTGCGAGCTGTTCTTTGATCTCGCCCATTTCAGTCAGACCCAGGAGTCGGCCCGCACCGGTTGGGTCCAGGGCGTATTCCGCGGGCATTACGATGGTTGCCAGCAGAACCAGCGCCACGATGGCTGCGATGATGGTTGAGCGAATCAGTTTGGCGGTGCTGGGTAATTCTTCACGGTTTGGTATATCAGTGTTGTACATAACGAATCTCCAGAATCAGGCGACAAAGTAACCGGTGAGCTGGTAGCCGAAGAGCAGGAAGCCTGCGCTCATCATGGCCACGTTGGCGGTGTAGGCGTGGCGGTAAAAGCCGTCTGTTTTGCGCCAGAAGCTGATGGCAATCAGGATTATGCTCAGGGCAATGAGCTGTCCGATTTCCACGCCCACGTTGAAAGCAAGGAGGTTCGGAATCAGCCCGTCCGGCGAGATGTCGTATTCGATGATCTTGGTCGACAGGCCAAAGCCGTGGAAGAATCCGAAAATGAGGGTGGCAGCCTTGGTGTTGGGCTGGAAACCAAACCAGCGCTGGTAGGCACCAATATTGTCCAAGGCCTTATACACGATCGACAGGCCGATAATGGCATCAATGAGGTAGCTGTTGATGCCGACATTGAAGTACACACCCAACAACATCGTTGTGGAATGCCCCAGCGCAAACAGGCTTACATAGATGGCGATATGCTGCATGCGGTAGAGGAAGAAGATGACACCCAGCAGGAACAGCAGGTGGTCATAGCCGGTGACCATGTGTTTGGCCCCGAGGTAGATAAAAGCAATCAGGTTTACACCAGTGATTTCCTGGATGTACCCCTTGTCACCCTGGGCGACGGCATGGGCGAGCGCATCGGTGCTCACTCCGAGCAGTCCGAGGGTCAGGAATATCCAGATGAGGCGATTTTCACCGGCGAGGCTGTGCGCCCGCCAGCGGCCGTCAAGCAAAGTTGACAACATAGTGACTCCGTCAGTTTTCGTGTAATTGGGCTGCAGACGCAGCGAGACTCAAACGGTGAGCGATGCCTTTGGCGGGCGCTCGAGTCGATAACGAAAACTGCGGGGAGAGTCTCCGGCGAACGAAACAGCCTGCCGGAAGGCGAGCACATGGCTGGAGACAAGGCGGATGGTCAATTGATCCACAGATTCGTGGGTGTGGTTGCCAGAATCGTGATGCAGGGGAATGTCTGGTTTTTCGTCGGTGTCATGGCTGTGATGATCGTGACTGTGCGGGTAATCACCAAAGTCCGTTGCCGACGTCTCAGTCAGTTCAGCGATACCATGGGATGAGGCTTCACCGACGACCGAAAGGGTCATCCCGGCCAGCGCCACCAGCATGACAAAAAACGGAAACAGTTTTTTACGGTGGATAGCCGTAATCATGGGCGTCAGATTGCTGGTCCGGCTGGTGGATCAATACGGGGTCTGAGAATAGCATGCCCGCAGGGGAGCAGGAATTAAAAATGGCCAATCTGAATGGTACCCCCGGCAGGACTCGAACCTGCTACCTTCCCCTTAGGAGGGGGACGCTCTATCCAGATGAGCTACGGGGGCAAATCTGCGAGAAGGCCGGTATGATAGCGGGCGAAAGCTTGTGGCTCAAGGTGTGGGCGTGTTGAGTGGTCTTCCGGGAGTGTGATTTTGTCCGAGCCGTTGTCGTTAAGCGTGATTGTTCCGGTCTGGAAAGAGGCTGGAACCATCGTTGACACCCTGCAGGCGCTTCAGCCGCTGCGCGGGTCTGGCCTTGAGGTGATCGTGGTGGACGCCGGCAGCCCGGACAGGACGGCTGAGCTTGCCCGGCCGTGGTGTGACCGGGTGGTGGTAACCGGCAAGGGCAGGGCGATGCAGATGAATGCCGGGGCTGCAGTGGCGGCGGGCAATGTGTTGCTGTTCCTCCATGCTGACACCCGGCTGCCCGAATCGGCCCTCGCTGAACTTGAACAGTTCTCCCGGACCCGTTTCGGCTGGGGGCGTTTTGATGTGGCCCTGAGTGCCCACCGCCCGATCTTCCGGATTATCGCCTGGTTTATGAACCATCGGTCCCGCCTGACCGGAATCTGTACCGGCGATCAGGGCATGTTTGTGCGCCGGGATGTGTTCGAGGCCCTCGGCGGGTTCCGTGAAATTCCATTGATGGAAGATGTGGAAATTTCTGGTCGGTTGCGACTGGTGTCCCGCCCCTGGTGTATTACCGATCCGGTGGTCACCGACAGCCGGCGCTGGGAACAGAACGGTCCCTGGCGTACTATTCTGCTGATGTGGCGATTGCGTTGGCGTTACTGGCGTGGTGAATCGCCGGAATCCCTGGCGAAGGCCTATCGATCGGATGTCCGAAATGCCTCTGAGTAATCCTCCCTCCGCTGTTTTTCTCCAGTTTACCAAGTGGCCCGAAGCGGGCAAGGTCAAGACCCGGCTGATGCCGGAGTTGGGCCCTGTCGGTGCGCTCGAGGCCCACATCCGGCTGACCCTGAAGGTGCTCGATAACCTGTGCGCCACCGGTTATCCGGTCGAGTTCTGGTGGGATCGGGAGGAGGACGAACCAACCGCCGAGGCCTTGCCCATTCTCGAAGAGGTGGAAGGCGCAGGCCTGATTCAGATGGTGCAGCAGGGCAACAGTCTCGGTGAACGAATGGAGGCTGCGTTGGGTCTATCCTTGCAAGAGTATGACCGGGCCCTGATCGTTGGCAGTGATTGCCCGTCGGTGGATCCTGACTACGCCCGGCATGCCGTGGCGTGCCTGGCGGATCATGACGTGGTACTCGGTCCCTCCGACGATGGCGGGTACGTTCTGATCGGCGCTTCCCGGGTAGTCGAGGGCATGCTGGATGATATTGAGTGGGGAACGCCGGAAGTGCTGAAGCAGACTTGCGAACGACTCGAAAAAGCGGGGCTCAGCTACTTCCTGCTGGAGCCCCGCTGGGATGTGGACGAGCCCGGGGATTGGGCCCGTTTTCTGGGTAGTCGCTGAATCGGTCAGCTCGCCGGCACTGGCGGCAATTCGGTGAGTGTGCCAAGAGCCCGCTCGGCCTCGAGGCCGTTGCCTCCGGTGACTACCCGCAGCGCCTGGTCTCTTTCCAGTACGGACTCGCGGAAGATGTCCAGCAGTTCCTGCCTTGTGACATTCCTCACGGCCCCGGCAAGTTGCTCCCGTGAGTCGAAGTTTGCCATGCCACGGTCGATCTCCCGCCAGTAACGGCTCGAAATGTGACCCAGTTGCCGATCCTGCTCCAGCAGCTTACTGATCACGGCCTGTTTTTCCCGATCCAGTTGCTCCTCGGTCAAGCTGGAAAGTACGTCCTCAAAGCTCTGTGAAAACTCCCGTACCGCACGATCAATCTCGGTTTGTGATGCCGAGGGAGATTGCACCACAAATCCCAACGCCGGCGTTTCCAACATTTCGAACGGGGTGGCATACACGATGTATCCCAACTGACGGTTGGTGCGGATTTCCTCGTAGAACGGGCTGCTGATGATCTGCCCCAGCAAACGATAGCGGGCTCGCTCCGCGAAGCTGGTGTTATCCCCCTGCATGTAGAGGGTGTAGCCGGTATCCGGGTGATCCACGGCCAGGGAAACCTCGGTCTCTTCCTCGGGCAGTTGGCGCACCTGGCTGCGGGGGACTTCGGCAAGCCGGCTGTCATCCAGCACAATGGCCTCCACCTGCCTGGCCAGGTTCAGTGCGTAGGATTCGGTGACATTGCCATGGGCCAGCATGACCGGATCAACCTCACTCAGCAGGTTCAGGGCAAAGGAGCGCAGCTCGTCCAGGGTGATTTCCCGGGCAGCGGCCAGTTTCTCATCGGTGCTCCAGGCGCCTTCGATCAGGGCGGTCTGGACAAACTCGGAGGTCTGTTCGACCGGGCGGTTTTTGGCCTGGTTCTGCAGGTTGTCGATCAGGTTCTGACGGGCAATCCGGAACCGTTGTTCGGTCAGCAGCGGATCACCAACCTGGAGCAGAATCCGGTTGAGCAGGGTGTGGAGTTTGTCGTTGTAGCCGCCCACGCGGATGGTGATGCCCCGCAGGTGGGGGTAGACGCTGTAATCCAGGCCCGCAAGGCTGGCGGCATAGGAGGCGGCGTTCAGGTTGCTATTGACCGCATCCACCAGAACCTTGGTCAGCACGGCACTGCGGGCACTGGCCCGGGCGGCCGGCGTGCGCAGGCTGACGAAGACGTTGGCCTTGGGCGTGCCGAACCGGTTGTCCCGGGCAAACCAGATTTCCATCCCGTCCTGGCCGCCCAGTTGCACCGGGTGCGACATGGTGTCGCCGGAAACCAGTGCAAGGTTTTCCGGAACAAACGGGTTGGGTTGAGGCAGTGCGAGTTGGGTGGCCAGTTGTTCCGGTGCGCCAGTGGTGATGTCCGATGGCGAGAGCTCGGTCATCTGCCAGGCGGCGCCATACCACTGGGTGGTGTTTGGCTCGTCCAGTTCTGGCTCCGGGGCCAGCACCAAGACCAACAGGTTGTCTGGAGTCAGCCGGTCCAGAATATCGCGGTACTGCTCAGGTGCATACCGTTCCATCAGCCAGGGGGCACTCAGGATATCTTCGGCCGGATAGTGCTGGAGCTGGCCGGCCAGGCGCATGGCCTCATGCAGAGGTTCTCCCTGCTCCCGGAAGCGGAAATCGATGGTGGCCAACTGTTGCATTTCATGGAAGCGGTCTTCGCCGATGCCGGACTGGCGTATCCGCTTGATGTAGTCGAACACCAGCGGCAGGATCTCGTCCTGGCGTTCGAGGCCTTCGGGTGTCAGTGCCATGCTGATTTCCAGCGTCGCATTGTCGCCGGTGTCCATGCCCAACCCGGCGGAGAGGCTGTCGGCCAGTCCGGCGCGCTTGAGCACATCAAACAGGCTACCGGGGCCTTCATGGCCCAGCAGGTTGGTAATATAGCTCGCCGGTTTGGTCCGGTAGTTGTCCTGCTGGGATGGAATCGGGAAGCTGAGGGTCAAGCTACGGACATCCTTGATGGCATCGGCCGTGACCCTGGCTGGCAGGTCGTCGGCGCGGAACATCGGTTCCGGGTGCTCTTTCTGCTCAAGATTGCGGTTCTCGATGGCGCTGAATCGCTCCCGCACGATGGTTTCGAGCTCGTCCAGTGACTGGGGACCATAGACCGAGAGCGTCATCAGATTGGCAGAGTAGTGATTCTCCCAGAACTCGATCAGGTCCGGGCGCAGGGGATTGTCTTCGGTGTTCTCCAGTGTGCTCAGGTTGCCCACAGCGAATTGACTGAAAGCGTGGTTCGGATTGCTCACTGCCTTCTTCACGGAATAGAAACGCCGGCCATCGTCTTTCTGTTTGGCACTGAACTCCGAGTGCACGGCATTGCGTTCCCGGTCCACCAGTTCCGGTGTGAACAGTGGGGCGGAGAACTGCTGGGCGAAGCGGTCCAGGGCGGGTTCCAGGAACTGGGCCTGCACATCAAAGAAGTAGTTGGTGTCCTGGAAGGCGGTGAAAGCATTGTGACTGCCGCCATGGCTCTTGATGAACTGCTGGTATTCGCCGGGCTCCGGGTACTTCTCGGTGCCCAGGAACAGCATGTGCTCCAGGAAGTGGGAGAGGCCTTCGCGCCCCCTCGGGTCATCGCCGCTACCGACCGCCACATTCAGCGATGCGGCTGCTTTGTCCGCCTCAGGGTCGGAAACCAGGATCGCCCTCAGACCATTCTCCAGTTCCATGTATCGGTACTGGTTATCGTCGTTCGGGCTCTTGCGGATGTCGCTGGCGGCCAGAGCAAGGCTGCTCAGCAGTAACAGTGCCAGGCAGGACAACACTCGAAAGTATTGGCGGATTTGCTTTCCGTGGGTCATAGGGCCTCTGCGGTCTGTGGATTCGGTCGATTCAGTGCATCAGCGCGTTGCGGGTGGCCTCGGGCTGCTGGTCCAGGGTTTTACGAGCCAGATCGGCCGCTTTCTCACCGTCCAGCTGACCCGATGCAATTCGCTCAAGCACGGTGGCCATGATGGCGACGGACTGGCGGTACTCGGAGAATTCGGCCTGGAAGGCCTGGTCGATGGCCTCGTAGACCGCCTGGATTTTTTCCTCCCGGGAGCCGGAGTTGGCGGCGGTATCGTTGATGGCTTTCAGGCATGCCCGGGCGATGGCGATGTAGCGTTCAGTGTTCGGGTTGTCTTTTTGCATGGATGTGGTTTTCAGGGAACCTTGTTGACTGTGACATGAAATGACGCCGGAAAGCGCAATAAGTTCCTGATTATGGCATTGCCGGCCATGGGTTTCATGGCTTTCTGTGATGGGATTTTCAAGACCGGCAATCCCGGCGCCCTGTGCTAGTCTCAGAGACAATGTGTCGGAAAATTCAGCCAGGCCGATTGCAGGGCCTGTCCGGTAATTAGAGTAATGGCTCTATATAAAACAAGAGGTTAAAGAGTAAATGCTCTAAAAAAGTTCGATACATGAACGTTGCAATTAAGTACAATGCCGGCGTTTTCGGGTGACTACGACTTTAGTCGAATGGCGCCCGGCATGGATAGACAAAAACAGAGCAACAGGCAGGGTGGAATTTAATGAACTACTTCCTTACTGGTGGTACCGGATTTATTGGCCGTTTTCTCGTTGAGAAGCTTCTGGCGCGTGGCGGCACCGTTCACGTACTGGTGCGCGAACAGAGCCAGGACAAGCTCCAGAAGCTCCGGGAGCGCTGGGGCGCGGATGAAACCCGGGTCAAGGCGGTGATTGGTGATCTGACCCGTCCGAATCTGGGGATCGACGCCGACACCATGGCCTCCCTCAAGGGCAAGATCGATCATTTCTTCCATCTTGCCGCCGTCTACGACATGGGCGCGGATGAGGACAGTCAGCAGGCGGCCAACATTGACGGAACCCGGGCTGCAGTCCAGGCGGCAGAGGCCATGGGCGCAAAGCACTTCCATCACGTCTCCTCCATTGCAGCGGCAGGCCTGTTCAAGGGCACCTTCCGCGAGGACATGTTCGAGGAAGCGGAAAAGCTCGATCATCCATACCTGCTTACCAAACATGAGTCTGAAAGAGTGGTGCGGGAAGAGTGCAAGGTTCCGTTCCGAATTTACCGGCCGGGCATGGTGATCGGCCACTCCGAAACCGGCGAAATGGACAAGGTGGATGGTCCCTATTACTTCTTCAAGATGATCCAGAAGATTCGCCACGCGCTGCCCCAGTGGGTGCCCACTATCGGCATCGAGGGCGGCCGCCTGAACATTGTGCCGGTGGATTTCGTGGTAGATGCACTGGATCACATTGCCCACCTCGATGGCGAGGACGGTAACTGTTTCCACCTGGTGGATTCCGATCCCTACAAGGTTGGCGAGATCCTCAATATTTTCAGCGAGGCCGGCCACGCTCCGAAGATGGGCATGCGCATCGATTCCCGGATGTTCGGCTTCATCCCGCCGTTTATCCGCCAGAGTGTCAAGAACCTGCCGCCGGTGAAGCGTATTACCAGTGCGGTGCTGGATGACATGGGTATTCCGCCGTCGGTGATGTCGTTCATTAACTATCCCACCCGTTTTGACGCCCGCGAGACCGAGCGGGCGCTGAAGGGCACCGGTATCGAGGTGCCGCGCCTGCCGGACTACGCTCCGGTGATCTGGGATTACTGGGAACGGAACCTGGATCCGGATCTGTTCAAGGACCGCACCCTCAAGGGCACGGTCGAGGGCCGGGTCTGTGTGGTCACCGGTGCAACCTCCGGGATTGGTCTGGCGACAGCCCAGAAGCTGGCGGATGCCGGTGCCATTCTGGTCATCGGTGCCCGCAAGCCCGAGCGGCTGAAGGAAGTGGCGGCGGAGCTGGAATCCCGTGGCGCCAGCGTGCACCCCTATCAGTGCGATTTCTCGGACATGGACGCCTGTGACGAGTTCATCAAGACCGTGCTGGACAACCACGGCCACGTGGATGTGCTGGTAAACAACGCCGGCCGTTCCATCCGCCGGTCCCTGGATCTGTCCTTTGATCGCTTCCACGATTTCGAGCGCACCATGCAGCTGAACTACTTTGGTTCTGTGCGGCTGATCATGGGCTTTGCCCCGAGCATGATGGAGCACCGTCGGGGTCACGTGGTGAACATTTCCTCGATCGGGGTGCTCACCAACGCTCCGCGGTTCTCGGCCTACGTGGCGTCCAAGTCCGCCCTGGATGCGTTCAGTCGTTGTGCCGCGGCGGAATGGTCCGATCGGAATGTTACTTTCACCACCATCAATATGCCGTTGGTGAAAACGCCGATGATTGCGCCGACGAAAATCTACGATCAGGTGCCGACCCTGACACCGGACGAGGCAGCGGACATGGTGGCCGAGGCTATCGTCTACCGGCCCAAACGCATTGCCACCCGTCTGGGTATCTTCGCCCAGGTGCTGCACGCCCTGGCGCCGAAGATGGGCGAGATCATCATGAACACCGGTTACCGGATGTTCCCGGATTCACCGGCGGCCGCCGGCAGCAAGTCCGGCGAGAAACCGAACGTGTCCACCGAGCAGGTGGCCTTTGCGGCGATCATGCGGGGTATCTACTGGTAACGGTGGACCACGCAGGCATTAAAAAACCCGCTTTGGCGGGTTTTTTAATGGGTATGGGTTATTGCTCGGGGATTTCCACCGGAGGCGGCGGAAAACCGCCCAGCTCCTTCCACCGATTGACGATGCCGCAGAACAGGTCGGCGGTTTTTTCCGCATCGTAGGCCGCCGAATGGGCTTCCTTGTTGTTGAACGGGATACCGGCCAGCTTGCAGGCCTGGGCCAGCACCGTGTGGCCATAGGCCAGGCCCGCCAGGGTGGCAGTGTCAAACGTGGAGAACGGGTGGAACGGGTTGCGCTTGATGTCGGCACGCATGGTGGCGGCAAACACGAAATTGTGATCGAAGGTGGCGTTGTGGCCCACCAACACAGCCCGCTTGCAGTCATGGGCCTTCACCGCTTTGCGGATCGGGCTGAAAATTTCGCTCAGGCCCTCACGCTCGGGCACCGCTTCGCGGCTGGGATCCCAGGGGTCGATGCCGGTAAAGTCCAGGGCAGACTGCTCGAGGTTGGCGCCCTCAAACGGGTCGATTTGCTGCACGTGGGTCTCGCCCCGGCGCAACCAGCCGTCGTCATCCATGGTCAGCAGCACCGCTGCCACTTCCAGCAAAGCATCACGCTCGGGGTTGAAGCCGGCGGTCTCCACATCTACCACCACCGGCAGGAAACCACGGAAGCGTTTGGACATGGGATGCGGTTCTTTGTTTTCGTCTGTCACTCGAACTCCGGTTGTCGACAGTGTGTGTACGCGGCGTAACAGATTACGCCATTTGCCAGTTAACGGTTTCACTGGCTTTCAGGGGCACAATGGAGCCGTCTGCCAGGGGCAGTTGCTCGGGCATGGTCCAGGGCTTGCGTACCAGGGTAATGGTGTCCTGGTTGCGGGGCAGGCCGTAGAAGTCGGCACCATTATGGCTGGCGAAGGCCTCGAACTTGTCCAGGATGCCCAGTTCCTCGAAGATGTCCGCGTACAGGCCAATGGCGCCGAAGGCGGAGAAGCAGCCGGCACAGCCGCAGGCGGCTTCTTTCCTGTCCCTGGCGTGGGGGGCGGAATCGGTGCCCAGGAAGAAGCGTTTGTCTCCGCTGGCCACTGCGTTTCGCAGAGCCTGCTGGTGAAGGTTGCGCTTGAGGATGGGCAGGCAGTACAGGTGAGGGCGGATGCCGCCAACCAGCATGTGGTTGCGGTTGTACATCAGGTGTTGGGGCGTCAGGGTCGCGCCGAGGTTGTCACCCTTGTAGTCGCGGACAAAGTTTGCGGAATCGGCGGTGGTGATGTGTTCGAGCACCACCTTCAGGCTGGGGAAGGCTTGCAGCGTAGGCGCCAGTACCCGCTCCAGGAACACCTTCTCCCGGTCAAAGATATCGATGTCCGCATCGGTGACTTCGCCATGGACCAGCAACAGCATGCCGCAGTCGGCCATTGCCTCCAGCACGGGATAGATGTTGCGAATATCCTTTACACCGGAAGCAGAGTTGGTGGTGGCGCCGGCCGGGTAGAGTTTGGCGGCGATGACGCCGGCACTCCTGGCTTCCCGGATCATCTCCGGCGTGGTGGCTTCGGTCAGGTACAGGGTCATCAGCGGTTCGAAGCTGGCGCTGTTGGCTGCTGCCAGGATGCGTTCGCGGTAGGCGGTCGCGTCCGCTGCTGTGACCACGGGCAGCACCAGGTTGGGCATGATGATGGCGCGGCCGAAACAGACGGCGGTGGCCGGGACCACGTCATTGAGGATATCCCCGTCGCGAACGTGCAGGTGCCAGTCGTCCGGGCGGGTGATAATCAGCTGTTCTGTCATGGGTGTTTTCCGGGAGGCCTGAAAATTTGCCGAATTATATCAGAAGGTGAACGGCGTTGTTGCTCGCCCTCCCGGAGAACCCGTGGATCAGTAGACGGAGTCCAGAACTTCCAGGTGTGCGGCCACGCTCTCGGCCAGCGCCCTGAGGTGGTAGCCCCCCTCCAGTGTGGAGATGACCCGGTCGTTGGAGTAGTCGTTGGCGACGCTGGTGATCATCTCGGTGAGCCAGCGGAAGTCTTCGGTCTCCAGGTTCAGCTCCGCCATCGGGTCCAGCTTGTGCGCGTCGAAGCCGGCGGAGATCAGGATGACCTGCGGTTTGAAGTCCTGCAGCTTTTTCAGCCAGACGGCCTCTACGGTTTTCCGGTACTCGGCGGAGGAGCAGCCAGCTTCGATGGCCGCATTGACGATGTTCGGCGCCTGCCGGTGTACGTGGGAGTGGGGATAGAACGGGTGCTGGAAGCTGGAGCACATGAGAATGCGCTCGTCGCCGCCCACGATGTCCGCGGTGCCATTGCCCTGGTGTACATCGAAATCCACGATGGCAACCCGGTCGAGATGGTGGAAGTTAAGTGCCCGCATGGCGGCCAGTGCGATGTTGTTGTAGAAGCAGAAGCCCATGGATTTGGCACGCTCGGCATGGTGGCCGGGAGGTCGGGCGCAGACAAAGGCATTGGTAACCTGGCTGCTCATCACCATGTCGACGGCCTGAACGTTGGCGCCGGCGGCCAGGCGGGCGGCCCTCAGGGTGTCTGGCATCATCGCGGTGTCCGGATCGGTAAAGACACGGCCGCGGGTGGGCTCCATCAGTTCAAGCTGTTGCAGGTATTTTTCCGGGTGTACGGCCAACAGCTGGTCACGGGTGATCTCTTCCGGACGAACCCAGTCCAGATCCTGTTCCAGATGCGTGTCTGCCAGGTAGGCGAGGATCGTAGAGATACGTTCGGGGCATTCCGGGTGCTCCGGGCCCATGTTGTGCTTCATGCAGTCATCGTGGGAAAAAAATGCCGTGGTCATACGTCTCTGTTCGTCCGGAATATGCTTGTATTTTCATCAATGTTATCAGGGAAAAACGTAGTCCGTCGTATTTCTTTGGTCTTATGGGGCTGATAGCCGTTTTACATCAATACCGGAAGGCCTAAGATAAGACATACATTGATAAGTATTCTGTTTTATTGACATTATCACCTGAACCGGCCCGGCGGGGGCTGGTCTGAGGAGACCGCTTTGAGCACCCGTTACCTGGAAAGTCTTTTCAACCCGAGTTCCATCGTCGTGATTGGTGCCTCCGAACGCGCCGATAACCTGGGTGGCATGGTCCTGCGGAACCTTCTCGGTGGCGGCTACCCCACGGAGAAGCTTCTGGTGATCAACCAGAGCGGCTACGACAATGTTCACGGTGTGCCTTGCGTGCCCAAAGTGGCGAAGATGGACTTCACGCCGGACCTGGCTATTATCTGTACCCCGCCCGATACCGTCGCAAAAACCATCAAGCGCCTTGGCGAGGCGGGTGTGCGAACCGCCATCGTGATGACCGGTGGTATGTCCCGGACCCACAGCAAGACCGGGCAGCCCCTGATGTACTCTGTTCGCGAGGCTGCCAAGGAGACTGGTATCCGTGTGCTCGGGCCGAACACCATCGGCCTCATGGTGCCGGCCCGGAGTCTGAACGCTACCTATGCCCACATGGGGGCTATTCCCGGGCGCGTGGCGTTTGTGGGGCAGAGCGGCACCATCGCCAGCTCGGTGCTGGACTGGGCGTTTGCCCGGGGCGTCGGGTTCTCCTATTTCCTGACCCTGGGTGATGGCATGGACATCGATCATGATGACCTGATCGATTACCTGGCCCAGGACACCCAGACACGGGCGATCCTGCTGCACATCGAGAACGTGCCCAATCCCCGGCGCTTCATGTCGGCGGTTCGGGTGGCTTCCCGCACCAAGCCGGTGATTGCGGTCAAGTCCGGCCGGGTGCCGGAATCGGAATGGTTCCACCACGAACTGCCTGCCGGCCTGAAACGCAGTGACCCGATCTACGATGCCATGCTGCAGCGCGCCGGTGTGTTGCGGGTGGATGGCCTGGGGCAGATGTTCGATGCCCTGGAAACCCTGACCCGCATGCGCCCGTTGCGCCGGGAGTCCCTGGCGATCATGGCCAATGGTGTCGGTCCGGGTGTGCTGGCGGTGGACCGGCTGGCGGATCTGGGAGGCGAGCTGGCGGAGTTGTCGGAGCAGAGTATTGAAGCCCTGGCCGAGTTATTGCCCCCGTACTGGACCCGCAAGAATCCCATCGACCTGAACTACGACGCATCTCCGGAGCTCTACGCCCAGGCCATCAAGATCCTGGCCAAGGACCCGGAGGTGGCCAATGTGCTGGTCATGTACGCTCCCAGTCTGACCGAGGACAGCCTGCAGATCGCCGATGCGGTGGTGCAGGCCTCGAAGGGGACGCGCCTGAACGTGTTCACCTGTTGGCTGGGCCAGAGCACGGTGATGGAATCGCGGGAGGAATTCTACCGGGCAGGGCTTCCATCCTTCTTCAATCCGGAGAAGGCGGTGATGGCGTTCATGCAGCATGTCCGGCACCAACGGGTACAGCGCCTGCTGACCGAGACCCCGGAGTCCTTCACCGACCATTTCGCCGACCGGACCCGGCCCCGCCGGCTGGTGGCCAATGCCTTACGTTCTGGGAGAATGCATCTCTCAAACCGGGAAGCCCGCGAGGTGATCGGGGATTACGGCATCAATACCATCGATACCATCTACTGCGATGATATCGAAGAGGTGCTGGAAGCCTTTGCGGTGGAACGCCGGCCGGTGGACATCACCATTGTGCACGAGCAGGCTTGCCACCCGTTCCTCGATCTCAGCCCGACCCAGCGCCGTTATAAAGGCACCGTGAAGAAGCTCAACAGCGAGGCGGCGATCATGGACTCCTGTCGCTTCCTGATGGAGGAGTACCAGGAGCATTTTCCGAACAGCGGGTTCCTGGGTTTTGCGGTCCAGCGCTCCTACCAGCATGTGGGCGGCGTAGAGTTCAGTGTCGGTATTACCCGGGATTCCGAATTCGGGCCACTGGTGGTCTGCGGGGCCTCGGGTGCCCAGATCAATGTGATGACGGACCGGCAGATTGCGTTGCCGCCGCTGAACATGGTTCTTGCACGGGAGCTGCTGCGGCGTACTTACATGTACAAGCTCCTGAAGGAGCACAGCCTGAAGCCGGAGGAAGACATCCGGGCGGTATCCGAAACCCTGGTGACGCTATCCCAGATCGTGATCGATATTCCCGAGATCAAGGGGCTGGAGATCTCGCCGTTGTTGTTCAACGAGAGCGGGGCGGTGGCGGTCAACATCGCCATCAATCTCGATGACACCCCGACCAGGCCGATTATCCAGCCATATCCCCGCGAACTGGAAGAGTGGATTGTGCTGCCCAAGTCCGGCCGCCGGGTGATCATCCGGCCGGTGCTGGCGGAGGACGAGCCAGCGCACCGGGAGTTTCACGAGCACCAGTCGCCGGAATCGATCCGCTACCGGTTCTTCCAGTACCGCAAGCACTTCTCCCGGGAAGACGTGGCCCAGATGGTCCAGATCGACTACGACCGGGAGATGGTGTTCATCGCCAACGCGCCCCGGGAAGATGGTGAGGGTGAGGAAACGCTGGGCACCGTGCGCACCTGGACCGACGCCGACAACCTGCGCTGCGAGTTCGCCGTGATGGTGGATGACAAGATGAAAGGCGAGGGTCTGGGCGTGGCGCTGATGCAGAAAATGATCGACTACTGCCGCGCTCGGGGCACCGTGGAGATGGTCGGTAACGTAATGTCCGATAATCGGCCGATGTTGCAGTTGGCGGAGCACCTGGGTTTCGAGATCAAGTACAACACCGAAGAAGAGGTGATGGATCTTCGGCTGGTGCTTAACGAGCCGGAGAAGGACTGGCAAAAGGAGCGGCTGAAGAAGCGCGGGGCGCATCTCTAAGAGGGGGTCAGAAGAAAGCTTTCTTCTGACCCCAACTTCAAGTTCACGCCTGCCCAAGAGGTTTCGTCCAAGACGGGGTCAGATGAAGGCTTTCATCTGACCCCATGTTCACACTTCACTCTTCGACAATCGCCGAGCGATCCTCGCCGCCAAGCGCCTCCAGCAGCCCCGGAATCATCCGTGACAGCTCCAGCGTCATCAGGCTGAAGGCGGCATCAAACTTGGCCACGGCATCATCGGCGTCGACATCATCCAACTGCTCCTGCAGGGTCTCGCCGAATTTCAGGCGGCGGATGCCCAGCTCCTCGTCGAGCACGAAGGAGACGTTGTCGTCCCAGGTTACGGCAAGCTTGGTGACCTGCATGCCGGCTTCCAGGTGGTTGCGGATTTCGTCGGCTTTCAGGTCCAGTCCTTTGCAGCGCACCACACCGCCATCCTCGGAGGGATCCTTCAGTTCGCACTCGCTACCCAGGGCAATGCTGGCGGGCAGGTCGATGGTTTCGTTCAGCCAGCCGGTAAAGGTAAAGGCGGGTGACTGCTCCACTGCGGGCGGGCGAACCGGCAAGGAGCCCAGGCTCTTGCGCAGAGTAGAGGCCAGATCTTCCGCCTGTTTGGCAGATCCTGCGTCCACCACCAGAACACCGTCCTGGGGTGCCAGGTAGGCGTAGCAGCGGCGGTTTTTGGAAAATGCCTGGGGCAGCATCTCCAGCATCACCTGTTCCTTGATTTCGTCCTTCTCCTTGCGGCGCACCTTGCGACCCTGCTCGATTTCAATAGCTTCGGCCCGCTCTTCCACGGCTTCCTTCACCACGGGGCCCGGCAGGATCTTCTCTTCCTTGCGCAGGGAAATCAGGTGATAGCCATTGGCGCTGTGCACCAGTTGCTCGCCATGCTTGCCCAGCGGCGCCACCCAACCCTGACGGCTGGTTTCCTGGGGCCCGCAGGGTTTGAAGGCATCGCCCCGCAGTTTCTCCTCGAGCTCTTCAGGGGAGATATCAAACGGCTTGGTGAAACGGAATACACGGGCGTTACGAAACCACATCAGGTTCGGTCCTTGCTCTTGATTTGAATCGGTGACGGTTCGAAAAGGGGTAAGGATGATACGGCCACCGGACGGTGGCCGTAAAGTGACGGGTATAACGCTATATTTGCATGATCTCGACCAGAACGGTCTTGACGATAAAGCCGACCACGCCGGCACCGAGTACGGTAAACAGGGCCATGGTGCCGAACCGGCCAGCCTGGGACTTCTTGGCGAGATCCCAGACGATGAAACCCATCCAGACAATCAGGCCGGTCAGAAACACCAGCATGGCGATCTGGGAAAAGACTGCTTCGTTCATTGATTACTCCGATAACAACTGAAATTACTGTTCGTCGCGCAGGAAAACCCAGTTGTTCTTGTCGGACTGGTTTTCGCTGAAATAGTAGCCTTCGAGGTTGAAACCTTTGAGGTCGTCGGCCTGGGTGATGCGGTTCTGGATCGCATAGCGGCACATCAGGCCCCGGGCTTTCTTGGCGTAGAAGCTGATCATCTTGTACCGGCCGTTTTTCCAGTCCTTGAACTGGGGAGTTACGAGTCTGCCATCGAGTTCTTTCTTCTTCACACTCTTGAAATACTCGTTGGAAGCCAGGTTCACCAGTACACCGTCATTCTCGGCCAGTAGGCGGTTGATCTCGTCGGTAATCTTGCTGCCCCAGAAGGCATAGAGATCCTTGCCCTGATTGTTTTCGAACCTGGTTCCCATCTCCAGCCGATAGGGTTGCATGAGATCCAGCGGGCGAAGAATGCCATAAAGACCGGAGAGCATACGCAGGTGTTCCTGGGCGAAGGTAAAATCCTCTTCGCTGAAGCTTTCGGCGTCGAGGCCGGTATACACGTCGCCCTTGAACGCGAGAACGGCCTGGCGGGCATTCTCTGGCGTGAACGGCGTGTGCCAGGTCCGGAAGCGCTCGGCGTTGAGCTGGCCCAGCTTGTCGCTGATGCTCATGAGGTTGCTGATCTGGTGTGGCTCCAGTTCCTTGAGCTGGTCGACCAGTTCGCAGGCATCGTCCAGGAAATCCGGCTGGGTGTAGCTTTCCGTTGCCGGCGGGCTCTCGTAGTCCAGCGTCTTCGCAGGGGAGATAACCATCAACATGTCAGGAAATCCTCATTGCAGAAAGGTCAGTAACTGGTCCCTGGTAAATGGCCAGTCCAGCTCCGCACCGGTGTCGTTACGGCGCAGCACCGGAATCCGCGTTCCGTAACGCTCAACCAGCTCTTCAGACTGGGCGATGTCCACCACGTCCACCGGAATCGGTTCCGGCATCGGCGTGCTCACCAGCAGGGCTTCTGCCAGTTCGCAAAGGTGGCACTGGGATGTGGTGTAAAAATACAGTTCCATTATTTCCTGGGCTGCGCGTCCAGTTGTTGGCCGTTGACGTCCTGACTGTCCTTACCCATCAGGTACAGGTAGATAGGCATCAGATCTTCCGGCGCCGGGTTTTGTTGCGGGTTTTCCGCAGGGTAGGCTTTGGCGCGCATATTGGTCCGGGTGGCACCCGGATTCAGACTGTTGACGCGGATGCTGTGGCGCTCGTCGTCCAGCTCATCAGCCAGCAGCTGGCTCAGGCCCTCAACGGCGAACTTGGAGACGGCGTAGGCGCCCCAGTAGGCCTTGGCCTTGCGACCCACGCCGGAGGAGGTGAAAACCACCGAAGCGTCGTCGGATTTGCGAAGCAGAGGGATCATGGCGCGGCTCAGCAGAAACGGCGAGGTGGCGTTCACCTGCATCACCTTGTTCCACATTTCCGGATCGTACAGCTCCACCGGGCTGCGGTTCCCCAGGATGGCAGCGTTATGCAGCAGGCCATCCAGCCGACCGAAGTTGTCCTCGATGGTCATCGCTAGCTCTTCGTATTCCTTCACAGCCGCGCCCTCGAAGTTCATCGGGACGATGGCGGGCTTGGGATGCCCGGCGGCTTCAATCTCGTCGTAGACCTCCTCAAGCTTCGACACGGTACGACCCACCAGGATCACGGTGGCGCCATGGGCGGCATAGGCCTTGGCGGCGGCACGTCCGATTCCGCTGCCGGCACCCGTCACCATCACGATGCGGTCCTGCAGAAGATCGGCGGGTGCTTGGTAATTATGCATAACCTGTCTCCGTTTCAGGTTGTTGCCGGTCTGTATGCCGGATACGGATTCATTTGAGGCGCTATTGTAACAGCTTTGCCAGATCGCTGACGGTATCGGCTATGAGGTCGGCTTGCCATAAATCAACCGTCTCCGGCTCTTCGATGTAGCCATAGCGTACCGCAATGGTCCGCATACCGGCGTTGCGACCGGCCTCGATATCCCTTTCGTGGTCGCCCACGTAAATGGCGGTTTCCGGCTGTGCTCCGATCTGTGTGCAGGCCAGGAACAGGGCTTCCGGATGGGGTTTACGCTGGGCCACATGGTCCGGGCAGACCACTGCGGCGCAGCGTTGGGCCAGGCCAAGCGCCTCCACCAGCGGAGCGGCAAAGCGCAATGGCTTGTTGGTGACAATGCCCCACGGAATATCCCGCTCTTCAAGACTGCGCAGGAGTTCTTCCATCCCCTCGAACAGGGTGGTCTCGACGGCGACGCCGGCCTCGTAGAGGTCCAGGAAGGCTGTGTGCTTTTCCGTGTACTCCGGGTGTTCCGGTTCCAGGCCGAAGCCCACCCGTATCATGGCCCGGGCGCCGTTGGAGACGGAGCGGCGGATCCTTTCCGGAGGCAGCGGCGCCAGACCGTGCTGTTCCCGCAGCTGGTTCAGGCAGCGGATGAAATCCGGAGCGGTGTCGATCAGGGTGCCGTCCAGGTCGAACAGCACCACGGAAGGTTTCGGATCAGTCGTCACGGGCATCCCTGGCGTGCATGAGGTAGTTCACGTCCACGTCCCGGCCGAGTTTGTAGACCTTGGTGATCGGGTTGTAGGTCATGCCCGTGAGCTCCTGCACCTCCAGACCGGCGTGGCGCAGGTGATCGGACATTTCCGACGGGCGGATGAACTTTTTCCACTCGTGGGTCCCCTTGGGCAGCATGTTCAGCACATACTCGGCCCCGACGATGGCGAACAGGAAGGATTTGGGATTCCGGTTGATCGTGGAGACAAACATGTGTCCGCCGGGTTTGAGCATGGCAGCGCAGGCCCTGATCACCGAGGCCGGGTCTGGCACATGTTCGAGCATTTCCAGGCAGGTAACCACGTCGTACTGGCCGGCCTGGTCCGGGTCACGGGCCAGGTCTTCGACCGTGGTTTGCCGGTAGTCCACCCTGATGCCACTTTCCAGGCCGTGGAGCTTCGCGACGGACAGCGGGGCTTCGCCCATGTCGATGCCGGTCACGTGGGCTCCGCGCTGGGCCATGCCTTCGGATAGCAGGCCGCCGCCGCAACCCACATCGAGTACCTTCTTGCCCGCCAGGGAGACTCGCTCGTCAATGTAGTTCAGCCGCAGCGGGTTGATGTCGTGCAGCGGCTTGAACTCGCTGGAAGGATCCCACCAGCGACTGGCCAGAGCCTCGAATTTGGCAATTTCATTCCGGTCTACGTTCTGATTGGTCATGTTGGTCTCTGCCTGGAAAACGTCTGAAATCGGTTATTGGGCCTGATATTGCCGGATACGGTCACGCCAGTCATTGACCCTTAGCATGAGGTCGGCCACATCGATCCGGGTCAGTTTGCCTTCCTGTAACTGTGGTACGCCGTGAATCCAGCTATGGCTTACCGCCCGGGCGTGGTTGCTGTATACCAGATGGGAGGCCGGGTCATAGACCGGCTGCAGGAACGGATCGCTCAGGTCGATGGCGATGATGTCCGCCAGTTTGCCGGGTACCAGGGAGCCAAGATCGTGTTCGCGACCCAGTGCCCGGGCACCATTGATGGTAGCCATGGCCAGTGCCTGGTGGGCGGACAGGGCCGCGGCATCGCCGGCGACGGCCTTGGCTACCATGGCGGCGCTGCGGAGCTCACCAAACAGATCGAGATCGTTGTTGCTGGCTGCGCCGTCGGTACCGATGGCGACATTGATGCCTTGATCAATCAGCTTCTGTACCGGACAAAAACCGCTGGCCAGCTTCAGGTTGGATTCCGGACAGTGGATGACATGGGCCCCGCTGGTCGTCAGCCGTTCGATGTCGGAATCATCAATCTGGGTCATGTGCACGCACTGGGTGCGGGGGCCCAGCAGGCCTTTCTCCTCAATGCGCCCGGTTGGCCGCTGGCCGAATTTCTCGACGGCATCCGCCACTTCAAACGCGGTTTCGTGCAAGTGAATCTGGATGCGGGCGCCAGTAGCCTCCGAGAGTGCCAGGGCATCGCCCAGTGGTCCGTCGGAAACAGTGTAGGGCGCATGGGGACCGATCGCCGGCGTAATGTATTCATCGTCTTTCCAGGCCTCGATCAGGTCGGCCCCTTTCCTCAGATATTCTTCAGGCCCTGAGCCCCAGGCAGTGGGGAAGTCGATCAGGGGAAAACACACCTGCGCCCGCATGCCTACATCGTGGGCGGCCTGGGCAACGAGTTCCGGAAAGAAGTACATGTCAGAAAAGGTGGTGGTGCCTGTGCGCAGCATTTCGGCCATGGCCAGTTGGGTGCCATCGGCGATGAACTGCTCACCGATAAACTGATGTTCCGCCGGCCAGATATGATCGTTCAGCCAGGCCATCAGCGGCAGGTCGTCGGCCATTCCACGGAACAGGGACATGGCGGCATGGCCGTGCATGTTGATCAGGCCGGGCATGACTACGTGATCGGGCAAGTCGATGGTTTCCCGGGCCCGGTAGTCCCGGTCCGCCTCGTCCTGCGGGAGCAGGGCAAGCATGCGCGATCCCTGGAGGATAATGGCGTGGTTCTCCAGGATGACTCTGGCGGGCTCGATGGGAATCACCCATCTGGCATTGATTCGGATATCAGCCGCGGTGGTGATGGTTTCTGCCGTCATGGACCTGCCTTACAGCAACTGGGCGCACTCAGTACGCTCCGAAATGAAATGTAGCCCGAAAGTATAACCAGTGGCTGCGGCAAGAACTACCCGGGGACTTGTTTAATGCGTGGGTTGGCACCAACCTTAATAGAGCAGCGAAATTTCGGGGTGCTTCCCCGGCCATCACCGTTATACTGCGGGCTTTTGAAGGACTGACACGGAGCACGTTTATGGCGAAAGAATCCCGTCCGGCTGAACGCAACATCGGTACCGTGGCCATGCGCTGGCACGGGCACTCCCTGGCGTTACTGGACCAACGGCTGTTGCCCACGGAGGAGCATTGGATTACCTCGGAAGGGGCTTCGGGTGTTGCCCAGTGTATCCGGGACATGGTCGTGCGGGGTGCACCGGCTATTGGTATCAGTGCCGCCTACGGCGTCGCCCTGGCCGCCCGCCACGCGGGGGGTGGCGACTGGAAAGCGGAAATCCGGCAGGCGATCCGCGAGCTGGCGGAATCCCGGCCGACGGCGGTGAACCTGTTCTGGGCGTTGCAGCGGATGGAGAAGGTATTCCATGAGTGCCATTCCCTGGATGAGGCGGTAAAACGCCTTGCTGCAGAGGCCCAAAGCATTCACGAAGAGGATCTGGAAGCGAATTTCGCCATGGCGGATCATGCCTTGGAACTCATCAACCCGAATAAGCCGATATCCGTACTGACCCACTGCAACACCGGGGCCCTGGCCACTGGCGGTTATGGCACTGCCCTGGGCGTCATCCGCCGGTTGCACGAGGAAAAGCTGCTGCGGCGAGTCTATGCCGATGAGACCCGGCCCTGGCTGCAGGGCAGTCGGTTGACAGCCTGGGAACTGTCCCGGGACGGCATTCCGGTGACCCTCAATGCCGACGGCGCGGCGGCTGCCATCCTGGCAAGCGGCAAGGTTAAATGGATCGTAGTGGGCGCGGACCGGATTACCGCCAACGGTGACGTTGCCAACAAGATTGGTACTTACAGTCTCGCGGTACTGGCCCGGCACCATAAGGTCGGGTTCATGGTGGTGGCGCCCTCCAGCACGGTCGATATGTCCCTGGCTTCCGGCCGTGACATCCCCATCGAGGAACGGGACGGCACCGAAGTACGAGAGATTCGGGGCATTCCGCTGGCGCCGCCGGGTGTACAGGTATTCAATCCGGTGTTTGATGTGACTCCGGCCAGTCTGATCGATGCCATCGTCACGGAAAAAGGCGTCATCCACAATCCCAACATTACCGGGATGCGGGCGCTATTTGGTTGAGGTGTCGTCCTTGTCGTCGTAGCGGGCTTTCAGATTGCGGACTTCCTGCTCCTGTTCTTCCACGAAGTGCAGTGACATCTCGAAACTCTGGCGGGTGAATTCCAGGACCCGCCGGAACCCTTCATCGGACAGGTTCCGGGCGTCATCGTGGCGGCGGAAGATGTTGATGAATTCCCGCTCCCGTTCAAACTGCAGCGGGAGTCTGCCCACCCCCCAATCGTTCAGTATCTCCCAGACTTCCGGGTTGTAGTTCCGGGTGGTGCGCATGATGAAGGGGATAGGATCATTGCGGGCAATCAATGCCGCCAGGCGCAGGATCAGTTCGAAGGAGAGGGTCGCGGTGCCGTTCTCGATGGCCTCGAGCACCGATTTGTCCCTGAGATTGAGCGCCTCGCTCATCTCCGTCAGCGTGAGCCCTGCCACTTCCCGGATGTCTTTCAGAGACTGCCCGGCCAGCAACATCGCCCGGAGCTGGTCCTGGGAGTTGATCAGGGCCCGACCAAACCGGAGTGACGTGTCAGTGGCGCGGGCGCCGAAGCGAAGGGCGGATCCGGTGAGCTGATAGATTCGGTCGACGAGGCTTTCCGGCGTTTTCTCGGTCGCACCGGAAGTGTCGATGGCTTCCACTTTCTCCATGGACTTCATGGCATGGAGCGCATCCAGCAGCATGTCACGGATTTCCCGGGCATTCTGCTGGCTGCTTTTCGACGTTTCCTTCCTGGAGGTCATAAGAGGGCCACTGGTTTACTGGGCCGGTGCCTGGACTGCAAAGTGCCGGAGTTGCAGGATGGAGACCATCTGCTGATCCAGTTCCAGCATGTCTGCCATGATGTGGCCACCCTCACGAATGACGAAGTCGAGCTCCTCATCGGTGGTGTCCAGATCTGCCGCCTGGGCGTCTTGCCAGTCTTCGAGGGCTTCCAGGGACTCGAACGGCTCCTCGCCGCGCAGTTCCCGGCGGGCATTGGCAATGGTCAGGCGGGTGCGCTCGATCTGCTCATGCTGGGCCTTGCGTTCCTTGAAGTTCAGGCTGACGGTCTCAAGCTGCCTCTGCTTTTCAAGGAATTCGATTTCCCTCTGAAGCAGCTTGAATTCCGGACTGGTGCCAAACCGGGTCTCGTGGCGTTTGCGCAGCTCACCGATGATCCCGCTGAAATCGAAATAGCGGGTGTGTGGCACCGCCTCAATCTGATCCCAGGGCAGGGCATGATCGAGGGCATCTTCACCGATCCGGGTCTTGTCGATCCTGGAAGGGATCTCAATGTCCGGAATCACGCCCTTATGCTGGGTGGAGCCACCGGACACCCGGTAGAACTTGGACTGGGTGATTTTCAGCTGACCGTGATTCAGCGGGCGAACCGCTTGTACGGTGCCTTTGCCGAAGGTTTGGGAGCCTACCACCAGCCCGCGACCATAATCCTGAATGGCGCCGGCAAAGATCTCCGAGGCCGAGGCGCTCATTCGGTTGACCAGTACCACCAGGGGACCATCGTAGGCGACCGACGGATCCTCATCGTTCAGGACCTGGACGTCGTTGTTGGCATTGCGGATCTGTACGGTGGGGCCCTTGTCGATAAACAGGCCGACCAGATCGTTGGCCTCGTGCAGGGCGCCGCCGCCATTGTTACGCAGGTCAACTACCAGGCCGTCGACGCCGTCATCCTGCAATTCCCCAATCAGCTTGCGCACATCCCGGGTCGTGCTCTTGTAGTTCGGATCACCGGCCTGCATGGCCTGGAAATCGGCATAGAAGGTGGGGATGGTGATCACACCTACCTTGTAATCCTCGCTGCCACGCTCAAGCTCAATCACGTCCTTGCTGGCGCTCTGCTCCTCGAGTTTCACTTCGTCCCGCTTGATGGCAATGGTCTTGGTGACCGTCTCGTCCGAAGCGTTGGCGGGAATTACGTCCAGGGTCACCACGGAATCCCGGGGGCCGCGGATGAGATCCACGACTTCATCCAGGCGCCAGCCAATTACGTTAACGGTTTTTTCGCCTTCCTGGCCCACAGCAACGATCCGGTCGGCTGGCTGCAGTTGGCCCTGTTTAGAGGCCGGGCCACCCGGCACCAGGCGCACAACCTTGGTGTACTCGTTATCGGATTGCAGGACGGCCCCGATGCCCTCCAGCGAGAGGCTCATATTGATGTTGAAGTTCTCGGAGGTGCGGGGAGAGAAGTAGGAGGTGTGCGGGTCCCACATGCTGGTAAAGGCATTCATGTAGGCCTGGAAAGCATCCTCGCTGCGAGCCTGGTAGGCGCGCTTGAGCTGGCCCTCGTAGCGCTGACGCAGGTTTTCTTCGATCTTGTCGTCTTCGGTGCCGTTCAGACGCTGCGCAAGCACCGCATTCTTGATGCGTTTGGTCCAGAGTTTGTCGAGCGCGGCGGTGTCAGGCTCCCAGTCTGCCTCGGACCGGTCCAGCAGGACGGTTTCCTCGGCGGAGAAGTCCAGCTTGTCGAGGCCCTGATCGAGCGTTTTCAACGCGAACTGGAGGCGTTCGATTATGCGTTGCTGGACCAGGTTGTAGATATCAAATCCGGGCTGGAGTTGGCCGGTTTTAAGGGCGGAGCCTAGCTGGGATTTTACCCTTTCAAACCGCCGGAGGTCCTCCTGGGTCAGGTAGATCCTTTGTCCATCAAGGTATTCCAGGTAGGAGCTGAAAACATCCCCGGAAAGTTCGTCGCTGATGCCCAGGTCTCGAAAGTGGGTGAACTGCAGCTGGCGGGCGATAAGAATGTTGGCCCGGGCCTGGTCAATGGTCGGTGCAACCGGTTCGTAGGCCGTGCTGTCTTCCGTTTTTGCCTGTAGCCCGAGTGACGTCGAGACCAGCAGGGCTACAGCCAGCGCCCGGCCAAGGCCTTTTCCTCGACCGGTGAATGGAAGGCGACGGGACATCATGTTTTCCGCGATGGTCATAAGTACTTACCTGACGGTGCTGGGTAATCGATAGCCACCTTCTGGCGATATCGAACGCGTGAGCGATAAATTTATTGTAGGCAAGCGCTTTCCCTGTTGCCATAGGCAGGGAGTATCGGTTCGTGACAATCTGTCCATGAAATCGTCAGGTTGGTAACCGGGAAGGACAAAACAACAGGCAAGAGTGCCAGCGGGTGAAAAACACCCGCTGGCCGGGTGGGATCAGGCGAAACCGGTATTGGTTTCAGCCTTCTCCAGGAGCATGCGCGGAGGCGCAAAACGCTCACCGAATTGTGACTCCAACTCCCTGGCGCGCTCGGTAAAGGCGCGCACACCATAGTGGTTGATGAACTGGATGGCGCCGCCGGTCCAGGGGGCATAGCCGATACCGAAGATGCTGCCGACGTTGGCATCTTCAACGGTTCTCAGCACACCCTCTTCAAGGCAGCGCACGGTTTCGATGGCCTGGATAAACAGGATTCGGTCCTTGAGGTCCCGCAGCGAGGTGCTTCGGGCCTTGTCCCGGTCAACGAAGAAGTTCTCGAGTTCCGGCCAGAGATATTTTTTGCCCTTGTCCGGATACTCATAGAAACCGGCGCCGGCCGCCTTGCCCTTGCGGCCATGTTCGTTGACCATCGCATCGATGATGGCTTCGGCGGGATGTGCCTTCCACGTTCCGCCGGCCGCCTCGGTGTCCTTTCTGCTCTGGTCCCGGATATGTTGCATAAGGGTCATGCTGACTTCATCCGAAATTGCCAGTGGACCCACCGGCATACCGGACAACACACCTGCGTTTTCAATACTCGACGGGTGAATACCTTCGCCGAGCATGGCAATGCCTTCATTTACGAAGGTGCCGAATACCCGGGAGGTGAAGAACCCCCGGCTGTCATTCACCACGATCGGGATCTTGCCGATCTGCTGGACGTAATCGAAGGCGCGGGCCAGGGTGTCATCGGAGGTTTTGGCGCCCACGATGATTTCCACCAGCTGCATCTTGTCCACCGGCGAGAAGAAGTGCAGACCGATGAAGTTCTCGGGCTTCCCGGAGGCTTCGGCCAGCTGCGTAATGGGGATGGTGGAGGTGTTGGAGGCGAAGATGCCGTTGGCTACCATTTTCGGTTCCGCTTCCCGGGTTACCTTGCCCTTGAGGGCGCTGTCCTCGAATACCGCCTCGATAATCAGGTCGCAACCCTCGAGATCATCTGCAGAGGCCGTCGGCGTAATCCTGTCCAGGGTGGCCGTCCTCTGCTCATCGGTCATCCGGCCACGGCTGACCTTTTTGTCCAGCAGTTGTTCGGAATAGCGTTTGCCTTTTCCGGCGTTCTCCACGGACACATCCTTGAGGACAACGTCGAGGCCGCGAACGGCGGTGGCATAGGCAATACCTGCCCCCATCATGCCCGCGCCCAGCACGCCCACCTTGCTGAAGGTCGCACGGTCAACACCGTCCGGTCGGCTACCACCCGCCTTGATGGCGTTGAGCTGGAACCAGAAGGTGCCCGTCATGTTCTTGGCGACCTGGCCCACCACCAATTCGGTGAAGTACCGGGTCTCGATCAGGCTGGCGTTATCGAAATCCACCTGCGCGCCTTCCACGGCGGCGGACAGAATGCGTTCAGGCGCCGGGTAACAGCCCTTGGTTTTCTGCTTGAGCATGGCCGGAGCAATGGCCAGCTTCTGGGCCATGGCCGGGTGGTGCGGTGCACCGCCGGGAAACTTGAAGCCTTTCTGATCCCAGGGCTGCTGTTTTTCCGAGTGGGCTTCAATGAAGGCCCGAGCGGTACCCAGCAGTTCCTCAGGGGTGCTGACCAGTTCATCCACAATACCGGCCTTCAGGGCCGCCTCAGGATTTACCTTCTTGCCCTCCATGAGGAAGGGGAAAGCGGCTTCCAGGCCAATCATCCGGGGCAGTCGCTGGGTGCCGCCACCACCGGGTAGCAGGCCCAGGGTGACTTCCGGTAGGCCCAGTTGGATGCTGTCGTCATCCAGAGCGATACGGTGGTGACAGGCGAGGGCAATTTCCAGTCCGCCACCGAGGGCAGTACCGTTGATGGCAGCGACAACGGGTTTGCCGGTGGTTTCCAGAAAACGCAGGTCGGCCTTGAGGCCATTGACCATGTCTTCAAATTCCTGGGCCTGGTCCCGGGTGACGCTATGCAGTTCCTTGAGGTCGCCGCCGGCGAAGAAGGTTTTCTTGGCCGAGGTGATGATAATGCCGCGGATGCTCTCAAGGTCGGCCTTTACCCGGCTGACGGTTTCGGACAGGCCGGCGCGGAAGTCCGCGTTCATGGTGTTGGCGGACTGGTTTGGCATGTCGATGGTGAGGGTCAGGATCTGGTCTGAACCCAGGTCGTACTTGATGGCACTCATGTTCGGTTCTCCTGTTGTGGAACGTGGGTTCAAACGCGCTGGATGATGGTGGCAATGCCCATGCCGCCGCCGACACAGAGAGTGGCGAGGCCATAGCGCAGTTCTCGGCGTTCCAGCTCATCCAGCAGGGTACCGAGGATGATGGCGCCGGTTGCACCCAGGGGGTGGCCCATGGCAATGGCGCCACCGTTCACGTTCACTTTCTCGTCCGGAACCGAGAGTTCCCTCTGGAAGCGCATTACCACGGAGGCGAAGGCTTCGTTCACTTCAAACAGGTCAATCTGATCTGCGGTCATGCCGGCTTTTTCCAGCGCCTTGCGGGCTGCCGGGGCGGGACCGGTCAGCATGATCGTCGGGTCGGTGCTGGTGACCGCGGTCGCGACGATGCGGGCCCGCGGGGTCAGCCCCAGGGCCTTGCCCTTGGCCTTGCTGCCGATGAGCATGGCGGTCGCGCCATCCACAATGCCGGAGGAGTTGCCGGCGTGGTGCACATGGTTGATCTTCTCCACGTAGTGGTATTTTTCACGGGCGACGCCGTCAAAGCCCATTTCGCCCATCATCTGGAAGGAAGGCTTGAGCCCGGCCAGGGATTCGAGGGTGGTGTTGCCGCGCACGTGTTCGTCCCGGTCCAGGATGACCACGCCGTTCCGGTCGGTGACGGGAATGATGGATTTGCTGAAATAGCCCTTTTCCCAGGCGTGGGCCGCTTTCCGCTGGGACCGGACGGCAAATCCGTCCACATCTTCCCGGCTGAAGCCCTCAATCGTGGCGATCAGGTCGGCACCGATGCCTTGGGGCATGAAACCGGTATGCAGGTTGGTTTCCGGATCGGTGGCCCAGGCTCCGCCGTCGGAACCCATGGGCACGCGGGACATGGCTTCCACACCACCGGCGACCACCAGGTCCTCCCACCCGGATCGGACTTTCATCGCGGCCAGGTTTACCGCCTCCAGGCCCGAGGCACAGAAGCGGTTGAGGGTAACGCCTGCTACTTTTTCGTCCCAGTTCGCCGCCAGTGCTGCGGTCTTGGCGATGTCGGCGCCCTGGTCTCCGACTGCGGTTACGCAACCCATGACGATGTCATCCACCTGGGCGGTGTCGAGGCTGTTGCGCTCCTGCAGGGATCGGAGCATTGAAGTCAGCAGGGTGATGGGTTTGACGCTGTGCAGCGAACCGTCTTTCTTGCCACGACCCCGGGGGGTGCGGACTGCGTCAAAGATATACGCCTCGGTGGTCATTACCTTTCCTCTGATGGTTTTGTCGGATTATCGTAATCAGTCGACTAACCATAGCCCCTGCAGGGCAGGGTGGGTAATGACGCGGGCTGCCAATCCCATTGGCGAAATTGCTCAGGACACCTAGTCCGCGTGGGGCGTTTATTGGCCGGTAACGCCGGAAAGGGCAGTGTTCAGTCTTTCCGAGAGAGCGGTCTCCGGGGTGTTGTCTGACGGTTTCAGGCACCACTGGGCAACCAGTTTCTCCAGCTCCGAGAGGCGGTCACCGGCTTGTTCGGTGTTGCCCATGCCCTCTGACAGGCGCTGGACCTGGATTTCCATCCGGTGTTGCTGGTCCTCGGCCGGTGATTCCGCGCCTGCCAGTATTTCGGCCCGGATCACCAGTTCCCGGTCTGACAGCCCGGCCTGGTTTGATGCCAGCGTTGGCCAATGATCGGGAAGATCGGACGGAGCCACACCGCCGTTGCCGCGGGCCCGGACCAGCTCTTGCCACCGATTGACCTTTTGCTGCAGGAGCTTGTTGTCCAGGGCCTGCTGGAACTGTATTCGGGCTGCCTGGACCCGGTCCCTCAAGTCCTGGGAGAGGGAGTTGCCCTTCATCTCCCGGAGCTTCTCAAGCGCATCCCCGAGGGTCTCATCGGAGCTGTCAGCGGTGACACCGGCCAGCTGGTCAAGAAGCTCGCTGGCTTCCCGGTCAGCGGTTTCGGTGGCCTGTTGGCGGGCATTGCGCTGGGCATCCCTTCGGGCAAAGATCTGGTCACAGGCTTTGCGGAAGGCTTGCCAAAGCTTGCGGTCCTCACGGTGACGGGTAATGCCGATGGCTTTCCACTCGGACTGCAACGCCTTGGCCTCGTTCATGGCTTCCTGCAGGGGTTCATGCTCGATCAGCGCCTCGGCTTTCTCCACGATGGCCTGTTTCAGGCCTTCATTGTTCCGACGCTCCTCGTCGAGCGGTGACTCGATGCGCTTCAGCAGGTCATCGAACCGTTTCTGCACCGGCCGGTTGTCACGGAATTCAACCGGCCAGGCCGCTTTCCACTCCTGCCGGGCGGTCTGGTGGATACGCTCAGCGCCTTTCCAGTCGATAGTGGTCCAGTCGGCATTCTCGAGGAAGGTCTCCAGCTCGGCACAAATGGCCTGGCGCTTTTGCAGGTTGGCCTGCTTGAGTCCGGATTTCGCCTCGAAATAGGCTTTGCACGGTTCGAAGGCGCGATCGGAGGCGCTCTTGAAGCGGGTCCAGAGAGCCCGGTCAGAGGAGCCGCCCAGCTCCCGCCATTCGGTTTGCAGCTCCTTGATGCGTTCGGCCTTCGCCTCCGGCTCCATGGGCTGTTCGGCGAGGTATTCCATCTGTTCGCACAGGGCAATCTGCTTGGGCTCCGTGGCAAAACCCTGCCAGTCGCTGAGTTCCCGGAACTGCCCGGTGAGCAACTGCATCTTGGCCTGGAATGGCTTGGCGTGGCGCCGGTCCAGGTCCCGGAACTGATTCTGTGCGGTCTTGAGGAGTTGTCGGGATTCCCTGAACTGCTTGGCCTCAAGCGCGGGTTCCAGTTTGTCCAGGATGGTTTTCAGGTTGTCGACAAGGGCCTTCTGGTCGCGCTGATCCTGGGTCTGCGCAGGCTTTTCTGTGTGTTTACCGGCCAGTTTTCGCACCGGCTCAAGTAGCTCCGGCTTCGGGAATTCACCGGGCCAATCGATTTCCCGGATCAGGGCTTTGGCCTGATCCTGCTGTTCAGCGGTGATGGCCTCACCGGAATCCAGGGCGGCGGTGAGTTCGTTGATGCCTTCGCGCTCCTGGGTCAGCCGCCGAAGTGCCGAAAGATAGTTTTTCAGGGCCTGCATGGCCGACTCGTAAGTTTTTCGTTCCTGTCGGGATACCTCGGTATCGCGGGTGGCTTCGAGCCAGCGGTTTTCCTGGGTTTTCTGGAGTGCATCCAGGGAGGAAAGTGAGGGCAGGGAATCATCAGTCTGGGATTTGAGGTCTTCCAGGGTTTTTGTGAGTAGTTTCAGAGTTTCCCCGCGCTGACGAAACTGGTTCTCGTGGCGTTTCTCTTCCTCGCGGGTTGCCTCCATATCCTGCAGGCGCTCGCGGCAACGATGGGTGGCCTCCAGGAATTGCTGTACCTGCTCCGCAGTTGCCTGGTTTTCAAGTTCCTTCCACTGGTTGGTCAGCGCTTCGAGTCGCGCCTGGAAAAGCTTGGTATCCTCGCTGCGCGCCTGCTCCTGCGCATTTTTGATCAGTGTAGAAATGGCGCGGGCGACGTTTTCCTGGCGCTCCAGGTCCTGGCGATGGGCCTGCAGCGCCTGTTTGGCAGTCTGGTAGACACCCTTGTCCCGGCCCTTGGCCTGCTTCTGGACCTTTTGCAGTTCGTCGGGGTCGGCCAGACCCCTGGCGGCAGAAAGGCGAATATCTGCGGTCACACCCTCAATTGCCAGTTTCCCCAGCTGCCCCTGGGAGGGGGAACTCTTGAGCAGTTCGAGTTGGCTCTCCCTCTGATCGGCTCGCGAATTTTCCTGTGATACCTGCGACTGTTCAGGTGCTTCCTTGCGGGCTTTTCCGGTCGACTCTGGTGACTTGCGGGATCTGAACAGTTTCTGGATGAATGCGGCCATGAAGGTGTCCTTTGGGATTGAAACCAGTCCTCGGTGTCCGGCAAAGTGTGCCGTCACCGGCCATCGGCCCTGTCGAGCCGGGTACACGCATAGTGCAGAGTCAGTTCGATTTTGAAGGACTCAACGCTATGCTTTGAAAATCGGTGGCTAGTCTAGCGTTTTGGATGCGTTCGCGGAAAGGGGCTGAATGGCAAAACAGGAAAATCAGGACGATCAGGAATACAAAGCACGGGCGGCGGCCCTCAGATTGCTGGCCCGCCGTGAACACAGTCGCCTGGAATTGTCCATGAAACTCAGGCAGCGCCGCTTCAATAGTGGTCTGATTGAGGCGGTGCTGGACGAATACGAGGAACAGGACTGGCTTGATGATGACCGGTTTGCCGATGTCTATGCCCGCCAGAGAATGGATCTCGGTTACGGCCCGCTGAGGATCCTTGGCGAACTGCAGCAACGCGGCGTTCACCATACGCCGGAATGCCTCGATGCGATGACCGATGAGGACTGGTGTGCGGTTGCTATCAGGCTGAGGGAACGGCGGTTCGGCCTATCAGACCTGCAGGACGACTGGGATGCAAAGCTCAAGCAGGGCAGGTTCCTGAATCGTCGTGGGTTTTCGGCCGCCCAGGTCGAACGGACCTTGGAGGCGCGGGAACTCCCGGAGGGCTGACTCGCCGCATGCGTCAGAGAGTGGGTGGGATCAGCCCCAGATCTTTGGGCAGGCTGGCCCTGAGCGCGGAAGTTGCCGGCTCTTCCGGGGTGCTGCCGGAATCGGCGGAAGCTGTCTCGGGCTCGATTCCCACAATTTGCGGTTCCTCCGGTTTCGCGGGAGGCGCGGGCGTTATCACCCTTGCCAGCACGTCGTAGTAGCGGCGGATATTCTGCACGTAGATCACCGGTTCCTGGCCACGGGCAAAGCCGTATCGAGTCTTGGTGTAATGCGCTTTCTGGGCCAGCAGCGGCAGGAATTCCTTAACGTCCATCCAGCGATCTGGATCCTTGCCAGCGCTTTCGGTCAGTCGTCGGGCATCTTCCAGGTGGCCGAAGCCGACATTGTAGGAGGCCAGGGCAAACCAGGTGCGGTCCGGTTCGGGAATTCTCTCCGGTATCTTGTCGTGGACCATCTGGAAGTACTTGGCACCGCCATGAATACTTTCCTCCGCGTCCAGCCGGTTGTTGATGCCGACGTAGCTTGCCGTGTTGCGGGTCAACATCATCAGGCCGCGGACACCGGTAGGTGAGACCGCATTCGGCCGCCAATGTGACTCCTGGTAACCGATGGCCGCGAGCAGGCGCCAGTCCATGTTGAAGTCCCGGGCATAGTCCCGGAACAGCTTCTCGTACTTCGGAAGGCGGTTTTCCACGTGGTGCATAAAAGTGCGGGCGCCGACATAGTTCAACCGGTCCAGGTGCCCGTAAAAACGCTCGGACAATTGCGCCAGCACACCGTCGTTCCGCAGCCGCTGAAGGAACTGCTCGGCGACCTCGGCCAGGGTGCCGTCCTGTTCTTTCGGGAACAGCCATACCAGTTCCCGCGGTTCGCCGAGGCTGAACGCCTCCTTCACATGCGGGTAAAAAACGTGGTTAAGCTCAAGTTCGTTGGAGGACACCACGGCAAACGGGAATTCGCCGCTCTCAACCCGTGCCAGAACGCCGGGAGCATCGAGGCCCGGATGAATCTCCCATGAAATGTCTCCCTCGGAAGCCGACGCTTCCAGGAGGTGTTCGTGATCGCTGTCGGCAACCAGGTGGAGAGTTTGCCCGGCCAGGGACTCAAGGGACTCGGGGTGTTCCATGTCCCGGTGATAGACTACAACGGATTGGGCCTGGATGCCGGTCGGGATGGCCTCGTATCTGTCCTTGAAGTCGGGCTGCAGGGACACTCCGGCCATGCCGATGTGGGCGAAGTTGCGCTCCAATACCGAAAGGATTTCCGTGTTGTCCTCGGCGATGCGCACCTTCAGCTCAACACCGATTTCGTCGGCAAACCGCTTTGCGAGCTCATGGTCATAGCCCGTTACCCCTTCTCGACCCTCGAAATACATGGAGGGTGCAATCCGGGTAATGACGTGGAGAACACCTTCATTCTGTATTTCCTGGACGGTACTCGGGCGCGAGCAACCCGTCAGAGCCAGCGTGGCTCCTAACAGAAACGCAAAATGCGCCGGAAAGGCGCCGAGGTGATTGAAAAATCTGGACAAATCCCTGATCTCCGTAGCAGCTGTATCAGCCACATACGCCCAGTTTCGCTGAGCGTATTCCTTTGTCATGCTGTGCGTAGCGTCCGTTGCCACGCTAACCATGATCCCCGCCCCGTCACGAATGGTCAATAAAATTGCTCAATTAACGTGCAAAATAATGTCAATTTTACAGTCCGGAATAACCGCACCGGCGCTGTATCCTCGATGCGCTTTCAAGTATCATTGCGGCCTTTCAAATAGCACCGGACTTCCTCTTTTCGCGCGATACAGGTTGATATCATGCTTGAACTTCGCGGCGCACCCGCGCTTTCGCCATTCCGCTCCCGCAAACTGCATTCCCGAATTCAGGAGGTTGTTCCTGAAGTCAAGCACGTCTATGCAGAGTTCATGCACTTTGTGGACCTGGAGTTTGATCTCTCCGAATCAGAGCAGGCCATTCTCGACCGCCTCCTGGTCTACGGGCCCAGCGTTCCGGTAGAGGAGCCGGATGGTGTTCTGTTCCTGGTGGTACCGAGACCCGGCACCCTGTCCCCCTGGTCGAGCAAGGCGACAGACATCGCCCGCAACTGCGGATTGCGTCAGGTCCATCGCATTGAACGGGGTGTCGCCTATTACATTCGGGCCACCAGGAAACTTGGCCTGGATCAGCGTGAAAAGATCGCAGCGCTGCTGCATGACCGGATGACCCAGAAGGTGTTTCACGAGATGGGCGGCGCCGAACTGCTGTTCAGTCACGAAGAGCCCCGCAACCTGGGCCGCGTACCGGTGTTGACGGGTGATCGTGACGCCCTGGTCAAAGCAAACCGGGACCTGGGCCTGGCGCTGGCGGATGACGAGATTGATTACCTGGTGAAATCCTTCACCGATCTCCAGCGTGACCCGACCGACGTCGAGCTGATGATGTTTGCCCAGGCGAACTCCGAGCATTGCCGCCACAAGATCTTCAACGCATCCTGGGATATCGATGGTGAGGGCCAGGAGAAATCCCTGTTTGCGATGATCCGGAATACCTATGAGATGAATAGCGAGGGTGTGTTGTCCGCGTATAAGGACAACGCCTCCGTGATCCGTGGCAGCCGCGGTGGCCGTTTCTTCCCGGACCCCGAGACCGGTGTTTACGGTTACAACGAGGAAGACATCCACATCCTGATGAAAGTGGAGACCCATAACCACCCGACGGCGATCGCGCCGGCGGCGGGTTCTGCCACCGGTTCCGGCGGCGAGATCCGGGACGAGGGCGCCACGGGTCGTGGCTCCAAGCCAAAGGCGGGGCTGACGGGGTTCACCGTATCCAACTTGAACCTGCCGGATGATCCCCAACCGTGGGAAATCGGCTACGGCAAGCCGGACCGGATCGTCTCCGCGCTGGATATCATGATCGAGGGCCCGATTGGCGGTGCTTCGTTCAACAACGAATTCGGCCGCCCGAACCTGGCGGGTTATTTCCGTACCTTCGAGGAGAAGGTGCCGGGTCCGGCCGGTGAGGAAGTGCGCGGCTACCACAAGCCGATCATGATTGCCGGCGGCCTTGGCAATATTCGTGAGCAACATGTGGAGAAGGGCAACATTCCGGTAGGTGCAAAGCTGATCGTACTGGGTGGCCCGTCGATGCTGATCGGCCTGGGTGGCGGTGCGGCGTCATCCATGGATTCCGGCACCAGTAATGAGAACCTGGATTTTGCCTCCGTGCAACGGGACAACCCTGAGATGGAGCGTCGCTGCCAGGAAGTTATTGACCGCTGCTGGCAGATGGGTGACAAAAACCCGATCTGCTTTATTCACGATGTCGGCGCTGGTGGTCTTTCCAACGCCATGCCTGAGCTGGTCAAGGACGGTGGCCGCGGCGGCAAATTCGAGCTCCGTGATATTCCCAGTGATGAGCCTGGTATGTCTCCGCTGGAGATCTGGTGCAACGAGTCCCAGGAACGTTACGTGATGGCGGTTGCGCCGGAGAACCTGGATCTGTTCGATGCCCTGTGTCGTCGCGAGCGTTGCCCTTACGCCGTCATAGGCGAGGCCACCGAAGAGCATCACCTCGAACTTGGCGATTCGTACTTTGACGACAAGCCCGTGGATCTGCCGATGGAAGTCCTGTTCGGCAAGCCGCCCCGTATGCACCGGAGCGTCAGCCGCTCCTCGTTCACCAAGCCAATCTTCGATTCCACCAGGATCGATGTGAACGATGCAATCCGCCGGGTGCTCCGTTTGCCGTCTGTAGGCTCCAAGAGCTTCCTGATCACCATCGGTGACCGGACCATTACCGGTCTGGTGGCCCGCGACCAGATGGTTGGTCCCTGGCAGGTGCCGGTGAGCGACGTGGCAGTCACGGCGAGTTCCTTCGACGTGCGCACCGGTGAAGCCATGGCCATGGGCGAGCGCACCCCGGTTGCGGTCATTGATGCGCCGGCATCCGGTCGTATGGCCGTGGGTGAAGTGATCACCAACCTGGTGGCGGCGCCGATTGCCAACCTGTCCGATATTCGCCTGTCCGCGAACTGGATGGCCGCGGCCGGCCATCCGGGTGAGGACGAAAACCTGTATGAAACCGTGCGTGCCGTGGGCATGGAATTGTGCCCGGCGCTGGGTATCACCATCCCGGTTGGCAAGGACTCCATGTCCATGAAGACCACCTGGGAAGAGGAGAGCGGTGAGCAGAAGAGTGTGACCGCGCCCCTTTCCCTGATCATCAGCGGTTTCGCGCCGGTGACCGACGTTGCCCGTACCCTGACGCCCGAACTGGCCACCGATGCCGGTGAAACTGACCTGATCCTGGTGGATCTGGCGGCCGGCCAGAACCGTCTTGGCGGCTCCGCCCTGGCACAGGTCTATCGCCATGTGGGTGCGGTGGCACCGGATCTGGATGACCCGGAAGACATCAAGGCGTTCTTTGCAGTCATTCAGGGCCTGAATGCGGACGGAAAACTGCTTGCCTACCACGACCGTTCCGACGGCGGTCTGTTCGTCACCCTGGCGGAAATGTGCTTTGCCGGTCGTACCGGTGTGGATATCAAGCTCGATGGCCTGGCTGAAGATGCCTCACAGTTCGCCCGTGAACTGTTCAACGAGGAACTCGGGGCGGTCATCCAGGTTCGCCGCGAGGACACCGGCTTCGTTCTGCAGCAGTTCTCCGGCGCTGGCCTGGGCGATCACACCAGTGTAATCGGTACCCTGAACGAGGACGATCGCCTGCGCCTGAGCTTCGAGGGTGAGAAAGTGGTGGACGAGCCTCGCAAGGAAATTCAGCGTCTGTGGGCGGAGACCAGCTACCGGATCCAGTCCCTCAGGGATAATGCCGACTGTGCCCAGGAAGAGTTCGATAACCTGCTGGATGCAGAAGATCCGGGTCTGCATGTTGATCTGAGCTTCGATCTCAACGAGGACGTTGCTGCCCCTTACATCAATACCGGCGCACGCCCGAAAGTCGCGGTCATGCGTGAGCAGGGCGTGAACGGCCAGGTGGAGATGGCAGCGGCATTCGACCGTGCCGGTTTCGAGGCGGTTGACGTGCACATGAGTGACTTGCTCGCCGGGCGGGTTACGCTGGATGCTTTCAACAGCCTGGTAGCCTGCGGTGGCTTCTCCTACGGCGATGTCCTGGGGGCTGGCGAGGGTTGGGCAAAGTCCATCCTGTTTAGCGATCGTGTCCGGGATCAGTTCGCCCAATTCTTTAACCGCCAGGATACGCTCGCGCTGGGCGTCTGTAACGGCTGCCAGATGCTGTCCAATCTTCACGAGCTGATTCCGGGTAGTGAAGGTTGGCCGCGCTTCGTGCGTAACCAGTCCGAACAGTTCGAGGCCCGGTTGGTGATGGTGGAAGTCGCTTCCTCGCCGTCCGTGTTCCTCGACGGTATGGCCGGTTCCCGGATGCCGATCGCGGTCGCCCATGGTGAGGGCCGGGTCGAATTTGCTTCCGGTGCGTCTTCCGGGGCACTGTCCGAGAACGAACTGGTTGCCTTGTGCTATGTCGATAACAGGGGCCAGGTAACTACGCGTTACCCTTACAACCCGAACGGCTCCGAGGAAGGTATCACGGGCGTCACCACCCGGGATGGGCGGGTTACCATCATGATGCCGCATCCGGAGCGGGTCTTCCGTGCCGTTCAGCATTCCTGGCGCCCGGAGGGCTGGCAGGAAGATGGACCCTGGCTGCGGATGTTCCGTAATGCGAGACGCTGGTTAGGTTAAGCGATACTGAACCGGAAGCCGGTGTCGGAGATGCTCCCTGAGAGTATGTTCCGGCACCGGCTTTTTTGTTTTGGCCTATGCTCCTTTTCAGGGCGGTTTTCAAGGAAAAAATGTCCCGGATTTTGCAAAAATCCCCTTGACTCAATAACTTTATGCACACTCCTAATGCTTCGTTGTGTGATCTGTGCACAAAACCCGGGAAATTGGTTCAATAATTCGCCGGATGTTATAACCCATTGAAATATAAAATATTTATGAGTTGGGCCATTTTGTCGCCAATTTGAGTGGAGTCCAGTAATCATGGGGGTTCCGGGAATGTTCCCAAAAACTTTCCCCAGAGTTATCCACAGATTCTGTGGGTAAGTTTCTAAGTTATTAATCTGTACAAAAAATATCCGATCTCACAGGAGGTTTCATGTACAAGATGTGCTATTTCGTTCCGGAATCTCACCTTGAGCAAACCAAGCAGGCATTATTTGCGACTGGGGCAGGCCGGATCGGTGACTACGACAGTTGTGCCTGGCAATGCAGGGGGCAGGGCCAATTCCGTCCGCTGGAAGGCAGTGATCCCTATCTTGGTTCGCAGGGTGAAGTCGAGATAGTGGATGAGTTCAAGGTGGAGCTGGTCTGTGCGGACAGTCTTATTCATGACGCATTGAAAGCGCTCAAGCAGGCTCATCCCTATGAGGAGCCTGCCTATGAGATATTCCGAATCGAGGTTCTCTGATCAGGCCTTGCCTGAGGCAGACATCGGGCGCCGGATGTCCTTGAGGTGAATCTGGTAGTTTTCTGTCTTCATGTCTTCGAGGAACAGTTCCAGGGTTTTGCGGACCGTTGGGAAAGAGATTTCATCCCAGGGGATGTCCTCTACCGCAAACAATCTGGACTCCAGGGATTCCTCCCCGGCGCCAAATCGGCCCCCGATAAGAGTGGCCCGGTAAAACATGTGCACTTGGTTGATGTGTGGAACATCAATGATTGAGAACAGGCCATGGATATCCACTTCGGCCAGGGCCTCTTCACGGGTTTCCCGCGCTGCGGCCTCAATGGTGGTTTCGGCGTTCTCCATGAACCCCGCAGGAAGGGTCCAGTAACCGTACCTGGGTTCGATGGCGCGTTTACAGAGCAAAATCTTGCCTTCCCAGATCGGAACCGTACCGGCGATAATCCTCGGGTTCTGGTAATGTATGGTCTCGCAGCTGACACAGACATAGCGGTGCCGGTTATCGCCTTCGGGGATGCGTTGTTCCACCGGATGGCCGCATGTGCTGCAGTACTTCATGATTTTCCCCGTATACTGAATTGGTTTTGGTAGTCAGTTTAACGATACCGACTGCTGCTGTCCCACCTAACAGAAAGAAGTTCCCGGGAGACCAGATTTGCGAGATTTTCTCACTGAGCGACTGGCTGGCTATGCCCCACAACAGCTCGCCCTTGATTATCCCGAAGCCGGGATCCTGGTGCCGGTTACCGATGATCCCCGCAATCCGGAAATGGTGTTTACGCTTCGTTCCTCCAATCTGAGCACCCATCGGGGGCAGGTGGCCTATCCCGGTGGCAAGCGGGATCCCGGGGATCCTTCCCTGGCGGCGACGGCGCTGCGGGAAACTCATGAGGAAATCGGTTTGCCACCGGATCAGGTGGAGGTGATAGCCCCGCTGAGTCAGGTCATGTCCCGATACGGTATCCTGGTGACTCCCTACGTTGGGGTGGTGCCCGCTGATCACTCGCTCGAGCCCAACCCGGCGGAAATCGAAAGCGTGTTCCGGGTTCCCCTGTCGTTTTTCCTGGAGGACCGCCGGGAACGAACCGATGCACTCAGTTTTCTCAACAATACTTTCTACGTTCCCTGCTATCGCTGGGAGCGTTACCAGATATGGGGCCTGTCCGCGGTGGTTCTGGTTGACTTCCTGAACGCCGTGTACGATTCCCGGATTGATTTGCTGGAACCCCCTCAAGGAGGCTGACATGTTTTACGAGCTTGGAGATCGCAGGCCGCAGCTGGAAGGCGACAACCAGTTTGTTGCTCATAATGCGACCGTGATCGGCAACGTCAAGCTGATGGAAAAGAGCAGTGTCTGGTACAACGTGGTGATCCGTGGTGACAACGAACTGATCACCATCGGCCCGGAAACCAATGTTCAGGATGGCTCGGTGCTTCATACCGATCCCGGGATTCCTCTGACCCTTGGTCGGGGGGTGACAGTTGGCCACAAGGTCATGCTTCACGGATGTAAGATCGGCGACTATTCTCTCATCGGAATCAACGCGGTTGTGCTCAATGGCGCCAAGATCGGCAAGCACTGCCTGATCGGTGCCAATACCCTGATCCCGGAGGGCATGGAGATTCCGGACGGTTCAATGGTTGTCGGCTCCCCCGGCAAGATCAAACGTGAATTGAACGACAACCAGAAGAAGATGCTGGAGATGAGTGCAGCCCATTACGTCGAGAATGGCGCCCGGTACATTCAACAACTGACAGCCTGCGATCCTGATAAATGAACGTATCCGATAAAGTCCGCTCACCCTGTGTGAGTGTGTGTGCCCTGGACGAGAACGATGTCTGTATCGGATGTCATCGTACGGGGGACGAAATCCTGTGCTGGACCCAGATGACCAATGACGAGCGTAGGAAAGTCCTGCGCGAGGTGGCAAAGCGAGAAGAAAAGGTGGCCCTCTGACATGACAGATAACAGCAGCGTACGTATCGGTACTCCTTTAAAGAACAATGCCTTCAAGGTGTTGTTTTGCGGCTCCGGTGAACTTGGCAAGGAAGTGGTCATCGAGTTGCAGCGTTACGGCGTGGAGGTAATCGCTGTTGATCGCTATGCCAATGCGCCGGCGATGCAGGTTGCTCATCGCTCCCATGTGATCGATATGCTTGATGCTGCTGCGCTGCGTTCAGTGATCGAACAGGAGAAACCGGACCTCATTGTTCCGGAAATCGAGGCGATCGCTACCCCGGAACTGGTGAAGCTGGAGAAAGAGGGGTACCGGGTTATCCCGACTGCCCGGGCGGTTAACCTGACCATGAACCGGGAAGGGATTCGTCGGCTGGCTGCCGAGGAGCTTGGCCTGCCCACGTCACCCTACCGATTTGCCGGTAACAAAGAGGATTATCTGGCGGCTGTAGGGGAGATTGGTTTACCCCTGGTGGTCAAGCCGGTGATGAGCTCCTCCGGTAAAGGGCAGAGTACGGTCAAGACCGAGGGTGATATCGAGGCTGCCTGGGAGTATGCGCAAAGCGGGGGGCGCGCCGGTAAGGGGCGGGTGATCGTTGAAGGCTTCGTGGACTTTGATTATGAGATCACCCTTCTGACCTTGCGTCATCGTGATGGGATCTCCTTCTGCGAGTCGATTGGTCATCGCCAGGAGGATGGAGACTACCGGGAATCCTGGCAACCCCAGCCGATGTCAGCGAAGGCGCTGGAACGTTCCCGTGAGATCGCCGCCGCCGTGGTTGAAGACCTGGGAGGCTACGGAATCTACGGCGTGGAGCTGTTTGTTAAGGGAGACGATGTCTGGTTTTCCGAAGTATCTCCACGCCCCCATGATACCGGTCTGGTAACGCTGGTCTCCCAGGATCTTTCCGAGTTCGCGCTTCACGCTCGCGCGATCCTTGGTCTGCCGGTTCCCGCTATCCGCCAGAACGGCCCGAGCGCATCGGCGGTGGTACTTCCCGAAGGTGATTCCGGCGAGGTGGCATACGCTGATCTGCAATCTGCTTTGACAGAGCCGGATACACAGCTGCGCCTGTTCGGTAAGCCCGAACTCAAAGGAAGGCGACGGATGGGGGTGGCGCTGGCCCGGGGACAGTCAATAGAAGAGGCCAGGGTAAAGGCCCGTAACGCTGCCGCTGCAGTAAAGGTAGAGGTCTGATTTTCTCCCTGGGTGGATTGCGTGCCTCCGGGTAATTGCAGGGTGGTGCATTCTCAGTATGGTTTTTGAACGAACTGTTCAGCGTTTAACCGGTCGAATAGGTGGATACCGAAGCTCTGGAAAATAAACCGAAATTGGTCGTTGACAGTTTTCCTGAGGGCTGTAGAATGCGCACCACTTCTGAGGGACAAGCCACTGAGACAGCGGCGGCCCGGAGGAGGTAACTGTTTGAAAGCGCTGAAGAAAAACGATTTCAGATTTCTTCAGAAAGCGGTTGACAAGGTG
>NZ_JAWOIS010000027.1:0-55686 GCF_046484525.1 Marinobacter sp.
CGCCCTCGGATTTTGCCTTCCCGCACGATGCGGTCATGGCTGAAACCACGCCCAATACCGAAATGATCATGTTCTCGGACATGGACCTGGAAAAACTGACACTGATTCGTAACGAAGGGTCGGTGAACAATCTGAAGGACCGCCGGGAAGATATGTACGAGGTGCGGGTGAAATCATCGGACTGATAAGAACAAACCCTCTCACAATTAAGGAAGTGCCTGAGAGGGTTTCCGTAGGGCACTGATGGAATTGCCAATACCGTAAACAGTGTCTATTGTTTAATCATTATCCAGCCTGTCCGATCAGTGGACAGGTCGCAGTGGATAGGAATCTTAGCAGAGAACAGGATTCATGAACGAAGCATTACCGGATCTCATTGCCCGTTTCAGGATCAAGCAGGGGCTGTTCCGCAAGGAGTTGGTGGAGGCCTCCGTCTTTGAACTCGACAGCTACGGCTGCGTGATGAAAACCGACAAGGTCTTCGAGCCCGGCGACAGCCTGACTCTGGATCTGGTCATGGATATGCCCTTTGAAGAAATCTGTGCGGAAAGCGTTTCCGGCCTGGTGACCGAGCGCAGAAAGCACTGCAGCAATTTCTTCTACTCGATTGATTTTTCAGAGTTTGAGCCTGGATCGCCGAATGGCGACAAACTCAGGCGGATTCGCGAAGTGCTGTCCAGAAAACTGTCTCTGAAATCCCGCCGTACATCCTCAGGATCCATCTCCGGCTTCCGGCAAATGGCCTGATCGTTACTGTCCGTTCCACCACATCCGTAAGGAGACATTTCATGGCGAAGAAAGCCAAACCGAGCGTCGACAAGATCGTAAAGAAGGTCAACAAGGAGTTCGAGAAAACCTCATCCCAGATTGAGAGGCTCGTCAATGACGCCCTGAAGCAGTTCGACAGCCTGCAGACCCAGATCGAAGAGCCTGTACGCAAACTGCTCAAGGAAGTGAACGAGCTCCGGGAACGGGAAATGAAACGCTTCAACGAGGAGTTCGAGCGCCGCCTGGCCGAATTCCACGAACTCCAGAGCAGTATTCTGGAGCGCCTGGGCATGGCAGCCAAAGAAGCCGGCTCTGACGTCAAACAACTGACTGACGAAGTCAATAAGGAAGCCCAGGCCGCCGCCAAAAAAGCCGCGCCAAAAAAGGCTGCTTCTAAGAAGCGCACGACGAAGGCGAAGTCCGCGACCGCCGCGAAGAAGGCGCCGGCAAAGACTTCCGCCAAAAAGGCCGCCAAGCCCGTAGACAAGAGCGATCTGACCCTGGTCAAGGGTATCGGTCCGGCAACTGCCAAAAAGATGAAGGATGCGGGCATCACCTCCATCGACCAGATCGCCAACCCGTCTGCGGCTGACAGCGAAAAACTGAAAGCCTTCAAGAGCATCAAGAGATTTGACCAACTGACCGCCGAAGCCAAGAAAGTTATCTGATGCAAGCGCCTGACCAGCCTGTTTTACGGGACGTAGTCCTGGTTGGCGGAGGGCACAGCCACGTCGGGGTCCTCAAGCGGTTCGCCATGAACCCGGTCCCCGGTGTGCGCCTGACCCTCATCTGCCGCGACACCCACACCCCTTACTCCGGAATGCTGCCTGGCTATGTGGCCGGCCATTACAGCTACGATGATGTCCACATCGATCTGAGCCGACTTGCGGAATACGCCGGAGCGCGTTTTTACCGTGACGAAGCCATCGGTATCAACCGGACCAACAAACGCATCCTGTGCCGGAACCGGCCGAACGTGCCCTACGACATTCTCTCCATCAATATCGGCTCCTCGCCAAGGGTGAGTGAGGTCGAGGGTGCGGAGGAGCATGCCGTACCGGTGAAGCCCATCAACGGCTTCAACGAGCGCTGGTTGTCGTTGCTGTCCCGCATCGAGAACCACGAGGGCCCAATGTCCGTCGCGGTGGTCGGTGCCGGTGCAGGAGGCGTCGAGCTGACCCTCGCCATGCAGTTCCGGCTCCGGAACGAGCTCTCACAGCGCGGCAAGGATCCCGATCAGTTGCACTTTCATCTGTTTGACGCGGCGGACCAGATCCTTCCCACCCATAACGCAAAAGTGCGGGCAGTATTCGAGCGCAAACTGTCGGAACGGGGTGTAAGGGTGCATCTCGGCTCCCCGGTTTCCCGGGTCGAATCCGGCCTGCTGACCTCAGATTCTGGCGAGACACAGCAGGTGGATGAAGTACTCTGGGTTACCCGGGCCGGTGGCCCGGCCTGGCTGGAGGAAACCGGCCTGGCCCTGGACGAGGGCCGTTTCCTCCGGGTACGCGATACCTTGCAGAGCGAAAACGACGACAGCATTTTTGCTGCCGGCGATATCGCCAACGTGATCAATCATCCCCGGGAGAAAGCCGGCGTGTTCGCCGTGCGCCAGGGTCCGCCCCTGGCCGACAACCTGAAACTACTGGCCATCGGCAAGGACACACGCAACTTCTATCCCCAGAAGAAATGGCTGGCCCTGATCAGTACCGGCGACAAGTATGCAGTTGCCTCTCGCGGTGATGTGGAGTTCCACGGCCGCCTGGTCTGGCGCTGGAAAGACTGGATCGATCGGCGGTTCATGCGTAAGTTCAGTGACCTTCCTGCCATGGAAGAGTCCACCAGACTGCCGGATACCGCAGCGGCCCAGAGCGCCGAGGAAGCCTCCCAGGCCATCTCCGCCGTGGCCATGCGTTGTGGCGGTTGCGGCGCCAAGGTGGGCAGTACGGTTCTCTCCCGCGCCCTGAATGAACTCAAGCCCATCGAGCGAGACGATATCATCATCGGCCTGCACGCTCCGGACGATGCTGCCGTTCTGCGAGTACCGCCGGGCAAGGCCGTGGTGCATACCGTCGACTTCTTCCGGGCCTTTATCGATGATCCCTACGTGTTCGGCAAAGTCGCTGCCAATCACAGCCTGGGCGACGTATTCGCCATGGGAGCGGAAGCGCAGAGCGCGACCGCGGTGGCAACAGTACCCTACGGCATCGAATCCAAGGTGGAGGATGTTGTTTACCAGATGATGTCCGGTGCCGTGGAGGTCCTGAACGAAGCCGGCTGCGCGCTGGTGGGCGGTCACACCGGCGAAGGCAAGGAACTGGCTCTTGGCTTCGCGGTGAACGGCCTGATTGATCCTGAAGAGGTCATGAGCAAGGGCGGCTTGCGCGCCGGCGACGTGCTGATCCTGACCAAACCGATTGGTACCGGCACCCTGTTCGCTGCTCATGCCCGGCTTGCTGCCAAGGGTCGCTGGATCGATTCCGCCCTCGCCTCCATGATGCACTCCAACAAGCTGGGGGCCGAGTGCTTGCGGCGCTATGGCTCCAGGGCCTGCACGGATGTCACCGGTTTCGGCTTGCTGGGCCATTTGGTGGAAATGACCCGCCCCTCCGGCGTGGATGCGGAACTCGACCTTTCCGCCATCCCGGTGTTACCGGGTGCGGAAGAGACCGCGGCCGCGGGCATCCTGAGCTCCTTGCAGCCGGCCAACATTCGTTTGCGGCGGGGCATCCGCGACCAGGAGAAATGGGTGGATCACCCCCGCTACCCGCTGATCTTCGACCCCCAGACCGCCGGTGGTTTGCTCGCCAGCGTGGCCTCTGACCAGGCGGAAGCCTGTGTTCGGGAGTTGAAGGCGCTTGGCTATCCGCACACCGCAATTATCGGCAGGGTTTTGCCCCAGGACGAATCAGGTCCCATCGAACCGATCAGCCTTAAAGACTAACCGGCACCAACTCGTTCTGAACAGCGTTGGCAGGCAAGGGCCAACGCCTGTTCCAGGCTTTCCTGCTCCCTTTCCGGAGTAAATCGGACGGCAAGCCGGGTCACCCGGGATTTCAGGTCCTGCAGGAATTCCGGTTCGGCTTCCGCCTTACGAAGCAGGTTGGCCAGCGTCTGTTCGTCCCGGGCCGGAAAATAGCCCGGATAGTCATCGCCCAGCAGACCCCGGTTGCCGGGGATATCGCTGGCAAGTATCGGAATGCAGGCGCGGCAGGCTTCGGATACCACATTGGCACCGCCTTCCATCACGGAACTGATGACCATGAGCCGGCTGCTGGTGAGTAGCTCCCGGGTGCCCTGCTCATCCAGTTGCCTGAGCCACTCGAATCGTGGATTGTCGGCGGCTTCCTGCTCGGCCATTCGCTGCCATTCGGCGTTATGCGCCTTGCCGGCGGCAACCAACAGGATTCGGGATTCGTCAGGTAGCAGCCTTGCGGCCCGGGCTGCCCGCAGGGAATCCTTCTCGTCGCGCAGATGGCCAATAACGCAGACCCGGAAATGGTCGCTCGAGTGCTCCGGCGCTGGAGGTGGCGCGATGGCGGACTGGCAGAGAGTGACCAGTTTATCCCGAAAACGGGCGGGAATATCGTCTGCCACTCGATCATGCAGGCCAATGAGGGCATCGGCCGCGTCCATGGTGGCAAGGGTGGGCTCGGGAAATTCGATCTGGTGACGGTAGATATCGGTGCCGGTCAGCACCACGAGCAGCGGTATATTGGGCCAGAGCTCCCTGAAACGGCTTACTGCATCGCGGCTGCGCCAGGCATGCAACGCAATGAAAAGGTCACAGGGTTCACCCTGATAGTCCGTCACGACCTCCACCCGGTGGCCGGCATTCTCAAGCAATCTTTGCCAGCGTTCCGCCGTGGCCCGGTTGCCGGCCCGGGAGCCCGGAGCGGCAGGAGTAATCATTATTATTTTCATAGGTTGCAGTAGCTGGTAATCAGCTGAAAGAAAGACGTTTTTAGTTGAGCCGATAGGGCCTGCCAATCGTATAGCTGTTCAGAGTTCAGGTAAATCAAGGTATCCTGACCACCCTCCGAAACCAAGCGAAACAGGGATTTCAAATGGCTTTGAATCTGATACGGAAATTTGTGGCCTCCAGCCTTCTTTTCATGACGGCAGCCTCGGCAAGCGCGGAGACGTTTGTGTTCACGGCTATTCCCGATGAGGACGAGACCAAGTTGGTGGAGCGTTTTCGTGGCGTGGCCGACTACCTGTCGGAGCAGCTGGACGTGGATGTGCGCTACATCCCGGTAAAATCCTACGCAGCGGCGATCTCCGCCTTCCGCAATAATCAGGTTCAACTGGCCTGGTTCGGTGGTTTGTCCGGCGTTCAGGCCCGTCGTCTGGTCCCCGGCTCCGAGGCCATTGCCCAGGGCGTGGAAGACGAAGCCTTCCAGACCTATTTCATTGCCAACACCAGCACCGGCATTGAGCCGGTTGAGGAGTTGGCCGAGCTGGAAGACCAGCTCCGGGGCAAGACCTTCACCTTTGGTTCCAAAGGCTCTACCTCAGGGCGCCTGATGCCCGAATTCCACATTCGTGAGACCTTCAATGAAGCCCCTGAAGATTTCTTCGGACGGGTCGGTTTCAGCGGCAACCACACCCGTACCCTGCGCCTGGTCGAGTCCGGCACCTATGAAGTCGGCGCCCTCAACTTCCAGGTATGGGAAAAGGAACTGGAGAACGGCAACATCGATACCAACGCCGTCCAGGTTATTTGGGAAACCCCTGCTTACCCGGACTATCAGTGGACCATCCGTGGCGACGTGAATGAGCGCTTCGGCGATGGCTTCAAGGCCAGGGTGAAGGAAGCCCTGCTGGCGCTGGATGACCAGGAACTCCTGGAAAGCTTCCCCCGTTCCGGCTTTATCCCTGCCTCCAACGAGGACTATGAGCCCATTCGCAAGACTGCCGAAGAGATTGGAATCCTTGATTGATGTCCGGATTTGATCTCTCAGGCCTCAAAGCCTCATTCGGGGGAGCGCGCGTCCTCGGGCCGCTCTCCCTTCGTGTCCGGGAAGGCGAGAAGGTTGCCCTCGTTGGAAAAAGCGGCGCGGGCAAATCCACGCTGATCCGCCTGATCCACGAACAGGTGGGCCGCAACTCCTCGCTGGTTCCCCAGGAACTGGGCCTGGTCAACGCCCTGCCCGTTTACCATAACGTGTACATGGGCCAGCTGGACAAGCATCCCACCTGGTACAACACCCTGACCCTGATCCGGCCCTTCGCCGCCGACCGGGCTGCAGTTAAGAGCCTGCTGAGCGATCTGGGGATGGCCGAGAAGTTGTGGATTCCCACTGCGTCCCTGTCCGGCGGGCAGCGCCAGCGGGTTGCCATTGCCCGGGCAATCTACCGGAATGAAAACCTGCTGCTGGCGGATGAACCGGTCTCGGCGCTGGATGGCCCCAGGGCCCATCAGGTGATGGCCCTGCTCAGGGACCGATTTGCCACCAGCGTCATTGCCCTGCACGATGTAGAACTGGCACTGCAGTACTGCAACCGGATTGTCGGCATTCAGGACGGCCTGGTAGAACTGGACGAACCCAGCGACCGCCTGTCGCCCTCCGACATCATGTCCCTGTACTGAGGTTATCGGCGGATTCCATGCTTTCCTATCCTACGGTCAGAGCAAGCCTGATTTTTGTCGCCGTCGCGGCGGTAGGGCTGCTGTTTGCGGATATCGCCATCACCGCCTCCAATCCCTGGCGGGACCTGGGCAACTTCTTCCTCGGCGTGGTTACGCCCAATTTCTTCAGTTCCGAGGGACTGCTGACCGCCCTGCTGCGAACCGTAGCCTTCGCCTTCGTGGGCGTGGCGCTGGGCAGCTTCTTCGGCTTCTTGCTTGCATTGGTGTATCGCCTCCTCCCGGTACGCATCTTCTGCGCGTTTATCCGGGCCATCCATGAGCTTTTCTGGGCACTGATCTTCCTGCAGTTTTTTGGCTTCCACCCGCTGACCGGGGTGCTGGCCATTGCCATTCCCTATTCCGGGATCTTTGCCAAGGTCTACTCGGAAATCCTCGATGAGGCTGATCCGGAACCCCGGCGCCTGCTGCCGCCGGGCACAGGTATGATTGCGGCGTTTCTTTACACCCGCATTCCGGATTGCTGGCAGCAGATAAGAACCTACACGGCGTACCGACTGGAGTGCGGCCTTCGCTCCAGTGCCATCCTCGGTTTTGTGGGCCTGCCCACTCTCGGCTTCTACCTTGAGTCCTCCTTTTCCCAGGGGCTCTACTCCGATGCCGGGGCCATGCTGATCCTGTTTTACGTACTGATCGCCACCATTCCCCTGTGGGTCCGCCCAAAACTGCTGCCCATCTATATCCTGGCGGCACCGTTTTTCCTCGGGGAGGGGTTGCCCATCGTGTGGGGCAATGTGGAACGCTTCTTCACCGAAGACATCATCCCCGCACCTCTGCGCACTGGTGAAGGTATGGCCGGGATGGTGCCCTGGCTCCATGACCTGATGGTGAACGAGGCACTGCCCGGAATCTGGAATACCGTCCTGCTGACGCAAATTGCCCTGGTTGCCACCGGCATTCTGGCACTGCTCGCGTTCCCGCTGATCTCCAATCATTTCGGAGGCCCGGTGCGCCGGACCAGTGGGCATGTGTTCCTGGTTATCGCCCGTTCGACCCCGGAGTACATCCTGGCCTACATACTGCTACAGCTCTGGGGCCCATCCATGTTGCCGGCCATGGTTGCCCTTGCCCTGCACAACGGCGGCATCATCGGACATCTGATCGGCCGTCAGACCAACACCCTGCGGCTACGGCCCGACGCATCCACCGGATTCAACCGCTACACCTGGGAACTCATTCCCCGGGTGTACCGTTCGTTCCTGGCATTCCTGTTCTACCGCTGGGAAATCATCATGCGGGAAACCGCCATCCTGGGGATCCTCGGCATCTATACTCTCGGCTTCTATGTCGACAGCGCCATCCAGAACATCCGGTTCGATCGGGCCATGGTACTGATCCTCATTACGGCGCTGCTCAATATTGGCGTTGATGCACTGGGCCGCTATATCCGCCGCAAGCTCGCCCTGCAGACGATGCCCACCTGCTGAACCTGCCTGAGACCAGCGTCACAAGTTGGTAAACCCAGCGTTCGTCCCTGGATAAATTGCTGAACCGTTGGCAGCTTTCCGTCGTTACAGATTGTTACAATCGTTTCGTTCAGGGAGGTCTATCAAGGTGGTCGAGGATATGTCGTATTGGCTGGTGCCATTCGCACAGGCGGGCTTGTTTGCACTTTTGCTCTTGCTCGGGGTTCAGATGTTCCGGCTGTCACGGAAGGGGGCGCTGGTCGAAGGCATTGGTGATGAACCAACCCGGCCTCCCGAAAGCAAGGCAACCGGGGGCGGAAAGGCTTCCAACAGCCGATACCGCACCGAACTTTTCACCCAGCTTCACATCCTTGCCGCGCTGCAGGAACGGGAATGCCGGAATAAAGGGTTGGACCGGCCCGAGGCGGCACGCATCGTGGGCCCCTGCGCCACCGCCTGGCTTTATGGTGCTGGTTGTGCCCTGTGCGACGAATCCGACCGGCACTCGGAAACCCTGGCCGGCCTGGTGGCACATATTGTCGGCCGGAAAACCGGAATCGCTCGTGCAGAGGCCCTCTCGGTCATTGAGGAATTGACCGCCAGCAACATCTACCTCGCCTGCTTCCGTGGTGGTCTGGACGGCGCCAATCACTGGCGGGAGCACAACCATGTACCCAGCCCATCCGGTCTCTGTGAATTGGTGGCGGGCCATACTTTCATCTAGGTGGTGAGTATTAACGGGCCCAGAAGGTGAGCTTCATCGGGTTACCGCCCACCGGCTCTTCCGCGCTCTGAAGCTCAATCCGCCATTCCATTTCCGAGCCGGTGGTGCAGAACGGCGCAGTGAATCGGGCGGTCCATGTTTCACCGCCCTGGTGCTTCAGAGGAATCGGATATTCGCCCATATACATGGATTCGCCCCGCAATACCGCCAGGAAACGGTCGGGGGCCTCAGGCGCATTCACGGTGACCTGGAACTCAGTGCCCTGGTCCCCTTCGCCGAGCGGTTCCAATTCGACCAGCCAGGTGCCCTCTTCCCCTTCCCACTGGCAATCCCGTTCCAGCAAGTCGCACCGGGGCAGATCAGCACGTGACACCTCGTCGGACACGGGAGAACTCAGGAAACGGGGGCCAAACACCAGTAATGCAACCAGCCCGATAATCAAACCTGTAACCGCAATTGCCCGTATCATTACCCACCTCTTTTCGCCAAAGGCGCATTATGGGGATTTCCCCTGCCAAGGCAAAGGTTTCTAAACAGGCGCCAGTCGTGAGAAAATACTGCGCCTCCTAGGGAGCCTCTGATCACCTCCACCTTCTGACACAGGATACGCCCGTGCAACCGGATATTTCCGTCTGGCACCTGAACAAAACCTATGGCGATGGATTCCAGGCGTTGAAAGACATCAACCTGGAGATCGATCGCGGCGAGATCTTCGCCCTGCTTGGCCCCAACGGTGCCGGCAAGACCACCCTGATCAGCATCATCTGCGGCATCGTCAACCCGACCAGCGGTGAGGTCAAAGCCGCCGGCTATGACATCGTCAAGGATTACCGGAAAGCCCGGGAAACCATCGGCCTCGTGCCCCAGGAGCTGAACACTGACTCCTTTGAAACCGTCTGGGATGCGGTTTCTTTCAGCCGCGGGCTGTTCGGTAAGGCACCGAATCCGGACCACATCGAGAAAACCCTCAAGGCACTGTCACTCTGGGACAAGCGCAACAACCGGATCATGTCCCTCTCCGGCGGCATGAAGCGGCGCGTGATGATCGCCAAGGCGCTGTCCCACGAGCCCCAGATCCTGTTCCTGGATGAGCCGACAGCGGGGGTGGACGTGGAACTGCGGCGGGATATGTGGGAGATGGTGCGCAAGCTGCGGGAGAACGGCGTCACCATCATCCTGACCACCCACTACATTGAAGAAGCCGAGGAAATGGCGGACCGCATCGGCGTAATCCGGCAGGGGGAAATCATCCTGGTGGAAGACAAGGCCCAGCTGATGACGAAGCTCGGCAAAAAGGAGCTGCGCCTCCAGCTCCAGCACAAGCTCGACCAGGTGCCCGGGGAACTCACCCTGGAACCGGTGGAACTGGCCGACGACGGCTGGGAGCTGATCTTCACCTTTGATTCCCAGCAGGAGCAGGCTGGGGTGGCGAGGCTGTTGCGCACACTGGGCGATCTCGGCATTGAATACCGGGATCTGCAAACCCGGGAAAGTTCCCTGGAAGAGATTTTTGTCGGCCTCGTCCACGAGTAGCCCGACCTGACGGAGAATCGAATGAACATTTACGGTATCCGCGCAATCTACAAATTCGAAATGGCCCGGATGAAACGCACAGTGATGCAGAGCGTACTCTCACCGGTGATTTCCACCTGCCTGTACTTCGTGGTGTTCGGCTCGGCCATCGGCTCGCGCATGGGCGATATCGACAACATCAGTTACGGTGCCTACATCATTCCCGGCCTGGTGATGCTGTCGCTGCTGATGCAGAGCATTTCCAACGCCTCCTTCGGTATCTACATGCCCAAATTCTCGGGCACCATCTACGAGGTGCTGTCGGCGCCGGTCTCCTATGTGGAGGTCGTCATCGGCTATGTCGGCGCGGCAGCAACCAAGTCGGTGATCCTTGGTCTTATCATCCTGGCCACGGCCAAACTGTTCGTGGACTACACCGTGCTGCATCCATTCTGGATGCTGTCGTTCCTGGTGCTCACATCAATAACGTTCAGCCTGTTCGGTTTCATCATCGGCATCTGGGCGGACGGCTTCGAGAAACTGCAGATCGTGCCCATGATGATCGTCACGCCGCTGGTCTTCCTGGGCGGCACCTTCTACTCCATCGAAATGCTGCCCGAAATCTGGCAGACCATCAGCCTGTTCAACCCGGTAGTGTATCTGATCAGCGGTTTCCGCTGGGCGTTTTACGGGGTATCTGACGTGCATGTAGGGATCAGCGTGGGCATGACCATGGTGTTCCTGACCCTGTGCATGACCGCCGTCTGGTGGATCTTCAAGACCGGCTACCGGCTGCGCTCCTGATGGCTGCTATTCGATGGGCCAGCCTTGTGCTGGCGTTTGTCCTGGTAACCGGGTGCGGGGTCAGCGCCACCCCGGCCCAGTCCGACCTGCCCATGGCAGACGCATGCTTCGTGACCGACTCAGATTCTGTTCCAGTGGTCCTGGAAGTAGCCAGCACGTCGGAACAGAGGCAGGTAGGGCTCATGGGGAGGACAGAATTGCCGGCAAGCCACGGCATGCTTTTCCGGTATGAGGAACAAAGGGAACCAAAGAACGGTTTCTGGATGTATCGCACACTGATTCCCATGGATATCGCTTTTCTGGACCGGGAAGGCACCATTCGCAATATCCGCACAATGGTGCCCTGCTCCGCCTCACAGGGCAGGAACTGCCCCATCTACCCGGCGGGCGTCCACTACTGGTCCGCCGTGGAGATGAACGCCGGCTTCTACCTCGCCAACGGTGTCGAGGTGGGCGACCGACTGGTCCTGGATGGCGAGAACTGCCGGGCGAAAGATTAGCTGTCCTTCCACTCGGGCTTGCGCTTTTCCAGGAACGCACAGATGCCTTCCTGGGCGTCGTTGGCCTGCATATTTTCCGCCATCACCGTTGACGTATACTCGTAGGCCTCCGCCAGTGGCATTTCCAGCTGGCGGTAGAACGCGCTCTTGCCAATCTTCAGGGTGTGGCCGGATTTCTCCGCAATGGTGCGTGCCATCTGATAGACGGTTTCATCCAGAACCTGCTCGTCCACCACGCGGTTGACCAGCCCAATCTGCTCCGCCTTCGGCGCACTGACCAGCTCCCCGGTCAGCAGCATTTCCATCGCATGCTTGCGGGAGACATTCCGCGACAGCGCCACCATCGGGGTGGAACAGAACAACCCGATGTTCACACCCGGCGTGGCAAAGCGTGCGGTATCCGCGGCGACCGCCAGATCACAGGACGCCACCAGCTGACACCCGGCCGCCGTCGCCACTCCCGCGACCCGGGCAATCACCGGCTTGGGCAGGTTCACAATCTGCTGCATCACCTTGCTGCACAGGTTGAACAGACCCAGCTGAAAGTCATGACTGTCGAACTGATCCCGGATTTCCTTCAGATCGTGCCCGGCGCAGAACACATTACCGCGCGCGGCCAGAACCACGACCCGCGTTTCCGCATCCGCCGCTACCCGCTCAAGCTCGTCCGACAAGGCCTCCAGCATGGCCACGGACAGGCTGTTGCGACGCTCCGGCTGATTCAGCGTGAGCGTGGTGATTCCGTTTTCCGAATAATGCGTTACCAACGCATCGCTAACCTCGGTCATGAGATGAACCTCCTGAACGTGTTGTCATTCTTTTGATTCAGTATCAGCCAGGAGTAGCGCTCTGTCGAAGGGACTTTGGTCGGATTCATTAGGAGGGTTAGCTCCTATTAACCAGATAGCGGTTGCAAATGCAGTATCCGTCCACAGGATAACAGGTAGACACTCGTTAGATACGGGAGGAGGACCGGATGTCCAGATCACTGATTCTCAAGATTATCGTGGCCATCGCCATCATCGGCGGCGGGATTTTCGTCATAATCAAAGACGAACCAAACCCGCCCACCGGCGACATCAACCGCATTGAGCCCTTGCCCAAACAGGACAGCCCATGACCCACGCCAAACGCGTTTACCTGGCCGGCCCGGAGGTCTTCTTCCCGGCAACCGAACACCAGATCATCGTGACCGAGAAGAAACGCATTCTCCGGGAACTGGGCTGGGAGGGCGTGGATCCCCTCGATACCGGACTGGAATTCGGCGATGCCGAATCCCCGCAGCAGCGTGGCTTCCGGATTTACCGCGCCAATCGCGAACTGATGGACAGCTGCAATGCCATTATTGCTAATCTCACGCCCTTTCGCGGAATCAGCGCCGACCCGGGAACTGTATTTGAAGTCGGCTACATGATCGGCCAGGGGAAACAGGCGATTGGCTACAGCCTCAACCCCCTCACCTACCGCCACCGGGCCGGAAACCGCACCCACGACGATCTGGGCCATGCCATCGAGAATTTCGACCTGGCGGACAACCTGATGATCGAGTGCGGAATCGTCGAGTCCGGTGGCCGGCTTTTTGTGGCCGAGCACCGGTCAGAGTTAGAGTTCTTTGACTCGGAACTATTCGAGAAGTGTGTCCGGGCGCCAAAAGACTGACCCCCTCCTGATGGCCAGGGACCTGTTCATAGAGCATTAGGGAGTAGCCTCTTGCAGACCACACGGATCAAAGGCCTGACCATTGCCGCCCTGGGCGTCCTGTTTATTGTCCCGGACGCGCTGCTCGTAAAAATCACCTCCGTACCGCCGGTCGTATTCCTGTTCTGGCGAGGCCTGCTGCTGACCTTCAGCTTCTGGCTAATCAGCTGGCTGAGATACCGCGACCGGCTGACGACAGAAATCAGGCGCTGCGGCTGGAAAGGCATCTTCTGCGCAGGAGCCTTCGCCGTCAGCACCCTGGGATTTGTCGTGGGCATGAAAAACACGGCCGCTGGCAACGTGCTGGTGATACTCAACACCTCACCCGTCATCGCCGCGCTGATTGCCTGGCTGGTCTGGAAGGAAACCCTGCCCTGGAGAACCTGGATCGTTATCCTGGTCTGCGTCACAGGCGCAACCTTCATGGCCGTCGGCGAACTCGGCAAAGGCGATCCACTCGGCCTGATCATGGCCGGCATCGCCGCCACCGCCCTCGCCTCCAACCTCAACGTCGCCCGCTCCCGCCCAGACTGCGACATGAGCGTGATGCTGATGTTCGGCGCCCTGGCACTGGCCATCATCGCGGCACTCATGGGCGGCGCCGAGCTCCTTTCGGCGAGAGACGCTTTTTTCATCGGCCTGCTCTGCCTGGTCTTCCTGCCCATGGCCTGCATTCTGATCCAGATCGGGCCACGCTACATACCGGCGGCAGAGGTTAGCCTGATGCTGTTGCTGGAAACGGTGCTGGGGTCTTTTCTGGTTTGGCTGTTTCTGGGGGAAGTGCCACCGAAGCTTAGTCTGATTGGCGGGGTGATTGTCTTTTCAGCGCTGGCTACCCATGGCTGGATAGAAGTAAGACGGTATCGCAAAGCACGGGTGGCATGAGCCACAGAATTATGGTGCCCGGAGCCGGAATCGAACCGGCACGACCTAACGGTCGAGAGATTTTAAGTCTCTTGTGTCTACCAATTTCACCATCCGGGCATTCGGAGGGAGGTTTAGAGGGGCAGAATTGTATAAGGCCATGTGCCGTAACGCAATTCTGAATCCCGCTGCCGTCAGATCTCTGCTGGCTTCACCGCCCTCCCCTTGTAGATGTAACCGGCGATCTTCGGGGCGCTGGGGATGTAGAGGTTTTCCAGTTCCCGGATCTCGAAACCGGCTTCTCGGATGAGGTCGGCGATGTGGCGGTTCAGGTGGCAGCCGCCGGCGACTTTCTTCCACGCCGGGGTGATGCGGTGCTGCCATTTTTTTACGCCGTGATGGTCGGATTCCCCGTGTTCCAGGAAGATCAGTTCGCCGCCCGGTTTGAGGACGCGTTTCATCTGTTGCAGCGCGGTGTGCCAGTCGGGAATGGTGCACAGGGTGAAGGTGAGCAGCACGGTGTCGATGGTGTTGTCTTCCAGGGGGATCTTTTCACCGGGCAGGTCCAGCCACTCGACCTTGATGCTGGAGCGTCGCAGGTTTGGTTGGGCTTTGCGCCGCATTCCTTCGGAGGGTTCCAGGCCGTAAACGAGGTCGACTTTGTCGGTATCGTAGAATTCCAGGTTGATGGCCGATCCCATGCCCACTTCCAGCACGGTTCCCCGGGCGTGGGGAACCACCTGGCTTCTCAGCTTCATCACCTGGCCCATGGAGCAGGCCTTGTCTATGATGTGAGGGAGTATCCGGTCTTCGTAAAAGCTCATTGGTGTCACCATAATTGTTATAAATCAATCGGTGCGACAATCTGCCCTATCGGTTTTGTCGTGTCATTGAGTAGCATGGTATTCATCTGCCGGTAATTACAACATAACAATATGAGCTAAGGCAGCGGCTGGGCGGGTGTAGTGTCCCGGCTGGCTAATTCGCTAACCTACTGAGCCACTGAGGGCCTTGAGAGCAAGGCGTGGTGACGAAAATTTGGTGGTTCCAAATTGAGACACCGCAACGCGGCTATCAAGGCCCTCAGTGGCTCCCGAAGGGCGCTACGCTGAAGCCTCTGCCCGGTGTTGTCAGCCCTTGATGTGGAGCCACCACACCTGCGGACTGACGCCTTGGTCAGAGGCTTCAGCGTAGCGCAGTAGGCTAGCGAATTAGCCAGCCGGGACACTCTCGCCTTCTCTAATTGTGATGTGTGGATTTACCGGAGGTTCCCATGGAACTAGATCCCCTCTTACTATCGCGAATCCAGTTCGCGTTCGTGGTGTCATTTCACGCCATCTTTCCGGTGTTTACCATCGGTTTGGCCTCCTATATTGCAGTGCTGGAAGCTCTGGGCTTCAAGACCGGCAATCCGGTGTGGCTAAAACTCTCCGGCTTCTGGACCAAGGTTTTTGCCGTGGTCTTCGGCATGGGCGTGGTCTCGGGCATCGTGATGTCGTTCCAGTTCGGGACCAACTGGAGCAACTTCTCCCAGGCCACCGCCAATTTCCTCGGGCCGGTGCTCAGCTATGAGGTGATCACCGCCTTCTTCCTGGAAGCCGCGTTCCTGGGCGTGCTGCTGTTCGGCCGCAACAAGGTGCCGCCCGGCGTGCACCTGTTCGCCGCGATCATGGTGGCCACCGGCACCTTCATCTCGTCGTTCTGGATTCTCTCCGCCAACAGCTGGATGCAGACCCCGGCCGGCTTCGAGCTGATTAACGGCGTGTTCCATGTCACCTCCTGGAGTGAGGCGATCTTCAATCCCTCCTTCCAGTACCGCTTCATGCACATGGGCCTGGCCTCGTTCCTGACCGGCAGCTTCGTGGTAGCCGGTGTCAGTGCCTGGTACATCCTCCGGGGCCGGGAAGTGGAAGCGAACCGCAAGGCGCTGTCCATGTGCCTGTGGCTGATTCTATTCATCGCCCCGGCCCAGCTGGTGGTCGGTGACTTTCACGGCCTGAACACCCTGGAGCACCAGCCCACCAAGGTGGCGGCGATGGAAGGCAACTGGGAAACCTCCTCCAACGTGCCTCTGCTGCTGTTCGCCATTCCGGATCAGGAAGCCCAGACCAATCATTTTGAGATCGGCATTCCCAGCCTGGCCAGCCTGATCCTGACCCACGAGTGGGATGGGGTGGTGCCGGGCCTGAAGGACGTACCCCGGGAGGAACAGCCGCCGGTGGCCATCGTGTTCTGGTCGTTCCGGATCATGGTCGGCCTTGGCACCCTGATGATCCTGGTGGGCCTGACCGGCCTGGCGCTGCGTCGCGGTGGCCGTTACTTCCAGTCCACCTGGTTCCTGCAGGTGCTGCGGGTGATGAGCATTGCCCCGTTCATTGCGGTCCTGACCGGCTGGTTTGTGACCGAAGTGGGCCGCGCGCCCTGGCTGGTGTACGGCATCATGGACCAGGCTGCGGCGGTGACTCCGTCCCTCACTGGCGGCATGGCGTTGTTCACCCTGATCGGCTACATCGTGGTTTATGCTCTGGTGTTCTCCGCCGGTGTCTACTATCTGATGCGGGTGCTGTACGTGGGGCTGGAAGACCAGCATGACGAGGAAGAGCACGAGGCGGATCGCCCCGCCCGCCCGCTATCCGCTGCCCACGTGCCGTTCGAATACGGCGAAGACAAACACCGCAACCCGGCCAAGCAGGGAGGTCACTGATTATGGAACTCTTCGATCTGCCCCTGATCTGGGCATTCATTATCGGCTTCGGCATCATCATGTATGTGCTGATGGACGGCTTCGACCTCGGTGTGGGCATCCTGTTCCCGTTCGCCCCGAGTGAGGGTGACCGGGACACCATGATGAACTCGGTGGCCCCGGTATGGGACGGCAACGAGACCTGGCTGGTGCTGGGCGGTGCCGGCCTGCTGGCTGCCTTCCCGATGGTCTACACCATTTTCCTGCCGGCGCTGTACATCGGCGTGTTCCTGCTGCTGGCCGGTCTGATCTTCCGGGGCGTGGCCTTCGAGTTCCGGTTCAAGGCCCGGACCTCCCGCTACCTGTGGAACTGGGCCTTTGCCGGCGGTTCCACTGTTGCCTCCTTCGCCCAGGGCGCGGTGGTCGGTGCCTACATCCAGGGATTCAATACCGTTGATGGCGTTTACGTTGGCGGCGCCCTGGACTGGCTGACGCCATTCACCGTCCTCACCGGCCTGGGCATGCTGGCCGGCTACTCCCTGCTGGGTTCCACCTGGCTGATCATGAAGACCGAGGGCCGGCTGCAGGAATGGGCCTACAAGATCACCCTGCCATTGCTGGCAGCGGTGCTGATCGTCTTCGGCATCATCAGCGTCTGGACGCCGTTCGTGGACGACATGGTGCGCGAGCGCTGGTTCTCCAACCTGACCGTAATCTGGGTTCTGCCGGTGCTGACCCTGCTGTGTGCGTTCCAGATCTTCCGGTCCGTGCGCAACCGATTCGAGGGTATGCCGTTTGTGGCCACCATGGGGCTGTTCATCACCACCTACCTGGGCCTGGTGGTCAGCCGCTGGCCGTACGTGGTGCCGCCGGAGTACACCCTGTGGGATGCCGCCTCGGCCTATGGCTCCCAGATGTTCCTGCTCCTCGGCACATTGCTGGTGGTGCCCATCGTGATCGCCTACACCGCCTGGACCTACTGGGTCTTCCGCGGCAAGGTGCGCGCCGGTGAGGGATACCACTAAGTGACGGCTCCGGAGCAGCGAAACGTTCGCCGCTGGCTCACGGAGCTTGCCGCCGGCAATCGTCGGTGGGTGCAGGGTGCCGTCGTGAGCGGCACCCTGGCCGGCATTGCGACCATTGTGCAGATGGTCCTGCTGGCCCGTATCGTTCACCTCGGCGTGATCGAGGGCGTCGCGGCGTCAGAACTGACCCGGCTATTTGTCGCCCTGGTCATTACCCTTGTCATCCGTGCGCTGTTCCAGGGGCTGCAAACCCGTCTGGCGACCCAGTGCAGCAAGCGGGTCCGCCGGACCGCCCGCCGCCAGATTCACCGCCATTGGCAGGCCGCCGGCCCGGTGGCCATGGGCCAGGAGTCCGCCGGGGCACTTGCCCGGGAATGGATTGACCATGTGGAAGCCCTGCACGGCTACTACGCCAGGTTCCTGCCCCAGATGCAGCTCTCGGTGATCGTGCCCCTGCTCATCCTGGCACTGGTGTTCTGGCTGGATTGGCTAGCTGCGGTCTTCCTGCTGCTGTCTGCACCACTGATTCCCCTGTTCATGGCGCTGGTGGGAATGGGCGCGGAAAAACTCAACCAGCAGCATTTCGAGACCATCAGCCGGCTGTCCGGTCAGTTCCTGGACAAGGTGCGCGGCCTCACCACCCTTCAACTGTTCGGCCAGACCGAATCCGCCGGGGACATCCTCGCCCGCCGCTCGGATCGCTACCGGGTGGTCACCATGAAGACCCTGAAGATTGCGTTTCTTTCCTCCGCGGTACTGGAATTCTTCGCGTCGGTGGCGATTGCGGTGATCGCCATTTATATCGGCTTTGGTTTGCTGGGCTATATCACCTTTGGCCCCGCCGATGAGCTTACCCTGTTCACCGGCTTGCTGATCCTGCTTTTGGCGCCGGAATTCTTCCAGCCGCTGCGAATGCTATCCCAGTATTACCACGATCGGGCGTCGGCGCTGGGTGCCGGCACCGAGATTCTCGCCCGCCTGCAGCACTACCCGGCTACTAGCCCGGCCGTGCAATGGGAGCCGCCCGCCTCCGAAACTGCCGGACCGGCCAACCTCATTACCCTCGATCACGTGAACTATACTCACCCGGGCGAAGCTACCCCCTGGTTCAGCGATTTGAACCTGGAGATCAAAAAAGGTCACGCCGTGGCCCTGACCGGCCCGTCCGGCGGTGGCAAATCCACCCTGCTCTATCTGTTGGCCGGTTTTCTGGCGCCGGACTCGGGGGAGATCCGGATCCTTGGCCAGGCGCCGGGTAAAGCCGGTTTTGGCTGGCTGGGCCAGAAGGGTTTCCTCGTTCACGGTACCTGGGCCGATAATCTCCGGCTCACTTCCCCGGACGCTTCCGACATTGCCATTGATGCGGCACTCCGGCGGGTTGGTCTCGGCGATCTGGTGGATAGCAGGGAGGACGGCATCTACAGCGGGGTGTCGGATCAGGGCCGGGGTCTGTCCGGTGGCCAGGCCCGGCGCCTCAGTCTGGCCCGGATCTTCCTGGCGGACTACGACCTGATTCTGTTGGACGAACCGACCGCCGGGCTTGATTCAGCCAGTGAAATCTTCATTCTGGAGAGCCTTCGCAAGCTGTCGGAGGCAGGCAAGACCCTGATCTTCTCGACCCATCACCATGCCCTCCTCACCCTTGCGGATCGCGTTCTGACCGTCGACAACGGGGAGGTCGCCAATGCGTGAACTGACGCCCTGGCTTGCCCTGATCTTCCAGCGCCCCTGGCGACTGGTGCTGGGAGGGGTGCTGATTCTGGCAACCCTGGCATCGGGCATCGGCCTGCTGGCGCTGTCCGGCTGGTTCATCACGGACACCGCTATTGCCGGCATCCTGCTTGCAGCCGGCACCCAGGTAGCAGTCAACCTGTATGTGCCCGGCGGCGGCATACGGTTCTTTGCGGTCTCCCGGACGGTGGCCCGGTATCTGGAGCGGGTCTATAACCACGATACCGTATTGCGGCTACTCACGGACATCCGGGTGGCGCTGTTCCGCAAGCTTGCCGGGGCAAACCGAACCGGGCAGTCGAAACTTTCCGGGGCGCAGTGGCTATCGCGCCTGACCAGCGATGTGGATGCCCTGGATACCATCTACCTTCGGGTCATCGCACCTGCGGCCCTGGCGGGAGTTATCACCTTTTTGGTGGCCTTGCTCGCCTCGGTGCTGTTCAGTGGCGCGGTGGCGCTGGGTCTGCTTGTCATCACCGCCCTCGCCTTCGTGCTCGCAACCGTCGCCGTCTATGTTCGTACCCGAGAACCATCCTATCGCCAGGCCAACCTTCAGGAGCAGCTGCGCACCGCGGTCGTCGAGCACATTGAAGGCTTCGCGGAACTGCGTGCTGCCGGGCGCACCGGGCGGCACGGAGCCTGGTTGCTTCGCCAGGCTCACCAGATGAACTCGGAACAGGTTGAGGTGGACTCCAAGGTTGGCTGGCACCAGGCGATCAGCCACCTGCTGATCAATCTGTGCGCTGTATTTGCACTCTGGGCCGGCTACAGCCTGTTTGAGACCGGTGCCATCTCTGGCCCGGTCCTGGTGCTGCTTCCGATCGCGATCCTCGGCCTGGCAGAGGTCTATTCCATGCTGCCGGAAGCCTTCGGCAAGCTTGGCAGTACCGTCTCCTCCGCCGCCCGCCTGAACCAGGATGCAGCGCCAGCCGGTGAGGACGCGAAGGCCGAAATACCAGCGCCGGCCGACGATCTTGCCCTGGAGGCCAGGGATATTGCCGTTCGGCACGAGGGGTTCGCACCTGTTCTTACCCATTTCGACCTTACCCTTGCCCGGGGTGAACGGGTCGGCATCCTGGGCCGTTCCGGTAGCGGTAAATCGTCCCTGGCCGATACCCTGGCCGGCCTGCTGCCCCCATCCCGGGGCGAACTTGCCCGGCAACCCTGTATCTACCTGACACAGCAGACGGTGCTGTTTGACGACACCTTGCGGGCGAATCTGGTGCTGGGAAACCCGGCAGCCACCGATGCGGAGTTGTGGCAGGTCCTGGAACTGGTGGAGCTGGGGGATCGGTTTGCCCGTGAGCCGAAGCAGCTGGATACCTGGCTGGGGAATACCGGAAGCCGGCTTTCCGGCGGGGAGGCCCGCCGGGTGGCACTGGCGCGGGTATTGTTGAACCCGGCGCCACTGGTGATCCTGGACGAACCGTTTACCGGGCTGGACGCTGACACCAGAAGCCGCATCAGCAAACAGTCGGAGCGCTGGCTGGAAGGCAAAACGGTGGTCAGCCTGGCTCACGGGTCGGAAGCCCTGCCAGCAACCGACCGTGTGATCCATCTGGAGTAATGACCGCCCTAGCGGGTTTCGACCACCTCGAAGGTCAGGCCCGATTTTTCGGTCAGCCGTTTCAGCAGGTCCCCGTCGAGCAGCGATGCCGGCGTCCAGAAGCCTCCGGGCTTGTCAGCGGGCACATCAAACGCCAGGCACATACCGGCTTCCCCGAGCATCTTGGAGGTGGAGCCATAACCCGGATCGCGATCGCCGGTCACCTTGGTGATCATGGTCTTGCCATCTTCGGTGCGACCGACAAAGCGGATATCGAAGAACCCAGTACGCTGCTCTTCAGGGCTCGGGCCCTCACCGGGCTTGGGTACCAGTTTCTCCACCACCCACCGGGTGGGCTTTATGGCGGAGGCCGCGAAGAAAGTTCCCAGCGCCGCCGTCATTGCGTAGGCACTGGCCCTACCCTTCACGCCCCGACCGGTCATCATGGCTTCGTCGTACGTGAATTCCTTGCCGTAGCGTGCGTCCTGCAGGGCGTTGGAACGGTGCACGACACGGGTGTTGATGGCGCCCATTACGAACGGCGCCAGCCAGACCTGAAAGTCCTTGTCGAACTCGGCGGTTTTCAGGCTAGGCTGACGGGTTTGCGAGCGGTGTTCCGGGGGGCTAATGGAAAAGGGATTGGCCAGTTCCTTACGCAACGCCGGATCGGAGCCCGCTTCTTTTGCGATATTGATCATCGAGGCCACGGTTCCCCCGGACAGCCCGCCCTTGACCGCCTTGACCCGCATGCGGACATCCTTGCAGGGGGCTCCAAAGGTCTCCTCGGCCTGCTGCTGCAGGTACCAGACACCGAGATCGGAGGGAATCGAGTCGAAACCACAGCAGTGGACGATGCGGGCGCCGGAGGATTTGGCTTCCTCCTCGTACCGTTCGATCATCTTGCGAATCCACTGGACCTCTCCGGTCAGATCGCAGTAGTCGGTACCGGAGCGGACACAGGCCTGCACCATCGGCTCACCATACAGGGCGTAGGGGCCGACGGTGGAAATCACCGCCCGGGTCTGGCCACAGAGGGCTTCCAGGGAACCTTGATCCGACACGTCTGCGAGGATGACCGGAAGATCGTTGGCCTTGTTGCCCAGCTCGCTCTTCACCCCTTCCAGCTTATGGCTGGAACGACCGGCAATGGCCCAGTTGACCGATTGGCCGACACCATAGGTCTCGAACAGGTACCGGGTAAGAATCTGCCCGACAAAACTGGTGGCCCCGAAAACGACGAGGTCATAACTGGTATTCGTTGTCTTTGCCATCGGAGTTCCTCTCCTTGCATTCATAAATTGATTATAGGGCTCAGGCGTTCGGGCGCGTGCCCATCAGGCGCATCAGAATGGCAACGCCCAACCCCCAGAATCCGTTGAGTAACAGGCCGCCTGTCCAGGTCTGGGCGGTAACTTCCAGACCCTTAAAAGGAAACACCACTAGCATGGCGACTGCAGTTGGCGCCAGGGCGCCAAGCAGGATGTATCCGAGCCAGATCCCGATTCCCGCCAGTCTCCCCAGGATCAACCAGAGCACCATTCCCCACAGGCCACCAAAGAAAGCCAGGGAGACGATTTGAGGGACGCCAAAAGGTGGTACCGGCGACATGTTGAATGGTTCACTGGGCACCATGCCTGCGAGGTAAAACACCATGAACAGTCCCTGGTGAAAAATCAGTGTTGCCAGAAATCCGGCTATAAACGCTTTGATCCAGACCATTGCTGGGTTCCTTTTTTTAAGTTCCACTAACCAATTGATTCTCCGAATATGACGCAACAGCTGCAAATCAAGGTAGCAGCTTTGTGCATCGCTTCCAGTTTCCGGGTTTCTTTCCCAGTTCCGTCGGCTCGGCCAATCGTTTGGCTTTCCGGTTGCTGCACACTGGCCGCTGATCCCGAAAACCAAGCTGGAGGCCTCCGTTGCTCATATTATTACTGGTTCTCAGCGTTATCCTGGTGCTGTTCAGCGGCTTTCTCTACTGGCAGATCCTTGAGCAGAGGAGAGTCATACGCCAGATCATGGAACAAGACAGGATTGATGAATCCGGTGGCGATCCGGAACTGGTGCTTACGCTAAAAGTGCTCGACCCGATTGCCATCGCCAAGCGCGAATCCCGCTCTGCCCGCATCCTGGCAGACCGGTTGCCGGTCATGGTCAGCAAGATGGTGTACCAGGAAGTCATGAAAGAGCTCGAACAGGAGCTGCAGGAACGGGAAATCGACGTTTACATGCAGATCGAATACCGCTGAAGGTTCCGGGCATGATAACTGAACTGCTTACTCTCCCTCTCCTGCTGGTCGCCGCCGTTGCGCTGGCGCTGGTTTTCCGGCAACTGCAGGTCTGCCGAGTACTGCTCCGGCGGGTCAACACCCGCCGGGTAGCGGCCCGCAGTGCCATTCAGAAGCGCCGGATGGACCTGATGGAAGTCCGCAACCGGACGAAACTCCTGGAGGAAACTGTCTCCGGCGGTACCAGCGCCGTGGAAAAGGTGCACAAGACCCTTTCAAGCACCACATTCGGACTGATTGATCTGTTCTCAAGGGACGAGGACTTCAGAAAAAGTGCCAGGAAGGCCCGGACAACCCACGATCAGACCAGTAGCGAGATTTACAGCGCCGTTCGAACGACCAACCGGGCCCTGCACATGCTCGCGGATACCCTCATTATCAGTAAGGTAGAGAAACGCATCATCTCCCGCCACACTCGACGGCCCCGGAACAGCGACGACCACTCCGGGTAGGCCCGGTCAGCTACCAGACAAGTTTGAACGATCCGTCAGGAGCCTTGTCCAGGGCTGTTCCCGAGTCCCGGAAGACCTCATTCAGCTGGCCCTGCAGCCAGGCTGCCTCCTCCTCGGTGGCGTGGTTCAAACGGAACCGCTCCATGCGCATCGGGACCACCTGAAGGCTTTCCAGCAGACCGGTATCGGAATCGATTGTTGGCAGGTGCAGCAGGGATAATTCCGGGCGAAAGGCCTCATAGCCTCGAATGCCCTCGTAGTCATTTATCAGGTCCCCGCAACCATAAAGAATCAAGCGGCCATGCCACACCTCAATCCCGCGAGGATGGTGGGAGGAATGACCATGGACCACATCGACACCGGCCTCCTCGATCAGCCGGTGGGCGAACAACCGCTCCTCGTCCTCCACGTAGTAGCCCCAGTTGCCGCCCCAGTGGACCGAAACCAGAACCCGGTCGCCCGGTTGCCTGGCCTGTTCGATGATCCGGGCGATCGCTTTGACCGACCGATTGTCGAGACCCGGGAGCAGGAACACGCCACTGCGGCCGGGACCCGCCGTCCAGTCCTCGGGAATACCACTGGACGCCAGCCCGCACGCAAGCACCAATAGCCTGCCTCCGCCGGTAAGCCGGAAAGCTGCCGGAGACTGAGCTTCCACCTCATCCAGGCCGGCGCCGGGCGTGAGCAGTCCGGCGCCATGAAGCACCTTCAGTGTTTCCGCAAGCCCTTCCCGTCCCCAGTCGAGTACGTGATTGTTGGCCAGGCCACACACGTCCAGGCGCGCCGCCAACAGACAGGCCAGGTTGTCCGGATGCATTCGATAGTGGATGCCTTTGCCAGGCCAGGGCTTACCAGCGGTAGTTACACTGGTCTCAAGGTTCACGATACGTACGTCAGGGTTGAACCGATCCAGCTCTGCCAAGGCATCACCCCAGATATAGTCACCGGCAACCTTCCCGGGAATCGGCCCGGCCTTCCTTTCTGCCAGGGCGATATAGTTCCGCGCGTCGATCACACAGGGTTCATAAAGTCTCGGTTGTGAAGGAACGGGCATGATCTGGTCAATGCCTCTCCCAGTCATCACGTCACCGGCCAAAAAGAGTTTCAGCGGTTGCTTTTTCATCGTCGATCCATCAGCTATTGTCTATAAAATAGACGATGAATGATCATTGGAGGGATCGCTCATGCTCGACGTCAACCCGGATACCGTTTGCCATCTGGTCCAGCTGGCGAGGGAATTTCATGCCCAGGAGCAGGTCGTCATACCCACCGACTCCGGTGATGCCAGCGAAGACTGGCACGTCCAGATGCTCGCCTCCCACGCTGGAGATTCCACTCTGGAGGAGTTCCGCTCGGTGATTACCGACCTGGAACCGGACCAGCAACAGCAAGTGGTCGCACTCTTGTGGCTCGGCCGGGGCGACTACAGTCTTGAGGAATGGGAGGAGGCATTGTCCTATGCCTCGGATGCATCGAACGATACAACCGCCGATTACCTGATCGCCCACCCGCTGTTACCGGATTACCTGCTCGAAGGCCTGTCCCTGCATGGGTACTCCTGCGACGAGTGACTCGTAGTATCCCCCGGGGACCCAAACCCTCAGTTGCAGTTTCTTGCGGTCAATAAAAAAGGCGCCCTGAGGCGCCTTCTTTCAAGCTTTTCAGAAAGTTACAGAACTTTCTTCAGCTCTTCTTGCAGCTGCGGAACTGCTTCGAACAGGTCCGCGACCAGGCCGTAATCGGCCACCTGGAAGATCGGGGCTTCTTCGTCCTTGTTGATCGCAACGATCACCTTGGAGTCAGACATGCCCGCCAGGTGCTGGATGGCACCGGAGATACCCACGGCAACGTACAGCTGCGGGGCGACGATCTTACCGGTCTGCCCAACCTGCATGTCGTTCGGCACAAAGCCTGCGTCAACAGCGGCACGGGAAGCACCAACCGCGGCGCCCAGCAGATCAGCAACGTTCTCCAGCATCTTGAAGTTCTCGCCGTTCTGCATGCCGCGACCACCGGAGATCACGATACCGGCAGAGGCCAGGTCCGGACGGTCGGATTTGGCTTTCTGCTCGCCAACAAAGGAAGACAGGCCAGCGTCCTTCACCACGTCCAGCTGCTCAACGGAGGCGGAACCACCTTCAGCAGCAACGGGATCGAACGCGGTCGGACGAACGGTGATGACCTTGATGCTGTCATTGGACTTCACAGTCGCGATGGCGTTACCGGCGTAGATCGGACGAACGAAAGTATCGTCGGATTCAACGCGCATGATGTCGGACACCTGGGCAACGTCCAGCAGTGCAGCAACGCGCGGCATGAAGTCTTTACCGGTGGTGCCGGCAGCGGCCAGAATGTGGCTGTAGCCCTTACCTGCTTCGGCAACCAGCTCACCCAGATTCTCACCCAGGAAGTGACCATAAGCAGCGTTGTCGGCAACCAGAACCTTGTTCACGCCCTCGGCCTTGGCAGCAGCTTCGGCAACGGCACCACAGTTCTCACCGGCAACCAGTACGTCGATGTCTCCGCCGATGGCCTTGGCAGCCGCTACAACATTCAGGGTAGCCTGTTTCAGGCTGCTGTTGTCATGTTCAGCAATTACAAGGATGCTCATTTAGATCACCTTCGCTTCGTTCTTCAGTTTATCGACCAGCTCGGCAACGTCGGCCACTTTCACACCCGCCTGACGGGAAGCAGGCGCTTCAACCTTCAGGGTAGAAAGGCGCGGAGCGATGTCGACACCCAGATCGGCCGGGCTCATGTTGTCCAACGGCTTCTTCTTGGCCTTCATGATGTTCGGCAGAGAAGCGTAGCGCGGCTCATTCAGACGCAGGTCGGTGGTGACAACCGCAGGCAGGTTCAGGGAAACGGTCACCAGACCACCGTCTACCTCGCGGGTTACGTTGACCTTGTCGCCCTCAACAACCACTTCGGAAGCGAAGGTGCCCTGACCCATGCCGGTCAGCGCGGCCAGCATCTGGCCAGTCTGGTTGTTGTCGGAATCGATGGACTGCTTGCCGAGAATGACCAGCTTCGGCTCTTCCTTCTCAACAACAGCCTTCAGCAGCTTGGCCGCTTCGAGAGACTGGACTTCTTCGTCGGTCTCGACGTGGATACCACGGTCAGCACCCAGGGCCAGAGCGGTACGGATTTGCTCCTGCGCAGCCTTCGGACCGATGGAAACCACCACGATTTCACTGGCAACTCCCTTTTCTTTCAGACGAACCGCTTCTTCAACAGCGATTTCGCAGAACGGGTTCATTGCCATCTTGACGTTGGCAAGGTCAACACCGGTGTTGTCCGGCTTGACGCGCACCTTCACGTTGTAGTCGATAACTCGTTTTACAGCGACCAGAACCTTCATAGATTCCTCGTTCTTCTACGATGGGTTTAATGACTCGCAGTCCCCGCGGAGCCTGCCGAAATTCAGTGCGCACTAATGATGGAGGCAACGCTCAGCAGAATCAATAGCCTCAAACGACGCGCCGGGACTGCTTTAAAAGCCAATGCGACGGTGTTGACCCGGATTGGCAATGAGACGATACTAAAAATCGACTCAAAACACACGATCTTTCGGTGTACACGTACAATGCCAAAGCTCAGGGAGAATTTCAAACAAACGTTTGTTTGATTTATCAAATGCGGTATGCTTTCGGTTAAACCGGCCGGGTTATTCGGCTCGGGGCAGTCGTCTATAGGCATTTTTACCGGTATGATAACGCCCCTGTAAATCGGCCTGCGGGCAAACTATATCCAATAGAAGCTGTTTGAGGAGACCAACGTGGAACGCGAATCGATGGAATTTGATGTTCTGATCGTCGGCGGCGGCCCTGCGGGCCTGTCGGCAGCCTGCCGCGTCATGCAACTGGCGCAGGAAGCCGGCGAAGAACTGACCGTATGCGTGGTGGAAAAAGGGTCCGAGATCGGTGCGCACATCCTCGCCGGAACCGTATTCGAGCCCACCGCCCTGAACGAACTCTTCCCGGACTGGAAAGAGAAAGGCGCTCCCCTGAACACGCCGGTCACCCGGGATGACATCTTCCTGCTGAAGAACCAGGAAAACGCCACCAAGATCCCGAATGCCTTTGTGCCCAAGAACATGCACAACCATGGCAACTACATCATCAGTCTGGGCAACCTGTGCCGCTGGCTCGCCGAGCAGGCCGAGCAGCTGGGTGTTGAGGTGTACCCCGGCTTTGCCGCGGCCGAAACTATTGTTGAAGATGGCCAGGTCAAGGGCATCATCACTGGTGACATGGGCGTGGCCCGTGACGGTTCCGAGAAAGATGGCTACATGCCGGGCATGGAACTGCGCGCCAAGTACACCCTGTTCACCGAGGGTTGTCGCGGCCACCTGGGCAAGCGCCTGATCAACGATTTCAAACTGGATGAAGGCAAGGATCCGCAGCACTACGGCATCGGCATCAAGGAGCTGTGGGACATCGATCCGGCCAAACACGAGCCGGGCCTGGTCATCCACACCGCCGGCTGGCCGCTGAACGAGTCCGGCTCAACCGGCGGTTCCTTCCTGTATCACCTGGAAAACGGCCAGGTTTACGTGGGCCTGATCACCGATCTGTCCTACAGCAACCCGCACCTCAGCCCGTTCGAGGAATTCCAGCGCCTGAAGCTGCACCCGGAAATCAGTAAGTATCTGGAAGGCGGCAAGCGCGTGTCCTACGGTGCCCGCGCGATTTCCAAAGGCGGCTACAACGCGCTGCCCAAGATGAGCTTCCCGGGCGGCCTGCTGCTGGGCTGTGACGCCGGCACCCTGAACAGCTCCAAGATCAAGGGCTCCCACACCGCCATGAAGTCCGGCCTGCTGGGTGCGGAAGCGGTATTTGAGGCCCTGAAGGAAGGCAAGAGCGGTGAGGAGATCACCGGCTTCCAGAAGCGTTTCGAGAAGAGCTGGCTGTACAAGGAGCTCTACGCCGAGCGTAACTTCGGCCCGGCCATGCACAAGTTCGGCAACGTGGTAGGCGGCGCCATCGCCTTCTTCGAGCAGAACATCCTGCGCGGCAGCCTGCCGATCACCTTCCACGACACAACTCCGGACTACGCCACCCTGAAGCCGGCGTCCGAGGCCAAGAAGATCAGCTATCCGAAGCCGGATAACAAACTGACCTTCGACCGCCTGTCATCGGTGTTCATTTCCAACACCAACCACGAGGAAGACCAGCCGGTTCACCTGAAGCTGACCGATCCGGATATCCCGCTGAAGGAAAACCTGCCGAAATACGACGAGCCCGCGCAGCGCTACTGCCCGGCCGGTGTATATGAGGTCGTCGAAGCGGAAGACGGCAGCGGCAAGAAGTTCCAGATCAACGCCCAGAACTGTGTTCACTGCAAGACCTGTGACATCAAGGATCCTGCCCAGAACATCACCTGGGTGACCCCGGAAGGCGGCGGCGGCCCGAATTATCCGAACATGTAAGCTTCGGAGTTCGAAGTGAACATGGGGTCAGATGAAAGCGTTAATCTGACCCCTTTTTTGAGCCCGAAATTTGGGAAGGTCCGAGGCGCGAAGACGGGGTCGGAAGAAGGCTTTCTTCTGACCCCAGAGTCCGGACCCAAATCCGAAGTTAGTTTAACCTCAGGGGTCTGAAGAAAACCTTCTTCAGACCCCATTTTTAACCCCCCCTTTCTCCCAGGCACAAAAAAACGACCCACAAGGGGCCGTTCTTTTCGCAGAGGCGGGGCGGGCAGGCCTTAAGTTGGGGGCAGATGAAAGTTTTCATCAGACCCCGTTGCCATGAGACCCGGATCCGGGGAAGGTTTTAATCTGGGGTCGGATAAAAAATTTCATCTGACCCCGTTTCCATTCTCCCCCGCCTTCAGGCGCGACTTCAGTGCACGTGGCCGTGCTCTTGCTCTTCTTCAGTCGCGTCGCGGGCCTCGACCACTTCCACGTCGAAGTGCAGGGTCTGGCCAGCCAGCGGGTGGTTGGCATCGATGGTGACGGTCTCGTCACCAACTTCCACTACGCGGACGATCTGGGGGCCGCCCGGAGTCTGTGCCTGGAACTGCATGCCCGGCTCGATGGTGTCAACGCCTTCAAAGGCAGAGCGGGGAACCGGCTGGATCAGTTCTTCGTTTACTTCGCCGTAGCCTTCTGCCGGCTCAACGGAAACCTTCACCTGATCACCAGAGTCTTTCTCTGTCAGCGCGCTTTCGAGACCACCAATGATGTTCTGGGCACCTTCCAGGTAAGTCAGCGGCTCACGACCTTCTACGCGGGAGGAATCGAGTTGCTCTCCCTGGTCGTTGGTGAGGGTGTAATGAATGGTAACAACACGAGGTTGGGCCATTTTATCTCCTTGCGTGTCGCAATGACTGCTTTTATGAATTAAGGCAATCGAAAGTGATCATGAACAGCCGGACTGCACAGAGGGACTAACGACCACCGGGCCTCGTTAGAGAGCCAGGCTCGATAACAAGTAAGAAAACATAGTCTAACAAGTGACAGGTTGCGTTTTCTACCGTGATTGATGGGGGCAGGCCGGAGTTTTTCAACCGCTCTGCCCGACTTTCCAGAACTTTCCGTGACTCATCACGCCGTAAACGGTTTCGCCGGCATCTTCCTTTTCGACAACAAGGTCCGCCAACTCATAGAAAGCCGCGGTGACAATCCGGGCTTCAACGCCGTGACGTACCTTGATGACAGGTCGTGGCTCGCCCGAATCCGGATACTGTCCCACTTCCAGCGGATGCTCATCGCTGATTTCCAGGGTCTCGCCGACATTGGTGGTGAGAATGAGCACCTGATCATCCCCGGTGCCATCCGCTTCGAGAGAATGGGCCAGCAACGGCGTATCCTCAACCTGGATGCGCCACTTCTCCACTGGCGTGACCAGGTAGAACTCCCCGTCTTCCTCACGCCGCAGGATGGTCGAGAACAACCGGACAATTGCCTCGCGGCCCAGGGGGTCGCCCTTGAAGATCCACTGTCCGTTCCGGCGGATCACCATATCCATATCCCCGGACAGCTCCGGGTGCCATTGATCCAGTGGCGGCAGCCCCGGCTTCTTGACAGTCTCCTCGACTTCTTTGGCGAAGGTTTCCGGATTCTTGTTCATGGCTCAGTGCCTCCTAGTGTCCCTTAACAAAAGTTCGTCTTGTTATTAAGCTTATCGGATAGACGAGCAATTGATTCAATGATTTGATCCGCTGTTTTGCGCCAGACAAAAGGTTTGGGATCGTCGTTGTATCTTGTCAGGTAATCTTTAATGGAAGCCTCCAGTTCGCGAGTGCTGCGGTGCGAGTTGCGCTTGATCCAGCGTTCTGAGATCAGGCCAAAAAATCGTTCCACCAAGTTTACCCACGATGCTGATGTTGGCGTGAAATGAACGTGATAGCGGGGCCGTGCGGCGAACCAAGCTCGTACCTTTTCGGTCTTGTGGGTCCCGTAGTTGTCCATGACCAGGTGAACATCCAGATCTTCCGGAACCTCCCGGTCAATCTCATTTAAAAACGCCAGAAACTCTTTGGCACGGTGTCGCCTGTGCAGGCGTCCGATAACCTCGCCAGTGGCAACGTCCAAGGCTGCAAACAGAGTTGTAGTGCCATGGCGAACATAATCGTGCGTTCGGGTTTCGGAATAACCAAACGACAGCGGAAGCGCCGGCTGGGTGCGGTTCAGCGCCTGTATCTGGCTTTTCTCGTCCACACACAGGACCAGAGCCCGGTCGGGCGGATTCATATACAACCCGACAATGTCGTGGACCTTGGCCACAAAGTGGGGGTCGGTTGAGAGCTTGAAGGTCTCCAGACGATGAGGCTTTAACCCAAACGCCCGCCAGATTCGACTGATTGCCATGGCATTGAGCCCGGCTTCCTTGGCCATCAGAGTGGTAGACCAGTGGGTCGCATCCTTGGGCTTGGATTGAAGCGTTTTGTTGATAACTTCTGTCACCTTGTCGTCATCAATACTGCGGGGCCGACCACTTCTCGGGGCGTCTGTCAGTCCCGCCACACGGAACTGTTCAAACCGCTTACGCCACTTACTGACTGTTTCTGCCGTTACGCCCACTCGCTCAGCAATCACTCGTCCGGGCAGGCCCTCGGTGCTCAACAGGATCATTCGCGCTCGTTGCTGCTCGGCTGCTGGCATCTGCCGGCGGCGAACCCACGAATTAAGCTCATCGCGTTCTTGGTCTGTAATGATCAAAGGAATAACTGGTCGACCCATTGCAGTAGCTCCATCGATGCTTTCTGCAATTATAACCTTAAGCTACAATTTATTCGACGAACTTTTGTTAAGGGACACTAGCCTCCAGCGAAGCCGGGAACTGCGACAGCGGCCCGGCTTTTTTATTGTCCAGGCTCCAGTTGCCCCAGCGACCGCAAATCTTCGTCACTGACTGCATTGACTTTTAGAGCATTAACTCTAAAAATCACAGGTATCAACAACAGACTATGGACGACGGCCATGTTGCTCAAACGTATCCAGCCGATGATGTTCCAGGCGCGCCGACTCTACGTGGACATAATGTTCCAGGTGATGGGGCGGGCCTTGCAGGCAGTCAGTGAAGTGGACGAAACCGTGCAGAATGAAGCGCGGGCGCTTCCGAAAGGTCTGCTTTTCGAAATGATGGTCATGCCCGAGGGCCCCCGCCTGATTGTGGAGCACACCGGAGACGGTCATTTTCATTACCACAGCCAATCCGCGCCGCGGCCGGTGGACCTGTCCATCCAATTCAAGCACATCGCCCATGCCTTCCTCGTGCTGTCCTTCCAGGAAAAGACCTCTGAGGCATTTGCCAATGACCGGATGCTGGTGGACGGTGACGTCAGCTATGCGGTGCGTATGACCCGTGTGCTGAACCGGCTGGAGACCTTCATCCTGCCCAAACTGGTTGCACAGCGGGCGGTGAAGGAGTACCCGGCCAATCTGCATCTACCGGAAAAGCTGATCAGTGCCGCCAGGATCTACCTGAAGGTTGCCACCAATTTTGTCGAGACAGTGAGACCCTAAATGAGCCAAAAATATTACGAGTTCTTCTGCCCGGTCAAAGTCATTGCCGGCAAGGCTGCCCTTGAGCATATTCCTTATGAACTGACCGGCCTGGCGGCCAAGCGGCCCATGATCGTCACCGACAAGGGCGTGCGCGCGGCCGGCCTGCTGGACCCGGTGATTGCTGCCTGTGAAGAGAGCGGGCTGGAGATCGTCAGCATCTATGATGACGTGCCGCCGGACTCCTCCACTTCCGTCGTCCGTGATATCGCCGGTATTTACCGGCAGGAAAAGTGCGACGCCATCATCGCCGTGGGCGGCGGATCGGCTATCGATACCGGCAAAGCCGTAAACATCCTCGTGTCCGAAGGCGGTGACGACATTGCCAAATACAGCGGCGCCGGCATTCTCAAACACCCGCTCAAGCCGTTCTTTGTGGTTCCGACCACCGCCGGCACCGGCTCCGAGGTCACCGCCGTGGCGGTGATTACCGACGAGAAAAAGGGCGTGAAGCTGCCGTTCACCTCCTCTTTCCTGCTGCCCAATGCCGCCATCATCGACCCACGCATGACCCTGACATTGCCGCCTCACATCACCGCGGCAACCGCCATGGATGCGATGACCCATGCCACCGAGGCGTTCACCTGCATGGCAAAGAATCCGCTCAGTGACGCCTATGCCACGGCCGCCATCAAGAAGATCAGCGGATCACTCCTGAACGTCATGGACAATCCCAAGGATTCCGCGGGTCGATTGGAGCTGGCCCAGGCCTCGACCATGGCGGGCATTGCTTTCTCCAATTCCATGGTTGGGCTGGTGCATTCCCTGGGCCACGCCACAGGGGCGATATGCCACCTGCCCCATGGCCTGTGCATGAGCCTCTACCTGCCCTATGTGCTGGAGTACAACCTGGAATCGATCCGGGAGCCGCTGGGTGAGCTGCTGCTGTATCTTGAGGGCCCGGAAGTCTACTCCGCGACACCGGCCGCCCGCCGTGCGGAAGCCACCATTTCTGCCATCCGCAAGCTGCGGGACCAGCTTTACAAGCGCTGTCAGCTGCCCCGGACCCTGAAGGAAACCGGCAAGGTGCTGGAAAGCCAGCTGGACCATATTGCCGAGATGGCTCTGGACGATGGTTCGATCATGTTCAACCCGAAAGAAGTCACTCTGGAGGATGCCCGGGCGGTGCTGCGCCGGGCCTGGGCTTGAGCAACGGGCCCTCGGGCCCGTTTAATTCATAGTAAAAGAAAGAACCAAACTAATTGAAATCGACCGTCAATATGTTAACAATTACATAGCAAGCTGGCAGAGAGGTAGCCGGATTAACCTGAAAAACGTTCACGACGCCATCAGAGTTCGAAAATGAATGACCGAAAGCCCTCCCTCCTGGCCCTGTCCTTCCTGTGTCTTCTGTCCTCAGCCCTGCTTTTTCCCATCAAAGCCAGCGAAGCCTCCGAAAAACAGACAGTACGTTTCAACGTATCACCGGACGGGTATCCGCCCTACCTCATCGTTGAGAACCAGACGCCGTCGGGCATCATGTGGGATGTCATGTCCCTGATTACAGATCGACTCGGATATGAATTGATCGCCGAGAAGGTGCCCCGTAAACGGGTGGATCAGATGCTGCTTGAGGGTTATATCGATGCCACGCCCCGGGCCCGGGAATGGACGGATGAGCCGGAAAAGTTCCTCTTCACCGATCCGGTGGTGGCCATCGAGGAAGTGTTCTTCATCCCGAAGGATTCGGAACTGGTTTACCGAACCCCGGAGGACCTGTTCTCCAAGACCATCGTGACTCACCTGGGCTATATCTACCCAGCGCTGGAACCGCATTTGGAATCGGGCAAGATCCAGCGCTTTGACGTAGCCCGGGATCGGGAGATGTTCCTGTATGTGTTGCACGGAGACCGGTTCGACGCCGCCGTCGCCGATCGCCTGGTTGGCAACTGGTTCCTGAGAAATCAAGGCCTGCGGGACCGCTTTCGTACGTCCGCGAAAAGTATCAGCACCTTCGGGTTCAGGATCATGTTGCGCAAGGACTGTCAGGACTTCGCCAACGAATTCAATCGCGAACTGGCCAGGATTCGCGAGAATGGCGAGCTGGACGCCATCCTCGCGAATTACCGATGACCCGGCTCACTCAAGCCGCCGCAATAGCAGCATGGGCGAAACGCTCAGCACCGGCCGCAATTGCCAGCGTCCGAAAATGGAAAGCACGACGGCACTGATCAGAGGGATCGGAATGATGACCCGCCAGTGCCAGCTGAAGCTGCCCTCGAACATTCGGAACTGCAAGGCATAAACCGCTGCCTCGGCGGCAACGACACCCAACAGGCCGGCAAAGCCCCCCAATACCGCAAACTCCAGCATGGTGCTGCGCACCAACAGCGACTGGCGCCCGCCCAGGGTCCTTAGCAGCGCGCCTTCCCGCTGACGGTCCCGAAGCGTGGCACTGACCACGGCTGCCATTACCACCAGCGCAGCAGCCAGAATCAGGGCCAGAATCGCCTCGATGGCCCGGGTCACCTGCTGCACAATTTCCTGTATCCGACTGATGATATGGTCGATCTCCAGCACCGATACGGTCGGGAACTGGCGCGAGAAGGCGTTAAGCGCTGTCTTCTTTTCCGGCGGGAGATAGAAACTGGTGATCCAGGTGGCGGGCAGTCCTTCCAGGCCACCGCCCGGGGGAAAGGCCATGTAGAAGTTGGGCTTCATGCTGTCCCACTGGACGGTACGGATGCTCGTCACGGCCTCGGTCACCTTCTGTGACCCGATGGTGAAGGTTAACTCGTCACCAAGCTGCAGCCCCAGCCGCCCGGCCAGTTCCGCCTCAACCGAGACGCCGCTCAGCTCGCCATCGACAAACCACTTGCCTTCGACGATCTTGTTGTCTTCCGGCAGAGACTCCATCCAGGTCAGGTTCAGTTCCCGGTTCAGGGCGCCAATGTTCTCGTCCTTGCTCACCGCTTCCTTCACCGGCTGGCCGTTCAGCTCGGTAAGCCGTCCCCGGACCATGGGATACAGTTCTTCCAGTGGCTGCCCCTGTTCTTCCCAGAATCCGGCCACTTCATCCACGGTATCCGGCGCGATGTTGATCAGGAAATGGTTGGGCGCATCGTCCGGCAGCTGTGCCTGCCAGTCGTTCAGCAGCGAGGTGCGGACCAGCACCAGGGTGGCCGCCAGCATGAGTGTCATGGCGAAGACGGCGATCTGGGAAAGGCTGGCGTTGCGGTGCCGGTACAAGCCGACCAGAGCCAGGCGCCAGGCATTGCCGCCACCGCGAACCCGGCGCAATACCATCACCATCCCCCACCCGAGTAGCCCCAGGGCCGCAAGTAGCAGCACCAGGCCACCGAGCAGTGACACCACCAGGGCCAGTTCACCGGCGTAGAGCCAGACCAGTCCGAAAATGGCAACAACGGCCACCAGAATATCCGGCCAGGCCTCGCGACCACTCTCTCCGGGTTGACTGCGCAGTACCCGCATGGCCGGCACATTGCGCAGGCGCCGGATCGGCGGGTAGGCGAAGGCGAACAGGGACACCAGCGCGGTCAAAAGCGCGGGGGCGAGTGCGACTGGATCCAGGGAGATGTCCACCGGGCGCTCCAGCACATCACTGAGCATGGACGCCAGCAGCCAGAACAGCGGCAGGGCCACCAGCAGGCCTCCGACGATGCCAGTAATGCCCCACAGTAGCAATCTTCCAAGGTACAGCCGGCCGATGCCGGCGCCATTGAGGCCCAGGGTTTTCAGCAGCGCCACTGTATCCCGCTGGGACAACGCATATTGCCGGCTGGCCACAGCGACCGCCACGGCGGCCAGCAATACCGCCAGACTGCCACCGAGCAGGAGGAAACGCTCGGCTCTCTGCAGGGAGCGGGAGAAGGTCTCACCGTCCCGCACCCCCTCCCATTCATGGCTGGGTTCCAGCCTGGGTTGAAGCCACTCGTAATAACCTTCCAGAGCGGCTTCCTCACCCGCAAACAGATACACGTATTCCACCCGGCTGCCTTCCTGCACCACGCCCGTGGATGACACGTCGTCCTTGTGCATCATCACCCTCGGAGCCAGCGCAGACAGGCGAAAACCGCCGTCAGGCTCCCGGATCAGCAGGCCGGAGACCGTTAGCTGCCGGCTGCCCACTTCCAACGAATCACCGATCTGCAGTTCCAGCAATCGCAGCAATCGGGGATTGATCCAGACCTCTCCGGGCTGGGGACCCGCCTGGACCAACTCCCGGGGGCTATCCGGGCCTGACTGGATTTCGATCTCGCCCCGCAGCGGGTATTCATTGCTGACGGCCTTGACGGACACCAGCTGGAAGCCGCCGCCCCCGAACACCATGGTTGAGAACTCAACCATCTGACCGGTCTCAAGGCTCCGGGCATCGGCTTCCCGCAACCATGAATCCGGGATCGGCCGGCCATTTTCGGCCTCAAGCTGACGATCCGCCGCCAGAAAAGAACTGGCAGATGTGACCAGGGTCCGTTGCAACTGGCTGGCAAACAGAGCAATGGTGGCTATAGTTGCGACCGCAATCACCAGGGCCGCGAGGACGACCCGTACATCCCGTTCGCGCCAGTCGCGGCGCACAGACATGAGTTTCTGTTCAGCCGCCATCAGGATACCGGCTCCCCAAGCTCATTGGGCTCAGTCAGTTGCCCTGCCTCGATATGGAACTGCCTTGAACACCGCGCCGCCAGGTGTTCGTCATGGGTAACCATCACCAGGGTTGTGCCCTGCTCCCGGTTGAGCGCCATCAGCAGGTCCGAGACCGCCTGGCCGGTGCGGTTATCCAGATTGCCGGTGGGCTCATCGGCAAACAGCACCACGGGCTCAGAGGCGAAGGCCCGGGCGATCGCCACCCGTTGCTGCTCTCCGCCGGACAACTGCCGCGGCGTGTGGGTCAGACGCTCACCGAGGCCGACCCGCTCCAACAGCTCCCGGGCGCGCTTCTCCGGATCCTCGATGCCTGCCAGCTCCAGCGGCAGCATGACGTTTTCAAGAGCGGTCAGCGCCGGCAGCAGCTGGAAAGACTGGAACACGAAACCGACCCGGCTGGCCCGCAATTGCGCCCGTTGGTCTTCGCTCAGCCGGCTGATGATGGCGCCGTCGAGTTCCACCAAACCCTCGGTTGGCGTATCCAGCCCCGCGAGCAGACCCAGCAGGGTAGTCTTTCCGGAACCGGACCGGCCGACAATGGCTACTGATTCTCCACGATTGATTTCCAGGTTGACCCCTTGCAAGATCGTCAACGTATCGGTTTCCAGGCGAACCCGATGAGTCAGGTCTTTCGCTCGCAACATCGGTGGCTGGCTTTCAGGCGTCGGATTGGTCATCTGGTTCACGGGTACTCCCGGGTCAATGGTTTAAAACGTTTTATCAAGGTAAACGAATTGTCTATGGATACGCTATTGCTGCGCGCCAGATCAATCCTTCTGGTGCTGTTCACTATCCAGGCCGCTCCGGCACTGGCCAGCCAGAACACCATCCTGATCATGGGTGACAGCCTCAGTGCTGCCTATGGCGTGCCCTCCGAAACCGCCTGGGTCCAGCTGCTGCGCCAGCGCCTGGAGGAGAATGGCCTGAGCCACTGGCAGGTGGTCAATGCCAGTATCAGTGGCGAAACCACCGATGGCGGCGCGAGACGACTGCCGGAGCTGATCGAGAAGCACGGCCCGGAGGTCGTGATCATCGAGCTGGGTGGCAATGACGGGCTACGGGGTTTCCCGCCCAACGTGATCGAATCCAACCTGGCGTCCATGATCGAGAATACCCTGCAGTCCGGCGCGAAGGCATTGCTGGTCGGTATGCAGATGCCGCCCAATTACGGGCCCCGTTACACGCAAATGTTTGCGGAGCTGTACCCGACTCTCTCGGACCGGTACAACACCGAACTGGTTCCCTTCTTCCTGGATGGTATCTACAACCATGAAGAGATGATGCAGCCAGACGGTATTCACCCGGCCGAACAGGCGCAACCGAAGCTTCTGGACAAAGTCTGGCCGGTGCTCGAACCCATGCTGGAGGAGGCGCGTACGGCCGCCACCGGTTCATGACAGGTGGCTGAGGAAGCCCAGGGCACGCCGTTCCGACCAGTAGAATCCGTCCCGGGCGTGCTCAACAAAGCCGACATGCCCGCCCCAACGGGGTGCTTCAAGACGCACATGGCCCCCCAATAGCTTTCGTGACTCCGGGAAGCATTTTGCGGACAGGAACGGGTCATCCGCCGCATTGATCATCAAGGCAGGAACCCGGATATCCCGAAGACGCGGTAAGGCCGAACACTGCGCCCAATAATCCTCGGCATCCCGGAACCCATGGAGGGGCGCGGTATAGCGGTCATCGAATTCCCTGAAATTCCGGATCAGCTCAAACCCTTCTGTATCAATAAGATCCGGGAACCTTCTCGATTTCTCCTGCATTTTTACGTGCAGGTCCCTCAAAAACCTCTGCATGTAGATCCGGCGACTGGGAAGTGCGAGCATCTCCGCGCTGCCGGCCAGGTCGCACGGTACGGAATAGGTCACGGCGCCACAGATTCGACTGTCCACCATCTCACCCTGCTGCCCAAGGTACAGCAGTGTCAGGTTACCGCCCATGCTGAAGCCCGACAGGAACAGGGATTTGTAGTCGCCTGCGAGGGCGTGATTGACCACATGGGTCAGATCCCCGGTGGCGCCACTGTGGTAGAAACGGGGCTGAAGGTTCATCACACCGCCACAAGATCGATAGTTCCAGGCCAGCACGTCCCAACCCTCAGCCAGCAGCGCCCGGGCCAGGCCAAGCACGTAGGGTCTTCGGCTATTTCCTTCCAGACCATGGGAAATGACCGCCAGACGATCACTGCCCTGGCGATACCAGTCCAGTTGCAGCTCGTCTTCATCAAGGGTGGGCAATACCTCCCGGACCGGCTCCTGCATCGGCACGGTCCGGAACAGGGTTGGCCACACCGATTGCACGTGGCCATTCCTCAGCCACACTGGCGGCCGGTACCGTAACGTCTTGCTTCCGTACAATTTTTAACCTTTTAATTCAGGGGGTTGACGACTCAAATCAAAGCGCTTAATATGCGCGCCACTTCGACATTGTTCCCCGATAGCTCAGTTGGTAGAGCAACGGACTGTTAATCCGTTTGTCGCTGGTTCGAGCCCAGCTCGGGGAGCCACTTATTCCGAAAGGCCGCTGATTTCCGATCAGCGGCCTTTTTCATTTCAATACTAGAACACCTCTTCCCGCTGCATGAATTCCGCCAGCACGCGGAACAAGGTGAAGCCATCCTCCGCCCCGATCAGCTCGCGGATTGAGTGCATGCCGAACTGGGGCACCCCGATATCCAGCGTGGTCACGCCGAGGTTCCCGGCGGTCAGCGGCCCGATGGTGCTGCCACAGCCCATATCACTGCGCACCACGAAGGTCTGGTGCGGCAGGCCCAACTCATCGCTAATGTGCCGGTACAGCGCCGCGGACCGGCTGTTGGTCGCATAGCGCTGGTTGTGGTTGACCTTGATCACCGGTCCCTGGTTCAGGATCGGCCCGTGGTTCTCGTCGTGTTTGTCGAGGTAATTCGGATGCACCCCGTGGGCATTGTCCGCGGAGATCATCATGGAATGGGCAATGGCCCGGGCCTTACCAGCACCGCACCAGCGATCCAGCACCGCGGTCAGGAACGGCCCCTGTGCGCCCTCGGCGGACATGCTGCCGACTTCCTCGTGATCATTACACACCAGCAGTGCCGCCTCGTCACCGGAGGTCTGGATCAGGGACTGCAGGCCGATGTAGCAGCTCAGCAGGTTGTCCATCCGGGCAGAGGCGACAAACTCATTCCGAAGCCCCACAAATTCCGCGTCCTGGGCGTCGTAAAAGCTCAGCTCATAGCCAAGAATCTTGCGGGCCTTGATACCACTTTCCGCAGCGACCTGCTGGCTCAGAAGGTCCGCGAAACGGGTGGTGTCGTCCTCCGGCACCTGCATGAGCACCGGCGGAAGATCGGTCTGGGCATTGATAGAGCGGTTGCTATTGGCCTCCCGGTCGAGATGGATCGCGAGGCTCGGAATGAACGCTACCGGCTTGCGGAAATCCACCAGGACATCCTGCACCTCGCCCGCTTCGTCCAGCAGGGTGACGCGGCCAGCCAGGGACAGGTCCCGGTCAAACCACGGATTCAGCAACACGCCACCGTAGACCTCGACGCCAAGCTGGAAATACCCCTTGCGGCGCAGTTCCGGGTTGGGTTTGACCTTCAGGCACGGGCTGTCCGTATGGGCGCCAATCATGCGGATACCGCTGGCGGAAACATCTTTACTGCCGGTTCGGAAGGCCACAATGGAGGAACCGTTGCGGATGACGTAATATCCCCGGTTACGGTCCAGTGACCAGTCATCACGCTCGTCCAGCTGCTCGAATCCGGCGGCATCAAGTCGGCTTTTCATGGTCGACACCGCATGCCACGGAGTCGGTGATCTGTTCAGAAATTCAATCAAATCTTTGTTAAATTCAACGTGTTCCATGATGTTCCCGATTGATTGATAATTGCTTTGTAACAGTATGGCATGAAGCGATAACAGCTCCTACAGGCCATAGTGACATTCCTTATATCCACTCATACGGCGGAGCGGAGACGACCTTGTCCCTACCCAGATTTCTCGATATCGAATACTGCCAGACCGACGACGCCCTGTTCCCGACGGCCATTGCGTGGTCTTTGGCGGATGGGCAAATGAAAGCTGTAGTCATTGCCCCGGATGAGAGCTGGCTGCCTGACGACGGCGATCCGGGAGACACCGATATCCGCTACCTCATGGAACAGGGAGTGCCCCTCATCGAGCTGGTCCGGGAGTTGCACGAGGACCTGCCCGACCAGACCGTGTACGTTGACGGCCTGGATCCGGATGAGGTCCTGGTGGATCTGATTTTCAGCGCCGTAGGCCACGAACCACCCTTCGAGATTGCGCCGATCAGTGATCTGATTACCGGCCTTGATGTTGAAAGCCTGGAGGATCGTCGACATCAGCTGCTGATCGAGGAAGGGCTGGAGCCACTGCTGCCGGAGAATGGGGTGTATGCGTTACTGCTGCTGGCGCGGGAAGAAGGCTACCTGGACGAAGACTGAGGGCTGGAAAATGAAGATGGGGTCAGATGAAAGCGTTCATCTGACCCCGGAGTTATTGTTGGGGTCTGAAGAAAGCCTTCTTCTGACACCTTTTGAGACCAAACCTCTCCACGCTGGGCAAAGGGAAGTGTGACACGGGTCGACGTAACAAACCGTTACACAAGGCAGAATCGGGCCAACCGCTCACCCGTCAGGAAGCCCCATAATAATGAAAAAGGCTGTACCCACCACCCTTCGATCCGCCCTGGCACCGTTCCACCTCTGCGTCCTCCTGGCCTCTCAACAGGCACTCGGCCAGGAAACCACCCCGCGGGCCGACAAACACTATATTGGCCTGATGGCCACCGCCATCAATCATCGCACTATCGGATCCGCTGCCGAGCGCGCCTGGGGCAGCGCCGCCACCCTGGTGGTTGGCGGTCACATCACCGACCTGTTCCATGCGGAGTTACGCGCCGGTGGGGGCTACAAGGATGCCGAGGTCCCGAACAGCGACCTCACCCTGGCAGTGGACTATTTCGCCAGCTGGTACATTGGGATGCACTACCCGCTCGGCAAATATGCCAATATCTATGGCCAGTTCGGCTTTTCCTACATTCATGGCGAAGCCATCCTCGAAAACCCGGATGCCGACCGTAACGTTTTCTATCGCAATTTTGGCGAGGAATTCCCGGACAGCAGTTTCAGCGCCAGCTGGGTGGCTGGCCTGGATTTCGAGGTCATGGAGGACACCTTCCTGGTGTTCGAGGGCGGAAAACTGTTCGAAGACACCGGCAGTGAAGTGAACAGTTTCCAGTTCTCAGGCGGCTTGCGGTACGAATTCTAGACCTTGTGCCTGATGTGCCAGCAGCGGTGAATCCTCGGATTGCGCTGGAAGTCCTTGTCCAGGGTGCTGCGGGACACTTCCTCCACGGCAAACTCCTCCTCCAGGGCCTCATCCAGCCGGAACCTGCGAAAGTTGTTAGAGAAGATCAGCAAACCATCTGAGGTCAGCCGTGCCATTGCCTGGCGGATCAGTATGGCGTGATCCCGCTGAATATCCAGCACCCCGGCCATGCGGGCCGAATTGGAGAACGTAGGCGGATCCATGAAGATCAGGTCAAAACGCTGGTCCGGTGCCGGCTTTGCCGCCAGCCAGGCCTGGCAGTCGGCCTGCTCTACCACATGTTTTCGCGGGTCAGCATCGTTGAGCGCCAGGTTTTCCCGGGCCCAGTTCACGTAGGTCTTTGACATGTCCAGGCTCAGGGAGCGACTGGCACCACCCACCGCTGCATGCACGGATGCTGCACCGGTGTAACAGAACAGGTTCAGGAAACGCTGGCCCCGGGCGCGCTGCTGGATCCAGTGCCGCACCGGCCGATGATCAAGAAACAACCCTGTATCCAGGTAATCCTTCAGGTTTACCTTCAACCGGCAGCCGTGCTCGTGCACAGTAAAGAACTCGCCACTGGCCGCCTGCTTCTCGTACTGCCGGGTGCCGGCCTGACGCTGGCGCTGTTTGCACACCAGATCCGAGCGTTCGATCCCCAGTACGTCGGGAATCACTGCCAGAGCTTCGGCCAGACGTTCCCGGGCTGCGCGCTCATCGACAGACTTGGGCGCGGCATATTCCTGCACGTGCACCTGCCCCTCGTAGATATCGATGGCCAGGGCATATTCCGGCATATCCGCATCGTACAACCGGTAGCAACCGATGCCCTGTTTCCGGGCCCATTGGCCGATGGTTTTCAGATTCTTTTTCAGGCGGTTACTCAGCATGGCCGCCCGCTCTTCGTTGGCGATGCGCGGGCGGACTTCCCCGGGAACATCCGGCTCCCGCGGAGTCATGGCATTCTCCTCGGCCACCTCGAACAACAACAGCTGGGCGGGCAGTTTGCCGTTAAACAGTTTGTACTGTTTGAAACTGCGCAGACCGATGGATTTACCAAACTCCGGCGCCCCGGTAAACACCCCCAGCCGCCAACCCGGTACGGCCTGTTTCACCACATCACCGAGAGCCTGGTAGAGGCCCGCCAGTTCCTTGCGCTCGCTCAGGCGCTCGCCATAAGGCGGGTTGGTCAGCACAAGACCACGCTCCGACCACTGCCCCTCCAGGCTGAATTCCTGCACCGCCCGCGCTTCCACGTGCACCACGCCCTCCAGGCCGGCACGCTGAATGTTCTTCCAGGCCGTGGCGATAACCCGTGAATCCTGGTCAAATCCGGCTAATCTGGGGATCCTTCCCTGCTTGCCCTCATGGGCGCGCCGCTCCGCTTCCTGCCGGAGCGCGAGCCAGACCTCAGGCTCGTGACCCGGCCACTTCTCGAAACCGAACTGTTCCTGCCCGCGCCCGGGAGCGAGATCCAGGGCCATCATCGCAGCTTCAACCAGCAGCGTCCCGGAGCCACACATAGGGTCCACAAAATCACCCCCCTGCCCGGCAATCTCCGGCCAGCCCGACCGCATCAGCAGCGCTGCCGCCAGATTCTCCTTCAGCGGCGCAATGCCCTTGTCAGTCCGGTAGCCGCGCATGTGCAGGCTATGGCCGCTGAGATCCACACCGATGGAAAGCCGGTTACGATTGAGGCGGGCGGAGATCGTCACGTCCGGGTTCTTGGCATCCACCGCGGGCCGCGCAGCACCCTTGGCGCGGAAGCCATCGACAATGCCATCCTTGACCCGCTGGGCGCCAAACTGGGTATTGCGGATCGCCTGGTTCTGGCCGAGGAAGGTTACCCGGAAGCTGCCTTTTTCAGGGATGTGTTGTGCCCAGTCCACATCAAGCACGCCTTCGTACATGGCGTCCCCGTTACCCGCATCCACCTCGGCGATGTTGAGGATCACGCGGTTGGCCAAGCGCGACCACAGGCACGCCCGGTACCCCGCTTCCAGCTCGCCTTCAACCCACACCCCGGCCGGTGCGTTACGGACCGTCTCCAGGCCGAAGGTCCGAAGCTCATCTCCCAGCAAGTACTCAACACCTTTCGGGCAGGTTACGAAAAAGACACATTTAGACAAAGCGAGCTCCTGGGCAAAAAAACAATCCGGGTAAGTTTCCGTTTTTTGCAGTAATTCCAATTTTCCTGCGTCATTTTTAGTTCATAAAATTATAAAGAAACGGTCACATAGATTAAATAATTAGTGTACACGCGCTCAAGGTTCGTTCTACCTTGTACTTGACGCGTCGTTCCGGAGGCCTGAAAAGCCTCCGTTAACAGGATCCTGACTGCTCTGGTCGAAGCTGGCAATAGGGGGTTGTCCCGGAGGGAAACCCGGACCGCCACGACCACTGCAGACGTGTACACGCTTGTTCTGTTAATCCATTAGTGAGGAACGGCATGAAAAGACAGAAAAGAGACATGTACGCCCGTGCATATAAAAGGGGTTATCTAGCCGGAGTGTCCGGAAAACCGAAAGACAGCTGCCCGATCGAACAACCGGAAGTGCGCCAGGAATGGCTGAATGGGTGGCGCGAAGGTCGCACAGATAACTGGGAGGGCATGACCGGCGTCTCCGGTATTCACAAACTTGCCAATGTCACATCAGCGTGACGGACATTCACCAGCAACCCCGAATCTTGATCTGATCTTTTTCTACACAATTTGACGCAGTACCAAGAGCAACCCAAACGGGGTCTCCCGCCCCGTACCATGCGAAGAAGCGCAACGGGGTTTATTCCCCGCAAGGGCCCGCTAAGCGGGCCCATCCTTTTTCAGCCTCCTGATGTTCCCCGCCGAATGGCCTCCACTGCCTCTTTGATCAACGCCGGCCCCTTATAGATGAAACCCGTGTAGATCTGCACCAGTTTTGCCCCCGCCCTGATCTTCTCCGCGGCACTCTCGCCGTCGGTAATGCCACCAACGCCGATAATGGGCAAACGTTCCCCGAGTTCTGCGTACAGCCCCTGGATAACCCTCAGGGATGCCTCACGGACCGGAGCACCACTGAGGCCACCGGCCTCTTCCGCGTGGCGGTGGCCAGCCACGGCATCGCGACTGATGGTGGTGTTGGTAGCAATGACACCATCAAGGCCGGTGTCCAGCAGGGCGTTGGCAACAAACCGGATGCCGGTGTCGTCCATATCCGGGGCAATCTTTACCGCAATGGGAACGTACTTTCCCGTCTCCTGCTCACAACGGTTCTGCTCGTCCTTGATAGCCTCCAGCAGGCCTTTCAGGGAATCTCCGAACTGCAGGTCACGGAGCCCCGGGGTATTCGGCGAGGACACATTTACCGTAATGTAGTCAGCGCGGGAATATACCGCCGCGATTCCCTTGCGATAGTCAGCCCCGGACTCCTCGTTCGGAGTGTCCTTGTTCTTGCCGACATTGATCCCGAGGATGCCGCGGTAATGCCGGTGATCCACCCGCTCTATCAGGTGGTCCAGGCCCTCGTTGTTGAAGCCCATGCGATTGATGATGGCTTGGTGCTCGGGCAGACGGAACATCCGGGGCCTGGGATTACCCGGCTGAGCCCGCGGCGTGACCGTCCCCACCTCGATGAATCCGAAGCCCAGAGCGCCCAGGGCGTCCAGATGATCGGCATTCTTGTCCAGGCCCGCCGCCAGTCCCACGGGGTTGCGAAAATCCAGACCCATAACATTGACTGGCAATGCATCTATTTTTGGCGAAAAAGCGCCCAACAGTCCCAGCTTCTGGGCGACATCAAGGCTGCCCAACGCCATATTGTGGGCCTGCTCGGGTGGAAAACGGAATAACAGATTGCGAATAACGCCGTACATCAGATAACTCCCTGAATGTCAGTGGGCGGGAGTATACCGGAAGTTTTCCACAGCATCCTGTCTGCCTGCGCAATCGCCTGTAACTGCTTGTCTTTGTAACACCTCGTGAGCTTTTCCACGGAATCTGTGGATAACCCTGTTGAAAATCACGGGGCAAACTTTCAGACCCCTTGATAACTGCGCCAGCCTACAAATTGATCATTTTTTAACCAGTTTATTTTTTCCTATTTTTCAGATAGTTACAACTTCGATGGCTTGCATGGCTACATATAGTCAAGGTTCTTTACACCGTCACCGGAATGCAACCATGTGCATAAATTGCGGGACCGGGAGGGTGACATCCGTCACCACGGGAACGGTGATTAACGTTATACTTTCCCGAACACTCAGCCGACGGAGCCATTCCTAATGCAAGACCCCGTTTCCACGACATCCAGTACCCAGGATGCCCTGAACAAGGAAATGAAATCGGCCTCGCGGGTCACCATAATCGGAATGATTCTTGATGCGATACTGGGTGTAATAAAAGTCATCGGTGGTGCACTTTTCAACTCCCAGGCGCTGTTTGTTGACGGCATCCATTCCTTTACGGACGTCGCCTCTGACCTGGTGGTGCTCGGGGTCATGCGCATCTCCCGGCAGGAGCCCGACGAAGACCATCCTTACGGCCACCAGCGCATCGAAACCTTCGGCACACTACTGCTCGGCAGTATTCTCATAGCCGTTGGCGCCGCCCTGGCGTGGGAAAATATCCTGCGTCTCATCGAGGGCGGAATCAGTCAGGTGCCCGGCTGGCCGGTTCTGGTGGCAGCCGCGCTTTCCGTCGCTGGCAAGGAGTGGATTTATCACTATACCCGCCGAGTCGGTCAGGCGATCCGGTCGGACCTGATCATTGCCAATGCCTGGCACAGTCGCACCGATGCCTTTTCGTCCATTGTGGTCCTGCTATCTACCGTCGGAGCCATGATGGGTTGGGAGTGGCTCGACGTACTGGCGGCTGTGGTCATCGCGCTGATCATCATTCACATCGGCTGGAAATTCACCTGGGACAGCGTCAAGGAACTGGTGGATACAGGGCTTTCCCAGGAGGATACGCAAAAGCTGAAAGCCATTGCCCGGGAAACCGACGGCGTACGCAATGTCCACGAGCTACGCAGCAGGCGCATGGGGCATGACATCCTGCTGGATGTTCACCTGCTAGTGCGTCCGGACATCAGCGTCTCAGAGGGCCACCAGATCGGCATGCAGGTGGTGACAGGCATGCGGGAGGAACTCGACAACATCCGCGATATCAATTTCCACATCGACGCAGAGAACGACGAGGAGCAGACGCCGACCTCTGGGCGCCTGCCTTCTCGAAAGGAAATTCGCCAAACGCTGTATGAAACCACTGGGGAACTACCGACCCACAGCCGGCTCCGACTCCACTACCTGAAAAACAAGGTACACCTGGAACTGTTCTTCGATGCCCCGGACAAGTCTGGCGACATCACCAGCGAGCAGGTCCGCAAGGCCCTGGAGCACTATCCATGGTTCGGCAGCGTGAGGATCTGGCTGGGCGAGCCGTAACAGCCGGCCTGGCCGATCAGCCCCGGCGCTTGGCCTCCATCCGGGAGAGAAATTCCTGCATGATCAGGGTGTAGAGCTCTCCACCGAGGAACTTGTCCTCGACACCGGAATCGACACTGGGGTTGTCATTCACCTCGATAACAGCCACCCGGTTGCCCGACTGCTTGATATCGACCCCATAGAGGCCGTTACCAATCAGCCGGGTGGAATTCAATGACGCCTGGATCACGCCTCTGGGCACCTCGTAGGTGGGCAGGGTCTCGAAGTCACCACTCTCCACCTTGGAGTCACCGTGCTGGTAGATCTGCCAATGTCCCTTGACCATCATGTACTTGCAGGCATAGATCGCACGCCCGCCCAATACTCCGATCCGCCAGTCATAGTCCGTGTACAGGTATTCCTGGGCCAACACCAGGGCTGACTGCCGGAACAGTTCCCGAAGACCCGCCCGCAGTTCCTTTTCATCCCGAGCCTTGGTCACCCCTCGAGAGAAAGCTCCGTCCGGAATCTTGATGACCACCGGAAAGCCCAGGGCATCGATTACCTGCTCCACTGCATCTTTCTGGTCCCGGGACAGGATCAGCGTCTTGGGTGTCGGCACCTTGTTGTTCCTGAGCAGGTCCGCCAGGAACACTTTGTTGGTGCAGCGAAGGATGGAAACGGGGTCATCAATGACCACCATTCCCTCTGCCTCCGCCTTGCGGGCAAACCGGTAGGTGTGATGGTCAATAGCGGTAGTCTCCCGGATGAACAGGCCATCGTATTCCGGCAGCCGCATGTAGTCCCGACGGGTAATCCGCTCCACATTGATGCCCAGTTTTCGGCCTGCTTTCTCGAAACGCTTGAGCGCGGCCTCATCGCTTGGTGGCATCGCTTCTTCCGGGTTCACCAGCATGGCCAGATCGAAGCGGTAGCGGCGGCGGGTTCGGGGCTTGCGCCAGACCATGGTGCTGAAGCGGTCCAGCGCGGCCGCAAACAGATCCTGCTCTTGCTCAGATAGGTCCGCCGGCGCTGCGGGCCGCATGGACGCAATCTGCCATTTCTTGCGGCGCTTGAAGACGATCTCCAGGATGGGACACGGAAAACTCTCGAACAGTGCCCGGGCAACCGGCTTCAGGTCAGGATGCTCGGCCTGGCCAAAGTAGGTGCGGATCCTGACTTCGTGGGTCGCGTCCTTCTCCTGACCAGCGGGCTCGATTTCGGAGCCTGCCGCGTCCAGCCAGCTGAGCACACTGGGGTCCAGCTCTTCCAGCTCCAGCGAGAACAGGCCCTTGCGGCTGAGGTCGTTCAGGGTCATTACCGACGGCACCACGTGGTGGCCACGGGCTTCAGCCAGCAGCGAGCAGTAATAGCCCTTGCTCAGGTATTTCGCGCTTTGGCAGAGGTTGATGACCCGCACCCGCCCGGTGGATGGTGAGGAATACTGCAGGTACTGGTCAAAGGTCAGCACATCTTCGCTGGGGTAGTACGGCGCCCAGTCTTTGGCGCGATCGACAACAATGAGCAAACGGGACATCTGTGGCATTCCTCCCTGAAGGTTCAGCCGCCTGGATGTGCGCAACGATACGCCCGGCCCCGGTGTTGCACAATCGCCTGAGCGTGCGTGCTTTTACGCATGCAGCAGGGGCTTGCGTACCAGCTACTCTCTACCATAATAGCCGCGAGAGGGAAGCCCGCCAGCATGCCCTTCCCACCGACCAGGGCCAGTAAAACCATGTCTGATGTAACGCTTCGCCACGCCGTCAATACGGACCTGGACAACCTGGTACAGCTGGAGCACCGCTGTTTCAGCGACGACCGGCTTTCCCGGCGGAGTTTCCGCCGTTTCCTGGAAGTACCCCGGGACCGCCTGATTGTGGCCGAGCAGGACGGCAGTCTGGTCGGCTATTGCCTGGTGCTGATGAACGCCGCTACCCGTCTAGCGCGGATCTACTCCATTGCGGTCTCGCCGGCTGTGCGGGGCCGGGGTATCGGTGAACGACTGATCCGCGAGGCCGAGAAAGAAGCGGCCGAGGCCGACCGCATCGTCATGCGCCTGGAAGTGCGTGAGGATAATCCCGGCGCCATCAACCTATACAAGCGCCTGGGCTACCGGCAATTTGGTACCTACCGGGATTACTATGAGGACCACGGCAATGCGCTCAGATTTGAGCGCAGGATCCTGTATTACGAACCAAGCCGGGAGTTTCTGCCGGTTCCCTATTACCCGCAAACCACCGAGTTTACTTGCGGCCCCTCAGCCCTGATCATGGCCCTGGCAGCACTGGAAGAGAACCAGCCGGTCACCACCCTGGAAGAGCTGAAAATCTGGCGCGAGGCCACCACCATCTTCATGCTCGCCGGCCACGGCGGCTGCGGCCCCCACGGCCTGGCCCTGGCCAGCTGGAACCGGGGCTTCGAAGCCAGTGCCTGGATCAGTCAGGAAGGCGCGCTGTTCAAGGACACCGTCCGCAACGAAGACAAGAAGCGAGTGCTGGAGCTGGTGCATGAGGGATTCCTGCACGACATCGGTGCCACCGGCATCGAGCTCCACCACGACCCTTTAACCCTTGAGGGTATGGAGAGCGCCCTGCACGATGGGCGCATCCCGGTCATCCTGATCAGCACCTGGCAACTGAACCGGAGCCGGGTACCGCACTGGGTCACCGTCTGCGCCATCGACGAGGAATTCGTTTACCTGCACGATCCGGAAATCGACGTGCAGGCAGGCGAGACCGTCGCAGACAAACAGTACTTGCCAGTGGACAAACGGGTCTTCACCCAGATGTCCAGCTACGGCCGCAACCAGCCATTGCAGGCGGCGGTGATTGTAGGTCCGAAGAGAACCGGGTAATCAGCCGGTTCGCAGCGCCGCCTCCTTGAGTTCGGAAATCTCGTCCCGCAGGCGCGCGGCGGTCTCGAAATCCAGCTCCGAGGCTGCCTTGTACATTTCGTCCTCCAGGCGCGCCACTTCCTTGAGCACCTCCGCGGGTGACCGGTTGCCGGCCTTCGCCCGATACTGCTCGGCTTCCTCGGCCGCTTTCTGGCCCGGACGCTCAGCCTTGCGACGGCCACGGCCGCCGCCACCGGCCGCACCCTCCATGATATCAGCGATCTTTTTATTCAGACCAGTGGGCGTAATGCCATGCTCTTCGTTGAAGGCCGTCTGTTTTTCCCGGCGACGCTGGGTCTCATCGATGGCCCGCTGCATAGAGCCGGTGATCTTATCGCCGTAGAGTATTGCCTTGCCGTGCACGTTACGGGCAGCCCGGCCAATGGTCTGAATGAGGGAACGTTCACTGCGCAGAAAGCCTTCCTTGTCCGCATCCAGAATCGCCACCAGGGAGACCTCCGGCATGTCCAGACCTTCCCGCAGCAGGTTGATCCCCACCAGCACATCAAACTCGCCGCGGCGCAGGTCCCGGATGATCTCTACCCGCTCCACGGTATCGATATCCGAGTGCAGATACCGGACCTTGATGTCATGTTCCATCAGGAAGTCGGTCAAGTCTTCCGCCATGCGCTTGGTCAGCGTGGTCACCAGAACCCGCTCCTGCACCTTCGCCCGGGCGTGGATCTCGGACAGCAGATCATCCACCTGTGTGGAGGCCGGGCGGACCTCGATTTCCGGATCCAGCAAGCCGGTGGGACGGACCACCTGCTCCACCACCTGGCCTGCGTGCTCGGCCTCGTAATTCCCCGGCGTCGCCGAGACAAAAATCATCTGTGGTGCAATGCGTTCCCATTCCTCAAAGCGCATCGGCCGGTTATCCAGGGCGGAGGGCAACCGGAACCCGTATTCCACCAGTGTTTCCTTTCGGGATCGGTCGCCCTTGTACATGGCGCCGATCTGCGGAATGGTCACGTGGGACTCATCCACCACCAGAAGGGCATTGGGTGGCAGGTAATCAAACAGCGTTGGTGGCGCCTCCCCAGGCCGGCGTCCGGACAGGTACCGGGAATAGTTCTCGATGCCGTTGCAGTAGCCGAGCTCCAGCATCATCTCGATATCATACCTGGTGCGCTCTTCCAGACGCTGCGCTTCCACCAGCCGGTTGTTGTCCCGCAACTGCTGCAAGCGTTCATCCAGCTCCACCTTGATGTGTTCCACTGCATCCAGCACCGTCTGACGCGGAGTGACATAGTGGGACTTCGGATAGATGGTCACTCGGGGCACCCGGCGCAGGACTTCTCCGGTGAGCGGATCGAAATAGCTCAGGTTCTCCACCTCGTCATCAAACAGCTCGATCCGAATGGCCTCCTTCTCCGATTCCGCCGGGAACACGTCGATGACATCACCCCGGACCCGGTAATTGGCCCGATGGAATTCCACGTCATTACGGGTGTATTGAAGCTCGGCCAGCCGACGCAGGATGAAGCGCTGGTCAATCTGGTCGCCCCGGTCAAGGTGCAGCATCATCTTCAGGTAGGACTGGGGATCACCAAGACCGTAGATGGACGATACGGTGGCCACGATGATGGCGTCCGGCCGCTCCAGCAGCGCCTTGGTGGCGGACAGACGCATCTGCTCGATATGCTCGTTGATGGAGGCGTCTTTCTCGATGAAAGTGTCCGAGGACGGCACATAGGCTTCCGGCTGGTAATAGTCGTAATACGAAACGAAGTACTCCACCGCGTTGTCCGGAAAGAACTCGCGGAACTCGCCATAGAGCTGCGCCGCCAGGGTCTTGTTATGGGCCATGATGATAGTGGGCCGCTGCACCTGCTCGATCACATTGGCGACGGTGAAGGTTTTCCCCGAGCCTGTCACCCCGAGCAGGGTCTGGTGCGCCAGACCGGACTGGATGCCATCCACCAGCCCTTCGATCGCCTTGGGCTGATCACCGGCCGGCTGGTAGGGAGAATCGACTCTGAAAGCCCCGCTATGGGATGTACTGGTTTCTTGCTTTGCCATAACTGGCGGATAACCTCCGGATTTGCGCAGCGCCCGCCACAGGCGGACTTATACCCACGAGAAATTTAGCGTTACGCTGGCTTCATGATACCATCAGTGCGACCGACGGCTGGGCGAAATTCAGCCCGCAGTGGCTCCTCCCGGCCGATCGCAGCCCAATAAGACGCAGCTTTAAGGAGCTCAAGTTTGGACCTTCAACTTTCCAGCCGAGTACAGGCTATCAAGCCCTCTCCCACCCTCGCAGTCACCAACAAGGCCGCGGAACTCCGCGCCGCCGGCCAGGACATCATTGGCCTGGGTGCCGGCGAGCCGGACTTCGACACCCCCGAGCACATCAAACAGGCAGCCATTGAAGCCATCAACAACGGCCAGACCAAATACACCGCCGTGGATGGTACGCCGGCCCTGAAGAAAGCGATTATTGCGAAGTTCAAACGGGACAACGGCCTGGAATACGAAGCCAACCAGATATTGGTAAGCAGTGGTGGCAAACAGAGCTTTTTCAACCTGGCACTTGCCACACTGAACAAGGGTGATGAAGCCATCATCCCGGCCCCCTACTGGGTTTCCTACCCGGACATGGTACTGGTTGCCGAAGGCAAACCCGTGATCATCGAGACCAGCGCCGACAACCGCTTCAAGATCACCCCGGAGCAGCTGGAGAACGTCATCACCGAGCGTACCCGCCTGTTCGTCATCAACAGCCCGTCCAACCCGAGTGGCATGGCCTACTCCATGGAAGAGCTGAAGGCGATCGGTGAAGTACTGAAGAAGTACCCGAACATTATGATCGCCACCGACGACATGTACGAGCCGATCCTGTGGACCGGCCAGCCGTTCTGCAACATCGTGAACGCCTGCCCGGAACTTTACGAGCGTACCTTCGTGCTGAACGGTGTCTCCAAGGCCTATTCCATGACCGGCTGGCGTATCGGCTATGCCGCCGGTCCGGCCAAGATCATCGGCGCCATGAAAAAGATCCAGTCCCAGAGCACCTCCAACCCCTGCTCCATCTCCCAGGCCGCCGCTACCGCAGCCCTCGATGGTGATCAGGCGTGCGTGGGCGAGATGGTCAAGGCATTCAAGGAGCGCCACGACTGGCTCGTAGATGCCCTGAACAAACTGCCGGGTGTTGAATGTCTGACTGGCGACGGCACCTTCTACGTGTTCCCGAGCTTCCAGGGCGCCATCGATGCCGATGACAGCGTCAGCACGGACGTGGAGTTCGCCGAGAAGCTGCTGACCGAGGCCGGCGTGGCCATCGTTCCGGGCTCAGCGTTCGGCGCTCCGGGCCACATGCGTCTGAGCTTCGCGACCAGCATGGAGAACCTGCGGAAGGCGGTTGAGCGTTTGCAGAAGGCGCTCGGCTAAAAAGTTTTTGTCAGGGGTTGACGAGGCGGTATCGCCACCTTAATATACGCGCCTCGTCACATGACGACGTTCCCCGATAGCTCAGTTGGTAGAGCAACGGACTGTTAATCCGTTTGTCGCTGGTTCGAGCCCAGCTCGGGGAGCCAATATTTCGAAAGCCCGCTAATTCTCTGAGTTAGCGGGCTTTTTTGTGTTTGTTCGTTTTTCTCTCGAAGCTCTGATTTAAGCTTTGGGTTTGGGCTTTAGTCCTGCCCTAGCCTTCTAGTTGCGGGAGCATGGCGTGGTGGGGCCGGCCTCCCAAAAACCGCTACGAGCACGTCCATGTGCGCTTGTTTCAGGCCATCCTTGGCCTTCAACATTTTTGGGAGGCCGGCCCCACCACGCCATTCGGCAAAAGCAGTTATAGGAAGCACAAAAGATTCCGCGGAATTCAGGCAGATCACTGCGAAACTCTCTCCGGATCAAGACATCCTTTCAATAAATAGCGGACAACTGCGGTGTTGGAACGGGACTGCTGGCAGGGCTTTCCAAAACTGTTGAGGGCCATGGACGGCCCGAAACAAGCGCACATGGACGTGCTCGTAGCGTGTTTTGGAAAGCCCTGCCAGCAGTCCCAGCCCCCATCACTGGAAGGCTGGGGCAGAACTAGAAACCAGGAAAACCCTAGAGCCCAACCACCTCAGAATGGATAGCCTCCAGAGCAGCCAAAGGATCCGGCGCCTGGGTAATCGGACGGCCGATGACGAGGTAATCGGAACCGGCTTTGAGGGCATCCGTGGGGGTCATGATGCGTTGTTGGTCGCCTTTGTCGGCGGTCAGTGGCCGGATACCCGGGGTGATCAGTTTGAAGTCAGTGCCCTGCTCGGCTTTGAGCTTCGGTGCTTCCTGCGCGGAGCAGACGACGCCATCGAGGCCGCAGTTGCGGGTCAGGGTGGCCAGACGTGAGACCTGGGTTTCCGGGGAATCGGTGATCCCGATGCCGGCGAGATCTTCGGCTCCCATGCTGGTGAGAACCGTGACAGCGATCAGCAGGGGCTTGTCGACGCCGAAGGATTCCAGGCGTTCGCGGCAGGCGACCATCATTTTTTCGCCGCCCGAAGCGTGAACGTTCACCATCCAGACGCCCAGATCCGCCGCAGCGGCAACGGCGGCCGAGGTGGTATTCGGGATGTCATGGAATTTCAGGTCCAGGAACACATCGAAGCCCCTGCCCTGCAGCAACTGCACCAGTTGCGGACCGGAGCGGGTGAACAGCTCCTTGCCGACTTTCAGGCGGCATTTGGCCGGGTCGAGCTGGTCGACCAGGGCCAGTGCCGGGTCCTGGGAGGGGAAGTCGAGGGCGACGATGATTTTGGGGTCAGAGGGGTTTTGCACGATTCGGTTCCTGGGGTAAATCTAACGGGTTTATTCGGC
>NZ_JAWOIS010000034.1:0-8900 GCF_046484525.1 Marinobacter sp.
GTCATTTCCGCCAACAGCGATTCCGGCGGCGGCGCGGCGGCGGTGAAGAACTGGACGGCGTGGTCAAGGTCGCGTTTCACCGTGTCCGGCGCCGAGATCATCAGCGACATCACGATCGGGGCGCCGCAGAGATGCGTGACCCCCTCGTCGGCAAGGGCGTTCCAGATCGGCTCGGCCCGCACCTGCCGCAGGCAGACATGCGTGCCGACGATGGCGGACATCGTCCACGGAAAACACCAGCCGTTGCAGTGAAACATCGGCAGGGTCCACAGATAGACCGGATGCATGTCCATGGACCAGACAGCCTGGTTGCCCAATGCATTGAGATAGGCCCCGCGGTGGTGATAGACGACGCCCTTGGGGTTGCCGGTGGTACCGGAGGTGTAGTTCAGGGAAACCGCGTCCCACTCGTTCTCGGGGAAGCTCCACTGGAACTGCGGATCACCCTCCTGCAGGAACGCCTCGTAATCGAGATCGCTGACCTGCACGCCTTCGCCGTACTCCGGGTCATCCACATCAATGACCAGCGGCTTGTGCTCCAGGTGACGGACAGCGTCCCTGATGACCTGACCGAACTCTCGATCGGCAATCACCACCTTGGCTTCTCCGTGCTCGAGCATGAAGGCAATGGCGTCGGCGTCCAGGCGCACGTTCAGGGTATTGAGCACGGCGCCGATCATGGGCACGCCAAAATGGCACTCCACCATCGCGGGAATGTTCGGCAGCATCACGGCAACGGTATCACCCCGACCGATCCCGCGACCCTGTAGGGCCGAAGCCAGGCGGCGGCAACGCTCGTAGGTTTGTGCCCAGTTGTACCGGATCGCCCCATGAATGATGGCTGGGTATTCCGGATAAACACTCGCGGTACGCTCGATGAAATCAATCGGCGACTGGACGGCGTAGTTGGCATCGACGGGCGCCAGGCCCTGGTCAAAAATCGAGGTCATGATGGGTTCCTCTTGGAGCACTGTTGTTCTTATGGCGTATTCAGGAAAATCGCTAATCTGGCTATAATTCACGCTAGTCAGAATGGTATTTGATGGGACAAATACTAGGAACTACACCAAGGTATTATAGTGTCAATACTATAACAACGATGATATGACCGACTTCCCCCCTGATACGGTATTTAGTTTGTCGGACGCCGACCCGCAACCCGGCTTGATCCTTGGCCGGGACGCTGCCCTGCTCAAGGCCAGCCGCAGTGCCATCGATCTGGTCAGCAGCGCCGGCCTGGACAGTGCGGTAGACCTGCTGCCGGTGAACACAGAGGCCCTGGTGCATTCTGCGCTTCAGCAGAACCGGGCCATCGAGAATGTCGAATCCCGGATACCCGGCCACATCCTGCTCTGGACGTTGATCCCGGACCGGGACGGCAATCAGGTACTGCTCCGGGGGCGGGATGCCACCGAGGAAATTCGCACCCGGGAGCAGGCCGTGCAGTCCAACCGCCTGTACCGGCTGATTACCGAAAACACCACCGACCTGATCTCCCGCCACGCCCCGGACGGTCGGTTCATCGATGCAACGCCGGCGTCGTGGCGGTTGCTGGGCTACTGGCCCGAGGAGCTTCGGGGCAAGCCGCTGGAAGAGGTGTTCCGGGGCGATCACGTGGTCGAGCAGCTGGTGGAAGCCCGTAACCGCCTGCGGGACGACGGCTACGCCACCATGACCCTGGAGATCCTGCACCGGGACGGCAGCAAGCGCTGGTTCGAGATTGCCAGCCGCGCCATCCGCGAGACTTACACCGGTGCGGTGGTAGAAGTCATCAGCGTGTCCAGGGACATTACCGCCCGGTTGGAATCCGAGGAAAGCAACCGGCGACTGGCGGACGAACTGGCTCATGCCGCGCGCTTGGCGACCCTCGGCGAACTGGCCTCCAGCATCGCCCACGAGATGAACCAGCCACTGGCCACCATTGTGAACTTTGCCAGCGCCAGTCAGCGGTACCTGAAGAATGCGCGAAGCAATCCCGAATGCCTGGACCGGGTGGACGACGGCCTGCAGAAGATCGTTCACCACGCCAACCGGGCCTCGGAAGTGATCAAGCGGCTCCGGGCTTTCCTACGCAAGGGCCAGAAACGAACTGCTCCGATTTCCATCAATGACGTGGTCAGCAATGTGGCCCGCCTGTGCCAGTGGGAAGCAGACAAGAACCGGGTCAGGATCCGGGAGCGGCTGTGTGATGCTGCGCCGGTGATCACCGCCGATCCGGTGTTACTCGAGCAGGTCCTGATCAATCTCATCCGCAACGGGATCGAAGCCACCGTCGAGTCCCGGCAAACGGGCAGCACTGACCAGGAAGGCCCGGCCGAGCTTACGCTGACCACCTGTATCAATGACTGGCACGAGACGCTGATCGAGGTCACCGACCAAGGCGCCGGACTGGGCGAGCAGGAAATTCGCCAGATGTTTCAGCCTTTCTATACCAGCAAGCCCCAGGGTCTCGGCCTTGGCCTGTCCATGAGCCGCTCCATTATCGAAGGCTTTGGCGGCTTCCTGGATGCCCGGCCCGCGAAGACCGATGGCCTTACCCTCACCTGCCGCTTCCCCGCCAGCGGAAACAAAAACAAAACTGTAACAGCGGAGATTTCCCGGAATGACTGAATCACCCAGTAACCAGCCCACCACCGTTTACGTGGTCGATGACGATGCTGGGATGCTCGAGTCGACCCAGTGGCTGCTCGAGTCCGTTGGACTGAGGGTTGAGGCCTACAGCGACGGCCGGAAATTCCTGGATGCCGTGGGCCACACCAGCGCCGGCTGCGTCGTACTGGATGTACGGATGCCCGGGCTCGGTGGCCTCAACGTCCAGGAGGAACTGCAGAAACGGGGACTGGAGGTGCCGATCATTTTTGTCTCCGGCCATGCGGACGTGCCTATCGTGGTCCGGGCTTTCAAATCCGGCGCTTTCGATTTCATCGAGAAACCGTTCAACGAGCAGCTGCTGCTCGACAGCGTCCAGCAGGCCCTCCAGGAGCGGCAGAGCGGGCAGCGTTTCCATGGCAATGCCCGCACCGAGGCACTGATCGATACCTTCACCCGCCGGGAGCGGGATGTTTTCCTGCCTCTGGCGCAGGGGTATACCAGCCGTGAGATTGCCGATCAGTTGGGGGTCAGCGTCAAGACCATCGACCTGTACCGGGCCCGGGTCATGAAACGCCTGGGCGCTGAGCGCCTACCGGATGTGACCGGCATCGCCATAGCGGCAGGGCTCGTTGACCCCCTGGATCTGCGCCGCAAGAGCTAGTGTCCCGTCACCTCGTGAACCAGCGCGCCGAGCCTGGCGACGGCCTTTTCGATGGTTCCGGTCCAGGGGTTTCCGCCGTTCAGGCGGAGACAGTTATCGAACTTGTTGGTGGTGGAGAACATCAGTCCGGGAGCCACGTTGATATTCTCCGCCCTTGCCCGCTGGTACACCTCCGTTCCAGATACCCCCTCCGGTAGCTGCACCCAGAGCACAAACCCGCCTTGGGGCCGACTCACCGCGGTCCCTTCCGGAAATGAGCGGGCCACCGCCGATCGCATGCGCTCGGTCGCTTCCCGGTAGTGCTGTCGGGCGGAGCGCAGGTACCGGTCATAGCCACCATGCTCCAGGAAATGGGCAACCGCCAGCTGGGGAATCGAGGAAGTTGCCAGGTTGACGAAATACTTGTGCTGGCGGGCGCTGGCCATGTGTCGGCCGGGGATCATCCAGCCCAGACGCAGGCCCGGGGAAATGGTCTTCGAGAAGGAACTGCAGTAAATCACGTTATCGGCCCGGTCGAAGGCCTTGGCGGGCCGGGGCCGCTCACCGGTGTGGTACAGATCGCCGTAGATATCGTCCTCGATGAGGGGCACATTGGCCGCCGCCAGCATGGACACCAACTGTTTCTTGCGCTCATCGGACATGCGCGCCCCCATGGGATTGCTGTGGTTGGTCACCACCACACAGGCTTTCAGGGGCCACTGCTCCAGTGCCAGCTCAAGGCCTTCGAGGCTAAGGCCTTCCGAGGGGTGGGTGGGGATTTCAATGACCCGCAAGCCCACCACCTCCAGCGCCTGGAGAATACCGGGGAACGACGGCGACTCCACCGCCACGATGTCCCCCAGCTGGGTCACCGCCCGCAGAGCCAGGATGATCGCTTCCTGCGCCCCGTTGGTTGCCAGGATATCATCCGGCGTAACCGGCACGCCGATGGTGGCCATGCGCTGGGCAATCTGTCGGCGGAACGATTCCTTGCCGGGAAAGGCGTAATCCAGGGTTTCCAGACCCCTTCGTGCCGCCCAAAGCGTACTTTGCTGGATCTGGCGCAGAGGCAGGTAATCCGGGTGCGGAATGGCGGTGGCCAGCGGCACCATGCGTTTCTGTTCATCGGCACACAGATCCAGGGTCATTTCACGCGCGGTTACCGGGACCGGCCGGCTTCGGTGTTTTGGCATGTTCGGCTCGGGCACATCCAGGACCGGCAGGCGCACAAAATAGCCGCTGCGCTCCCGGGCTTCCAGGTACCCCCGTGCCTCCAGGGTCTGGTGGGCCTGCAATACCGTCGAAATCGACACCCCGAACTGCCGGCTCAATACCCGTACGCCGGGCAACCGGTCGCCTTCCCGGTACACCCCTTCCTGGATCAGCGCCTGCAGCTGATCCGCCACCTGGCTGTATAGAACGCCCATACGGTCTCCCTCCTACCTGGTATCTCCCTTGTTATTGCACCAGACCTGTCCGGCAATGGGGCAGTACAGATCGGCAGCAAATGAACCGGTACAGACACTCTTGAGACTCGTCTGTACCGGTTCAAAAACAGATTAACTGAATCTGTTATGCCCGTCAGCAAAGCAGGACAATGATGACAAGCTCATTGAAGAAGGAGTTTCACCATGGGATCCGCCACTGTTCCTGCACGGCACTCAGCCGCTCCTGTCCTGCTCCCGGACATCCCTGCCTCTACCCGCAAGGATCTCCTGGGACTGGCATCACCAACCCTGCCCCTGGGCACCATCCGGCCGGGGGTCACCCGGAAATGGCTAAAAGACCTCGGATTCACCATCCGCCGGGCAAGCCACGGGCACTGGATTCTGACGCTCGGCCACCCCACGCCGGAGGTGCACCTTTACAGTGAGGGCGAGCTGGAGCAGTTTGCCAGATACAAGGCCCATGATTACGCTGGACGCACACTCGAGGAGACAAACCGATGATGCACCCGATCTTCCAGGTCGACGCTTTTACCGACCGTGTTTTTGGTGGCAATCCGGCCGCCGTCATGCCCCTGGACCACTGGTTGCCGGATGACACCCTCCGGGCCCTGGCGATGGAAAACAACCTGTCCGAAACCGCCTTCCTGGTCCGGCTGCCGGAGGCAGATGAGGCCGATTTCCACATCCGCTGGTTCACTCCCACGGTGGAAGTGCCCCTGTGCGGCCATGCCACGCTGGCGAGTGCCTGGGTCATCTTCAATAAGCTGGACTGGACTGGAGAGAAGATTACCCTGCAGTCAAAAAGCGGCCATCTGGGCGTTCGCAGGAACAATGACTGGCTGGTGCTCGACTTCCCCAACCTTGCTTTCGAGCAACGCCAGACACCCGCAATCATCCACGAGGCCCTTGAGGGTGCGCCGGAGACCGCCTTCTACGTGCCCAACGACACCAACTACATGGTGGTGCTGGAAAACGAAGCGGCGGTCCGGTCGGCCGAGCCCGATCTTCGCAAGCTCAAGACCCTCGGCAACCAGGGGCTGATCGTCACTGCCCGGGGCGAAGACTGCGACTTTGTCAGCCGTTATTTTGCACCCGGCGCCGGCATCGACGAGGACCCGGTGACCGGCTCCATCCACAGCGTGCTCGTGCCCTACTGGGCACAGCAAATGGCCAAGTCCTCCCTTAAGGCAAAGCAGCTGTCAGCCCGGGGCGGCCTGTTGCGCTGTGAACTGAAGGGCGACCGTATCGATATCGCCGGCCAGGCCGCGTTCTACATGCAAGGTTCCGTACACCTGCCCTGAGACTGATATACTGCCCGCCGTTCACTCACACCGGCGGGCAGTAATGACAGCATCCTCGGCATCCCACTACGACGTAATCATCATCGGCGCCGGCGCTGCCGGGCTAATGTGTGCCGCGACCGCAGGCTACCAGGGGCGCCGGGTACTGGTGGTGGACCACGCCAACAAGCCCGGAAAAAAAATCCTCATGTCCGGCGGCGGGCGCTGCAATTTCACCAACCTGAACAGCACACCGGCCAATTTCCTGTCCGATAACCCCCACTACTGCATCTCGGCGCTGAAGCGTTATACCCCCCAGGATTTCCTGGAACTGGTGGATCGCCACGGTATCGAACACGAGGAGAAAGCCCCGGGTCAGTTGTTCTGCCGGGACAGCGCCAAGGACATCCTGACCATGCTGCTGACTGAATGCGAATGGGCCGGGGCGGAAATCCGGCTGAAAACCGCGGTCACGTCCGTCAGTGAGGCAGGGGCGGGCTATCGCCTGAAAACCGGCAGTGGCGCACTGACCTGCGAATCCCTGGTGATTGCCACCGGCGGGCTCTCGATTCCGACCATGGGCGCCACCGGCTTCGGGTACGAGATCGCCCGGCAATTCGGCCTGGAAGTGCTCCCCACCCGTGCCGGGCTTGTGCCCTTCACACTGCAGCCAGAGCTGAAAACCCAGCTGGCACCGCTGGCCGGGATCAGCTGCCCGGTGGACGCCGAATGCAACCGCCAGCATTTCCGGGAACCCATGCTGGTCACCCACCGGGGCCTGAGTGGCCCGGCCATGCTGCAGATTTCCAGTTACTGGTATCCGGGGGATGACATCAGCATCAACCTGTTGCCAACGCGGCGGATCGAAGACGACCTGATGGGCCTGCGCAAGCAGAAACCGCGCACCACCGTCGCACAGTATCTGGCGGAGTACCTGCCGAAACGCTTTGCCAGCGCCTTCAACGAGCTTCACGGCTGGACCGGCCCGCTGCAGGAGTACAAGAACGCCGATATCGAAACCGTTGCCAAAACCCTGGGAGAGTGGACCATCAAGCCCGCGGGCACCGAGGGATATCGCACGGCGGAAGTCACCCTCGGCGGCGTCGACACCCGCCAGCTCTCGTCAAAGACCATGGCAGTCCTGGACCGGCCAAACCTGTATTTCATCGGGGAAGTGGTGGATGTCACCGGCCACCTGGGCGGCCACAATTTTCAGTGGGCCTGGGCTTCTGGCGTTGCTGCCGGGAATGTGGACTGAGGGTGGCCTGAAATAATTCAGATTGAGACAAACATAAATACTTTTAGACAAAGCTGACAAATAAATAATTGTTTATAGACATTCTTAGAATGCGTGCCATTTCATTAAAAGGGAATGGTCGGAGCTATGCCGCCGAAAGATCGGATTTCTCAGTCAAAGCAGGCTCACACGCGCGGGCCCATCTTTAACCATCGAAAGATGAAATTAACCGGATGATGGCGGCATCTCTCCGAGGAGCGCGTCGACAAGTTCGTCATAATCAAAACCCAGAAGACTGTCGTAGTCGATGTAGAGTCCAGACCGTTTGTAGTGAGCATCAGAGATGTACACAAAGTCTCCCCTAGTCCTGACCTCCTGATCCCATCTCAAAAGCATCCATGCGCCCAGCTCTATGCATCCCGAAGCGACGTGAATAGAGCTGAGCCCTCGAGTAGGCTCGAGGGATTCCAGAAACTTATCGTGCAATTTCGAAAGCCTCTTTAGTTCAAGTGATCTCTTTTTGTCATCCATATAATGCTCCTCCGTGCCATCCAAAAATAAGTATAAAATCTTCAAGAAAGCCAACTGACAAAACCCTCATTATTCCAAAACGATATATAGGTTTTCTTGAGCCATTAAGAGAACACAAACAAGCGAACACATTACAAAATAAAAGACCATTAACTACATATACTTAACTGGCCTTTATTTTTTATGAATTTAAATCACGTACATTTATTTTAATTAAAATTAAATCAACAGCTTATGAAAATAAAGTATTTATAATAATGACTGCCCGCTGGTAGCATATCGACAGATCAATGGGTGGATGACATGAAGAAACGAAAAAACATTACTATAGACGACAGAAATAGATGGATAACCAAATGGAAAAAGGAATGGAGTGCCGGAAAATACGAACCGTTCATTAAAACCGGGGATGTAGCCTCATTTGGAACAAAACACAAGTGCCAGGGCATTAAATCCAAGAGAGTTCATCATTTCCTGTCGACAAATGAATACCTTTTCTTTGTCTTATTAGAGTTCCGGCCAGAAGTTATTGAGATATACGAACAGTTTCCACTTCTTCCTGTAACAAGGACGCGACTCATTTCGGAAGCCCTAGAGATAAAGCATCCAAGGTATATAAGAACGACGACGAACATGGTTATTACAACGGATTTTCTTGTCAAACTTGATAGTGGCGAATGGAAGGCCTATTCCGTCAAGCCTGCCAAGAGCATAGGAAACAAGCGAACCGTCCAAAAGCAAATCATGGAGAAGACCTACTGGGAGTTACAGGGAATAGACTGGTGTTTAGTGCTAGACCGAGATATCAAAACGACTGCTAGCGCCAATCTCAGCCTTCTAAGGCATTACGCCAGTCCGCCAATTGAAAGCACGGAAATAATAATAAGCTGGAAGCATGTATTTTCAAATAGATTGTCAGAAAGCAATCGACATCAAACTAGTGAGATTATTAGGGAGACTCTGAATAAGTCTCAAAATCAGCGATAATATGGCCATCGCCAACTACATAGGATTCGTCGCCACCATGGATCAGATGACCTTCTCCGAAGCCGAGTACCAGAACAAGAAGCGTAAGACCCGTCGCGAGATCTTTCTGGAACGGATGGACAAGCTGATTCCCTGGAAGCAGTTGGAAAAGAAGGTAGCCCGTTATTACCCCAAGGGCCAGAACG
>NZ_JAWOIS010000001.1:0-65981 GCF_046484525.1 Marinobacter sp.
TCAGAGCCTTGAGAGCAAGGCGCGATGGCGAAGGTTTGGTGGTTCCAAATCGAGTCAGCGCAACGCAGCTATCAAGCCTCTCAGTGGCCCCCGAAGGGCCCGGCGCTGGGGCCCTTCGGGAGCCACTGAGAGCCTTGATAGCTGCGTTGCGCTGACTCGATTTGGAACCACCAAACCTTCGCCATCGCGCCTTGCTCTCAAGGCTCTCAGTGGCTCAGTAGGTCAGCGAATTAACCAGACGGGACACTAGTAACCCATGTGCGAAATAGCCGGTAGCAAAAGCTAATCCGGCTGCGGCGGTACCCATTAACAATGTACGTAGTCCTGAGCGCCAAACAGACACACCATATACCGCGCTTTTGAGCATGCCGATACCTAAGAACACCAACCCTGCGACACAAAGACTGGACAGGAATTGAGTTGTGGTACTGAACCCCGGCAGTGCATAGGGCAATAGGGGCAAAGTTCCGATCAAAAGGAATGCAGCGAAGGTAGTCAGAGCCGATCGCAAAGGACTCATTCCAGCAGCAGAGAGCCCATACTCTTCTCGTAACATCGTAGAAACCCATACTTCCGGATCATGACATAGAGCCTCGACTACCTTTTCAAGCAGCTCTCCCTCAAACCCCTTCGCCTGGAACAGTTGGCGAATCTCTTCCCGCTCACCTTCTGGCACCAAGGCGATATGTTGATGTTCGGTCTGTGCAGCGCTAGCAATCTGAGCCAATTGTGCCTGGCCTGCCTCGTAGTTGCTCACCGCCATGCTGAAGCCATCAGCAGCCAAGTTGGCGAAACCCAGGACTAATGCTACTTGCGGCGAGAAGCCCGCACCGAAAGCACCGGATATCACCGCAAAGGTAGTGACACAACCATCAATACCTCCGAGTACAGCATCAGGTAACGTTGATGCTCTCATTGGCTTTGCTAGCCGGACTCGCACCGCATCAGGTTGGTGCTCATCTAGAAGCTCCTCACGGCTGGGAGTCGGCATGTCCAAACCTCCTGGGGTCAGAATGGATAACCATAAGAGTATATGCTCAACCAGGGTATCGGGCTGACCAGAAGTGTAATGTGGACTTCCCCCCTGACCATCATACATTCGGGCCCTTTGACTCATCGGTGCGGGTGGGGGTTAGGTCGTTTTCAGTCACGGGATCGGGTACGGTCCGCGGCTCCAGTTCAAACACCTTCGGGGTTGAGGAAGGCAGGTTGGTGTAAGCGCCCTTATCGACGATGGCGACACGGGCATGGCGGTGAACATCCAGCAGGATGTAGGAGCCCGTCAGCGCCAGAGCTACCATGGCCACCAGGAAGCCCGATTCAGGTCCCATGGCAAGAGCAACGCCGCCGGCAACAGCGGGGCCCGCCGCCGCACCTATGCCATACCCCAACAGTAGGCCTGCACCGATATCAGCAGTATCGGTGGGCGTCCCGACGCGGTCGTTGGCATGGGCGAGGGCGAGGGGGTAAAGCGCGTACAGGATACCGTGGAGACCCGCCAGCAGGCAGTAGATCGCGACCAATCCCAGGCTCTGGCCCCAGATGAGCGTGAGTGCGAAACTGGCGCTGACCAGTATTGCGCCGGACATTACCCGGCGGCGCTCGTAACGGTCGGATAGCGTTCCCACTGGCCATTGCAAAATCAGGCCAAGGATAACGGGCACGCTCATCATCAGCGCGACGCCGGACGTGTCCAGACCCAACGAGAGCGCGTAGATCGGCCCCAGTGCGGTAAGGGCGCCCCCCGAAAAGCCGGCCGCAGTGGCCGTTGCCAGACTGACTGGCGAGACGTTTATGATGCGTCGCCAGCTGGCGGGGGCACGGGTGGGTATTGCCGGCGCATCGGTGCGCCAGAACAGTACCGGCACCGCTGCCAGGCACAGAGCGATTGCGGCCACGCTGAATGGTTGCCAGAGCGTGTCTGGCAAGAAGGTTAGAAACAATGGCCCGATGCCAATGCCTCCGTAAACTGCGAGGGTGTAGACCGCAAGCACCCGTCCTCGTGCCTCGGGGCCGGAGGCACTGACCAACCAGGCTTCAACCACAACTGCTACGGCGGCAATACTGGCGCCATGCAGTAGTCGGATCATTCCCCAGAACCAGAGGGCGTCGATCAGCGCGAGGGACAGCACGGCAAAGATGACAATACCTAACAGGCCGCCAAATGCGCGGATATGGCCGACGCGCCGGATAAGCAGCGGGCCCAGAAAAGCCCCCAGGCCGAAGCCCACGAAATAACAGGCTGTGACAAAACCTGAGGCGGAGCCACTGGCGAGCCGAAGTGGAACCAGCGTATGAGTTAATCCCTGGCTTACGTACATCACCACGGTTGCCAGCAATAGAACCGCCAACGATGCAAGTTTTGGTGCGACTCGGTGGTGCGTCCTATCGTCCTGATTCATGGGCCATCCGTGTTCCTTAGCAGCTCCCACCAAGCTCTGGCTTCAGTTCGTACGGGAATCTGTCTTGAGAGACATCATAAGGGATTAGTATGGCCTATTGACTCTGGCTGGCTAATGGGTGTCTCTGTATAGCCCCCATTTAAAACGGACACCTTGGCAGAAGCAAAGGTCTAGGCATAGATCTAGTCCAGCGGAGTGTCCGAGGTGGAGAAAATCGAAGTTAAAGCTTGAGTGCAGCACTTGCTTTGCGTGCCGGGACCAGCCCCCGTGTTGTGGTCTTGACGATTGGAGTGTTTGACACCAGTCGATTTCGAAAAGCAATACTTCACAAAGCTGTCAGGTGTCTAGGAAATCGGGGGCTTGCCACCTGTCGGCAGACGGCGCCGGACTCAAGAGGGAATTACCGGACGTTTACGGAGTTTTTTTTGTTGGCTGCATTTCAGGTCTAAACTTGATCAGTATTACCTCTCGAGCGGTATCCAGCCTTGTGGGTTTGACAGTAGGGAATAACTATATATAAAACAGGTATAATGGCACTGTATGAAAAGGAGTCGGATATGTCTCCACGCCCCTTCTGGTCACCTCTATGGGCAGGCATCGCCCTGGGGTTGGCGTTATTTCTCACCTTTGTCCTGACCGGTCACGGCTTGGGCGCCAGCGGCTTCTTCGGCCGATTTACCGCAGAAGTCGGGCAATGGCTGGCACCGGAGCTGACGGCCGCCAACCGCTACCTGGGCGATTATGTCCGTGGAGAACCACTTCAAGCCTGGATCACCTGGGAGGTGCTCGGTGCTTTCGTTGGTGCTCTGGTCGGTGCGCTTTCCGGTCGAAGGTTCAGGCCTCAGGTGGAACGGGGACCCTCATCCGGGGTCGGCAGCCGGCTCGTGCTGTCGCTGATCGGTGGCGTCCTGACGGGGCTCGGTGCCCGGCTGGCACGTGGCTGCACCAGCGGCCTCGGTCTTTCCGGTGGCGCGGCACTGGCGGTCGGGGGCTTTGTGTTTCTGATCTGCTTCTTCGCAGCGGGATTCCTGTTCAGCTTCATTGTAAGGAGGCACTGGCAATGATCTGGCCTCTCTATGATTCCGGCGTTGCGTCCGGTTTGCTTGCCGGCTTCCTGTTCGGCTTTGTGCTCGAAAATGCAGGCTTTGGCAGCCCCCGGAAGCTCACCGGGCAATTCCGGCTTGAAGACTGGTCCGTGTTCAAGGTGATGTTTGCCGCCGTTATTGTGGCGGCCCTGCTGCTGTGGCTGTCGAAACAGTTCGGGTTGATGGGCAGCGGGAGCTACTACGTGCCAACGCCATTCTATGTCGCAATGGCGGTTGGGGGGTTGTTGATCGGCGCTGGATTCGCCATTGGCGGTTATTGCCCCGGCACCTCGGTGGCCGGGCTCGCAGGTGGACGGATTGACGCCGTCGTATTCATGATCGGAATGGTGCTGGGTACCGCCCTGTTTGCCGCCTGGTTCGGCCCGCTTGAGGAGCTCTACCTCGCCACCCCCGGCCCGCAAGGGCAGACTCTGATGGATCTTACCGGTATTCCGGAATGGCTCATTATTCTCGTGCTGGCGGCAATGGCCTGGGGCGGTTTCAAGCTGGGCAGCAAGCTTGAACAGAAGCTGGGCGGGCCCTACCAGGCTTCTGACCTTTATCCGGCCGACAACAAACAGAACTGAAGGAGCACAGTCATGACCTGTTACCGTTTCAAACGTGCCGCATTGCCTGTGGCCATTACCATCGCCCTGGGCATGGGTGTTACCGGGTGCTCCGATTCGCAGAACCCGGCAGCAACACAGGCTCAGACAAGCAGTCAGTCGGCGGCCAGCCAGAGTGCGGCGAACCCCTGTGCGGCAGCCAACCCTTGTGCTGCAGCCAGCCCGTCAGCGAACCCCTGTGCGGCGGGCTCCAGCTCGGGTGGTGGCACAGCCCAGCCGATGCCTGCTGCCGTTCCCGGAACGGCCAGGCAAAACCCTGACCGCGCCCTACCGTTTGCAATCGAAAACGATTGGGCCATGGTGCCCTACGGCAGCGAAATGCCTCAGGTTGTCATAAACTACAATCGGCCGTCACCGTTTATTGCCGCCGGCGGTCACGTCGAGAAAGGCGCAATGGCAGAACTGAAGGCCCAGGGATTCAATACCGTGGTCAGTCTGCTCACCGAAGAAGAAGGGGTGGCAGAGGAAAAGGCCGAGGCACATGCCGCCGGCCTGAACTTTTATGCACTTGGCGTTTCAACCACCGCGCCAACCCAGGCTCAGGTCGAGGCGTTCTCGAAGATCGCATCGTCGCCGGCGAATTATCCCATTCTGGTTCACTGCGCCAGCAGTAACCGGGTAGGCGCCATGTGGGCTCTGTATCGATTCCATATGGGTGTGCCAGCGGAAATTGCCATTGAGGAAGGGCGCGCGGCCGGCCTTAAAACGAGCAGGGAAGGTGCTGTTCGAGAACTCATGGGTCTTTGATGGATTTCCAGCCTGACCTTTCGACCCTGGCGGACGATGAGCTCGAAAGCCTCCTGGATTCGGCCAAGCGAGTCCGGGAGTCCTATCGCGTGCTTGAGAAAGGCGGCTTGAATATTGTCGGTGAGGTTCTGAAAGGGCAGGGAACCTTCTATGAAATGGAACATTACCCAAAGGGCGATGTCTTCGACCGGGACACTCGCAGCCAGTACTACTACCACGCCCACCGCCCGGACAACCCCGAACACGGGCACTTCCATACGTTCTTGAGGCTGTCGGACGGAGAGCAGGGTGACGATTGCACCATGCACCTCATTGCCATATCCATGGATGCCTGGGGCTACCCGATGGGTCTGTTCACCACCAACCGCTGGGTAACCGACGAGAAGTGGCATTCCGCCGACCAGGTCATCCCCCGGCTTGGCGAATTTGAAATAGACCATGCGTCACCGAGTTGGCCGGTAAATATCTGGATAACCCATTTTGTCCGGCTTTACCGGTTTCATATTGCAGCCTTGCTGGAAGAACGTGATCGGGTCATCCAGTCCGCCGGGCGGCCGCTTGACGAGGTCCTGGAGAACCGGGACCTTGAGGTCCTCAGCAGCAGCGAGGTTGATGTTGAAGCGTGGCAGAAAACTCTGAACCGGGCCTTACGACAACAGCATCGCTGAACTGTCAGTAGCGTACCCCGAAATTCGAGAACTCCCCGTTGGCCCGCTGTTCCTCAATCTCGATATCAGTCACTTTGGCCGCAGGGGGGCCTTCCTGGCACCACTGGTGCAGTTGCCGGAGCTCTTCAGGACAGCCTTCGGCAATCACCTCGACGCGTCCGTCCGGCAGGTTCCTGGCGTAGCCGGATAGCCCCAGCCGATTGGCTTCCTTTTCGGTGGAGGCCCGGTAGTAGACTCCCTGCACCTTGCCCGAGATCAGCATTTTCCAGCGTTTCTTGTCCATAGCGGTCGCGCGACTCCGTCACATGTTAGCCTGAGACCAATCTAACCCCCCGGCCGGAAACGATTCAAGGAAGGGTAAAACCATGTTCACCAAACATAATACCACCGGATTTTCCGATGCACTGATCTGCGAGGCGGAGGGGCTGGAGAGCCTTCGTTCAGCACTGGTGCAGGCGAGTGTCACGGATGTGCGGATTCCGGAGGTGGTGCGGGTGGATAACAGTGTGCTGGAGATCACCGGCATTGAATCCGAACCCGCCACCGCCGAAACCCTTGCCATGCTGGGAGAGGGGCTGGCGCTGATGCACCGGCTGAAACAGAATCGCTACGGTTGGGGACGGGACAACTACATCGGCCTGTCGCCCCAGCCCAATCGCTGGTCCGAGTCCTGGGGTGAGTTTTTCGTTTCTGACCGCCTGGTGTATCAGGTGGGCCGTATCCGGAATCCGGAGATTCGTAGTGAGTTTGCGAGGGTGCTTCAGCGCCACGGCGAGGCCCTGGCACGGTGGCTCGATCATGCCTGCGAGCATCCGAGCCTTCTGCACGGGGACCTCTGGAGCGGCAATGTTCTGTTTGATCGGAACACCCCCTGGCTTATTGATCCGGCGGTCTATTGCGGGGACCGGGAGGCAGATCTGGCCATGACCGAAATGTTCGGCGGCTTCGGCGAGGCGTTCTACGAGGCCTACGACCGGATGTACGCCCGCTCCACGGAATATCCCCGCAAGCGGGACATCTACAATCTGTACCACTATCTGAACCACTACAACCTGTTTGGCGGTGGTTACCTCGGGGGTTGTCAGCGCGGGTTCGAGACGGTTCGTGCTGTGGGTTCTCAGATAATGCCGTAACTGCGTAACAGGAAGACGCCAGCGGTGACGGTAACGCTGGCCATCAGAGTGGTCAGGGCAATGATATTGGCTGCCAGGCGGTCGTTGCCTCCTAGCGCTTTGACCATCACGAAACTGGCGGCGGCGGTCGGGCTGGCGAAGAACAGGAACATCAGCCCCAGTTCCGGCCCCCGGAAACCGGCCAACCAGCCGGCAGCGGTACACAGGGCCGGCAGCACGACCATTTTCATGGCGCTGGAACCGAACGCGGTCTTGCTGTCGCTGCGAATGGAGTTCAGGGAGACGGTGGCCCCTATGCACAGCAGCGCCAGCGGAAGGGTGAGAGAGGCGAAATAGTCGGCGCTGGTCATTACCCAGGTAGGCAACCCGATATTGAGCCAGGCAAAGGGAATGGCCACCACAACGGCGATGATCAGGGGATTGCGGACAATGTCATGGATGATCTTGCGCCAGCTGGCGGACTGACCGGGCTGGTAGGCAATCAGCACCACCACCGAGAGCGCGTTGTAGGAGATAATCACCAGACCAAGCAGGATACCGCCGGCGGATAATCCGAAATCTCCATACAGGTTGGCCGCCAGCGCCAGGCCGACAATCCCGCAATTGCCCCGGAAAGCTCCTTGCACGTATACCCCGCGATCCTCTCTCCGCACCCGCCATGAGGCCCAGAGCCAGGTCAGGCCGAACCCGCCAAGGGTGGCCAGCAGGTAGAACAGCAGCAGTTCAGGATTCAGGGCGGTGCTCAGGTCGGCGCGGATGATACTCAGAAATACCAGGGTCGGCAGTGTTGCCTTGAAGACCAAGGCAGAGGCGGTATTGATGAAGGGAGCGTCGATCCAGCCGATTCTCCGCAGCCCGAGTCCGATAAAGACCATGGCAAATACCGGCAAGGTGGTTTCCAGGGTCTGGAGAAAGATGTCGATCAGGTTCATCGCGGGGCCATGGACAAATAGTGCGCGGGGAAATCGTGGCGGCAGTGTATAATTTCCTTGAGGTTTTCCCAAGGAATTAACCGACCAGATGCCCGAACCCAACGGTTTTCAGCGGAGTTCTCTCAGGATTCAGCCCTGCGGTTGCCTGTTGGTATTAACAAGGTCGCTGGACCGTATTGTCCAGTGCAGTGCCAATGCCGAGTATTTCCTGCAGGCTCCCGCCGAAACCCTGCTTGACCAGTCACCGGAGAGAGTTTTCGGCACCCGGGTGCTGGCCCGCATTCGCCGCGAACTGGCTGCAGACGATGTGCTCAGCGGGCCGGTTTCCATCCGCAATGAGATCAAGGGCCGCCAAATTCGCCTGCAGGTGAATGCCTTTCGCTCCGGGGCCTGGGTAGTCGTCGAAATCGAACCGATAACGGGGCTGGGAACCAGGCGGATGACCGGAACGGTCAACCGTTGGCTCGGCAAACTGGCCAATGCCCGTAATCCCGATGATCTGATGGATATCCTGGTGGACGGCGTTCGCGACCTGGTCCGGTTTGATCGGGTGGTGGTGGCGCATTTCGACGAGCAGGGTCATGGTGTCTTCCTCGCCGAGAGTCGGCGTAAGGGTGTTTCGCCGTTGCGGGGGCAGCGCTTTTCCGCCTCCTCGTATCCTCCGGCGCAGCGCTCGAAAATGACCCGGCACCAGGTGCGGAGCATTCCGGACCTCGAGGCTGGCCTGGTACCGGTGCTGGTCTCCGGTGAGTTGACCCGTGAACAGTTGGCGGACGTCAATGCCAGCGGGACGGTACTCCGGGCCCCGTCCAGAAGACAGACCGCGTACCTGAATTATTTCAAGGCCCAGGCGCTGCTCTCCATCGCGATTGTCGGTCCCTCGGGCCTCTGGGGGCTGGTTACATGCACATCGGAAAAGCCGGTTCCCCTTGCTCCGACCCTGAGGGACGCGGCGCGGACCCTGGTGCTGATGGCCACACAGCGCCTGTTCCTGCTGAAATCGCGGATGGAGGCCCAGTTTCTGCAGCGCGTTCATAAGTCCAGAGACTTTCTGGCATCGGACATAACGCTTGGTTTGTCACCCGTCAGAATGCTGGAGAAATACGCCCCTGATTGGCTGGCATTGTTCCGTGCCAGCGGCATGGCCTATGTGAACAGCGGCGAGATTGCTGCACTCGGGGAGGTCCCTCCCGCTGGCTCGTTGGAACAACTGTTCGCCAGGCTGAACGCCGAACAACCGGGCCGGTCACCCTGGGTGACGGCCAGGCTCAAAGAGGAGCCGCTAACCAGGGACCTGGAACTCGGTGCGGCTTGCGGCCTGCTTGCGGTTCCGCTACCGGGCGAGCGGGTCACCAGCTGGTTTATGGTCTTCCGGGGAGAACACGGTCGAGGCATATACTGGGAGGGCCGTCCGGAGGTGGATATTCTGACCAGTGTCCCGGGAGAGGAAGAAACCTTCCGCAAGGCTTTTGGTTCCTGGCTGGACGCTGTGGAAGGTAACAGTGAATCCTGGAAACGGGTGGAGCGCCTTGCGGCGGTGGACCTGGCAGAGGACATGGCGCTGCAGGCATCGATCAGCGAAATCACCCGGCTGAACGAGCTGCTCAGGACCGAGCAGGCGGCCCTGGCGCAGGCCAACGCACAACTCAGTCATGCGGCCAGTCATGACTCCCTGACCGGTCTCTGGAACCGCTACCGGACCGAATACGAGCTGGACCGGGAGCTGGCAAAAGCACGGCGCCATGGCTTGCCGTTCTCAGTGTTGCTGCTGGATGTCGATCATTTCAAGAACATCAATGACTCCTGGGGTCATGCGGCCGGTGACGAGGTACTGCGGGAAGTTGCGCGGAAAATAACCGATGTGCTGCGCCAGGAGGACCATCTCGGGCGCTGGGGTGGTGAGGAGTTTGTCATCCTGGCCACCGGCGCGGGGCGCGGCGATGGGGTGGCCTTGGCGGAACGGGTTCGACAGGCGGTGGCGGAGGTGGCAGTGCCCGAAGTGGAAGCCGCCATTACTGCCAGTATCGGTGTGGCCAGCTGGCGCCCGGAGGATAAGCGCAAGTCTATTATCCAGCGGGCGGACCGGGCTATGTATGCCGCCAAGAATGGTGGTCGGAACCGGGTGGAGACCGACGAGGGCCTGTAACAGATCTCCTTCATTGATTCAGGCCGTCGGCTGATCGTTGAAAAGCGGTCCCGTGCCGAGTTCGAACTTTCCCTGACGGTCGCTGTGCGCGAGTGCTAGGCAATAAGCTCACAATCCTGAGAGAAAACCGGTTTGCTGGATGACCATGTAAGTGGCAGTGCCGGCCGCGATGGAGAGCAGGGCGTTCCGGCGCCAGAGATGGATGGCCACTACCAGTAATCCGGGAAGTACCGCGTCCAGGCCCGGGACGGCGGCGCTCCAGTTGCCGGAGCGGGTGAGGAACACGGTCGCCAACAGGGCCATGACGGCAGCCGGAAGGTAACGGCCCAGATGCTTGATCAGCGGGTGCTCGGTGTGGCGTTCGAAGAACACGAACGGGATCACCCGGGTGGCAAAGGTAGCAATGGCCGCCACGGCAATGAAAGAAAGCAGGTAGGACATGTCAGCCATGATTTGCACCTTCCGTTGCACCGGTGTCCTTCAGGTGACGGTAGTGCACCAGCAGCACGGCAGTCACGATGACAATAGCGCCGATCAGCTGGTGCGACGGGGAGAGCAGCAGCATGGCGATACCGGCTGCGGCGGCACCGGTCCAGATCGGGAAGCCGTCTTTCAGAGCCTTGTATTGTTCGATAGTGAGCACGATAAACAGGGCGACCAGGGCGAATTCAATGCCCGTGCTGTCGAAGGCTACGTTTTCGCCCAGTAAGGCGCCGATGGCACAGCCAATTACCCAGTAACACTGGTTAAAACCGGTAATGCGGAAGTCCAGCTCCTGTTCATGGTGGCGGTCGGGACCGCGGGGGCGGCTGGTGAGCAGGGAATAGGTCTCGTCTGTCAGCCCGAAAATCAGGTAGGCCTTGCGCCAGCCCGCGCCCCGGAACTGGCCCAGGAGCGACAGCCCGTAGAACAGGTGCCGGGCATTCAGCACGAACATGGCCACAAAGACCTCGACCATACCTGCGCCGACGGCCAGCAGACTGACCGCCAGAATCTGGCCGGCCCCGGCATAGATGAGCACGCCCATCAATGGCGCTGCCCACCAGGGATAATCCAGCTGGGTCGAGAACAGCACGCCGAAGGCCATTCCAAGCGGAATGTAACCGAACAGGATCGGCAGGGTAAGGCGAAAGACAGACTGGTTCATTAGCATCCAAACCGTTGAAAGCAACGCATGATAGTGAATCATGTCAGCATTTTGAAGCTAACCTGTTGTTACAGGGGCTTCTACCCGAAGCGTTTAATCCTTACCATAACCATACTCACGGGAGGGATAATGACCAACGAAGCAGCCCTGCAACCAGAGCCGGACCCACGGCAGGAAAAATTCGTGGTGGATACGGAGTTACTCAGCGAGGACCAGCTTCAGGGACTGGTTGAGGAGTACTGCACCCGGTACCATGGCCTCAATGACACCGAGAACCCTTTCTCCGAGAGAAAGGGTGTCATGGCAGCCGTCCGGCGGGGCGAGCTGGTGGTCTGGTTCGATCCGGTAGAAAATACTGCCGGACTGGGCGTGCCCGAGTAGGGTAGAATGCCGCTGTATTTCCTGAAGCCGTGTGCGAGGTGGAATCTTGATCAGCGTATTGGTTGTCGACGACCACGAACTGGTGCGTTCCGGAATTACCCGGATGCTGGCGGACAACCCCGACATTGACGTGGTGGGTCAGGCATCGTCCGGAGAAGACGCCATCGAGTTTGTGCGCAAGCAACGGCCTGACATCGTACTCATGGATATCCGCATGCCGGGTATCGGCGGCCTGGAGGCCACCCGCCGGATTCTCCGTATCGATGATTCCATTCGCGTGATTGTGGTCACCGCCTGCGCGGACGACCCCTATCCGACCCGGGTGATGCAGAGTGGCGCCAGTGCCTATATCACCAAGGGCGCGGACATCCAGGAGATGGTGCGCGCCATCCGTCAGGCCCATTCCGGCCAGCGTTATATCAGCCCTGAAATCGCCCAGAAGATGGCGCTCAAGCAGATCTCTGGTGATAAAGACGAGAATGGCGAGCTATCGCTGTTCGAGAGGCTGTCCGAGCGGGAAATGCAGATCGCGATGATGGTGGTGGACTGCCAGAAGGTACAGGATATCTCGGACAAGCTGTGCCTGAGCCCCAAGACCGTCAACAGCTACCGCTACCGGATTTTTGAAAAGCTGGAAATCTCCAGCGACGTGGAACTGGCCCTGATGGCCGTGCGGCTTGGATTGCTGGATGCCGACAAGGTCTGACCCCAAGCCCGAGCAGAGCGGGGAGTTCGACAGCAAAAGCTTCCTGAAGCAGTTGACCGAAAGGCCCGGCGTCTACCGGATGTATGACGCTGCGGGTGAGGTGCTGTATGTGGGCAAGGCCCGCAACCTGAAAAAGCGGGTTAGCAGTTATTTCCGTAAAACCGGCCTGGCACCGAAGACCGAGGCCCTGGTCGCCAAAATCGAGTCCATCGAGGTCACCATCACCGGCAGCGAGACCGAAGCCCTGCTGCTGGAACAGAACCTGATCAAGTCTCTGCGGCCGCCCTATAACATCCTGCTGCGGGACGACAAGTCCTATCCCTATATCTATCTTTCCTCCCACCAGGATTATCCGTCCCTGACCTTTCGTAGGGGGCGGACCAAGAAAGGTGGCGGCACCTGGTTCGGCCCGTTTCCGAGCTCCGGAGCAGTCAAGGAAAGTCTTAATATTCTTCAGAAAGTGTTCCGCATAAGGTCTTGTAGCGAAAGTTATTTCAGGAATCGGACCAGACCTTGTCTGCAATACCAGATCGATCGCTGCACGGCGCCCTGCGTGGGTTACATCAGCCCCGAGGAATACCAGGATGACATCCGCCATGCCACCATGTTTCTGGAGGGGAAGAACCCGGCCATTATTCACGACCTGATGAATGCCATGGAAACGGCCTCAAAGAATCTCGAGTTTGAGAAGGCAGCCGCCTACCGTGACCAGATCAACCACCTTCGTCACGTCCAGGAGCAGCAATCCGTGGACAGTGCCGGAGGTGATGCGGATGTCATAGCCATTGCCCAGGATGCAGGCATTGTCTGTATTGTGGTGATTATCGTGCGTGGTGGCCGGGTCTTGGGCACCAAGGATTATTTCCCCCGGTACTCGATCGAACAGACCGAAGGTGAATTGCTCAGCGCTTTCCTGGGTCAGTATTATTTCGGGGGTAATACCCGCCGCGAGATTCCCCGGGATATCCTGGTGCCGGTCGAAGTAGAAGGCCAGGAATTGCTGGCCCAGGCCCTCTCCGAGGCGGCTAACCGCGAGACCCGGATCCGTGGTAACGTGCGCGGAGAGCGGCGCCGGTGGCTGGAACTGGCAATGACCAATGCCCGGCAGACCCTGCTGACGCATCTGGCCAGCAAGGAGACCGTTTACCGCCGATTGCTGGCTTTGCGGGACTTGCTGGAGCTGCCGGAAACCCCTTCGCGCATGGAATGTTTCGATATCAGCCACAGCCACGGGGAAAACACGGTCGCATCCTGTGTCGTTTTCGACGAGAATGGCCCGCTGAAGAGCGACTACCGGCTGTATAACATAGAAAACGTGAAGGCCGGCGACGACTACGGCGCCATGCGCCAGGTGCTGACCAGACGGTATAAGCGGATGGTCGCCGGTGAGGGCAAGCGTCCCGATCTGGTGTTCATTGATGGCGGCAAGGGCCAGTTAAATGTCGCCCGGGAGGTTTTCGATGCGCTCGGAATCTCGGATATCCCGCTGATCGGTGTCGCCAAGGGCGTTACCCGCCGGGCTGGCATGGAGCAGCTCATTGACGCCATGACCGGGGATGTTTTCCGGGTGCCCGCAGATTCGCCCGCGTTGCACCTGATCCAGCATATCCGGGACGAGTCTCACCGGTTTGCTATTACCGGTCACCGGGCGCGGCGGGACAAGAAACGTCGGCAGTCCACCCTTGAGGGAATCGAGGGCGTGGGGCCGAAACGCCGCCGTGAACTGATCCGCTATTTCGGCGGAATCCAGGAGATCCGCAAGGCCAGCGTCGACGAGATGACGAAGGTGCAGGGTATCAGCAAGGCCCTGGCGGAAACGATTTACGCAGCATTGCATGACGAATAGGAAGCCCATGAACCTGCCAAACCTGCTCACACTCTCCCGCATCGTGATGATCCCCGTGTTTGTTGTGGTGTTCTACCTGCCCGTGGAGTGGAGCTACATCGTCAGTGCCCTTATATTTGCCCTGGCAGGGGTGACTGACTGGCTGGATGGGTACCTGGCCCGCAAGCTCAACCAGAGCACGCCGTTTGGCGCCTTTCTGGATCCGGTTGCGGACAAGCTCATGGTAGCGGTGGCCCTGGCGGTGCTGATTGAAGAGCACTCCGCCGCGTTGCTGACCATTCCGGCCACGGTCATTATCGGCCGGGAAATCGTGATTTCCGCACTTCGGGAATGGATGGCGGAAATGGGCAGTCGGGCGAGCGTGGCGGTTTCCTACATCGGGAAGATCAAGACAACCGCCCAGATGGCGGCCATTGTCGGTTTGCTGGCATTTCCCCCGGGCCAGACCCTGGCCTATGTGGCTATCGCCCTGTTATATGTGGCGGCGGTATTGACCTTGTGGTCCATGATCCTTTACTTGAAAGCCGCCTGGAAGGATCTGTTTCCCGGCAGTGAATAACCGGAATTCCCGACTTCCGGGATCAGTTTTCCTCCAGGCATCGGTGTACCCAGAGCAAGGTTTCCTCAGCCAGCTGGTGGGCGGTGTTGGCGAAAGCCTCCACTACGTCATTCAGTTCACTGCTCGCAGCGGGCTCCTCCCGCCGGCTGTTTCGCACGCAAAGGCTCTTACGTGACCGGTTATCCAGCACTTCTACGTGCAGTTCAATCACAACCTGCGTTTTCCCTTCGATTTTCTCTGCCTGGAAGGCAGACAGCTCGCTGATCAGCGTCAGGTCCGTGCTGGCGGCACTGGTGTCCGTCACAACATTGGCAAAACCCTGACTCTGGCGCAGGGTATCGATCAGGTGATCGCGAACCATTACCGGTGCAATGTCGCGCCAGCGGGCGTTGCCATACATCTGGAATTCATGGGGGGTGGGCTTGGTCAGGATACGGGTTCCGTTCACTGGCTCGGACGCCAGGGGCGTGTCCACCCTCAGGGTCCTTGAATGACGGGTTTCCAGGCGTTGGACCGGGTCGACCGAGCCCAGATCCATGACACGGGGCGCCTCAGGGGTTGGAAAGATCGTACAGGCGGTCATGGCAAATGACGCTACCAGCGGGGTGACCGCTCGAAGACAGCTTCTCATTGCTCAACCTCCTTGATGTTGGAACCACCCAACAGGGTGCCTGCGGGATTTGCCTCCAGGCGTGTAGTGAACTGGTTCAGGTTGCGCAGGGCACTGCGCAGTTCCCGGATTGCTGGCGTCAGCTCACCCAGTCCCTGCAGACCGGCATCCAACGCACCTTCATTGTTCCGGGTCAGATCATCGAGACGGGCCAGCGCAGGCTGAAGTGTGGACAGCGCCCGGTTCATGGAGTTAAGCACCGGTGCGACCTGTTCCAGCAAGATGGCATTGGCATTGTCGGAAACACTGGAGACCTTGACTGCTGCTTCTTCCGCCCGCACACCGGCGGCATCGAACTGTTCCATCAGAGCCAGTAGTTCTTTCCGCTGGGCCAGCAGCGAATCGGTTGCGGTCCGGGTGTTTTCCAGGATTCTGGTCATATTTTCCAGGTTCTTCTCGGAGAACAGGTTGTTGGCATTGGTGAGCAGAATCTCGGTTTTTTCGATCAGTGCCTCGCCATTGGTCAGCAGACTGCTGAAGGCCGAAGGATCTGCCGTGATCAGCGGAGGGTTGTTGCGGCTTCCCTCGAGTACGGGGCTGTCTTTGGTACCACCCCGGAACTGCACACTCATACTGCCGGTGATGTTGGCCAGGATCAGGCCCGCGTGGGTATCCTTGCGAATGGGCACTTCCTTGTCGACCCGGACCAGTACACGAACGTGGCTGGGATTGTCCGGGTCCAGCGTCAACTCGAGTACCTCGCCCACCGGGACACCGCTGTAAAGCACCGGATTGCCTACAGACAGGCCGGAGATCGGGTGGTCGAAGCCGATCTGGTAATAGGCCCATTCCCGATCCGCCGAGGATTTGCCCAGCCAGAGTGCGAACACAAGCGCGGCGCCGACCGCCAGGACAGTGAACAGGCCAATGATCACGTGGTGGGCCCGGGGCTCCATCAGACGTTTTCTCCTTGTTGCCTCGGTGTTCGATTAATCGCGGCGTAGCTCGCGGCCCGGCCTCGCGGGCCATTGAAGTAATCCTGTATCCATTCGTCCGGGTTGGCGGCAACGGCTTCCAGGATGTCTGCCACCAGTACCCGCTTTTGTGATAATACGGCCACCCGGTCACAGGTAGAGTACAGGGTATCCAGGTCATGGGTGACCAGGAAAACCGTCAGGCCCAAGGCGTTGCGGAGGGTCACGATAAGCTCATCAAAAGCCGCTGCGCCAATCGGGTCCAGACCCGCCGTGGGCTCATCCAGAAACAGGATTTCCGGGTCCAGGGCCAGGGCCCGCGCGAGGCTCGCACGCTTGACCATACCACCGGAAAGTTCCGCGGGGTACTTCAGGGCGGCATCCGGCGGCAGGCCGGTCAGCGCAAGCTTCATACGCGCCACCCGCTCGGCATCCGGTCGCTTGAGCCCGGCATGTTCGATCAGCGGAACGGCGATGTTTTCCTGTAGATTCAGCGAGGTAAACAGTGCACCCCCCTGGAACAGGACACCAAACCGCTGCTCCATTCGGGAACGGGCCCGTGGAGACAGAGCGTCCAGCGTTTGGCCAAAGACCCGGATGTCACCGGATGTAGCTGTGTGCAGACCGACAATGCTGCGCAGCAGCACCGATTTTCCGGTCCCGGAACCGCCCACTACGCCGAGGATTTCTCCCCGGTAGAGATCCAGGTCCAGATCCTCGTGGACGACGTGTTCCCCGAAACGGTTGCAGAGGTTGCTGACCTCGATAACCGGTTCCGCCTCATGCTGTGACTGCCTGGTGCTTTTTACTGCCGCCATCGGTTACCACCCCATTTCCATAAAGAATAGCGCAGCGATGGCGTCCAGCAGTATTACGATGAAGATGGACTGCACCACGCTGGAGGTGGTGTGTTCGCCCACCGATTGGGCGCTGCCGCCCACCTTGAAACCTTCCAGGCAGCCGATGACGGCGATCAGGAAGGCAAAGACAGGCGCCTTGGAAATGCCGACCAGGAAATGGCGCAGGGCGATATCCCGCTCAACAATGGCCAGGAACTGGGTGAGGGTGATATCCAGTGACAGCACGCATACCAGGGCACCGCCCACCATGCCGGCCATCATGCCGACAAAAGTCAGGATTGGAAGGCTGATTATCATGGCCAGAACCCGGGGCAGCACCAGCAGTTCAATGGGGCTCAGCCCCAGGGTGCGGATGGCATCCAGCTCTTCGTTGACCTTCATGGCGCCGATATGGGCGGTGAAGGAGCTGGCGGTACGGCCTGCCAGCAGGATGGCGGCGAGCAGCACACCGAATTCCCTCAGGAACGAGAAGGCCACCAGGTTGACGGTGTAAATGGTGGCACCGAAATCCTCCAGTACCGTGGCACCGAGAAAGGCGACCACGGCACCGACGAGAAAGGTCAGCAGGGCGACGATGGGCAGGGCGTTTAACCCGGTGTCCTGGATCGCGGCGACGAACGGCGTCACCCGCCAGCGCTTCGGCCGCGGCAGCACCCAGACCATGGTGGCAAGGGTCTGGCCGATGAACCCGAGCAATACCCAGATCAGATGGCCAAGCGATTCCACCTGCTGGCCGGTATGACCCAGGAACAGGCGAATCGTTGAAACCTTGGGCGGTACCGGTTCCTGCCAGTCTTCCAGGGATCGGGCTACGGCCAGCAACAGCGCGGCCTTTTCCTCCGCCAGGGTCTCTTGCGCGGCAACATGCTGCTCGAGCGTTGCTGGTCCGAGAAAGGATGCCAGTACCGAGGCCCCGGCCGTGTCGATGTGCTCCAAAGCCGACAGGTCCAGTCTACTGGGAGACCTGGCCCCTGCGGGGAGTGCGGCCAGCTGCTGCAACAGCGAGTGATAGCCCGAAAGGATCCAGTCGCCGGCAATGGTCAGCCCGCCGGACTCGAACCGCGCGTTGCCGGGACGGGATTCGGTAGGGTCAGGTGCCTGGGACTGGGAAGGGCGTGGTTCCATCTTTGGATACGTCCGGGCCTCGGGAAGTTGTTGAATATCAAGCTAATGACAGCTTAGAGATTCAACTGCTTATCCGCCAGTATCTTTCGATCTTCCGCATCGTGGCTGGCCAGGACCAGAACCTTGCCAGCGGCCTTGTGCCGGAGCAGCAATGACCGTAACTGGGTGCGTGCCTCGGCATCCAGGCCCGTCAGAGGCTCATCCAGTAGCAGGATGGGCTGGTCCCGCAGCAGGGCGCGCAGCAGTCCCACACGCTGACGTTGCCCACCGGACAGGTCCCCGGGCATGCGACTTTCAAAGCCCGCCATGCCGACGCTGGTAAGCCCTTTGGAGATGGTCTGTTTCTGCTCCGTAGTCAGCCCGAGTCCGGGATGCATACCCAGGCCAATGTTGGTCTGTACGTCCAGATGTTCGAACAGGTTATGTTCCTGGAACAGGCTGGTTACCGGTCGTTCCCAGGGCGCCAGGTTGTTCAGTAGGTCTCCTTCCCAGCAGATGGTGCCGGATTCCGGTGTCAGGAAGCCCGCGATCAGATTCAGGAGGGTGGACTTTCCGGAACCGCTGGGGCCGTTAATGGCAATGCATTGCCCATGGTCGACATGAAAGGTGAATCGCCAGGTGGTTTCCGTGTCCGGGTAGCGGAAGGTCAGGTCCTTCACATCAAGCATGGCGGGCCTCCGCAAGGGTTTTTAATGCATCGAGCGAGTGTCCGCTCTGTTTGCGTCTTCGGTAACCGGGAAGATTGAACGCCGCGAAGACCAGCAGCAGGAGAGCGACCAGCCAAAGGGCGGTGCCCGCCGCGAGTTCCATGCGGTAACTGCCCAGTTGCTGGTATAGCAGCACCGGCACGGTGGGCTGTCCAGGCGTGCCGAACAAGGCAATCACTCCGAAGTCTCCCAGGGATAACCCGGTGCCATAGGCCATGGCCAGGGCGAGCGGGCGTTTCAGTCTGGGCCAGTGCAGCCAGCGCCAGCGGTACCAGCCCAATAATCCCAGCTGGTCTGCCTGTCTTGCCGTGGCCTCGTCCAGGCCGGTGAACGGGCCCTTAAGGAGCTGGGTAACAAAAGGCAGGGCCATCAGGCCATTGATCAGGGCAACCAGTGCCATGCCCTGAAAGGCGTGCCCAAGGGCCGGACGAAAAAGCAGAAACAGGCCGGTACCGAGGACAATCGGGGGGACCATCAGGGGCACCGCGGTTGCAATCGACGACAACCTGGAGAGAAATGAGCCACTCCGACTGGCCAGGGCCAGCACAAGGAGTCCCGACAGCACCGAAAAAGCGCCGGCGGGCAGGGCAATGGCGAAGCTCCGCAGCGTTGCGTTCGCCAGGTCCGCCAGAGGTTTACCACCGTCAACGGCAACAGAGACAAGCCCCGGCAGGCCCCGGAACAGGATTGCGGCAAGCGGAAGAAGCAGAAACAGGGCGAAGCAAAGCAGCAGGGCCGCATCCCGGAGCCGCGTGGTACCCTGGTTGTCGGGCCGGAGTATGGCTTCTGAAAACTTACGCTGCGGCGAGAGGTTAGAGGACAAACCTCGACGCACCATCAAGAGCCAGACGGCCCCACATATTGCCAGCTGCACAATCGCCAGCAAGGCGGCGCGACCGAAGTCGAATTCAAAGCGCAGAGACTGGTAGATCGCCACTTCAAGGGTCGTGGATGCGGGCCCTCCACCGAGCGTCATCACGATGGCAAAACTGGTGAAGCAGAGGGTAAATACCAGGGCTGCGATGCCCGGCAACACCCGGCGCACGGCCGGCCAGTCCAGGGTGCGCCAGAGCCACCAGCCTGTCAGACCGAGCTGGCTGGCAACCCGCCGCCGGGGTGCGGGGACCGATTCCAGTGCTTGGAGCAGAATCCGACCGGCCAACGGTGCATTGAAAAACACGTGGGCCAGCACGATGCCGTTCAGCCCGTAGAGATTCCAGCGGACCATAGTCCAGTGTTCGATCACCGAGGTCAGCCAGCCGTGCCGGCCGTAGACCCCGACGAGGCCCGACACCGCCACGATCGTTGGCAGAACCAGGCTCAGCTCCATCATGCGTAACAGCAGGTTTCGGCCCGGGAATCGGGGCTGTCTGACCAGGGCAAGCGCAATGAACAGCCCCAGAACCAGGCTGAGCACAGTGGACAGGGTGGCCTGCCACAGCGTGAAGCGGATGACATTGCTGAGATAACGGTTCTGCCAGAGCTCGGACACTTCCGGCAGTTGGGCCTGCCAGAGCAGCGCGGCCACGCCGGCGATGGTCAATGCCAGCAGGCTGCCGGCGATGATCAGGCCAGGGCCGATCTGCCAGCCCGGGTGGCTGAATGGTGCCTGGGTGGCTCTGAACGGGAATTGACGCATTATGGGATCATGGCGTTGAGCCATTCATCCAGCCAGGACTTTCGCTTTTTGGCGACGGTGGCCGGATCGATAAACAGGGTGGTGTCCGGCTGGATCAGGCGATCAAACACCTCTGGTAACTCGTCGCCCAGATCGATGGCCGGGTACATCACGTTTTTCAGGGGAATATGGCGCTGGAAGTCGGCAGTCAGTATGAACTGCAGGAAGTCCCGGGCCAGCGCTTTCTGTTCCGAGGGTTCAACCAGTGCCGCCACTTCCACCTGAAGGTAATGGCCCTCCTCGAACTCTGCCGCCTGGTAGCGGTCGGTCTTGTCGATGGCCATGTGATAGGCCGGAGAAGTGGAATAGGAGAGAATCATGGGTGCTTCACCGCTCATGAACAGTGAGAAGTAGCCATCACTCCAGCTCTTGGTGGTGGTAAGAATATTGTCGCTCAGGGCCTGCCACTTTTCGCCAGCCTGGTCGCCGTAGACCGCCTTCATCCAGAGCAGAAGGCCAAGGCCCGGTGTGCTGGTCCGGGGATCCTGGATAATGATTTGGAGGTCCTCGGGTGCGTTGACCAGTTCCTCCAGGCTTTTCGGAGGATTGGGTAACTGTTCGGTGTCGTAGACGAAGGCAAAATAGCCCCAGTCGTAGGGCACGAACAGGGAATCCTGCCAGTCGACCGGCAGATCAAGAGACTCTAGCGCAATGCTGTGGGGAGCAAGCAGGCCGGTCTGGCGGGCGGTTTCCATGGTGCCGGTGTCCAGCCCGAGAACCACATCTGCGTCGGTGGAATTGCCCTCAAGGCGGAGCCGCTGGAGTATGTCGCCTCCGCTATCGAGCACAACATATTCCAGCGTGCAGTCACATTGTTGTTCGAACGCTTCCTTTACGCCTGGTCCGGGACCCCATTCGGCGGCAAATGATGGGTGGGTGTAGACAGTCAGGGTATCGTTGTCCTGGGCACTGGCCAGTAGGGGTAGCGCAATACCTGCGAAAAGGATCAGGGAGCGTCTCAGCATGGTTCGTATCCTCGGATTCGATCTGGGGAACCATGCCGCGGTTTCACCGGAGCGGTGAATACTCAATCCCTTCGCCGGTACGAGCCGGATCAGGTTCCGCGGGTATGGTCTCAGCCCTTCCCTTTATGGTGGAGGGCACCCCGTTGAGTGGCGCACAGTATAGCACGTTAGCCATTGCCGCCCTCCAGTTATCCAGTTTGACTATCAGCGTCATTGTGTCGCGTATAGCGAACAGAGTTATGCGTAGAACTAAATGTATGGTTTTAGTGTGTGAGGTAACGACAGACACTCGCTACGGAGGAATGACTATGCAAATGCCTGTCGAGAGGGATATCACTGACTAAAAAGCCGCCTCCCGACCGGAGGCGGCTTTTTAGTATTTAAGTCCTGCCAATTGAGTCGATAGTCAGCCGAAATCAGGCAGTTCCGGTTTGACCACTGGCTTGCCGGCCTCCTGCCACGCGTCAAATCCTCCGGAAATAGACTGTACGTGAATGTAGCCCATCTCTTTCATGGCCTTGGCGGAGAGGGCGGAGCGGCCACTGTTCTTGCAGTAGATCACCATATTCAGCGCCCGGTCTTCCAAGGTGGGGTCATTGGTCAGCTTGAATTCCAGAATGCCTCTGGGAATGTTGACTGCGCCCGGAAGATGGCCGGCGTGGTATTCGTCGGCTTCCCGAACATCAATCAGCATATCCGCCTGCTTGATGGCCTCTTCGGATTTCTCCAAAGGTACTTCCATGATTTCGGCCTTGGCGGCCTGAACCATGTCGTGAACAGTCTTCATGGTGAAATATCCCGATAATCATTGGTAAAAAATGCCACCCCAAAAACGGCAGCGGCTGTACTGAATATACAGGAATTCTCGATCCCGATTGAGTTACAGGAACTTGGTTACAAAACTAGAAGTCCTTGCACTCTTAGTTAGTAGTCGCCGGACTCGACGCGGGTGTTGGCTCCGCCGGCAGTCCTGGCCGGCGGAACGATGACCGTGTCACGTTTCTTCCGGCCTTCCGGAGTAGCCACACCGTGCTCGTCCTTATCTTCAGGTGTGCTGGTCGCTGTGGTGATTGTCGTGTCCAAAGCGTGAAGTTGTGTGAATATTAAGCGATTTTCTGTCTTGTTTATCTGACCCACGCCATCTGATGGTCTATCTTTGTAATGGGACGGTCAGGATTGATGTTTCGTCGACCGACCGCAGATGTGGCAGTTGGAGGACAAAAAAAATGGATGTTATCAGGGTGCTGAGAAAGGGATCGCTCGTTCTGGGAGCTTCTGTCATGGCTGGGTGTGGCGGTGGAGGTGGAGACGGTGATACTGCGGTTGCGCTGACTTGTGAATCGGATGCTCTTCCTGCTTACGAGCTTACGCTGGATTTAGAGCATTATGCAGATCAGCAAGTTACGATCGCTACGGCTGACGATGTCACGAACATGCTGGGCATCTACAATGATGTTGAAGTTGGATTTGCCCTGATTGATAACGTTCGAACAGCATTAAAAAATCAGAGTGGTGATCAGCCTGCTTGCGTAAACGAAGCGGATGGTGGAACGGCAACCCTGAGTGTTTCCGGTTCCGGAAATAATATCGAAGAGCGTTGGCAATTTACCGATTGCGTTGTGAGTACTTCAGACTTTGGGCAGGTCCTCCTCACTGGAACCTATCAAAACGGAGAAGGGATTACAGACCAGACCAGCAAGTGGCAAAGAGGTGAAGAATTCGAAATCTACGACCAATTACAGGGTGAAATTGTTGACCCGGAAGCCGGAACTCCCTTCACGATTAATGGTCGGTCATCCGTGGTTTTCGAGGTTGAATTGGCCTCGGGCGACGGCTGTGTGAAAGAGAATGTTTCCGGCCTGGAATTTGAGTTGGGAGGAAAGTACGTTGCGCTTCCGGGTTCCGAAACCCTTCTGAAGAAAACCGGATCCACGACTGAAATCAGCATAGAGGGAACTCTCGTCGGCTCTTCCGTCGGTGGTTATCTGGAAGTATCGACACCGGATCCCATAGTCTTTGTGGAAACCCAAAACTGTCCTCGAGAAGGCACTATCAGTGTTTCGAGTGATGGAGAAGCTCGCGTCCTGTATGGCGACAGTGCCAATGGAACTGCCTCAGCGACCGGGGTTGCGGTATGGATTAATGGGGACTCCACAAGTTTCCCTTCATGCCAGGACATTGGCGTGGAGCCTCTCTCTAATGACTAATTGAAAAGGAATTCACGACTATGAAGATCAGATCCCTGTTGCAGGCTACCTCAGCCGGCTTGATATACGCCTCCGGCGCCCAGGCGGTGGGGTTCTATCCCGGCTATTTCGGTATCTCTGTCGGCACGGAATAATCGGCTTCACAAACTTCGAGCTCGGATATCGTTACATTGATGAAGTATCCGCATCCGGGACAGTTGAGGGTTTCGGATTTACCTCTGCCGAGGTCGACGGTCACTCCGACATCAACGTCTTCAGTATTGGCCCCGAGTTCCTGTTCTGACGTAAAAATGGGGTCAGATGAAAGCGTTCATCTGACCCCGACTTCTGCCCTCTTTATGCACCTCAAAGCTCCCTTCAATCAGAGTGTTGTGCAATTTTCTTCACGTACGGGTAACCTTGATTGCGTGTGAGAGAGCATGCATTCGGACAGGGGATAATTTGTGCCCAGATTTCTTCATACCGCGGACTGGCAAATGGGTCGGTCGTTCAGTCGTTTTGAAACGGAAGATGGCGCTGCGCTGGTCGAGGCCCGTTACGCAGCGATCGAAAGGCTGGCACAACTGGCGGTCGAGCAGAAGTGCGATGCGGTCCTGGTCGCGGGCGATGTGTTCGATGCCCAGGGCGTATCCGACCGGACTATCCGGCGGGTGTTCAATGCCACCAGTGTCTTCAAGGGCCCCTGGGTCATGCTCCCCGGTAACCACGATGCGGCCCTTGTCGAGAGCGTCTGGACACGGGCGCGACGTTTGAAAGCCGTACCCGAGAACATTCAGCTGGCGCTTGAGCCGGGTGTGATCCTGCTGCAAGAGCAGGGCATCGCTGTTCTCAGCGCACCACTGACCCAGCGCCATACTTACAGTGACCTGACCGAAGACTTCAGCGAGCGTAATTCGCCAGCTGGCCTTCTTCGGGTGGGGCTTGCCCATGGCAGCGTGCGGGGTGTTCTGCCGGATGAAGTGGACGCGACCAACCCGATCGCGCCGGACCGGGCGGAGCAGGCCAACCTTGATTACCTGGCTCTGGGCGATTGGCATGGCGCCAAGCAGATCAACGAGCGAACCTGGTACAGCGGTACACCGGAGCCGGAGCGTTTCCGGAACAACGAAGCCGGCTATGGCCTGATTGTCGAGATTTCCGGGCCTGGCGCGGTGCCGGACATCAAGCCCGTTGATACTGCCCGCTACCGCTGGCATCAGTGGCGGGAAACACTATCCGTGCCCTCGGACCTGGACCGGTTGATCGAGCGGATGGAGGAGCTGCCGGAAGTGTCGGTTCTGGATATCCGCCTGGATGGCGCGATTACCCTGGAAGGCCTCCAGCGTCTCGATCACGCGCTCTCGTTGGCGGAGGCGCGGTTCCGAAGCGTCAGTTGTGACCGTGCTGGCCTCCAGCTCGAGCCCACGGACGAAGATATCGCGGCACTTAACGCCGATGGCTACCTGGGAGAAACAATTGAGGAATTGAGGCAGCTCCAGCTGGGAGACCACCCGGAACCGGCGAGGGATGCCCTTGCTATCCTTACGAGCCTGCTCAATAGCGGTCAACAGGAGGTAAGCCAGTGAGACTGGAAAGACTCCGAATTGAACAGGTTCGCCAGTTCCGGAATCCGATTGCCCTCGAGGGGCTCCAGCCGGGCATCAACCTGATTCACGGTCCGAATGAATCCGGTAAAAGCACCCTGGTGCGAGCGATCCGGGCCGCCTTTTTCGAACGCCACCGCTCCAAATCCGTTGAAGACCTGCGTCCCTGGGGTGACTCCGCGGCGGCTCCGTCAATTGAACTGGGCTTCGAGCATGGCGGCCACAAGTGGTCACTGACCAAAAGCTTCCTCCAGCGAAAGCGTTGTGATCTGCAGGTTGATGGCCAGAGTTTCAGTGGCGAAGAAGCGGAAGAGAGACTTGCGGAGTTGCTGGGTTATCAGTTCCCCAAGAAAGGTGCGAGCAAGGAGGAGCACTGGGGTATCCCGGGGTTGCTCTGGGTCGAGCAGGGCACCGGTCAGGATATCGAGAAGGCTGTTGAACACGCTGGCGATCACCTTAAATCCGCCCTCAACAATCTGGTTGGTGAAGTGGCCAGCACGGGCGGCGATGATGTGATCCAGGCGGTGGAAAAACAACGGGCGGAACTGCTTACCGGAACTGGCAAACCCCGGGGGGAATACCTGCAGCTTGAGAAGGAGCGGGCGGAACTGGAAGGCGAGATTGCCGAGCTGCAAGCCCGGATCGAGCAATACCAGGCTCAGGTGGATCGCCTTGGAACACTAACGGCGGAGTTTGAGAGAGCGAACCGGGACCGACCTTGGGAGGACGCCCGCTGCAGGATGGAGCAGGCTCAGGAGCAATTCCGTCAGGTGGAGTCTCTTCAGGCGCAACAGGTTAGAGAGCAGGAAACCCTCGATCACGTACGTCAGAATCTGAATCTGCTCCGCCAAAACCTGGATCAGATGCAAAGTCAGGGCAAAAAACTGGAGCAGCGGGAAACCGATCTGCGTAAGGCTCGGGAGACTCTGGCCGAGGAAGAGGCCCGAGCCCCGGCTTTCGACAAGGCGCTTCAGGATGCCCGTGGCGCCTATGACGCGGCGCTCAAAACCGTTGAGCAGGCCCGCCAGCTGGAAAATCTGACCAGGCTCGAACAGGAAGTCACAAGGCTGGATAACCAATACAAGACGCTCCAACAGAGCCTGGACAAGGCCACTGATTTCCAGCAAAAGCTGGACGAGGCCAGAAAAAAGAAGCAGGAGAACAGAATTGACCCTGATCTGGTGCAACACGCCAGGGTGACCCGGCGTCAGCTCGACGAAGAAGGGATCAGGTCCCAGACCATAGCCACACGCCTGACCTGGCAGCTGGAGCAGGGACACAGCCTGCATCTCAGCGGCGAAAGTATCGAAGGGGAGGGTGAACGTCGCCTCCTCGAGGAGACCACCCTGGAGATTCCCGGTGTAGGACGCCTTGGAATTACACCGGGAGGAGAAGATCTCGCGAGCGTCCGACGCACTCTGGCGCATCTTGAACAAACACTGGGCGAACATCTTCGGGCACTTGGTGTCAGTAGCGTTGAAGAAGCGGAGCAGAAGCTGGCGAGGTATCAGGATGCGGAGCACAAACTGAAACACACCGAGGATCTTTTGGTGTCGGTTGCGCCTAAAGGACTGGAGCGTCTTCGAACTGAAACCCGGGATACCCTGACGGATCTGGAGGCTCGTAAACGTGAGCTCGATGCACTATGGAAATCTGCGGGAACCGCTGACGCTAACCTCCCGGGCCTCGCCGAGGCCGAAAGGGGCAGGGAAGAAGCGGAGCAGCATCTTTCAGAAGCCGAAGCTGCCCGGAGCAAGCACCAGACAGCCATCCTGACCGCCAGACAGAACGCGGAGAACGCCAACCGGGAATGGGCTCAGCTCAGTGATGAATTGAACAATTCCCGGAATCAGCGCCAGCTTCGCGAACTTGGCGACAGGATCTCGGAAACGGAGAAGCGGGAAGCGACAGTGCTGGGGAGCCTGGAAGTACTGGACAAGAAAATACTTCAGGCCCGACCGGACCTGCTTCAGCAGGATATCCAGCGCTTCCGGCAAGCCGCAGAAACCCAGCAAAAAGCCCAGGAAAACCGGGAGCGGGAGCTTCGGGATATCCGGGTCCGGCTGGAAGCTTGGGGTGCAGAAGGGCTTGAGGAGCAGCTCAGCGAGAAATCCGGAGAGTTCGAACATATCAATCGCCGGTATGGCGAACTGCACCGTCGTGCCCAGGCTCTTGATCTGCTGTTGAAAGTGCTCACCCGGAAACGCCAGGCATTGACCCGTCGCCTGCAGGCACCGTTGCAGAAACACCTGGATCACTACCTTTCGGTACTTTTCCCGGAGGTAACGCTGGAGGTGGATGAACATTTGATGCCGGGCAGGTTTACCCGAGGCAACGAGCTGGGACAGATGACGGAACTGAGCTTCGGCGCACGGGAGCAGATGGGGCTGATCAGCCGGTTGGCGTATGCGGACCTGTTACAGGAAGCAGGGCGGCCAACACTGATTATCCTGGACGATACCCTGGTGCATTCCGATGCGGAACGGCTTGATGGAATGAAACGGATTTTGTTTGATGCTGCGCAGCGGCATCAGATTCTGTTGTTCACCTGCCACCCGGAAAACTGGCAGGATCTGGGTGTCGAGCCCCGGGATCTGCAGGCGTTGAAGAGCCAGACCGTACCCTGAAAACGCAAAAAGGCAGCCGAAGCTGCCTTTTTCGTGTCTTGGCTGTTAGTTACAGACCAACCACGTTCTCCGCCTGAGGACCTTTCTGGCCCTGAGTCACGGTGAACTCGACCTGCTGGCCTTCAGCCAGAGTCTTGAAACCGCCGCCCTGAATAGCGCTGTAGTGAACGAATACGTCCGGGCCGCTTTCGCGAGTGATGAAGCCGAAGCCCTTGGATTCGTTAAAGAACTTGACGGTGCCGGTAGTAGTAGACATAGATAACAATCCTGAATTCAATATTTTCAATGTGCCGCCAGGGACCGTTGTGATCACTGATCAGCGATGTGCGGGAAACAAAAAACTGGCGGGATCAAAAACAGGACTTGCTACTGCTTGGCAGCGTCTTATTGATGAAATGCTTTGCTAAATCTTTCCAACGAGAGTCACTTTACTCCTGCCGTTCGGAAAAGGCCAACCTTTTCTCATAGGCATATGCACGTGTTATGCACGTGTAAGGGCAGCGCACAATCTTTGACCAACAAATCCCTATAAAACAGAAACTTGAAAAAAGGTATTGACGCCGGAACCGTAATCCGTAGAATACGCAGCCGTTGACGAGGCAATGCCTCTGAACACAGAGCGGGAATAGCTCAGTTGGTAGAGCACAACCTTGCCAAGGTTGGGGTCGCGAGTTCGAATCTCGTTTCCCGCTCCAATTTCTCACCGGTCAGCCGGTCGGAAATCACAACTCAAGTCTCTCAATGCCTCCTGAGAGCAAGAAGCCAGTATCACAGGCTTTCCCCGGCGCGGTGGCAGAGTGGTTATGCAGCGGACTGCAACTCCGTGTACGCCGGTTCGATTCCGACCCGCGCCTCCATTATTTCCCCCAACTTTCCGTACCTTGAAAGTTTCAGGTCAGGGTCCACTCCCTATGCAAACACTTTGCGATCATCTGGCGGCAGCACGGGCTGATATGCTTCAATGATTCGTAAATAGTCAGGCCAGCCTACACGGCTGTCTTTTTGTACTTCGGGGCCTGGTCAAAAACAATGAGAACAGACGAAAACAAGGGCAAACCCCGGCGCGCTGCACCCCGTGGCCGTCAACTGGAGCCCGTCGTACTGTCGGAGCTGCGGGATCTGATCGGTGACGAACGTGTCGATTCGTCATTGCGCCACCGCGATCGCCTGATCGAGCACCTGCATGCACTGCAGGACGCAAAAGGTTACCTCTCCATGCCTCGCCTTCGGGCGTTGGCGGCTTTCATGAATCTTCCCATGGCCGCCATTTATGAAACGGCCACTTTCTACGCCCATTTCGACGTTATTCACGACGACCAAACGCCACCACCCGAGATAACTCTGCGGGTGTGTGACTCGCTCTCCTGTCGTTTGGCTGGAGCGGAGGCGTTGCATCAAGCGCTATTTGATGGGGCTGATCCCGCCAAGTTGAGGGTGCGGCGCGCGCCCTGTATGGGTCGCTGCGAAACTGCGCCCGTGGTAGCCGTGGGGCACCATCATGTGCTGAATGCCAACGCCCGGAATGTTGAGGCGGCGGTAGAGCAGGGGCAGGTTCAGCCAGCGGAAGTCTCCTGGCAGCGTCTGTCGGAATATCGTTCGGCCGGTGGTTATCAATTACTGGCAGATTGCCGTGAAGGCCGGGTGAGCATCGAATCGCTGGCGAAGGAACTTGAGTATGCGGGCCTGCGCGGCCTGGGAGGCGCCGGATTCCCCGCGTTCCGCAAATGGCAGGCCGTGCGAGCCGAGCCGGGGCCACACTTTGCGGTGATCAACGCCGACGAGGGCGAGCCGGGCACGTTCAAAGACCGCTATTACCTGGAACGAGAACCCCACGTATTCCTGGAAGGCGCGCTGGTTAGCGCCTGGGCGGTTGAGGCGAAGGCCTTATACATTTACCTGCGGGACGAGTACCCCGGCCTGCGCGGTGCGCTGAAAGAGGCCATTGCCGAACTGGAAGCAGCCGCAATTATCGAGCAGGGCTTCGTGATCCTGCGTCGTGGCGCGGGCGCCTACATCTGCGGCGAGGAATCCGCCCTGATCGAGTCCCTTGAAGGCAAGCCCGGCAAGCCACGCCATCGCCCGCCATTTGTTGCCCAGAAAGGCCTGTTTGGCCAGCCCACCCTGGTTAATAACGTCGAGACGGTTTATTGGATTCCCCGCATCCACGCCCAGGGCGCCGACTGGTTCGCCAGCCAGGGGCGGCATGGCCGTCGCGGCCTTCGGAGCTTTTCGGTCTCCGGGCGGGTCGCGCGGCCGGGTGTGCACATCGCGCCTGCAGGTATCACCCTCAATGAACTAATCGAGGAATATTGCGGTGGCATGGCGGAAGGGCATCGCCTGCTGGCCTATCTGCCCGGCGGAGCATCCGGCGGCATACTGCCGGCCAGCAAAGCCGATATTCCCCTGGATTTCGACACCCTGCAGGAACACGGCTGCTTCATCGGCTCTGCCGCGGTCATCGTTCTGTCTGACCAGGACGATTTGGCCGCCGCGGCCTCCAACCTGCTGGGCTTCTTCGCGGATGAGTCCTGCGGCCAGTGCACGCCCTGCCGTGTGGGCACCGAGAAAATGCTCACCTTGCTGGAGCGGGATACCTGGGATGAGGAAACGCTCGAGCAGCTGGCCAGGGTGATGGCGGATGCTTCCATCTGCGGTCTCGGCCAGGCCGCACCCAATCCGGTGCTGAGCCTGCTCCGAGACTTCCGCAGTGAACTCGCCAGCAGCAACCTGATCGCGAAAGGTTAGGGGAGGCAGCCATGAGCCATCCAAAAACAGCCATGAGCGATGCGACCACAAGCTTTACCCTGACACTCGACGACGTTGAGGTTCAGGCCTTCCCCGGCGAAACCCTGTGGCAGGTGGCCAAGCGCGCCGGTGAGACCATCCCGCACTTATGCTTCAAAGACGCCCCGGGTTACCGCGCGGATGGCAATTGCCGCGCGTGTATGGTGGAGGTGGAGGGTGAGCGGGTGCTCGCCGCAAGTTGTATCCGCGAGGCAGCGCCCGGCATGGTAGTGCGAAGCGCAGCCTCCGCCCGTGCCCAGGAAGCCAGGAGAGCCGTGCTGGAATTGTTGCTGGCCGATCAACCTGCGCGAAATAGCAGTCCCGATCGTTCAAGCCATCTGTGGGAAACGGCGGATCAACTGGCCATTGATGCCGGTGCCGTGCGCCAACGCCTCCCGGCCCATTCAGAGTGGGACGAGCCAACGGTTCACCATGTTGAGCCGAGGTCCGATGCATTGCCCCATGCCCGGGGCCATGATGCGACCCATTCAGCCATGAGCGTCAACCTGGACGCCTGCATCACCTGTGGCTTGTGCGAGCGCGCGTGCCGCGAGGTGCAAGGAAATGACGTTATCGGCCTGGCGCATCGTGGCGCAGCATCCAAGGTGGTGTTCGATTTCGATGACCCCATGGGGGATAGCACCTGCGTTGCCTGCGGCGAATGCGTGCAGGCCTGTCCGACCGGCGCCCTCATGCCCGCCACCCTGATCGATGGCCAGGGCCGGGGAGACTCCGCCACGGCCGACCGCACTGTGGATTCAGTCTGCCCCTACTGCGGCGTTGGCTGCCAACTGACCTATCATGTGAAAGACGAGCCCTCTGAGGCCGGAGAGCAGGGCGGGCGTATCCTTTACGTTGAAGGCAGGGATGGGCCCTCAAACCAGGGCCGGCTCTGTGTAAAGGGGCGTTTCGGCTTTGATTATCCCTCGCACCCGGCACGGCTCACCCGGCCGCTGATCCGCCGGGAGGGCGTGCCCAAGGGACTTGATCCTGACTTTGACCCGACCAATCCGTTAACTCACTTTCGAGAGGCAAGCTGGGAAGAGGCCCTGGATCTTGCGGCAAACGGATTAACCCAGCTAAAAGCCCAACGCGGGCCGGATTCGCTGGCCGGCTTCGGCAGCGCCAAGTGCTCCAACGAAGAAGCCTGGCTGTTCCAGAAGCTGGTGCGCACCGGTTTCGGCTCCAACCACGTTGACCACTGCACGCGGCTTTGCCACGCCAGCTCCGTGGCCGCATTGATGGAATGCCTGGGCTCTGGCGCAGTCACCGCTTCCTTTATGCAGGCGATCGAGGCCGATGTGGTGATCCTCACCGGCTGCAACCCGGCGGTGAACCACCCGGTGGCCGCCACCTACTTCAAGCAGGCGGCGCGAAACGGCACCAAACTGATCATCATCGACCCCCGGGGCCAGGCGCTGGATGCCTATGCCTGGCGCAGCCTGCGTTTCTCGCCGGGTGGCGACGTGTCACTCTTCAACGCCATGCTCAATGTGATTATCAGCGAAGGACTCTTTGACCAGGCCTACATTGACGCCCACACCGAAGGCTTCGAGGCATTGGCAGCGAGTGTCGAAGGTATGACCCCGGAGTTGATGAGCCCGGTCTGCGGCGTGGCACCTGAGGTCATTCGTGAAGTTGCCCGTGCCTACGCGGGTGCGGAGCGTGCGATGATTTTCTGGGGCATGGGCATCTCCCAGCACGTGCACGGCACCGATAACGCCCGATGCCTTATTTCCCTGGCTCTCGCATGCGGCCATACGGGCCGGCCAGGCACTGGTCTGCACCCACTGCGGGGGCAGAACAACGTGCAGGGTGCCTCCGATGCCGGCCTGATCCCCATGGTCCTGCCTGATTACCAACCGGTCGGGGATGCCCAGTTGCGCGCCGCGTTCGAAGAGTTATGGAACACCGAATTGGACCCGGAGCCGGGGCTCACCGTGGTGGAGATTATGGATGCCATTAGGGCGGGCACCATCAAGGGTATGTACATCCTCGGCGAAAACCCCGCGATGTCGGACCCGGATCTGACCCACGCCCGGGCCGCTCTCGCTGCCCTGCAACACCTGGTAGTTCAGGACCTGTTCGTCACGGAAACCGCCCAGTTTGCCGACGTCATCCTCCCTGCCGCCGCCTGGTCGGAAAAATCAGGTACTGTCACCAACACCAACCGCCAGGTGCAAATGGGCCGTGCCGCACTGGCCCCGCCGGGGGAGGCAAAGCCCGACTGGTGGGTTATCCAGGAAATCGCCCGGCGTTTCGGGCTGGGTTGGAACTATGCCGGCCCCGAGCAGGTGTTTGAAGAGATGAAGCAGGGCATGCATTCACTCGATCATATCTCCTGGTCCCGACTGGAACGCGAAGGATCGGTGACCTATCCATGTCCGGCCGATGACGCCCCGGGACAGGACGTTGTTTTCTCCGATGCCTTTCCCCGCGCCGGAGGCCGGGCCAAGTTCTCGCCAACCCGGCCACTGCCGCCGGATGAGCCGGTGGATGGGGACTATCCCATTGTTCTGACCACCGGGCGACTGCTAGAGCACTGGCACACCGGCGCCATGACCCGTCGCAGCCGGGTACTGGATGAGCGGGAGCCAGAAGCTGCCGCCTTTTTGGCACCAGAGGAGTTGGGGCGTCTCGGCGTAGCATCGGGTGATGCAATCCGGGTTGCCACCCGGCGTGGCAGCATCACCTTGACGGCGCGGGCCGATCAGACCATGCCCGAGGGCATGGTGTTCGTCCCTTTCGCCTTTGTGGAGGCGGCAGCCAACCTGCTCACCAACCCCGCGCTGGACCCGGATGGAAAGATTCCGGAGTTCAAGTATGCGGCGTGCCGGCTCAGCCCGGCGTAGCCCATCGCTGCAAGAGCTCCCATCAAATCATGATACTTGTAGGCTTTCCTAAACCGATCGCGTATGGAGTATGTGTCAAGTGGTTGGCGATCTATAGAAAACATCGCAACCCCCTCTGTGCATCCCGTTTTCAGCTACACTTATTAAACTGAATGTTTGATTGGTTTATAGGTCGCCGGATCGCTTCCACTGGTTGACTTTGGGGTAATATCGACCCGGCCGGAAATGCCAAGCTCGAGGTGCAGGATGCAGCTATCTCCGGAAACCCGCCTGAAAGCCATACTGGATGGAACCGGTGCAGGTACCTGGGAGTGGAACCTGGACACCAACGAAGTCATTTTCAACGAGCGTTGGGCGGGCATGTTGGGTTATACCCTCGAGGAGCTGGTTCCCGTGACCTTTGGTACCTGGGAACGCCTGTGCCACCCGACGGATCTGGCCCAGGCCTGGAGAACCCTGCAGAAGTACCTGGATGGTAAGGGCCCGCACTTTGAGTGTGTCATCCGGATGCGGCACAAGGACGGCCATTGGCGATACATCCATAGTCGCGGGATGTTGCTCAGGGGCACACACAGTGAACAACCACGCTGGCTCATGGGGACCCATCTTGATGTGACCGAGGAAAAGGTCACCGAGCACCGGCTTTTGCAGCTGGCGGAATCCCTTCCTGGCATTATCTACACCTTCGTCATGGAACCGGACGGCCGTTACTACTTCACTTACATCAGCAGAAAGGTCGAGGATTTCTTCGGACTTACCCCGGAGGAAGCCTATGCAGACGCGGAGTTGCTTTTCCAGCATATTCACCACGATGATCTCCAGACGGTTCACAATTCCATTGCGGACTCATTCAGCAGTCTCGAACAATGGGAATGCGATTACCGGGTCATCAACAGCGGCATGACCGGCTGGCTTCGGGGCGTGGCGAAACCAGAGCGGGAGCCGGATGGCATGGTGGTCTGGCAGGGCATTGTGATCGACATTGACGATGAAAAGCGCCTGGAGCTGGAGCTCGAAAGACTGTCGGTTACCGATGAACTTACCGGGCTTTTCAATCGTCGCTACTTCATACGCAAACTGGAAGAGACCGCTGCCCAGCAGTACCGTTATGGCGGGGAGTTTTCCCTGGTTGCAGTGGATCTCGACCACTTCAAGGCAATCAATGACGCTTACGGTCATCCAGTCGGGGACGCCGTCCTGAAGCGGTTCGGTGAGCTGATCCAGCACAGGGTGCGAAAATCCGACGTGGTAGCCCGGACCGGTGGGGAGGAATTTCTCATACTCATGCCGCAAACGTCCCTGGAGAACGCGGCTCAGGTGGCGGAAGATCTCCGGCAAGCGATTGAAAAAGAGACCTTTGTCAGTGGTGAAAGCCAGGATCTTAGGGTCACCCTGAGTGCCGGTGTTGTCAGTTGTAGGGAAGAGGTTGCGACGGTTCGTGAATTGCTTTCAATTTGTGACCGATCCCTTTATCGGGCAAAACGACAGGGACGCAACCGTGTGATGGTTAATAAACAAGGTGTCAGGGATGGCTGAAATGTGCTTCGAGGACAGGAAGGAAGCCGGTCGAAGGTTGGCCGAGGTGCTGGCCGATATGGATATTGAGTCAAATGCCGTGGTTCTGGGGCTTCCCAGGGGAGGAGTCCCTGTGGGCTACGAAATTGCCTGTCAGCTGAACTTGCAGCTGGATTTCCTGAACATTCGCAAGCTCGGAGTGCCATGGCAACCGGAAGTGGCCATGGGTGCCGTGGGAGAAGATGGTATACCACACCTCAATTCTGAGCTGGTGCGTTCGCTGGCGATCACCTCGGATCAGATAAAACGGGTAAGGGATCTGGAACTCAGCGTTATCCGGGAACGTAAAAAGACTTATCGGGGCTATGCTCCGACAGCGGATCTTCAGGGCCGGCAGGTAATCCTCGTCGACGATGGCATTGCAACAGGAGCGACCATGGCGTTGGCGATTGAAATGGTCAGAACCGCTGGAGCCAGATCACTGATCGTGGCCATTCCCGCCGGGCCGAAAGGCACGACGGACAAATACGGGGAAATGGTGGATCACTGCATCTGCCTGCAGGAGCCGGCAGACTTCAATTATGTTGGGCAGTTCTACCGGAATTTTGATCCGGTGACCGACGAAGAAGTGTGCGCGCTGTTGCGGGCAAGCTTTGAGTCTCTTAATCGGGGAGCATCGTGACACCGCTGGCAAGCAGACGCTGAAATGTGATGGCAGGCATTGGCTTGCCGAGGTGGTAACCCTGCACTTCGTCACAGGCCAGTCTGTCAAGCTGCTCAAGCTGGGCTGCGTTCTCTACGCCTTCGGCAATCACTTTCAGGCCCAGACTGTGGGCCATGCGGATAATCGCAAGCACTACTGACGAGTTGTTCGGGTTACCCATGTCGCAGATGAAGGAGCGGTCGATCTTGAGCTTATCCACCGCGAAGCGGTTCAGGTAGGCAAGACTGGAATAACCGGTACCAAAGTCGTCGATGGCAAGGTGAATGTCGCGTTGTTTCAACCCTTGAATGGTGTTGATCACGCGCTTATGGTCGCCAATCAGGACGGATTCCGTCAGTTCCAGTTCCAGGTACCGGCCCTCGAAGCCGGTTTCGTCCAGTATCTCGCCGACCTTGTCACACAGGTCACCCCGCTGGAACTGGATCGCAGACAGGTTGACCGCCAGGGTGATCGGCGGCATGCCCTCATCCATCCAGGCCTTGCCCTGCCGGCAGGCTTCCCGCAGTACCCATTCCCCAATCTCCACGATCAGACCACTTTCTTCGGCAATCGGAATAAAGCGTGACGGGGATACCCATTGCAGTTCGGGGTTATTCCAGCGCAAAATCGCCTCTGCGCCGGTGATCTTGCGCGTAGAGAGGTCCATCTGGGGCTGGTAATAGACTTCCATTTCCTTTCTTTCCAGTGCTCCGCGCAGTTTTGCCAGCAGATTCTGCCGCTCGAACGCTTTCTCCTGCATGGTAGTGTCGAACCGGCGATAGGTGTTTCGTCCCTCCATCTTGGCGGCGTACATGGCGGTGTCCGCATTGCGGGAGAGCGTGGTGAAGTTATGGCCGTCATCGGGGAACAGTGCCACGCCCATGGAAACAGACGTCGCCAGATGGTGCCCGTCTACTTCGAAACTGTTGGCAAACAGCTGATGAAGCCTCTCCATCTCATGCACAAAGGCGTTTTCTTCCGGTCCGAACTCGGCCAGCACCATGAACTCGTCCCCGGACGCGCGGGCGAGAACATGGGTATCCGGGGTGAGAGTTCCCAGCCGGCGGGCAACTTCCTTCAACAGGCTGTCGCCGATGGTATGGCCCAGTGAATCATTGATGTCCTTGAAGTTGTCCAGGTCCAGGTAAACCAGAGCGTAGCGACTGCCTGCGGACCCGGCTTGTGCGAGACGGTCATTGACCAACTCCTCGAATCGGGCGCGGTTCGGGAGCAGTGTCAAGGGATCGAAGTGGGCCAGGAACTCGATACGGGCCAGGTTGGACTTGCGTTTGGTGATGTCCCGCACGAAGGAGAAAAAGCCCGAGGTGAATGTGCCGTCGAACACATGGGCACTGATTTCCACATCCCGGATACTGCCATCCTTCCGGCGCCAGCGATTTTCAAGGCGTCCGGAGCCCTCAACCATGACCTGGTCCAGTGAGCGCTCAATGGCTGCCGCATCCAGATCGACTTCCAGGTCTCGGATGTTCATTTCCAGCAACTCGGTCTGGGTGTACCCCGTGATCTCCTCCGTTGCACGGTTGACCTGGATGAAGTTTGCCTCGTAGTCCATCACCAGCAGGCCATCCATGGCAGCCTGGACCATAAGCTCGTAACTGGCCTGGGTCCTGCGATGTTCGGTAACGTCGGTGGCGATGGTCCCACTTCCGGATAGCTGGCCGTTTTCATCGAGGATCGGGAAGTGCACCGCCTCAAACATCCTCGGCTCGTTCTCGAACTCCACGATATCGGCCACCGTAATCGGCTTGGCAAGTTCCCTTGCTCTTTGGTCCTGGCGGTTGATCACTTTAGCCGCAATGGGCGGAAAGATGTCAAGAATGCTTTTGCCCAGTATCTGTTCATCTTCAAGTCCGACCAGCGTCCGGAAGGCCGGATTGGTCAGCGTCAGTCGGCCCTCCGCATCCGCCAGGTAAATGAGCGCCGGCGAATGTTTGATGAAGGTTCTGGTCAGGGATTCGCTGCGGGCAAGCTGGGCCGTCCGTTCGGTGACCAGTTCTGAAAGGTGCTTTTCATGGCGTTTCAGGTCGCGGAAGAGAAACTGGTAGGGCCTGATCAGGCCAGTCACCAGTACGCCCCGATAGATCAGGTAGGCCGACACCAGCAGCAGGTAATGGCCCAGTTCGTTAGCAAAGCCATAAACACTCACATAGCGGGTGAATGTCAGCGTCGCCAGGATGTTGAATACCAGAGAGGTTTGGATCAGGTAGAGCACCGGCTTGGCAAACCGTCGTTTCTGCCGGTAGAGGAGTAACATGCTGACCGCAAAGATACCGGCAATAAGGTACTCGGAGGTGACCTTGAACGGCGTCAGGCCAGTACCTTCCAGGTAGCTGTCCGGAAACGCCCCAGAGAAGACTGCGAGTGCCAGAATTACGGTGGCCGAGCCAAAGACCGCGAACGGTAGCATCAGGCTGATACGCCACCTGACAGCCATGACTCCGATCAGGAGGGCAAAGGCTTCGAGGTAGCGGAACGCGACCCATAACTGTGTCGGCAGGTTGCCGCCGTCCTCGGGAAAAATTCCGATGCCCTTGTAAGCGATGGTATGGAGTAGCTCAAGGGATGCGATGAAAGCCGCGGCAGTGCCGATGACCCCGAGAAAGCTGTTGGTGGCCCAGTGTCGTGTGTGCCACGCGAGCGCAAAGAGTCCTGCCAGTACTACGATACGGATCATTTCCACCAGGGTGTGGAATAGCAGGTAGTCGTTGCGGGCAATCAGGTGCAGAGAAACCAGTATAATAACCAGTCCGACGATTTGCGGCAGCGCAATCGGCAGTTCGGATCGGGAGGCTTGGCTCTGGTACCGTGACATGGCCCTTCTGCAAACAGACATTCAGTGATTCAAGTCTATACCACTGTGAGTTTTTCGGCTCGGGACTGATGGAAATTACTGATCCGCGGCGACGATGATCGGCTCGCTGGAGTATCAGCGCGGATACCCCGTGATGTCACGGATTTTCCGGTAAATTGGCTGCAATCGCGGGTACATGTCCAGGTATACCTCGGAATAGAGTCGGTTATACAGCGCATGGGTTTCGGGGTCGGGCTGGAAGCATTCGCCAACACGGGTCATGGCAGAGACGGCGGCTTCAAAGTCCGGGTGCAGGCCCAGCCCCACGGCAGCATCGATGGCGGCTCCCAGACCCGAGGTCTCGTAGGTGTGGGGTCGCTCCGCGGGCAGCCCGAAAATATCCGCGGTGAGTTGCATGGCGGCATCGCTCTGGGAACCGCCACCGGCAACGCGGAGTCTTCGGATGGGTACGCCGCTGCGTTTCTCAATCTGTTCTTTGCCCTCGCGCAGGGCGTAGGCCAGGCCTTCCAGGATCGCCCGGTAGATGTGAGCCCGGGTGTGGACGTCACCAAAACCGATGATGGCCCCCTTGGCTTCCGGACCCGGTTGGCGCACACCCGGGGACCAGTAGGGTTGCAGCATGAGCCCCATGGAGCCGGGCGGCACGTCCCGGACCAGCTCATCGAAGAGGACCTCCGGTTCAATGCCTTGCTGCCCGGCAATTTTTCGCTCCCTCAAACCGAACTCCCGCTTGAACCAGCTGACCATCCAGAATCCACGGTAAATCATGACCTCCGTGGAATAATGTCCGGGCAGGGCGGCCGGATAGGGTGGCATCAGCCGTACAGGCTCCACGTATCGCGGGCTGGTGGTGTTGATCGTTGCCGTTGTGCCGTAACTCATACAGCCAACATGCGGGGCCAGACCGCCGGATCCCAGAACTTCGCAGGCCTTGTCCGAGGCTGCTGCAATGACGGGAAGCCCCTCCGGGATGCCCAGGTGTCTTGCGGCGTCCGAGAGCAGCTCGCCGAGCTTGTCGCCGGGTGACACCAATTCCGGTAACTGGTCCGGGATGATAGGCATGGTTTGCCACTTGAAATCATGTTTGCCTGCCCACCGGTGTTTCTTGTAATCAAACGGCAGATAACCCACCTGGCTGCCAGTCGAATCCCTGTACCGGCCGGTCAACCGGAAATTGAGATAGCCGGAAAGCATGAGAAACTTGTGGGTTTTCGCCCAGATCTCAGGCTGGTTCTGGGCGATCCAGTTGGCCTGGGTTTTCTCGCGAAACCGGTTAATGGTGTCTTCCAGACGGGTAAGCTTGAACAGCCAGCCCCAGGGGCCCTTGACCGGCGCGCCAACCCGGGCGTGGCGCTGGTCAAGCCAGATGATGGCGGGGCGTAAAGCATGGCCGTCCCGGTCTACGTTAATGACGGTTCCCCGCTGGGTTGTGACGGTTACGCCGGCCACTTGTTCCGGGCTGGCATCGGTGCTTTGCCAGAGCTTGTCGCAGGCCAACCCGAGGCTCTCCCAGAAGTAATCCGGATGCTGCTCGGCCCAGCCGGGTTTTTCCGAGAAATAGGGCTCGATTTCCTGCTTGCCCTTGCCAACCAGGTTGCCGCGGGTGTCGAACAGCAGGGCCCGAACGCTCTGGGTGCCGTTATCAATAGCCAGGATCAGAGGTGTGTCACTCATGTCAGGCGTCACCCTTCGGCAGGCTGTAGGCTTGCTGATACAGCTTCCGGTAACGCTTTTCTTCCTGCTGCCATTGTTGGTCGGACCAGCCGAGCAGCGGCTGACAGTAGCGCTTTATTTCAGGCAGAATTTCCGCCGCCCCGCCCGGCAACACCAGGCCCAGGCGGGTCCGGCGCAGCAGCAGGTCATCGAGGTGGACAACCTGCTCATGCTGGCAGGACCAGGCGAGCTCTGCCCACAGCACTTCGGTATGGGCGACCGGGCCCGGATCAGTGGCTTCAACAAGGGCTTTGGCGTTGGCCCCATGCCAGCCCTGCAGGCGCTTCCAGGTCAGAAACGATATCCCGGCCGGTCGGTTTATTGGCGAAGTCCGGGTAAACACCGGGCTAGCGTCGGGGCGTAGAACGTTCTTGCGCTGCTTGCCGAGGCCGAGTTCAAGCGCCTCCCGGGCAATGTGCCGGAAAGTCGTGAGCTTGCCGCCGGCAATGCTGACCAGTCCATTATCCTCGCGCAGCACATGCTCCCGGCTTTCCTTTGAAGCGGTCTTGCCGGACCGATCGGTCACCACGGGGCGTACCCCGGCCCAGGTAGACACGATATCGGTTCGGTCCAGGCCGGACGAAGGGAAAAGCCTCACGGCTATAGCCATCAGGTAGTCCACTTCGTCCGGGCTAATGCCGGGCTCGATATTGATATCCCCCGGGTGATCAAGATCGGTGGTGCCGAGCACCGTCGTTCCGGCCCAGGGAAAGGCAAACACCGGCCTCCGGTCGTCCGGATGCAGCAGTGAGACGACACAAGACACCGGCAACCGGCGCCAGGGCACCACCAGGTGGCTCCCCCTTAAGGGTCGTAGGTGCAGAGGTTCCGAGGTGCTCGCCTGTTGTTGAAGCTTCGAGGCCCAGGCGCCCGTGGCGTTGATGACCAGCGGTGTTCTTACCTGCACCGAATGTCCGTCTTCGGCATCCACCAGCTCAATGCCACTGATCCGGCCTTCATGCCGGCGCAGTGTTCTGGCCTCCGTGTAGTTCAGACAGACGGCGCCGTCCCGCCGGGCTTCGTCCAGGACCCGGAGCACCAGTCGGGCATCATCGGTCACGCCATCCATGAACAGGCTGGCGCCGTTCAGGCCTTTTTGTGTGAGCCCTGGTACCCATTGCAGGGCTTCCTGATGATTCAGGTAGCGGCGGGTTCTGACGCCGGCAATGCGATCGTAGATGCCAAGCAATAGCTGAAACAGCTTCGGGCCGGGAAAGGTTTTGCGGAAATGGGGCATCACAAAGGGGAGTGGATCCACCAGCCCCGGCGCCTCTTGAATCAGGCGCTGTCGCTCGGTTAGCGATTCCCGGGTTAATCGCAGGTTACCGTTGCCAAGGTAGCGGAGGCCACCGTGAACCATCTTGGAAGAACGGCTGGAGGTACCCCAGGCGAAGTCCTTCTGTTCCACCAGCAAGGTCCGGAGACCGCTGCCCGCGGCTTCCCGGGCCACGCCGGCGCCGGTGATTCCGCCACCGACCACAACCACATCGAATTCGGGATTGGCCGTGGCCAGGTCTGAAAGGCTTCCCTTTCTGGCCATGGTTTACTCCACAAGTGTTCTGGGGTTGAGCAAGGCATCGGGGTCAAACTGGTGGCACAGGGCCCGGATGGCCTCCATGCCCAACCCGCCCTTTTCGACCGGAAGATAGGGCGCATGATCCTTGCCAACGCCATGTTGGTGGCTGATAGTGCCGCCGTTGTTGACGATCAGCTCGGAGGTTGAGTGCTTCAGTTTCTGCCAGCGCTGCAGGGTTTGCTCATAGTTGTCACCGACGCGAAACACGTAAGTGGTGTAGATACTGCAGCCCTGGCCGTAGAAATGGGAGAGATGGGTGAACACGTGGGTCCGTTCCTGCTCGCCTGAAAGGCCTTCACGAAGATTGGATTCGATCAGGTTCATTAGGTTGTCCACATTCGACCAGTCAGTGGCGGTTTCCAGGGTGTCCACCGCATAGCCGATTTGCCAGAGGGCTTCGCGCAGGTAGGGCATGGTGAACCGTTTTTCTGCCCACTTTTCACCCATGCGGCTGCCGGCATAGACGCCGGAGTAATTCTTGCAGATGGCCCTGACCTGGGTCAGGGCTGCCTTGCATTGGCGTTGAGTGCCGGTAACACCGAAGGTCATCATGCATTTGCCCTGGCCGGCTCCCCGGAAGGCCAGGAAACGCTCGAGAAGACCAATCAGGGCCGGGTGCCCGGCCAATGCGAGCTGGGTTTCCGTCTCCACCGGGTTACTCAGGCGCAACATGGAAAGCTGAGTTCGCTGCTGGACCAGCTTCCGGCAGGCGGTGCGGGCACTGTCCCAGTCGGGAAAGAAGGCCACATGGAAGCTTTCATGTTCCGCCAGTTCGCTGACCCGGACTTTCACCTCGGTAATGATGCCCATGCGGCCTTCCGAGCCCAGGATCATTTCCCGGATGTCCGGGCCGGCGCTGGAGGCCGGGATCGTGGGTATTTCCAGGGTACCCTTGAGCGTTTCGATCCGGCCACCGGCAAACATCTGCTCGATCCGGCCGTAGCGCAGGGACTGCTGGCCGCTGGAACGGGAAGCCACCCACCCGCCGATGGTGGAGAGTTCGAAGGACTGCGGAAAGTGGCCGAGGGTATAGCCGTGGGCACGAAGCTGGGATTCCACCAGGGGGCCGGGAGTGCCGGCACCAAACGTCGCGATCTGGCTTTCCCGGTCCAGATCGGACAGGTGATTCATATTGGCGAGACTCACGGTCAGTACCGGTTTGTCGGTGTCCGCCGGATTGATGTGGCCGGCGACACTGGTTCCTCCGCCATAGGGGATCAGCTGAACCCGGTGCTGTCGGACATAGCCGAGTAGTGCCTGGACATCATCGTTGGTGCGGGGCAGGGCAACGCCGTCCGGGAGTAGGCCAATGTCGCCGCTACGCATGGCCAACCAGTCGGGCAGGCTCTGGCCGCGCGCATGGCGGACGCGGGTTTCCGGTGTGAGGTCGACCAGATGCTGGATATCCCGCCCGGGCGAAAGCCGCGATTCGGGCACGCCGGTACAAACCGTCGCCAAGGTCGCGTCACTGAGAGGCTGTCCTTGCCCGATACGTTGACCGAGAAAGGCCTGACCTTCCCTGGGCAGTTCGAGTGAAAACTGGTCATCGCCCCAGCCGTTCCAGCGTCTCATGGCAATACTCCGTCTGAATCCTTGGTTGGCTTGGCATTCTAGCGCTTCAGATCTGCCCGTCATTGTCGGGTGACGACATTCGGGTGTCATTTGCCGCCACTCCATTGTCGGGTCCGTCAGGGCCGGAGGGACTGGTCCAGACGCTTGTTGAGTTCCTTCCAGCGAGAGAGCTTTTCGGATTCCCCCGCCCTCGTCTGGCTGCCGCCGGATTTGTTGAGCCAGAGCCCTTCGCCGTTGAAGCTGTAAACCGGTTCCAGGTCAGTGCGTTCCGATGCAGGCTTAATGTCGTTTATTAGGTTATCGAGAATCAGCGGGTCGGCATCCGGCTCAGGGTACCAGGCCAGAACCATGTGAGCCTGGTTGAGTTCGAGGGCTTTTACATAAACTATGCGAAGCTGGCTGTCAGGTACGCCCATGGACTTGAGGGTGAGGTATTTCGCAATGGAAAAATCCTCGCAATCACCGGCGTTGGTGGTCAGCAGTTCAATCGGGGTCGCCCAGTAATCCTCTTCGCCCCAGTGCCGGATATCGCTGACAAAATTGACCCGGTTGAAGAACGAATTGACCAACCAGAGCTGACGGTCGGTTGGCGCATTGGTAGCCAGGTCATGCAAACGCTGCCAGTCCGCGAGGCGTTGGTGGGCCTCCTGGCCAAACTCCTGAAGCACGTAATTCATCAGGCGATTGCCCAGCTCCAGGGCGCTGACCAACGAGACAGCAAGCAGCAGGGGGACCCAACCGGTGCGGCGGCACAGTGCTGGCGCTGCTGTGGTCATGGCTGGACCTAGTTGTTGTTCCGGAGGCGTTCCCGGAGCTGTTCGAGACGCCGTCGGATTTCCTCACGCCGTTGCTGGTCGGCGCTCGGGGTGGTGGGCGAGGTGGTGGTCCGCGTGGAACCGGAGGCGGCGGTATCGGGTTGCCGGGCCTGGTCGTCAGCGGTGAATGACATGCCGGAGCGATCGGCCTCTTCAGGGAAGTACAGATTCTCTAGCTTGCCTGAGCGTTCGATAATTACCCTGTTCGGAAAAACCGACCGCAATGTGGCGTTCCCCGGCAGCTCGTCCCCCACCAGGTAGACCTCGGTCTTGCTCTTGTCATCCTCGATCAGTGCACTGCCGGGAAAGTCGCCGCTGGCCGCAAGTACACCACGCAGGAAAAGCCTGAGATTGGTCTCGGGCAGGTTTTCGGTATCCAGTTCGGCAGGCGCACTATCGGCATTCGGGGAACCAAACAGGGTGAGGGTTGCCAAATCAACTGCGGGAACATCCCGGGTACTCGGCAGGGACTGTTGAGCGGCCTGGCCAGAGGCAGAGAGGGTTGGCTGGCTTTTTGTCTGCCAGAACCGGTAACCCTGCCAGGAGGTTACGGCCAGCATGGCTGCTCCGGCAACCATCGCGAGAACCATTGGGAGCCGTGGGTGAATTGACAGCATCGATCATCCTGAGTGCTTGGTGGGCCATTAAAAGGACCACAGGTTATCAGACTGCAACGTTTTAGTGGCAGTATAGTGTATAGAGTTATTCAGCGGGTCCATATCCTGTGGTAGCCTTTCTGAATTAGTTGAATCAAAAAGGGTTTCCGGGCCGATATGGCCTCGGTTGCCGACAAGAAGATTGCCTGACGAAAACGAGGACGACCTTGACCACCGAGACCGAAGTTCAGCCGCAGGATGCTCCGCTGGGACGTCTTCCGTTTACCTTCGCCAAGCGCAACGGGGTGATCCTGACGCGTTCCGAAGACGGCGAGCCGATCATCCTGGTACGCCCCGGTGCGTCCCATTCGGCGGTTGCGGAGGCCAATCGTCTCAGTGGTGGCCGGGCGAGGTTCTCCGCCATCGATCCCGGCCGCTTCGACCAGGCACTGAACGCGGCCTACCAGAGCGATTCCGCCGAAGCCATGCAGATGGTCGAGGGCATCGGTGATGACATGGACCTGGCGTCCCTGGCGGATTCGGTGCCGGAGACCGAAGACCTACTGGAGCAGGAAGACGATGCGCCGATTATCCGCCTGATCAACGCCATTCTCACCGAGGCGGTCAAGACCAACGCCTCGGACGTCCATATCGAGACCTACGAAAAGCAGCTGGTGGTGCGCTTCCGGATAGATGGGGTGTTGAGAGAAGTGGTGCAGCCCAAGCGGGCGCTGGCGCCGCTGCTGGTGTCCCGGATCAAGGTCATGGCCAAGCTCGACATCGCCGAGAAGCGGATTCCCCAGGACGGCCGGATTGCCCTGCGGGTGGCCGGTCGGGAAGTGGACATCCGGGTCTCCACGATGCCGTCCTCCAGTGGTGAGCGGGTGGTACTGCGCTTGCTGGACAAACAAGCCGGCTCGATCCGCCTGGAATCGCTCGGTATGGTCGGGCGGGACCTCAAGGTCCTGCGCAAACTGATCTATCGTCCCTACGGCATCCTTCTGGTAACCGGCCCCACGGGTTCCGGTAAGTCCACCACGCTATATGCTTCGCTGCAGGAGATCAACGACCGCAGCCGTAACATTCTTACGGTCGAGGATCCCATCGAGTACAACCTGCCGGGAATCGGCCAGACCCAGGTGAATACCAAGGTGGACATGACGTTCGCCCGCGGGTTGAGGGCGATCCTTCGCCAGGACCCGGATGTAGTCATGATCGGTGAGATCCGGGACCTGGAAACCGCCGAGATCGCGGTGCAGGCCAGTCTGACCGGCCACCTGGTGCTTTCGACCCTGCACACCAACACGGCGGTCGGTGCGATTACCCGTCTGATGGACATGGGAATCGAACCCTTCCTGATTTCGTCGAGCCTGGTGGGCATTGTTGCCCAGCGCCTGGTCCGGGTGCTTTGCCGGGAATGCCGGGAACCGTACACTCCGAGCGAGGAGCATTGCGAGTTCCTGCAGCAGGACCCGGCCAGTCCGCCGACGATTTATCGCGCCAAAGGCTGCGATCATTGCAACCAACTGGGATACCGGGGACGTATCGGTATCTATGAGGTAGTGGAGGTCAATGAGGAAATCAGCTCGCTCATCCACAAGCGCGCCGGTGAGCTTGAGCTGGAAAAAGAAGCACGCAGGGGCGGTCCGAGCATTCATGCCGATGGGGTTCAGAAAATTCTGGATGGCGTCACCACGGTGGAAGAGGTTCTCCGTGTAACCCACCGGAGCCAGTAACCCATGCCTGCATACGAATACAAGGCTCTGGATGCCCGAGGCAAACAGAAACACGGCGTGCTTGAGGCCGATGCCCCGAGGGCTGTGCGCCAGCAACTCCGGGAAAAGGGGTTGACGCCACTGGCGGTTGAGCCGGCGGTGGAAAAACAGCGCAGGTCCAGTCCTCTCAGTGGCCGGGGGTCACTGACTGCCTCGGACCTCGCGTTGGTTACCCGTCAGCTGGCCACCCTGATCCAGTCGGGGATACCGGTGGAGCAGGCGCTCAGTGCTGCTGCCCAGCAATCCGGAAGGCCACGGATTCGGAGTATGCTCATCGCGATCCGGGCCAAGGTCATGGAGGGCTATAGCCTCGCAGACAGTCTGGGCGAGTTCCCGAAAGCGTTTCCCCGCCTGTATCGTTCCACGGTTGCCGCCGGCGAGCATGCCGGGCACCTGGATCTGGTGCTGAACCGCCTGGCCGATTACACGGAGAACCGGCAGGAAGCCCGCCAGAAGATCCAGCTGGCGGCGATTTACCCGATCATTCTCAGCTTCGTGGCCATTGCCATCGTCGTCTTCCTGCTGACCTACGTGGTTCCGGATATCATCGAGGTGTTCCTGAAACAGGGCCAGGAGCTGCCTGCACTGACCATGGCCATGCTGGCCATGTCGGAATTTCTCGGCACGTATGGTGTCTACCTTTTGATCATCCTGATTGTGGCGCTGATCGGCTTCCGTGTGGCATTGCGCAAACCCGGTTTCCGGAAGCGGTTCCACAAGCGGTTACTCCATCTGCCATTTGTTTCCGGTATGGTACGGGGGGTGAATACCGCCCGTTACGCCAGTACTCTGAGTATCCTGACCACCAGTGGGGTACCGCTGGTGGAGGCTATGCGAATCGCCGGTGAAGTGTTATCCAACGATTACCTTCGGGAACGGCTACGGGATGCCGCCCGCAAAGTGAGCGAAGGCGGGGCGTTACACCGGTCACTGGAGCAGACCGGCTATTTCCCGCCGATGATGCTGCACATGATTGCCAGCGGCGAGGCCAGCGGTGAACTTGATAGCATGCTGGAACGAACTGCCCGGATGCAGGAAAACACCCTGCAGTCCAGGATTGCAGCCATTGTCGGCCTGTTTGAGCCCATGATGCTGCTGGTCATGGGTGTGGTGGTGCTGATCATCGTGCTGGCGATCATGCTGCCGATCCTGAATATGAGCAACCTGGTTGGCTGACATCCGGGCCAGTGGTCCGGCAGTTCTTTTCCGGGAAAGGAATCCATAGCAACGACGAGTGAGAAAATGACGAGCAAAACTATGCACAAACGTTTCACACAGCGCGGTTTTACCCTGATTGAAATCATGGTGGTCATGGTGATCCTCGGCCTGCTGGTGGCGATCGTGGCCCCTAACATCATGGGTCGGAGTGACCAGGCCAAAGTGACCATCGCCGAGACCCAGCTCAAGAACATTCAGAGCGCCCTGGATCTGTACCGTCTGGACAACAGCCATTACCCGTCCACCCAGCAGGGCCTGGAAGCGCTGGTTTCGAGGCCCAGCGGCAGTCCGGAACCCAAGAACTGGAACCCGGACGGCTATCTCAAAAGTGTTCCGGAAGACCCCTGGGGCAACCAGTTTCAGTATGTAAGCCCCGGTACCGAGGGCCCTTACGATCTGTACTCTTATGGCGCTGACGGCCAGGAGGGCGGCGATGACGACGCTGCTGATATCAGCGTCTGGAAGACTAAAGGCTGATCGGCTGTGCAGCACAGGACAACGCAACGCGGCTTTACGCTGATAGAGATCCTCGTTGTCCTGATCGTGGTGGGTCTGCTTGCCTCCCTGGCGGTATTCACCTTGGGCGGTGGTTCCCAGCAGAGGGAGCTGGAGAATGAGGTCAGGGAGCTTTACCTCCTGATGCAGACCGCCTCGGAGCAGGCTGTACTCAACAATCTCGAGATGGGGGTCCGGTTGGAGGAGGGCGGTTACCAGTTCGTGGCTTTTCAGGACCAGACTGCGGAATGGAAGGCTTCCGGAGAACAGATCTTTCAGGCACGGGCGTTCCCGGAATGGCTGGTTGCCACCGAGTATATTGAAAACGACGCCCCCAGACTTGCTTCGGAATCCGACCGGGAACTGCCCGACATCGTGTTCTTTTCCAGCGGTGAAACCACCCCCTTCCAGATCGAGTTTACCGTGGGCTCGGACACCGACTACATGCATGTTCTGGAGTCTGACGGAATTACCGGTATCCACTGGCGCAAACCCGGGGCAGAGGGTGACGCATGATGCACCGGTCACGAGGCTTTACCCTGATTGAGGTCCTGATCGCACTCCTGGTGTTCGGATTGATTGCGACCGCGGCCGCCGAAGTGGGCAGCCAGTATATCTCAAGTTTCGAGCGGATCAGGGATAAGACACTGGCCGGTTGGATCGCCGATAACCGCATCAACACCATCCGCCTCGAGGAAGAGCTTCCCGGCATCTCCGAGAACTCCACCGATACTGACTATGGTCCTTTCCGGTGGCGGGTAACAACCGCCGTGAAGGCGACGGATGAACCCGGCATGCGCCGGATAGAGGTATCTGTGGCCAAATACACCGATGAACGAAACGATCCGGTACCGCTTCATACCCTCTCTGCGTTCGTGGGGGAGAAGTGATGCGCCAGTCCGGCTTCACCCTCATGGAAGTGCTGATTGCCGTAACCATCACCGCGGTGATCGGCCTCGGTGTCTGGCAGGTCATCAACGGCGTGGTCCATTCCAGGGACCGGGTCAATGAGCTGGCCGGGGAGTTCGATCACATCCAGCGCGCCATGCTGCTTCTGGAGCGGGATATCACCCAGGTGGTTAATCGTTCCGCCCGGGACGTCTACGGAGACTTTCAGCCGGCGCTGACCAGCCGAGAAGAAGGCTACGCACTGTTACTGACCCGTCAGGGCTGGCGCAATCCGCTAGGACTTCGGCGCAGCGGTTTGCAGAGGGCTGGCTGGGAATACACCGGTACTGAGCTTTTTCGCCGTTACTGGCCCACGGTGGATCAGGGCCAGGAAGACAACAGTGAGAATGTCCTGCTTCTTGAGGACATTACCGCCTTTGACGTGCGCTTTATGAACAGCGAGCGCGCCTGGCAGGAGGACTGGCCATCGGATGATGACCTCGCTGGCCTGACTCCGGGAGAACGCCCGGAATTTCCGTTGCCTCTGGGCATTGAGGTCACCATAGAGCACGAGCGGTTTGGCGAACTGGTCCGTACTTTTGCCTTGCCAGACTTTGATCCGGCCGCAGCCCAGGGCCTGGTCAACCAGGCTAATGAGGCGGCAACCCAGACAGGCGAAGAAAACCGCGAGCAACAACCCGAACAGCCAGGCCAGCAGCCCGGTCAGGAATCCACTGCACCGCAGGGTGGAGCTGCAAGATGATGTTGTTTCGGAATTGCCAATTCGAAAGCAGACAGCGCGGTGTCGCCCTGGTGATGGTGCTGCTGGCAATGGCTCTGGTGGTGATGCTTGCCTCCGGAATGACCCAGCAACTCAACATCCGGGTATTCCAGGCAGGGCATTACCTGGCCCAGCAACAGGGACACAGTATCGCCTTGGGTGCCGAGGACTTCGCCCGCCGCATTCTGGTCCGGGATTTCGAGGAAGACAAAGAGGATGCCTCGATGGTTGATAGTCTGGATGAACTCTGGGCGGCAAACGCGGCCATCCTTCCTTTGGATGACGGCATCGGTGTCGTTGAGATGCAAATTGATGATCTTGGTGGCCGGTTCAACCTGAACGACCTGGTAACGCCGGCCGGGCAGGTGGACACTCTGGCGAAGGATCGGTTCACCCGACTGCTCATGGTTCTGGGCATCACCGGCATTAGCGTGGATGTCCTGATCGACTGGATTGACAGTAATGACCAGACCATCAGTGCCTATGGCGCCGAGGATGGCCAATACCTGATGGCCGATCCCGGTTATCGGGCCGGTAACCAGCCGATTGTCGACGTCACGGAGTTACGGCTGATCGAGGGCATGACCGAGGAAATCTACCAGGTGTTACGGCCCCATGTCGCTGCTCTGCCGGTCAGTGGCTCGGGGATCAACGTCAACACTGCGACCGGCCCGGTGCTGCAATCCCTCCATGAGGAGTTATCCGAGACAGCAATTGCTGCTGTACTGGAAAAACGGGAAGAGGAATCTTTCAGCAATCTTCAGGATTTCCTCGCCTTGCCGGAATTTGCCGGCCTGGGGCTCAAGGCCACGGGGCTGACGCTGCAAACCCGTTTTTTTGAAGTTGTTTCACGGATTACCTACGATAATCGTGTCGTAAACATGGTCAGCACCATTTACCGTAACGGGGAAGGTGAGGTCCGGACGGTTCACAGGGATACCGGACAGAAAAACCGAATTACCAAAGAGCCCTTTACCATTTCAGAAGGATAGCCATGTCTTATCGTCTTTTTGTCCGGCCGGTCCCGCCGTTTGCGGATGTCGATGAGAATCCGGATGCCCAGCTGTTCAACTGGGTACTTCAGGATGCCAGCGGAGATGCCCAGGCCAGGGGTACCGGGGATAATCGTGACACCATTGAGCAGACCCTTGCCCAGAACGCCCTGGAAAATGTGTTGCTGGTGGGCCTGATACCGGGCGAGGACGCGCTTTTCTGCATCGCCGATATCCCGGCCAAGCAGAGCCGCTTCATCCTTCAGGCGTTGCCCTATGCGGTGGAGGAGCAGGTCGCCCAGGATATCGACTCTGTTCACCTGGCCCTGGGCAAGCATTCGGAAGAGGGCTACCGGGTCGCTGCCATCGATCGGGAGCGCATGGGCAACTGGATCTCCCTGTTCTCCGGGTGGGAGAATGCCCGCCTTGATGCCATCTATCCGGATGCATCACTTTTGCCATCGACTGACGATGGCTGGACCATCTGCCTGATGGGCGAGGTGGCCATGCTGGTCAGCGACCGTGGCGAGTGGTTGAGCATGCAGGCTGCAAATCTTGGCATGTTCGCCCATACTCTGGCTGTACCCCCGACCGAGGAGGTGATGGCGGAGGTTCCGGTTACCCTTTATGGCACACCCGACGAGCTGGAATATCACCAGGCAGTGATCGCGGATCTGAAGGCACCGGGCAGGCTAAAGGTCCGGCAGGAAGAGCTCGATCTGATGCCACTGGAACTCCTTGCCCACGCCCATCACCAGCACCGCTGCCAGCCCCTCAATCTCTGTCAGGGCGCTTTTTCAGTCAAGGCCGGCAAAGAGAGTCCCTTCAATCCCTGGAAGCCGCTGATTGCCGTGGCTTCAATCTGGTTTGTCATTCAGGTGGCGCTTGAAGTCGGAATGGGCTTTTATTACCAGGGACAGGCGAAGGAACTTGAAGCCCAGGCCATGGTGATTTATCGCGATGCGTTTCCGGATGACCGCCGCACCCATGCGGGAAATGTCCGTCGGGTTCTTGAAGGCCAGTTACGGGTAGCCGGTTCCCGGGGCCCGGAACTCGACTTCATCGCGCTGATGAAATACACCGGTCAGCAATTTTCCCAGTTACCATCTTCCGGGTCGGTGACCTTCAACTCGGTCAATTACAGTAAGGACCGGGGCGAACTGGTGGTGGATATCCGTGCCGACAGTTACGATCGCCTGAGCGCCCTTCGCAACGGTTTGTCAGGGCAAGGGCTTGAAGCCCAGATCGGTTCGGTCGTCAATGAATCCGACGGCGCCCGTGGCCGGCTGACAGTATCGGGAGGGTAACGGAATGCTGGAACGTTTGAAGGAACAGCCCGCCGTCGGCAAGCTTATTGCGCAATACGATCAGTTGCCCAGGCGCGATCAGCAGGCATTAAGTGTGCTGGCAATCGCCGTGCTGCTGGGAATTCTCTATTTTGCCGTGTGGCAGCCGGTCACGGGATTCCATGACCGGGCAGTCAGCGACCGCGATAGCGCGGCCGAACTGTTTAGCTGGATGCAGGCGAATGAACCGGTAATCAAGGGGTTGGCGGGGACCTCTTCATCCAGCACCTCCGCCACGGTAGACACACCGGCCGACGGTCGCGCTCTGATGGCGCTGGTGACCAGTTCCGCACGGGAGGCGGGGCTGGCACTGCAGCGCTTTGAACCCAGTGGTGACGAGGCAATCCGTGTCTGGATGGACAGCGTACCCTACGCCGATGTTGCATCCTGGCTTGAAAGGCTAACTACAGAACATGGTGTGGTCATCGATCAGGCTGCCATGGACCGGGGCAACGACCCGGGAAAGGTTTCAGTTCGTTTGACACTGACCATCTGAGAAAGGGGAAGGCGATGACTGACGGCAAAGACAACAATAACAATCCTGAGCCGGTAATTGTACGTCTGGACGATACTGCCCGGAACGAAGCACAATCCATTCTTTACCATGCTTATCGGAGCGAGCCGACGTTCCAGTACCTGTTCGATCACCGGCGGCCGGGCTACGATCGGCGTGTCCGCGCCACGGTACGGGAATTGATAGACCTGTACTTTGAGTATAATCAGGACGTTATCGGCGTAATGGTAGATAATACTCTGGTGGCGGTGGCTTTTGTGGGCGAGCCCGAATTACGGATGAACCTGGCCGAACAGTTCAGCTGGCGCATCCGTATGGTGTTGACCACCGGTTTTGCATCGACCCGTCGCTACCTCGATTATCACGAAAAAATACGAAACATGCTGCCCCGACCCCAGGCGCACCAGCTGCCATTGATGGGGGTGGATCCGAAATACCAGAACCGTGGTTATGGCCGGCTGCTGCTGAAGACGGTTGAACGGCTTTGTAGTGAAAATCCCCGGGGCAGTGGCTTGGTGCTGGATACCGGCAACAGCCGCTATCTGCCATTCTACGAATCCGAAGGGTTCAGGAGCCTGGGGAAGATTCGGCTGGGTGATTACGAGGACCACGTGCTGTTTCGGGAACTGAAACCGGAGAGCAAAGCTGCCGCCTCTGGACCCATTTGAAGTCATTTTCATCGACAGGAGAAACTGTGTCTGACAGTCTGGATTATGATCTGATCGTTATTGGCGCCGGTTCCGGGGGTGTCCGCCTGGCCCGGATGTCTGCCCAACGAGGGGCTCGGGTAGCTGTAGTGGAGTCCCGTTATCTTGGTGGAACCTGTGTAAACGTCGGCTGTGTCCCGAAGAAACTGTTTGTCTACGGCGCACACGTTCACGATGAACTGGAAGACGCGGCAGGTTACGGCTGGAACGTTCCCCTGGGTGATGTCAGTTTCGACTGGTCCACACTCGTGGCCAACAAGAACGCTGAAATCGAACGACTCAACGGCATTTACGGGCGCCTTCTCGAAAACGCCGGGGTAACGGTTATCCAGGGCTCCGCAATCCTCCTTGATGGCAATACCGTCCAGGTTGGCGATACATCCTACACCGCCAAACACATCACTGTTGCCACGGGCAGCTGGCCGGTAGTTCCCGATGTGCCCGGCAAAGAGCACATCCTCACTTCGAACGAAATGTTCTACCTGCCGCAGCTCCCGAAACATGCCGTGGTCTGGGGTGGTGGCTACATAGCCGTGGAGTTCGCGGGGATTCTGGCTGGGCTGGGTGTGGAGACCACCTTACTTTACCGGGGGGACCTGTTCCTGCGTGGGTTTGATGACGACATTCGTCATTTCACCGAGCAGGAAATGCATAAGAAGAGTGTCAACCTGCGCTTTGGTGCCACCATCGAGGCGGTCGAATCCAACGATACGCACTATCAGGTCAAGCTCAGCACAGGCGAAACCCTGGACACCGGCCTGGTCATGGCGGCAACCGGGCGCCGGGCGCTCGTTGATGGTCTTGGGTTGACTGACTTAGGTGTGGAGCTGGGTGCCTCCGGACATATTGTGGTGGATGACAATTTCCAGACTGCCGTGCCCTCGATTACGGCGCTTGGCGACGTGATCGGTACGCCTCAGCTGACTCCGGTGGCCTTGGCGCAGGCTATGGTGCTGTCCCGGCGGCTCTTCGGAGACGGGCAGGGCGAGATGGATTACACTGCCATTCCGACTGCGGTTTTCTGCCAGCCGAACATTGGCACCGTCGGACTGACCGAGTTCGAGGCCAGGGATAAAGGTTACAAGCTGAGAATCTATCGCTCCGAATTCCGACCGATGAAATATATTCTGAGCGGCCGTGAAGAGCGCTGCCTCATGAAGCTGGTTGTTGACGACGATTCCGACAAGGTGCTCGGCGCCCACATGGTGGGGCCGGATGCCGGAGAGATCATCCAGGGCCTGGCGGTTGCCATCAAAGCGGGGGCAACGAAGGCGGAGTTTGATTCCACGCTGGGGGTCCACCCGACCTCCGCAGAGGAATTTGTCACCATGAGGGAGCCTGTCGCCTGACAGTCTGAGCCAGCCAGATGGCTGGCTCTTCACTCCTCGGGGAGAGCGGTCCAGCGGCCAAGTACTTCCTGAAGCTTTTCTTTCCGGACCGGTTTCGGCAGGAAATCATTCATTCCGCTGCCCAGGCAGATGGATTCGGTCTCTGGCAATACGTCGGCCGTTAGCGCGATGATCGGGATTCCCTGCTGACCGTTACTGCGTTCCCATTCCCGGATACGCCGGGTCGCCTCGTATCCATCCATGACCGGCATCTGGCAGTCCATCAGGATCAGATCATAGCCGTTGTGATTGCGCTGAACGACGCTCACTGCTTCCTCCCCGTTTGCGGCAGTATCCGTGCGGAAGCCAAGTCGGGTCAGCATCGCCGAAGCCACTCGCTGGTTTACCAGATTGTCTTCCACGACCAGGGCACGGGGTAACCCATCCTTCGGACTTCTGGCAGGAGGCGCCTGTCTGGAGGGAGCAGCTCTGACGGTTGGCCCCAGATCGAACGGCAACTCAAATCGGAAGCTGGAGCCGTTGTCAAGGTCGGTTTCCACCTGTATGTGCCCTCCCATGAGTTCCACCAGTCGCTGGACCAGTGACAGGCCGAGCCCGGTGCCGCCATAACTGCGGGAGTTGCCGGAGTCCAGCTGCTCAAAAGAATTGAAGATATCGTGCACCCGATCGGCAGGTATGCCGGCACCGGAGTCGCTCACTGCACAGTTGAGAAGGATCGTGTTCTCTTCCAGGGGAAAGCAGCCGGCCCGAACCTTGATAGCGCCCTCGGCGGTATACTTGATCGCGTTGTCCAGCAGGCCCGCCATGATTTGCCGCATTCTGCCGGCATCGCCAATAACCAATGGCGTCTCAGGCCATTCTCCATAAAACTCAATGGCGAGTGACAGACCGTGTTGCTCCGCCTGAAGGCGATAGGAGGCGGCGCAGTTATTGATCACACTGCGAAGGTCAAATTCGCGATTATCGAGTCGAATCTCACCGCTATCCATTTGACCATAGTCGAGGATATCGCTGATCACTGTCAGCAGATCCTCGGTGGATTGTCGGGCCGTTCGCAGGTAATCCCGCTGTCGGCAGGACAGTGGTTCTTCTTCAATCAGGTCGACCATTCCCAGAACCCCATTGAGCGGGGTACGTAGCTCATGGCTCATGGTCGCCAGAAACTCGGATTTTGCGCGATTCGCGGCCTCTGCTTTATTCCGGGCTGATTCAGACGCTGACAGCAGTTCGTCATGATTTGCCTTGAGCGTTGCAAGGTGTTCAGCAAGTTGATTAAGTTTTAATTCTATTATATTGATATCATGAGAACTTCCCGAGGAATCTGAAACCGCCTTAGCATAATCCCGATCGATCAGCCGGTCGATTCGCTCCGACAATCCATGGATGGGTGAGAGGATATTTCCCAGGAAGTGCCTGACCACCAGGACGGTAAACAGCAGTAGGGAAGAGCCTACAGCGATGGAAGTCCACAGAATCTCCTGTTGCCTTGTCTGCAAAGCGAGCGTGCTGACTCCAACCTCAATGGTGCCAACCCTCAGTGCGCCCGAGTCAAAGCCGAACTCGGGTGCGAACCACTGGTTTGCTTCATTGGCTCCGATGGTCAGTGGCAACTGAAGGATCTCTGCCTCAAAAGTCAGGTAATCCCCGGCATCTCCGGTCAGGGGCTTCTCGGATGCCCGGACCATGCCAAGTTCGTCACCCATGACGTCTGTCACGCGGACCCACGCCGCGTTGCTGTACCTGAGTGACTGTGAAAGGATTTGTTCCAGAGCGGTGGTGTTCCCGGAGACAACCGGGTACTCCAGCGCAGGTGCCAGGCTGTCAGCCAGCATCTGCCCCCCTGTCATCAAGTCCTTGCGCGCATCCTCTAACCGGGCCGACGTAAAAAACACCATCAGTACGATAAACATAACCACAGCGGGCAGGGCACCCAACAGTAGCAGCTTTCTAGACAGTGAAATGTTGGAGGTGCCATCTCTGCTCATTGCCTGACCTCCTGATTCTCTGCCCGTGCCCGGTCAAGCTCCTGTTCCAGGGCTTCCTTGCCGGGCAGCGGAATGTTCAGGGATCGTGCCACCTGGCTGTTTATCTCCACGCGGTACTGATCGGGGTAGTCAGGAGCCGGCAATTCTCCGTTGGCAAAAAAGTGCTTCAGCTGCCGGGAAGCGGTGCCGGCCATTATGGAAAACGGAGCGTAACCGGATGCCAGGGAGCCCGCCTTGACGTAGGCCTGACTCGGGCCGATCACGATCCGGTTGCGCCGATAGGTGGTCAACAGAATGTGTTTGATGGTGCTGGGGTTGTAGATACGATCATCGGGACCCGCCAGCAGGAAATCTCCGTAGTTCAGCGCCCTGACCAGGGTCGGAATCAGGTCCTGCCGGGAATCAACAATGAATACCCGGGGCTGTAGCCCCATGGCAGGCAACTTGTCGACAACCGGCTCGTAAAGCCCGACCGTTTCTGTGCTGGCAAGGATGGCCACTTTGGTTGCCTGGGGCAGGACCGCCTTACCAATCCGGGCCTGCAGATGCAGGGGAACATCGTAATAAACCGCTGATATCTGGCCCGGGTTGCGCGTCACGTAATCCTCAATGAAATCCCGTTCCACCAGCATGGCCAGTATTGGCACACGGCGGTTGGCCTGGCGTACCCTGAGAAAGGAGGAGGGACCAATAGTCACGATCGGGGCGTCATCCGGAGTGGTAGTCTGGCCCTTCGCCAGCGGATGCAGTGCGACATCTTTGCCCAGCGAATCTTCCAGCAGCCGGGTCATGTGCTGGTCGAGGGCGGGATTGCCAGATCCTGCCAGGTAGACAATACGGGGGTCTGATTCCTGGCACCAAGCCAGAGTGGAAAATAGAAGAAGTAAAACGCCATACAGAGTGCTGCGGCTCCGGGCCTTGCTACCGTAATTTTTATCCTGTTGCAGCTGAACGATCCTTTCCATACCTTCCCGGGTCACAGGCTATCCTTGGCTAAGAAGCTCAGAACCGGATTCCGGCTTCAACGAAAAACTGGTTATGATCCTCAATCCGGTTGTCCGGACTCATCCATGCCTCTGGATTCAGGTAGTGTTGCATCGTGAGCGCGAGCACGTAACTGTACCCTGGCGTGTCCACCCGTTTGGCGAGCCGGAGGTCCGCACGCTCATAACGCGTATCCCTGACCTCATTGGTCCAGTAGTAGGCCACGGAGGAGGTGAGGTCCATCCCGAGTTCTTGAATCCAGACGATGCTGCCGGAGTGCTGGGCCGACAATCGTCCAAGCAAATCAACGGCGTATTGTTGATCGCTTTCGGACAGGGCGGCTGGATCACCAATGTAGCGGCCATCCTGGTCGAGATAGCCGTAGGTGGCGCGTAACATCGTTCCCGGAAACTTCAGTGAGGTTTCAACTTCAAATCCCTCCTGGTCCAGGTCAACGTTGTTATCTATGGTCCATTCCTCTTCATTGATAACGCCACTGATCATGTCGTCCAGGTCATCATTGAAATAGCGTATTTCCATTGAAAACAGGACGTTATCTAAATGAAACTGGCCGAAATAACTGATCTCGCGGGATGTGATCCATTCCTCCTCCAGGTCCTCACCAAGGGTTGAGGTTTGGGAGTCGACGAGGTCCTCGACAAGAAAACGCACCCCTTCAAGCGTTGTAAATGGCGGCTGAATGTCGGCTGGCCGGTATGACCAGTCAGGGTCCTGCTCAAACGCATCCGGTGTTCGTACGGCACGGGAGTACACGAACCGGAGTGCATGGTTGTCATTGAAGATGAAATTGGTGGCAGCCCGCGGAGAGAAGTAGCCTTCCCGGGTCGTTGTTGTTCTCTCGTAGTTTCCGCCGGCGTTGAATGTAATCCAGCGGGCCGGTGAGTACTCCGCATTGGCGAATACACGGCTCTGATAATTGTTACCCCGTCCATTAAAGAACGTTTCCGAGGCGAAGGTATCCTTTCGATAGCCTACACCTGACACCAGCTTGAGTTCCGGATGAAGGAGTAACGTATCCTGAAACTCGAATTCCAGTCGGGACTCATCGATGTCCTCATTCAGGTCAGCGATGAAGAAAGCATCCGGATCGCTCGGAAAAGAGCTGTCAGGTGGCAAAAGCGCAGAAAATTCGTCCGCCGGAATGGCTATCGACCAGTGCTGTCGTCGTTTCTGGTCCTGATAGCTGGCCTGCACGTGATAGAAATGGTTTGGGGATGTTCCGCCATTGAATCGGACCTGCAGGTAGTAATCGTCCGTCAGTATGTCCGGATCAGTTACCGCCCCCAGCTTACCGGATTTGAATCTGTCCTCTTCATTGACCCCTTCCAGTATCCCTGCCCGAAAATCAACGGAGTGCCGGTTATCGATTTTCAGGATGCTGTCCAAGTTGAAATTGTTGGTGTCATGGCCATCATGGAACGGAACCGGTTCGCCGCCCTCTAGCTGAGAGTCGAAGCCATTGGATTTGCGTTTTTCGTAGGACAGTCGCCAACTGCCGTCGGGATTGGCATCACCGACAGAGGAGAACGTTCTCAGGTAACCGCGGGAACCGGATGCGGCATAGGTTTCCACACCGGCCGTATCGTCGGGCGAGCGCGTAATGATATTAATGGTACCAAGAAAGGCGTTAATACCGTATGCGGCAGAGTTGGGACCCCGGCTGACCTCGATACGCTCGACATTCTCCAGCGCCACCGGCATGGCTATCCAGTCCACATCAGCAAGATTCGCACGGTATGCTGTACGTCCATCGATCAGGACCTGAAGCCGGCGCTGTTCATACTGTGACGTACCATGGTACGTTGCCACAGGATTGGTGCTGCCCTGGTCACCCACAACCATCCCGGGCACCAGTCTCAAGGCGTCCGCCAGGTTCATGATCCCCAGGTCGCGAATCATGTCACCGGTAAGAATGGTGGTCGTACCGGGCACCTTGAGCTTGGATTGCCTCAGCCGGGTAGTGGTCAGCACTTCAGGAAGCTCGGAGAGCTCACCGTCAAGGGCGAAGGTTTCTGGCAACAGTAAGGGGTCGGAATCCTGGGCGTGGGCTGGCAAAGCTGTGGCGGTGACCAGCGCCAGAGCGTAACGGAATGGCCGGCGGAGTGGCAGGTTTATGAAGCTTAACTGCATTCTAGTCGAAACACTCATGAATCACGTTCTATAATCTGCCGGTCGCAGGGGGTTTAACACGGTATTCTTGTTGTTTTACCTATCGTAGGGGACTACACACGGTTTGTCTCTCAATATTGTAATCAATCTCTGGGCTGGGAGTTACAGCTATATGAATTGCTGGGAGATCCTTGGAATCGAACCAACCAGTGACCGTCAGCGAATACAGCAGGCATATGAACAACAGCTGAAATTTGCCTCTGGCGAGGAGGTAGACAGGCTGGATCAGGCTTTTCGCGAAGCAACCGGTGAGGCACCGGTGAACGAGCAGAAAGAAGAAGTCGAAGAGGCTGAAGCTTCCCCGGCCAATCAGGAGAGTGGTGCCCGCGATACGGTAGCCGGACGCCCTCTCGACAGCCAGGAAGGTCAAATCGTTCGGGAGGTGATTATTCAGATCAAGGCATTACTGAATGATTCCCGGCGGAGCAAGGATGTGGGTATCTGGAAGGCGATTCTGTGCGAGCCGCCTGCCGACAAGCCGGCCCTGCGCCGGGAAATTGCCGGTCAACTGGAGCCTCAGCTACGGTCAATGGCTGAAAACGGCAGTCTGGCAGCCCCGGTCACCCGTTTTCTGGGTGAGTGGTTCGACTGGTACAGCCTGCAGGACCTAGCGGAGGAGCCGGTTGATGACCGGAACTACCCGGAATCCGGCATGGCCGAGGATCAACCGGAACAGCCGCCACAAATGGCCAATTTCTGGCCGGCCGTCATCGGCTGGATCGTGGGGTTGGTGATTCTCGCGTCAATTTTCGGCGGTATGGGCGGGGGATGATTCCCTTGCCTGTTCGATTTTTTCGCGATATTTCTGGGCCAGGATCGCGCCGACAATCACCTGAATCTGGTTGTAGCACATGATCGGTAACACGATCATGCCGAAACCCGGGTGCCCTGAAAACAGCACCTTTGCCATGGGCAGCCCCGATGCCAGGCTTTTCTTCGATCCACAAAACACCACTGCAGTCTCGTCCTCCAGGCTAAAACCGAAGCGCCGGACCAGGAACCGTGCCATCACCATGAAGAAGCCCAGCAGTGCGAAACAGAGGACGATGGCAAAGACGATGGCCTGCAATGGCAGGTTCTGCCAGAGCCCGCTTACGACAGAATGGGAAAACGCGGAATACACGATCAGCCAGATCACGCATTGATCGTAACGCGCCATGAGTTTCTCGTTCCGGGCCAGGTAACCTCCCAACCAGGGGCGCATGGCATGGCCCACTGCAAACGGCAGCAACAGCTGCATCACGATATCCTTCAGCGCCTCGGCCACCGAAAACCCTTCCGCACCGGACGTACTGACCAGCAGCAATAGCAGGAACGGTGTCAGCATCATGCCGAAGACGTTCGAGGCTGCCGCGCTACAGATCGCCGCCGGTACGTTGCCCTTCGCCATGGCGGTGTAGGCGATGGAAGAAGAGACCGCCGAGGGCAAAACCCCCAGATAAAGGAAACCAAGCCCAAGGTCTTTCGGCATCCACGTGGGGATGATGTCCGACAGCGCGTTGATAGGCAGAACGGCCAGCGGAAAGAACACGAAGGTGAGGGCCGTTATCAGGATGTGCAGGCGCCAGTGGGTCGCGCCAGCGATGATCTGCTCCCGGGACAGGGCCGCCCCGTGGAAAAAGAACAGAAGAGCCACGGCGATGCTTCCGGCCATTGCCAGCCAGTCCGCAGCGGAACCGGTGGCGGGCAGGAAAGAGGCAAGGACAATGGCTCCCAGTAGCAACAGGGTAAAGGTATCAATGCGCAACTTCATGAAACGGCAGTTCCCGGATTGAGGGCATCAAGGCTGGGCTCGAGCAGTTCCCTGGCCAATTGCCCAGCCTTCTGGGCTTCACCGCGACGGATGGCAGCAAGCAGCAGTTCATGGTCTTCCTGGGACGGCTCCGGAAGATCGGCATCCATCTCGGTACGCTCGATGGTCTGGCTGACTCCGTGGGAAAAATAATCGTAGAGTTCGAGCAGGGCAGGGTTGTGGGAGGCCTTAACCACTGCGTGGTGGAAGCGTTCATCATGCTTGATGCGCTCCTTCAGGTTGTTGGCGGAGCGCGCACGGGCATCAAGGGCATCGGTCATGCGCTTGAGGTCGTCTTCCGTACGCCTGAGTGAGGCCAGTTTGGCGGCTTCGGATTCAAGCATGATCCGGACCTCAAGCTGGTCGGCCAGCTCGGTGCGGGCAATACGCCGCAGGGTTTCGCCCGCATCCCGAGTGGCGCGTACATAGGTACCGTCGCCCTGACGGGTTTCCAGCATACCCACGTGCACCAGCACGCGGACCGCTTCCCGGACGGTGTTACGGCCCACGCCGAGGGATTCGGACAGCTCAGACTCTACCGGGAGCTTGTCTCCGAGCCTCCAGTCTCCCTTCTCGATGGCTTGCCTGAGGCTCTCGATGGCGATTTCCACCAGAGAACCTTTTCGGATTCTTTCCAGCATCAGGTGATCATCCTTCTATCATATGACCCAATCATCCTATGAATGACCGAAAAATTCAACGACATTGGAGTTGCCGTTGGGTGTAGTCAGTTGGCGGGGTTCAGAAACTGGTAGTCGGCGGTCTCCACGTGCCGGGTGGCGAATCGGTAGGTGAAGGTAAATCCTGGCCAGTTAACGGTGTTCTTGCCATTCTCGTCCAGATACCAGGAGGTGCAGCCGGTATCCCAGACCGTCCCTTCCAGCCCGGCCTGAACCACCTGGGAGAAGCGCTCCTGGCGATCCTCGCGCACATCCATGGCCGCTCCCGGGTATTTGTCTAGTGCTTTCAGGCAATCGAGAACGTAACGGAACTGGGATTCGAGCATGTACAGAATGGAGTTGTGGGCGAGGTTGGTGTTGGGCCCGTAGAGCATGAACATGTTGGGGAAACCGCTGACGGTGATGCCTTTGAAGGCTACCGCGCCGTCCTTCCAGGCCTCATTCAGGTTCCTGCCGTTGCGCCCGATAACGTTGATTGGTGACAGAAACTCCGATGCCCGGAAACCGGTCGCCAGTATGATGGCATCGGCCGGGTAGTGGGTGCCGTCAGCGGTAGCCACACCGTCCGGAACAATCTCACGGATAGTGTCGGTCACCAGATTCACGTTGGACTGGTTGATGGCCGGGTACCAGTCGTTGGAAATCAGGATGCGCTTACAGCCGATCTGATAGTCCGGGATGATCTTCTGGAGCTTTTCCGGGTCAGTCACCCGCTTTTGCGCCTCCTTGCGGGCCTGTCGGGCAAAGACTTCCAGAAGGCCATTGAAGCGGGTGAAGGCCAACGCCCGGCTTTCGTTCTTCCAGTAGATCAGGTACCGGTAGAGCCGGTCCCAGACTGGCAGTTTGCTGAACAGCCACTGCTCCCATGGCTTGAACGGGCGATCCGGTTTGGGCAGAACCCAGGCCGCACTGCGCTGGAAGAGGTTGAGGGTGTTCACCTGTTTGGCTATTTCGGGCACAAACTGGATGGCACTCGCACCCGTGCCAATCACGGCCACCTTTTTGCCGGTGAGATCGTAGTCGTGGTCCCAACGGGCGGAATGGAACAGCCACCCCCGGAAGTGGTCGAGGCCTTCGATTTTTGGCCAGGCGGGCTGATTCAGCTGGCCCGTCGCGGTGATGAGAATGCGGGTGGTGAGCGTTTCCCCGGAGGTCAGGGTCACGTTCCAGCGGTTCAGACGCTGATCGAAGTTGGCCTCCGAAACCTCCGAATTGAAGTGGATGTGCTCGCCAAGCCCGTATTTTTCAACGCAGTGCTCCATGTACCCCAGGATTTCACTTTGCAGGCCGAACTTGCGGGACCAGTCGTGTTTGGGCTCGAAGGAGTAGGAATAGAAGTGGGACTGGACGTCACAGGCAGCGCCGGGATAGGTGTTGTCGCGCCAGGTGCCGCCCACGCGGCTCGCTTTTTCCAGCAGGGTAATGTTGTGGTAGCCCGCGGTCTTGAGCTGAATCGCCATCCCCAATCCGCCAAAACCGGTGCCGATGATGAGTATGGACGGGGACTCGGTGTTTGCTCTTTGCATGATTCTCGCTGCCCGGATGTTGTTATTTTCATGGACTCATCCTGAGTATACGGCGACCTACGAAAGGAATGTATGATTTATTCGCACATCGGCACTAGTCAGAATTCTCAACCGGGCAAGGAGGTTAGCAGCTCATCTGCAGGTTGAGTCAGCAGTTCCGACACCAGGGACTGCTGGAACTGACGGCGGATGCTGATGGCATAGAACTCCTCGTAAACACCGGGCAGGGCCCCATAATCCCGCAATACCCCGGCACGCAGTTCATCCCTGACCACAACTGGCGGCAACACCGCAAAGTTGAGGGTATCACGGGTAAGCAGTCGCATCATCGCCATGTCATCCACTTCCGCGATGATGTTCGGGTAGATGCCGTGGTATTCGCAGATCTGATCGAAGGCCTGTCGGATATGATTGTCCGGTCCCGGCACGATCAGGTTCCTGCCGTGCAGGAATTTGGGCAGGTCAGGCATGCTGTTATCACTCGGCGGGCCGATGACACTCACGGGTTGCCGGGCCAGGCGCCTCGAGCGCCAGGGATTCTGGTCATCACCCTGGACCGGCTGATTGGAGAGAATCAAGTCCAGCCGGTGAGCAGACAGGCGCCTGAGCAGATCATCCAGGCTGCCGCTCTGGAGCTTCAGTTCCAGATCCTTTCGCCCCAGTAGCGGCCTCAGAAATCCCTCCTGAAAGTTCCTGGATAGCGTGGCAACTGCGCCGACCTTGAGAATCTCCCGGTTGGTCTGGCTGCCGGAACGGAACAGCGCAGCCAGTTCCTCGCCCTGGCGGAAAATGTCCTCGGCATAATTGAAGGCAACCCGTCCCGCCTCTGAAAGCCGCAGCCGGCGACCTTCACGGATAAAAAGGTTATGCCCGAGGCTCTCTTCCAGCTTCCGGATCTGGCCGGACAGGGCGGATTGGGAAATATGAAGTGATTCCGCAGCCTTCGTCAGATGACCGACGCGGGCCACTGTCCAGAAATAGTAAAGGTGGTGATAGTTCAGTCGCATTCCAGCACTACCGTTAAAACGTTCTTTTTAAGTGAACGGTTTGATATTTATAAACCATTTTTATCGATGCTGCACTCCCGGCAAAGTATGGGGACGCAATGAAGGGAGTTAAGCATGATCGAGAGCATCAGTTTTTTATCCATCCCGGTACTGATCGGTTGGCTATTGCTGCCAATCAGTTTCTTTGCAGTAGCTGTTTTCAGTAACTGGACAAGAAATCCGCTGAAAATTCGCCATTGCTGGCGAGTTTCCGAGAGCCTGCTGCTGGGAACTCTCGGAATCACGGGCATCGTGGGTATGATGTTGCTACTGGATGCCTGGTTGATTGACACCGGACTGCCGGAGATGGGGGCCCGTCTTGGCTTGTACCCGGATGCGCTGGCCGTCTGGATGGGGCTGATGGTGGCGTTTATCGGGTGGGCGATCCTCCGGTATGCCCGGGATTATCTGGCCGGCGACCCGGCGAGGGAAATGTTTCTGCCCTGGTTCCTGACCACACTGGCCTGTGTGCTCCTGCTGGTTTTCACCGACCACATGCTGGTGTTGGCAGGCGCCTGGATCGGTGTCAGCCTGGCACTGCATCAACTACTGACCCTTTACGGCGACCGGCCGGAGGCTCGGCTCGCCGCAGCCCAGAAATTCATTGCCAGCAGGCTCGGGGATGTCTGTGTTATCGCCAGTGTGCTGCTGCTCTGGAGCCATTACGGCACGTTCCGACTGCCGGAGATGATCTCCGGGCAGGTTGTGGCCGGCCAATCTTTCCCGACACTGACATTTGCCTCTGTGCTTCTGGCGGTCGCTGCCATCCTGAAATGTGCCCAGATTCCGTTTCACGGCTGGCTGCTGCGGGTCATGGAAGCTCCAACCCCGGTTTCCGCGTTGCTGCACGCCGGTGTCATCAACCTGGGTGGTTTCCTGTGGCTGCGATTGTTCCCGGTGTTTGAGGGATTCACCGCCGGCCACGCGTTGTTGCTGGTGGTGGGTGGGGGCACCGCCCTGATTGCGGTACTCACCATGATGACCCAGACCTCTGTCAAGCATGCCCTGGCCTGGTCCACCATCTCCCAGATGGGCTTCAT